>CAJUHT010000005.1 GCA_910586035.1 uncultured Christensenella sp.
ATAGCTTTTTAGAATAGAACGAAAACACGGTAAAGAGTGTAATTTTGCAATTTCTCTGTAACTTTTTCCTTGAAGGTAGTATTCCCGTAGACAACAGCGTTCTTCTATGGTAAGATGGGTATAGTTCATATTTTTCCTCTGTTTAAGAATTTTGTTTGCAAACCTATTCTAACACAGTTGATTTATATGGACTACTTTTTTTATTCTCTCTGTTGCACTTGATATGATAATTCACATTAACTTACACGGCGCCCCGCGCAAATTGCGCGGGGCGCCCATTTTTCAATACTCCGAATTACGACGATTTGCGGCGGCGGGTTGCCGCCTATTTTTGTACCCAAAATTTAAGCCAAACAAAAAGAGCACGTTTTTTATTGCGGAAAAATTTAAAAATATTCTTTAAATATGACTATTTCTGGCATAATTTAACGGCTAATATATGAACAAATGTTTGTGTACTGAGCGCGCAAAAATACTTACATTTTTAATATCGGTAAAATTTAAGGAGGAAAAAGTGGAAATTATCGATTTTGTAACAACGTACGGATTGGCGCCTTTGGCTGTCGCGGCAATGACCGCGGCGGTAACGGGACTAATCAAAATGCCCTTAAAGGCTTTGGCGGGCAAGCTGAAAAACGGACAAAAACTGACGAGGTTTATCGTTCTTTTGCCGCTTGCCGTCGGGTTCGGGCTTACCGCGCTGTGGGTATATCTGTCGGCGGGAAAGGTGGAATTTACAAGGGAGTTTTACTCGCTTTGGCTGTCGTCCGTAAGCGCAAGTTTGGCAATTTACGCGGTTTGGGAAAAGTTTGTACCGTCGGAAAAGCGTATTCTTTCGCAGACGGAAATAGATGCCAACAGGCGGATTGCGGAAATTTTGAAGGACAAGCTTGTAAAGGACGACGCGCCCGCGCAGGAACTTGCCGAGGCGAGCGGGCAGGAAGAGAGCGGAGAGGTTGAAGCCACTAAAAAAATCATTTTGACCAACAATAAAAACATTAAAAATTAAGGAGAAAATTATGGGAACTTTAAAATTGAACAGAAATTCAAACGGCACGAAAAACAGCGCGGAAGTCGCGGAAGCAGTGAAAAGAGCGGGCAGGCGCGTGAAAGCGGCTGTAAAAAAGGACTTTGCGGCGGAGGCGTTGAACCTTGCGGCACAGTGCGGTTATACCGAGGAGCAAAGCGGCTTTCGCACGGCTAACTCCATAGTCGTTGCGGGGGCGGATAAGGATAAAAAAATGTGTAAAATAATTTCCGCCCGCCCGCAGTTTTATCTCGGCGAAGAGGGCGATTACAAAAAAATATCCAACTCCCTTACCGATAACGGCGGCGAAATCGTAAACGGCGAAAACTCGTACAAGGTGGCGTTTGATAAAGACGCGCACAGCGGAAAAATTTTCGATTTGCGCAAGGGCGAAAAAGTAATAACGCTTTCGTACGGCAACGCGGCGCAGGCGCGCGCGCACGATTGCGGGTGTGGGTGCCAGCTGTGCGCGGACGTCGACAACAAGGTTATGGCAACGCTTTACGACGGCACGCAAATAGAGTACCTTGCCTTAAACGACAGAATTAAGGAAAACATTATTATAAACTCGCGGCAGGAAAAGTACGAGTACGATTTCACTCTGCAAATCGGCGATATGACGGTGGAAGAGGGCGAACACAGCGACCTTTTAATTAAGGATAAAGAAACGGGCGAAACGGAGTTTATCATTCCCGCGCCGTATATGTTCGACGCGGCGGGCGTGCGTTCGGATAAAGTCAGGTACGAAATAGACGTAAACGGCGGGGAGCTTGCCATAAAGGTTATCGCCGACCAAAGTTTTATAAACTCGGCGGAGCGCGCTTTCCCCGTAACGGTAGACCCGCAAATAAAACTTACCGATACAAAGTATTTAAGCTATTGTACCGTGCGCAGTTATAATGACGGCGGCGAAAACGACGAATTCCCCGATGAATTGCACATAGAACATAGCGTTGGACAAAATTATTCTTATGACGTGGAAATGACGGTGCATAAAAGAGAAATAGTCGCTGAAATGGCAGGCGAAATAAATAAGGTCGAGCTGAAACTTGATGTTGTTAGCGGTTCATACGGCTATATGGAAATACGTGTTAGTAAAAGTATGGATACCGGTAGGTTAATAAGTTATGATACCTCATTACAAAATTTATCTACAATAACCGTAGATATTACAAAGGAGTTTAAAGAAACTCAATATAACGTTGATATAGATATTTACCCCGATACCGACACTACTAACAATATTAAATTAACAACCTTGGCAGATTTTTCTTCGCCCAAACTTGTTATTACTTATAATGAAGAGGAAGAACCTGAAAGTATAAGAGAGCCGTTTGTAAAGGAAATACCGCTTGTAGGAAAAGCTACGGCGAGGTTTGACGTAAAGCGCGGAAAGGCGGCTACCGTGGTGGAAGATTGTTGTCTTTCGCAGTTTCCGCCCATAAACGTAAGCCATATTTATAAGCAGGAGACAACTCCCCGCGGATGCGGCGAAAACTGGCGATTAAATTTGCATAGGCAGTTAAAAGTATCCGAAGCAGATGACAAAAATTCCACAAAATATACTTATATAAACGAATACGGCGAAAAAATTGCGCTGGAAGAAAAGTATTATTATATAAATGATTACGGCGTAAAAAATTACGTTTCAAAACAAAACGTAACGGCGGATATCGAGGGGAATTTATCGTATGCGGGCTACAAAGTATGTAAACGTAATTCTGCCGAAGGTTATACCTTAATTCCCGAAATTAACGATTTTAAGTTTGCAGAGCTTGTCGAAACGCGTTCGCAGGAACTTATTCAGCTTGAAGATTACGTTGCGCAAACGCAGGCAACAATGATGGGTTGCGTTGTCGCAAAAAAGAGTAATGTAAGTGATAAAAGGGAAATAAGCGAATTTTCCGACGAAGGATTTAAAAGTTTATACGAAAGCATAGATACTAAAACCGAGTTGCTTATGACGGAAAGCGAGTATAACGAAATCGTAATTTTAAAGAATGCGGCAAATGCGGTAGAGGCAACCGAGGCGGATAAACAAAAATTTATGAATAGCATAACCGTCCACGAAAGAAAACAAAAAGTGCTTATAGAATCGCTGCGCAAACTTGTAATTAAGCAGGATGAGATTAAACGTGTAAAGGCGCAAACTCCCGTATGCTTTATAAAGGACGAAAGCGGCGAAATAAGCGGCTTTAACCGCGAGGGCAACCTTGTGTTTATCTGCGACGAGCAGGGCAACTATGCAAGCGTAACTTACGACGCAGATAACCGCATAAAAGAAATAACGGGCGAAAACGGCGTGATTGCAAAGTTTGAGTATGCGAAAAAATTGCTTTCAAGCATAACGGACGCCTTTGGCAGGCAAGTTAGATATACTTATAATGTAGAAAGATTAACTTCGTTGACTTATGCCGACGGCTTTAAACACACTTTTGCGTATTCAAACAGTAACGGCTTAACCGAGGTTTGCACAAACGGCGGCTTGCAGGCAAAGTACAGCGTAAACGATTTTAAGCGCGTAACTAAAATTACCGTAAGGGCGCAAGATACAAACATAACCGACGCTCCGCTCGACAGTACTATAAGCTACTCTAAAATGCTTTCCGAACTGAGTATATCTTATCAAAACGAAATTACTACGTTCACAGATAAAAAGAGCATTGAAAAGTACTCTTTTAACGCTGACGGCACCGTTGCAACCGAAGAAATTACGGACGAAAGCAAAAGAACGCAGGGAATAACGTATACCTATTCCACGCCAAACACGGAAATAAAAACCGTTAAAAGGGTTGTTAAAAGCAACGTTGCGGAAACCGAGCAGGAAACTATCCAATACGACGCGGACGGAAAAATTTTATCCAAAGAAATAGGGTTAAAAAACGTATCTTCAACGGTAAAGTATAAAACTTTAATAGATTATTACTATGACGAATACGATAGGATAAAAAGGGAAAAAACGGCGGTATACTATTACGAGAACAACGCGGCTAAAAAACCGATAGAAAGCTGGGTATATTACCACTACAACGCACAGGGTCAGTTGACTTTAACCGAAAGCTTTGTAGAGGGCGAAGAAAAGACTTCGGGAATAAATTTTGAAGAAAAAGTTTACAACGACGACGGAAACGTGGTAAAATATATCCGCTGGAACAGTTTAAATAGTAGTACAAGGTTTTACGAGGAGTGCGAAGTAGACGAAAAAGGTCGCGTAACGTCGGAAAAGGACGAAGCGGGCGAAGTCAGCGCCGAATACGCATATAGCGGCGGCGAGGTAAACAGCGTAAAACTTGCAAACGGCAGTACGCTGGCGTACGGCAGAAATTATTTCAGCGGCGCGATGACGGGCGTAACACAAAGCACGGAACAGGGCGAAGAGAACGCAACGGAAATAACGTATAACTACGGCTTGCCCGTAAAGGTGCAAAGCGGCAATACGGCTTTGGAATATACCTACGACTATACCCGCCGCAAATCAAACGTAAGCGTAAACGGTGTAACGCAGGTAAGCTATGCTTATCAGGATTATAATTTTAACGCCAGCCAGCGCAAGTGCAGGTTTAGCGAAGTAACGGCAACGTATGCGGACGGAACAAAGGTAGTAGAAAGCCGCACGGGACAAATGAACGCCAACAACGTATTGTGCCTTACGGAAGAATACAAAGTAAACGGTTCAACGCGGCTTAAAAAGACTTATGACGAAAAGGATAGGCTTACAAGCGTTACAGACAGCGTTTCGGGAACAAGAACTTACACGTACGATAATTATGATAACGTAACAAGCGTTTCGGGCGGCGGACTTACGGAAGCTTATACTTACGATAGTTACGGTTTGCTTAAAAGTAAAGCGTATTCAGGTACGTCAAATATATCTTATACGTACGAATATAAAGATAACGCGGCGAAAGAGCTGGAACGTGTAAGCTGTTGGATGTATTCTATTTATCCTCATACAGATGCTAACGGTAGGTATACAGGCAAAGAATTTGAGTATGACGTAAATAAACTCGGCGGCGAATACATAACCTACCGCAAGATAGGCGACCGCGCTACAAATATGCCCGCAACAATTTGGTATGCAACGGGCAATAAAATAAACGAAAGCATAAAGTATACGTATGACAGGTGCGGCAATATAAGCGAAATACGCGAAAACGGACACCTAAAAACCAAGTACACGTATGATAGTTTAAACAGGCTTATCCGCGAGGACAACAAGTACTGCGGCACTACGTTTGTATTCAGCTACGACCTAAACGGCAACATAACCGAAAGGTGCGAATATCCCTACACGTTAAAGCGCGGCGAGGAGTTGGAAGAACTCGAATGTACGCATTATACCTACGACTACATCGGTGATAAGTTACAGGCTTACAACGGAAAAGTATTTATCTATAATAAAGTAGGAAATCCTTTAACATATTGTAGTAAGCCAATGACTTGGGAGTACGGCAAGTTTTTAACAAGCTACAACGGAGTAACTTTTAGCTACAACGGCGCGGGACAGCGCGTGAGTAAGGGGAGTATAACATACACTTACGATAGCGACGGAAAGCTTATAAAGCAAAGTAACGGCTTGGATTTCTTTTACGATACCACGGGAATAGCAGGCTTAGTAAAAGACGGAGAATATTTCTTCTACCGTAAAGACGCGCAGGGTAACGTAATAGCTATAATAAACGGCGACGGCGGTTTAATAGCCAGATACGAATACGACGCTTGGGGAAATAACGTTGTAACGGATAAAGACGGCAACCCTGTAACAAGCGGAATAGGCGTTTTAAACCCATTCCGTTACCGTAGTTACTACTATGATACTGAAACGGAACTGTACTACTTACAGACAAGGTATTACGACCCCGAGCTTGGTCGTTTTATCTCGCAGGACAGCATAGAATACGCCGCTCCCGAAACTATAAACGGCTTAAACCTGTACGCATACTGCGGCAATAACCCTGTAATGAATATAGACCCCACGGGAACCGAGTGGTGGAATTGGCTGATAATTGGTATACAAGCAGTAGCAGGTGTAGTTGCCTGTTTAGTTCCTGGCGGACAAGGTTTGGGCATTTCTTTGTTGGCAGGGGCAACATTAGGCGCAATTGCTCAATTAGCATCGCCTGCAATAGGGCAGGCGATAGGCGGAGCTACTTCAATAGCTAATGGTTGGGGAGCATTTTCGACTGGGACATCGTTGATAGGCGTAACACCAATAGGTACTGTTTTAGGTATAGCTTTAATGGCAATAGGCACGGCAACGATTGTCTTTGGTGCCAATGAAATAGCTGCTGCCGTAACAGGCGAGAACGCTATCCAAAATCTAACAGGGTTAAGTGATAGTGCTTATGGCTGGACTTATGCAGGATTAAATATTGTTTCAAGTTTAGGTCAAGTTGCGGGAAGAGCTTATCATTTGCATAATACTAGAGAGGCAAGACTTGGTCATTATAGCAATCTTAAAGGATATAGATATAAAGATTTAAAAGGGAATTATTTTTTTGATTTTGATTATCCACACGGGAATATAAAAGTTAATCATTTTCACGGAATAGCTAATGGTAGTCTTGCAAATAGAACAGGCGGTCATTGGAATTATTTTAGACTGCTATTATGGATGTTAATAGGGAGGTAAAGTATTGACACCAAGACAAGATAGAATAAAAATATTGCAAAACAGAGCAGGTAATTTGTCTTTTGAGGAACAAATTGAACTAATTTCCTGTAAATATTACGAGAAACAATTCATAACATATGAAGAGTTTGTTTTACTTGCATTGTTTGATGAAGTAGAGTTTGCTTATAAAGATAAATTATATCAAATAGATTATGGCTTATGTGGAGTAGTGTCTATATTTGTAATTCAAGAACGAGATAATAAGTCAATAAAAAATCAAAGTTTTAATTATATTTCAATTTTTGAACTACTTAATGAGTTTAAGATAGACGGAAAGAAAATACGTGAGATTTGGGATTATGCAATAATTTAATCAATTAAATACAATAGAAGAGTGGGTAGAAGTACCCGCTCTTTATTTTTACATCTTGACAATAAGCCTAAATTAGTGTTAAAATATATAAAAGACCTACGACGAAAAGGACAGACTTACAAGCGTTACAGACAGCGTATCGGGGATAAAGACTTATACTTACGATAATTATAATAACGTAACAGGCGTAACCGGCGGCGGGCTTACGGAAACTTATACTTACGATAGTTACGGTTTACTTAAAAGCAAAGCGTATTCAGGCACGGTAACTCACACATATTCCTATACGTATAAAGATAACGCGGCTAAGGAGTTGGAAAGCATATCCGTTTTAGGGTACGACTTTAAACCCTTAAAGGACGCAAACGGCAGAAACACGGGTAAAGAAATTTACAGCGGCGAAAACAAGGTTGCAGGCGAGTATATAACCTACCGCAAAATAGGCGACCGCGCTACAAATATGCCCGCCACGGTGTGGTATGCAACAGGCAAAGACATTAACGAAAGCATAAAATATACGTATGACAGGTGCGGCAATATAAGCGAAATACGCGAAAACGGGCACCTGAAAACCAAGTACACATATGATAGTTTAAACAGGCTTATCCGCGAGGACAACAAGTACTGCGGCACAACCTTTGTATTCAGCTACGACCAAAACGGCAACATAACCGAAAGGTGCGAATACCCTTACACTTTAAAGCGCGGGGAAGAGTTGGAAGAACTCGAATGCACGCATTACACCTACAACTATGAGGGGGATAAGCTTAAAGCGTACAACAACGAAACGTTTGCGTATAACGCATTGGGCAACCCTACGGTGTACCGTGGAAAGGCGGTAATATGGGAGTATGGCAAGTTTTTAAAGAGCTACAACGGAGTAACGTTTAACTACAACGGCGCGGGTCAACGTGTAAGTAAGGGAATTATTGCATATACCTACGATAGCGACGGCAGGCTTTTAAAACAGAGTAACGGCTTGGAATTTATATACGACGCAAGCGGCGTAGCAGGCGTATTATATAACGGGGGAAAGTATTTCTACCGTAAAGACGCGCAGGGTAACGTGGTTGCGCTGTTAAATGCGGACGGCGAAGTCGTTGCCAGGTACGAATACGACGCCTGGGGCAATCACGTTGTAACTGATAAAGACGGTAACCTTGTAACAAGCGGAATAGGCGAGTTGAACCCTTTCAGATACCGCAGTTACTACTACGATACGGAAACAGAACTGTACTACTTGCAAACAAGGTATTATGACCCCGAACTCGGTCGCTTTATCTCGCAGGATAGCATAGAATACGCCGCTCCCGAAACTATAAACGGACTTAACCTGTACGCCTACTGCGGCAACAACCCTGTAATGAACATAGATAATGATGGAACATTTTTCTTGTCGTTCTTGGTTGGGTTAGCAATAGCTACGGCTATCGGTGTCGCTGTTGGCGCTGTTGCTGGTGGAATATCGGCAGCAATAAACCACGAAAATGTATGGGATGGCATTTGGAAAGGTGCTGTTGTTGGCGGTCTAATGGGAGTATCTGTCGGTTTAGTGGTTTCAGGGCTTGGAGCGCCTTTGGCTGGTACTATTTGGGGCTCTATTGCCGTTACTGCCGGTGTGGGGTCGGCATTTGCTCTCGGGGTAAATGTTATTTTACAGACAGAAAATAGTGGCTTTGCTTCCTTGGACATTGGGCAAACATTTAAAGCGTGGGGAGTTGGTTTAGCTGTGGGGATGCTTGCTGGCGTGTTATCCTATACCGCTACTGCTTTGTGTTCATATTATGGTGGTATGCTAGGGTTATCTTTATCGGGTAAAACATTTTTAGGGGTAACCATTTCTAAAATTATATCAAAAAGTTTCTTAACTTCGGCAGGGGCTTTTATAGGTGGAGGGTTAGGTGGTTTTCTTGGTGGAAATTTTATAAATTATTTAGCGACAGGTTCTGGATTACAAGAAAAAAATGTGCCTCTTTGGGTTGGAACATTTTTAAAATTCTTATTTGCTAAATAGCGTTCTGTTTATGGAGTTAAGAATGAAAAAAATAAGACAGCAGGATGATTTAGCTCAAATTAAATTTATTCTATGCAATGGGCATTTTGAAGGTTCTTCAAGAAAAAAAATTTTTGGGGTTTTTGGTGTACTTGTAGGAATATCTTTGGGTTTAATGTTCTTGTCTATTACAATGATTTCAATTGAACAACTCAATAGCGACAGAAGCGTTGTTGAATTTGTGGGACTGATTATAGGTTTCGTTGTGGCATTTTTACTGTTACCCACAATTTGGTTAATAATAATAATTAGAAATGAAAAAATTAGAAAGAAAGTAATTTTATGGCTACAAGATGCAATTAAGATAAGTGGTTATTCAAAAAATATAGGTACTAAATATTGGTTAGGTATTCCTTTAATAAAAATTCAAGTGGAATTTGAATTGGCGGGGATAAAGTTTGTAAGAACATCTGAAAGAGAAAAACGTGGAGTATTTGATTTAGGAAGACCAGTGGGGTATTTTTCAGGAATAACAAAATTTGTCGACAGAAAAATAGATATTTTATATTCACCAAAATATGACCAAGTTATGGTTTTAAAAGACAGATAAAAAATTAAAAACATAAGGGCGGGTAGTAATACCCGCCCTTAAATTTTAGCCATACTTGACAATAAAACAAAAATGTGTCATAATAAACCTACCGCAAGGACGCACAGGGTAACGTGGTTGCGTTAGTAGAATTACGATACGTTTGTTTTAACAACGGCAAATTCGTTTTGACAAGTAGCGTATAGTAGTGCTAAGATAAATAAACGGTTAAAAAACTTATAAAAGAATAAAAATTATAGCTTTTTTATCTTTAACCGTCGTTTGCGCTTGACACGTATAAAATTGCGGTGATAGTATAACGTTATAATTAACTTTTTACAAAGGAGAATGGGGTATGAAAAAGCCGTTTAATCTGCGCTTGCCCGTCTTGTATGCGGCGGCGTTGATTGCGGGAATCGTTTACTCCGCGGTACTTGCTTACTTCGGTTTGAGCGGTTTATTTATCCTTATTCCCGCGCTATTGTTTGCAGCGGCTTGCATTCCTGTCGTAATAATAAAAGGCAGGGCGGCGGGCACGCTCATTTTTATTTTTGCCGCCGTTCTATTCGTCGTCGGCGCGATATATACGTACGCCGAATACTTTTTGTTTACCCAAACGGAACTGCCGCCCGCAGGCTCGGTAAAAATTACGGGGAATGTTGTGGAAACGGGGTTAACGTCCGAAGGGAGCAGGTACGTAATAATAGGCAACGCCTACGCGGGAGATATTAAATTGAGGGGCAAGGTTGTTGCCTATCTTTCGGATACGGCGGGTGATTATTGCGGACGCGGCTATCTTGCAACATTCAACGCCAATCTCGAAAAGCAGAATTTTTTTGCTTTCGGCGAAATAAATTACAACGCCGTAAGGGGCGTAAAATATAGCTGTTCGGTGAGCGAGGGTTTTACTGCGCAATACCGCTTTTCGCTGTTCGGAACCGTTGCCGAGGCAATGGAGAGGGCGCTGTTCGACAACCTTGCTCCCAACACCGCGGGTGTGTGTTTCGCTATGCTTACGGGCAATACGCAATCTATTTCCGCCGACACGCTTACGGCTTTCCGCAACGGAGGGATAGCGCACATTTTCGCCGTTTCGGGTCTGCATATCGGCGTAATCTACGGCGCGCTTACGTTTATTTTTAAAAAGGCGGGCGTAAACCGCTTTGCGGGAGCGGCGGTAAAAATTACATTGATTGCGCTATATGCGGGGGTGTGCGGCTTTTCTCCCTCTTCCGTCCGCGCGGTTATCGTCTGTTCGGTTTCCTCCGCGGCGGCGTGTTGCCGAAGAAAATACGACGGACTCAACGCCCTTTCGCTTGCCGCGCTCGTACTGCTTGCAATCAACCCGCTTGACCTGTTCGACGCGGGTTTTTTGTTGTCGTTCGGGGGCGTGCTGGGCATAATTATGCTGGGCGGCGGCATAAGGCGAGCCTTATTCTTTCTGCCCAAAAAGCCGGGCGGGGCGCTTGCAACGGCAATATCCGTACAAATCGCCACGGCGCCAGCGTTGCTTACCTCTTTCGGAAAAGTGTCAGCCGTCGGGCTTTTATTAAACGTGGCGTTTATACCCGTTATTTCGGCTATATATGTTGTTGTGTTCGTCTGCACGGCATTGGGCGCGCTCTTTCCCGCGTTGGCTTCCGCCGTTCTGCCCTCGGTATGTCTGCCGTTGGAGTTTATAATAAATTTAGTAACCGCCGCGGGTTTTGATAACGCCGCGCTTACGGGCGATTTTTCCGATTGGCTTTTTTTGCCGTTTGTAATTATCGTTGCGGCGCTGTCGGGTAAAATCAATTTAAGGGCGCTTACGCGCGTTTCGGCTTGCTTCTTCTTTGCAACGCTGTTGCTTATTTATGCGGCTTCGCCCGCCGCTAACGCCCCTCGTTTTGTCTTTTACGGCGGTTATAGCGGGGGTTGCGCGTTAATCAACGCGGGAAGCGGCAACGTGCTTGTAGTTACCGACGACTACAAAGGCAGGGACAATTTTGCCGACCTCGATATACGGGCGGTAGTGGTAGCGGGAGGGGAGGACAATCTTTCCGTGCTGTCCTACCTCGGCATAAAGTGCGAAAGGGCGTATGTGCGCGGCGGCGCGGTACAGGTGCCTTGGTTCGGGGATATTCCCATAACTTACGCCGACGAATTCGAGTGTTCGGGCATTAAATTTACTTTCGAAGGCAACGCGCTTACCGCGCGGGTAAATGGCGTAAGTTTGGCGGTTGTTTTAAGCCGCGGCGGGCAGTACGGGGCGGACTTGACTTCGGCGGACTTCAACCTGTATTGCAGGTATTACGACGGGGCAATTCTGTTTAACGGCAACAAAAACTACGCCCTTAAAATTTGCGGTAAAATGACCTATGTGTTTAAGGGGCGGGGATATTACCCGTCTTTCGCCGTTCCGCACTGCGGCGGGAATTGAAAAAATTTATTGCGGAAGTTGCAATTGCTCAAAGTATGTGATAAAATAAAAAAGCCGTTTCCGCGTTTGCGCGGACGGGGAGGCTTTGACGAATGATTGAATTTAAACGAAAATATATCGATTGGGCTAACACCGCTAAAAATTTAAAACTTCTGCGGAGGGACAACATCAACCTGCGCAGATACGTGTGCAGTCAGCTCAATTACGACAAGGGCGAGTGTAGCGGCGAGTGCGAAACGTGCAGATTCGATATGGACGAAAGTATCAGCCAACTCGAACTCGCCAAAGTTTTCAACGTATCCGAAAGTATGATTGTAAACTGGGAGAACAACAAGAGCCGCCCCCAGCTTGACGACTTGCTTTTTTACAGCCAGATTTGCGGGCTTGACCTTTACGACGTAATCGTATTTTGCGAATAAATAAAAAAACTTTAACTTGCAACCCGCTTTCAGGCGGGTTGTTTTTTTGTTTCTATTCTATGCCGAAAAGCGCGTTGGGGGTAACGCCGAATTTTTCGTATAACAGCACAATGCTTTCGTAGTCCGGCTTCTTGTTACCCCAAAGCCATTGGCTTATTGTAGTCTGGTTTACGCCGAGCGCGTCGGCAAGCTTTTGTTGGCTAAGCCCATTGCCTTAACGAGTGGTTTGGCAGAAGCGCGGAAACTTTCGGCGAGGAAGATTGGCTCGGCAACGTAAAGGTAACTACTAAAATGGAGAGCCGCGGCGTGTTCTTTTCCACGCTCGGCGGCAGTGCGGTTATAGTCGTAGTCATTGTAGCCGCAAATTTTATGATTTTCGACGGCAGGCACGGAATAGCCGTGGGAGTGGTAGGGTGTCTGGCGCTTTTGTGGTCTGCAATACTCTTTTTCAAATACGTAAGACCTTTCCGCAGGCGCAAAAAAAACCGTAAAGATTATTATTGAAAAAAAAGTAAAAGGCGCGGATACGTTCCGCGCCTTTTACTTGCGCTTTTTGCCGTAAAAGTGTTGACAAGAGTAAAAATAAGTTCTACAATAATTTTGTTGACGTATCAACAAAAGGTTATACATATGGACAGATTCAGTAAATTTACCATTCTTGTAAACAGAATTGTAAGGAACATTCACAGAATTAAGAGCGACGAAACTTCCAAGCTCGGGTTAAAGGGTCCGCACGTATCCTGTCTGTACTACCTGTACAGGGCGGAAAAGCCGCTTACGGCAAGGGAGCTTTGCGACGTGTGCGACGAGGACAAGGCGGCGATTTCCCGCGCGGTGGACTATCTGGGCAAAGAGGGGTACGTAAGTTGCGACGGCTCGGCGCAGAAGAGATACAAGAGCCCCATTTCCCTCACCCCAAAGGGCGAGGAGGCGGGCGTATTTCTTGCCGAGCGGGTGGACTGTATTCTTGCCGAAGCCAGCGCGGGGCTGACTGACGAGAAGAGGGGCGTTTTTTACGAGTGTCTCGACCTCATATCGGCAAATCTTCAAAATATATGCGACGGGACGGTGGAAAAAAATGGCGGTTAAACTTTTAGTCGATTCCGCTTCGGATATAGATTTGTCCGAAGCCAAAGAATTCGGCGCGGAGCTCTTGTCTATGCGCATTACTTTCGAGGACGGCGAGTACCTCGACGGCGTAGACCTTTCGCGCACAAGATTTTTCGAGAAACTTATAGAGAGCGCGGAACTGCCCCGCACAAGCCAAATCAACCCCTTCGAATTCGAGCAGGCGTTTGAAAAATTGACTGCCGACGGCAGCGAGGTTGTGGCTATAACCATATCTTCCAAGCTTTCGGGCACGTATAAATCGGCTTCGCAGGCGGCGGAAAAATTCGGCGGCAGGGTGCGCGTGGTTGACAGCTTAAACGCCAGCACGGGCGAAAGGCTGTTGTTTTTGCGGGCGTTGCAGTTGCAGGGCGAGGGTAAGACGGCGGAGGAAATCGCCGCCGAGCTGGATAGCTGTAAGCACAGAATTTGTCTGCTTGCCGTGCTGGATACGCTCGTCTACCTGAGAAAGGGGGGCAGAATTTCCTCGCTTACGGCGTTTGCGGGCGAAATGCTTTCCATTAAGCCCGTAATCGGCATAGTCGACGGCGAGGTAAAAATGGCGGGCAAGGCGCTCGGCTCTAAAAAGAGCAATAACCTGCTCACCAAGCTGATAAAGGAAAAGGGCGTAGACTATTCTATGCCGTTCGGCGTTATGTGGTCGGGCGCGGACGACGCTATGCTTAAAAAGTATATAGATGACAGCAGAATACTGTGGGCGGACCATACACAAAGCCTGCCCGCGTATATGATAGGAAGCACCATAGGCACGCACATAGGTCCGGGCGCGATAGGCGTGGCTTTCTTTTCCGAAAATAAGTAGACAGAATATAAAAAATTTAGCCGCCCGCCGAAACTTCGGCGGGCGGCTTTTAAGTTGGTCTTTATTTATCCAATATAAATTTGGCAAGCGTGTTTTTAATCGTTTCCAAATCAATGGGTTTGGCGATGTGCGCGTTCATACCGCAGTCCAAACACTTTTGAATATCCTCGGAGAAGGCGTCCGCCGTCATTGCTATAATGGGAATCTTGTTGTAGTCCTTTTTCAGTCCCCTTATAACGGTGGTGGCTTCTATGCCGTTCATTACGGGCATACGTATGTCCATAAGAATGGCGTCGTATGTTCCGGGCTTGGCGGCAAGAAGTTTGTCAACGCAAATCTGACCGTTTTCCGCGTGCTCAACAATCAACCCTATGCTCGTTAAAAGCAATTCCGCAATTTCCCAATTGAGGTCGTTGTCCTCGGCGATAAGCAGGCGCTTGCCTTCGAGGCTTATTTCCTTTTTCTTGGGTTCCATATTTACCGCCGCTTCGTGCGTTACTTCCGTAAATTGCCTCAGCCCGTAGAAGAGTGTGGACTTGAACAGCGGTTTGGATATAAACCCGCTTATGCCCGCCGCGCGCGCGTCGTCCTCGATTTCCGACCAATCGTATGCCGAGATTAGAAGTATGGGAATATTCGGTCCCAGCTTTGCGTGCATACGCCTTGCCGTTTCAATGCCGTCGATGCCGGGCAGCTTCCAATCGAGCAATATAATGTCGTACTTCCTGCCCGAGTCGTGCGCTTCGACAGCCATCTTTATAGCCGATTCGCCGTCTAACGTCGACTCCGCCTTTACGCCGATTGAAGCGAGCGAAGCCACCGTTGTGTCGCACAGCAGTTGGTCGTCGTCCACAACCAGCATTCTCCATTCGGGCAACAGCATATCTATTTCTTCCGTTTCGGCAATTTCAAGGTCTATGCAAACGTGGAACTTTGTGCCCTTGCCCGGTTTGCTGTCCACTTCGATAGAGCCGTGCATAGAGTCTATTATATACTTGGTTATCGACATTCCCAAGCCCGTGCCCTCGGTCTTGTGTACCCTTGCGCTGTCCTCGCGGGAGAAAGATTCGAAAATCTTTTTCTGGAATTCTTCGCTCATACCTATGCCGGTGTCCTGCACTGTGATGTGCGTGCGCACGTAGTGTTCGCCCTTGGGCGAGCCTTCCTGCCAGAGCGAAAGCTCTATCTTGCCGTCTTCGGGGGTGAACTTGTAGGCGTTGGAAAGAAGATTCAAAAGCACCTGGTTTAACCTTACGCTGTCGCAGTAAACCTTTTCCGCGGCGATGTCGTGCACGTAAATGTCGAAATGCTGTTTTTTGATTTTTATTTGCGGCTGGATAATGGTGGCTATGCTCTCCACAACTTCGCTTAAAGAAAGCTCTTCCATATTCAGCGTCATCTTGCCGCTCTCTATCTTGGACATATCGAGTACGTCGTTTATAAGCCCCAAAAGGTGGCGGGAGGAGAGGGAAATCTTTTTAAGGCAGTTTGCCACCTGCTCCCTGTCGTCCATATTGGCGGTTGCAATAGCCGTCATTCCGACTATGGCGTTCATAGGCGTTCTTATGTCGTGGCTCATATTGGAGAGGAAGTCGCTCTTCGCCTTGTTGGCTTCCTCGGCGGACCGCTTCGCCTCTTCGAGCTGTTTTAAATTCTGCTTGTTCATATAGTAGTAAATGCCGAATATAACTACCATAATCACAAGTATAACCGCGCACGCGCCCACCGTGAAGCCCGTCCAGGTCTTGCTCAGCCCGCGCACTATTCCGTCGAGCTCGGTGTACTCCATAACGGTTATTAAATACCACTCCGAATGGTTTAACCTCTCGCAATACATATGCTTGCGCGAAGTGGAGTTGATAACGGTGGAGTACGTCTGGCTGTTGAGCATCTTTGACTTCATTGTGGAAATCAAAGCGTCGGCTTCATCGTCTTTCAGTCCGAAAGAGCCTTTAATCTGTTCGAAGTAGTTGGTGTATCCGGAGTGGTCGTGGTCGGTGTCGCCCGATTCGTTGGTGTGCATAACGTACGTGCCGCTGTTGGGGTCGTTTACGTTGTTGCCCCTGCGGATGATGTGCGTGTCGTACTTTTGCGAGGTGCTGCCGTCGGTATTTTTTTCGGAAAGCATATTAACAATTTCGTCGTTGTTTAAACCGCCTATAAGCGCCGCGCTCTTTTTGCCGTTCCGCATCGCGTAGCCGTTTTCGGTAGGCACGCCTATAAGAATTATGCCGTTGTCAATCACGGCGCCGTCTGCGGCTGAGCTGGTTGCAACCGCCACTTTGGTTTCACCGTTTTTTAAAAGGGAGTTTTCAAAGGGGGCGGGGTCGTCAAGTTTAACTTGATTGCCGTACAGCATTTCTATGTTGCCGTCGCCGTCCATAAAGGCAAGGTATGTAAAATCGCGCGCCTGCGCCGCGTTGGTCAGGTGTGTGTTTACGTCTGCGGTATCCTCGGGGTACGTCTTGCGCAGACCGTCAATCATAGTCGTGCGCTGGTCTATAACGGTGTTGTATCTCATAACCGCCTGCCTGCCTATGCCCGTCATAAACATTTCGCCCATCTGGTTCATAGTGGCGGTGCTCTTGCCGTTCATAAACACGCCCAAAAAAGTAAACATAGCGATGCATATTACAATACCCGCTATGATGCCTATAAACATTACTCTTTTGGAAAGCTTCTGCCATTTTTTGGTGATTGCGCTCTGCTCCATACCCGCACTTCCTCGGAAAGTATATTTTTACTATCCTATTTTATGCTCTTTTTTTTCGGCTGTCAATATTTTTTGCGTGCGTAATATAATAGTTGCGCGCATATTTGCGTGCGCGCAGGCGCGTCGAACGCCAAAACTGTTGACTTACGCGCTTTAAATGGTATACTTTATGTATATTCCCAAACCAAGGGGGATGCTATTATGGCAAAAATTTACACCTCGGCGGAACAGCTTATAGGCAATACTCCGCTGTTAAAACTCGCTAACATACAAAAAAAGTTCGGCTTGACTGCGGAAATTTTAGGCAAGCTCGAATACTTTAATCCCGCGGGCTCGGTCAAGGACAGGGCGGCTAAGGCTATGCTCGACGACGCGGAAGCGCGCGGACTTCTGCGGAAAGGCTCGGTTATAATCGAGCCGACTTCGGGCAATACGGGCATTGGGCTCGCGGCGGTTGCGGCGGCGCGCGGTTACAAAACCGTGATAGTTATGCCCGACAGTATGTCGGCAGAGCGCAGAAATTTATTGCGCGCTTACGGCGCGGAACTCGTGCTGACCGACGGCGCAAAGGGTATGAAGGGCGCAATAGCCGCGGCGGAGGAAATTGCCGCAAAAACGGAGGGCGGCTTTCTGGCGGGTCAGTTTTACAATCCCGCAAACCCGCGCGCTCACGAGCTGACTACGGGACCTGAAATATGGAACGATACCGACGGAAAGGTAGACGCGTTTGTGGCGGGCGTTGGCACGGGCGGAACGCTCAGCGGCGCGGGCAGATATTTAAAGGGCAAAAATCCCGCGATAAAAGTAATCGCGGTGGAGCCGTCCTCTTCCGCGGTGCTTTCGGGCGGGCGAGCGGGCGCCCACGGCATACAGGGGCTGGGCGCGGGCTTTATTCCCGAAAACCTCGATTTATCGGTGTGCGACGAAGTGATTGCCGTTACCGAGCAAGATGCTTACCGCTTCGGCGCGGAGGCGGCTAAAACCGAGGGCATACTCGTCGGCATTTCTTCGGGCGCGGCGCTGTGCGCGGCGGTGAAATTGGCTGAAAGGGAAGAGTATGCGGGCAAAAAGATTGTAGTAATTTTCCCCGACACGGGCGAAAGGTATTTAACCACGGATATGTTCGGCGGCTGACCGCCATTACTCTGAGGTATGGCAGGCGATAAAGAATAAGTATTTGCCGATAGCCGCGCAAAGTTATATAATGTTTACGTAAAAAAACAGCGAGGAAACACGTATGAGAAAAATTATAGAAAATAAAACGTTCGACGAAGAAAGGGCGTTGTACGGCAGTAAAGAACTGCTTATAAAAAACGTGTCGTTCGACGGCTCCGCCGACGGCGAAAGCGCGGTAAAGGAGTGCGAAGATATCGAGGTGGAGGGCTGCTTCTGCAACCTGAGATATCCCTTCTGGCACGTGCGCGGGCTTAAAATTTCGGGCACGGAGATGACGGAATACTGCCGCGCCGCGCTGTGGTACTCGCGGGATATACGCATATCTTCGAGTAAACTTCACGGCATAAAGGCGTTAAGGGAGTGCGCGGCGGTAAAAATCGATAACTGCGACATATTGTCGCCCGAATTCGGCTGGTCGACCGACGGAATAGAGATGACGGACAGTACTGCGGAGAGCGAGTACTTTATGCTCCGCGCCAAAAATATCAACTTTAAAAACGTAAAGTTCAAGGGCAAATATTCCTTTCAGTACATAGAAAACGCAACATTTGAAAATTGCTCTTTCGATACAAAGGACGCGTTTTGGCACGGCAACAACATAGTCGTTAAGGACAGCGTAATCAAGGGCGAATATTTCGCCTGGTACTCCAAAAACCTTACGCTTGTAAACTGCAAGATTATAGGCACCCAGCCATTCTGTTACTGCACGGGGCTTAAACTTATAAATTGCAGTATGGAGGGTTGCGATTTGGCTTTTGAAAAGTCGCAGGCAACGGCGGAAATTACCACTAAGGTAGACAGTATAAAGAACCCGTACGAGGGCGTTATAACCGTACCCGAGGTGGGCGAAATTATCCGCGACGACCCTAAATCTAACGGAAAAATAATTATAAAAAGTGTTGAATGCGCGGTTAAATGAAGCGCAGTTGCGCGTTTGTAACCGTCGGGTTACTCATTGATAAATTATGCTTTTAGGCAGGCACATTAACAGATATTATCTCAAATATATATGGCTGTATCTCATAGGCATTGTCGGCTTGGTTGCGGTTGATTGGTTTCAACTTCTCATACCCGAATATCTGGGCAGAATAGTCGACTTGTTTAACGGAGATACCGCGGATACCTCGGCGTTGGGCGAAATCGTCGTCGGGGTAATTTTTGTTGCCGTAATTCTCTTTGCGGGCAGGGTTATGTGGAGATTTTCCATATTTGCCGCCTCGCAAAAGACGGAGGCGGGCTTGCGCAGGAAGATGTTCGTTAAGGCGGAAAATCTGCCCATATCCTATTACGGAAAAAACAAGGTCGGAACGGTTATGGCGTGGTTTACGACCGACCTCGAAACGATAGAGGAATACCTCGGTTGGGGCACCATTATGCTGTTCGACGCGGGCTTTTTAACCGCGCTCGTAATAATTAAAATGGTGCGGCTCGACTGGGTGCTGTCGCTTATAGTCTTTCTGCCCCTCGCGCTCATAGCCGTATGGGGGGCGCTGGTTGAAAAATTTCTCTCCGAAAAGTGGACGGTACGGCAGAAAGAATTTGACGGGCTGTACGATTTCTCGCGCGAGAGTTTTACGGGCATAAGGGTGATAAAGGCGTTTTTAAACGGCACGCGCCGCCTGCACGGGTTTGCAAAAACGGTTAAAAAGAACAGGGACGCAAACGTTGCCTACGCCCGCCTCGCCGTGCTGTTCGACTGCATAATTTCGCTTATAATCGCGCTTATTACCGCCGTAATTTTAGGCGTCGGCGGGTACTTCGTCTACGCATATACAACGGGCGCGCCCGCGGTGGTGTTCGGGCATAGCATAGATATGTCTGCGGGCGATTTGGTAACCTTTTTGGGGTACTTCGAAACTATGATTTGGCCTATGATGGCGTTGGGGCAAATAATTTCTATGCGCTCGCGCGCCAAGGCTTCGCTTAAAAGGGTTTCCGATTTTTTAAACGCGGAGGAGGAAAAGGAGCCGCAAAACGCCCTTGCCTTGACCGACGTGAAGGGCGCGGTAATCTTTAAAAACTTTACCTTTTGCTATCCCGACTGCCAGACTCCCGCGCTTAAAAACGTAACGCTTGAAATTGCCGCGGGCGAGCGCGTGGGTGTTATAGGCAAGGTGGGAAGCGGCAAAACTACGCTTGTAAACGCGCTGTTGAAAATTTACCCCGTGGACGGCGGACAGGTGTTTATAGACGGCAAGGATATCACCGCCTGCCGCTCGGAGGACGTGAGGAACGCGGTGGCGTACGCCCCGCAGGACAACTTTCTTTTCAGCGACACAATTGCCGGCAACATAGCTTTCGGCGCGGACGGCTGTTCCGATGAAAGGGTGAGGCAGGCGGCGGAGTTCGCCTGTCTGGACGGGGATATTCAGGGTTTCAGGGACGAATACCAAACGGTGTGCGGCGAGCGCGGCGTAACCCTTTCGGGCGGGCAGAAACAGCGGGTGTCAATCGCCCGCGCGTACATAAAGGACGCGCCCGTCCTCATTCTGGACGACAGCGTTTCCGCGGTGGATATGAAGACGGAGGAAGCCATTCTCTCCGCCATAGAGCGCGAACGCAGGGGCAAGACGACCATAATCGTCGCTTCGCGGGCGAGCACCGTGGCGAGGTTCGACAAGGTCATAGTTATGAACGGCGGCGAAGTGGAAGCGTTTGCGCCGCCCTCCGAGCTGGCGGCAATTTCGCCCACGTACGAAAAAATGGTGCGCTTGCAGGCTTTGGAAGAAAGGGTTGCGGGAGGCGGCAAATGACGGAAGAAAAACAAATTCTGCTGGGTGAAAAGCACCTGCCGTTAAACGTAAAATTAAAGCGCACATTCGCATACTTAAAGCCCCAGCTTCCGCGCTTTATAACCGCGCTTGCTCTGCTTATTTTAAACGTCGCTTTCGACGTGGCTATGCCCGTGTTCATAAGTTCCGCGTGCGACAATTTAAAGTCCAATTCGCTAAACTTAAACTTTATAATAGGGCTTGCGGTGGGCTATATCTCGGTGGGCGCGGTCAATCAGATTGTGCTGTATATCGAAAGTATGCTGTTGCAGAAGGCGGGGCAGAGCATAGTGGCAACTATGCGGTTGCAGGTGTATTCGCATATCCAAAACCTTTCGCAGAGCCAGCTCGATAAAATGCCCGTCGGTTCGCTTGTAACAAGGGTTGCCAACTACACTGCATCCCTTTCCGACCTGTTTACCGAAGTGCTTGTAAAGGTGCTTAAAAATATTCTTACGGTGGCGGGCGTGTACGGTATGATGCTGTACATAAGCTGGCAGCTTTCGCTTGTTATGCTCGCGTTCATTGCCGCCGTCGCCGCAATTTCCTTTATATTCGGCAAAATAATAGGCGCTATTTTCCGCAAGGAAAGGCAATATATTTCCGAACTCAACGCCTACCTCAACGAAAACCTTTCGGGTATGAAGCTCATTCACGTTTTCAACCGCCGCCAATTCAAAGAGTTGGAGTTTGTGCTCAAAAACGAAAATCTGCGCAAAGCCCGCTATAAGGTGGTGGTAGCTTTCGGCATTTACCGCCCGCTTATCACTTTAATTTATATACTGTCGATAGCCGCAACTTTCTATCTCGGCATAGGCTTCGGGTTAAATTCGGCAATGCTCGTCGCGTTCTATCTGTATCTATCCAAATTTTTCAACCCCATACAGAATCTTGCCGACCAGCTAAACAACCTCCAAAAGGCTTTTACCGCATCGGAGAGACTGTTCAACCTGTTGGACGTGGAGCCGCAGGTGCGCGACTGCGAGGGCGCGGAGGAGGTGGAAAACTTCCGCGGGGAAATAGAGTTCGAAAACGTCTGGTTTGCCTACGAGGGTGAGGACTGGATATTGAAGGACGTTTCTTTCAAGGTGAACGCGGGCGAAACGTGCGCTTTCGTCGGGGCGACGGGCGCGGGCAAGAGCACGGTGCTTGCGCTTATCGTGCGCAATTACGATATCGCCAAAGGGCGCATACTAATCGACGGCAGGGATATTAAGACGATTAAAATAAAGTCCCTGCGCCGCGCCGTGGGGCAGATGTTGCAGGACGTATTTCTCTTCGGCGGCACGCTCAAAAGCAACCTTACGCTCGGCGGGAATTTTTCCGACGAAGAAATTCAAGCCGCCTGCCGCTACGTAAACGCCGACGGCTTCATTGACGAGCACCCGCAGGGTTTGGACAGGGAACTTTCCGAGCGGGGCGAAAACCTGTCGCAGGGGCAAAGGCAACTCTTATCCTTCGCCCGCACCGTTCTGCATAAGCCGCAAATACTCATTTTGGACGAAGCCACCGCCAATATCGACACGGAAACGGAGGCGCTCATACAGGAAAGTCTGGAAAAGATGCGCAACATTGGCACTATGCTCGTCTGCGCCCACAGGCTGTCCACCGTAAAAAACGCCGATAAAATTATAGTTATGCGCAACGGCGTAATCGCGGAGAGCGGCACTCACTCCGAGTTGCTTTCACTCGGCGGGTATTATTACGATTTGTACAGTTTACAGTCGGAAAAGCTGTAAGGTTAAAACTTGTGTTTTTGAAAGAAAATTACTTTTTTTGTGAAATTCTATCGTTTTCGGTTGACTTTTACGGGCGCGCATAATATAATAGTTAGCGTAATAACTATTTGCCTGTGTACATTTAACTGCCACGGAGCCGTGGCGGTTTTTTTATAAGATAATATTGGCGCTTGCGCGCTTTGGGGGATATATATTATGAATAAGGGGAAACTTACAAGGCTTGCCGCTCTGTGTATGGCTTGTCTCGGAATGGGCGTTTTCGCCTTTTCGGGCTGTAAAAAGAGCAACGGCGGCGAATCCGTCGGCGGCAACAACACCGAAATAAGCGGCGGAGAACAGGGAGGCAATACCGAGGGCGGAAACGGCTCGGGAAACGAAAATCAAGGCGGAAACGAGAGCGGGAACGGCAACGAAGAGCAGGGCGGAAACGAGGGAGGCGACGGCGGAGAGCAGGAAGAACCGCCCGTTGAACCCGAAGAGCCCGAAATAAAGCCCGTTCAGGGCGGACCTAAGATAACCAAGGCTTCGGCGGGAGAATTGGAGAGTGCTTACGTGGAGTGGACCGCCGCGGAAAACGCCGAGTGGTACAACGTGTATTACAGCCCCGCGGGCGGGGATAACTGGACTAAGCTGGACGCGCCTTTGGTAAGGCAGTACAAAAATTATTTCCGCGCGGACGCGGTAGGGCTGAAAGCGGGCAGTTACGATATGAAAGTAGTGCCCGTCGGCGCCGACGGAGCCGAAGCCCCGCAGTACGCGGCTTCGGCAAATAAAATGGCGGTTTACGCTCACGAGCGTTCGGGCTACGCGTTTGTAAACAACACTTCCAAGGCTACGGCTTCGGGCGCGTACAATATGGACGGCACCCTGCGCGAGGGCGCGATTGTGCTGTACGTAACCGACGCCAATTTTTCAAGCGTGTCGCTCGAAGTGGGCGGCGTTACCGTAACGGGCTTGGATAAAATTTTAAACGAGGGATACAAGGAAAAGAACGGGGCTACCAAGCCGCTTTGCGTAAGAATTATAGGCAGTATAGGCGACGAACAGCGCGGCATAACCACCGACGCCAAGGGCGATTTGAACATTAAGGGCGTAACGCAGGGGCTTACCGTAGAGGGCATAGGCAACGACGCCACCGCCAACGGCTGGGGCTTCCACATAACGGGCAGTTCCAACGTAGAAATACGCAACATAGCGCTTATGAATTCAATAGGCGGCACCAAGGACGGCATAGGCTTCGAAAACGCCTGCGACCACGTGTGGGTGCATAACTGCGACTTCTATTACGGGCACGACTGGGGCGGCGACCAGAAGAAGGGCGACGGCGCTCTGGACACCAAGTCCTGCACGTACGTAACCCATTCGTACAACCGTTTCTGGGACAGCGGCAAGTGCAATTTGCAGGGAATGAAGAGCGAAAAAACGACCAACTACATAACCTATCACCACAATTGGTTCGACCATTCCGACAGCCGCCACCCCAGAATAAGGACGTGCACCGTCCACATTTACAACAACTACTTCGATGGCAACGCCAAGTACGGCGTGGGCGTAACTATGGGCGCAAGCGCGTTTGTGGAAAACAATTATTTCCGCTCGACCGCTTCGATGAAGCCTATGCTTTCGTCGGGGCAGGGCACCGACGCGCTTGGCGAGGGCACGTTCTCGGGGGAAGCGGGCGGTATGATTAAGTCGTTCGGAAACATATACGACTGCTCGGCTTCCAACCTTAAACTGTTGACGCAAAACAACTCCTCCGCCGACCAAATCGACTGTTACGAAGCTTCGTCGCGCGACGAAGAGGTGCCCGAAAGCTACAAGACGGCTGTCGGCGGCACGGCGTACAACAACTTCGATACCGCTAAGGATATGTACGAGTATACCGTGGATACCGCCGAGCGGGCTAAGGAAAAGGTTGAAAGGTACGCGGGCAGGGTCGACCAGGGCGACATACGCTATGAATTCGACGACGCCACTCAGGACGCCAATTACGACGCAATTCCAGAACTGAGAAATATTCTCAACAATTACTCCAAGACGCTTACGCTTGTCAAGGTTGGCGATTTGCCCGTTAGCGGCGGCTCTTCGGGCGAGGGCGGAAGCGGCGAAGGGGAAAGCGGTGGCGAAACGCCGCCCGTAAACCCTCCCGAAAACGTGGCGGGCGAAATAGTATACGTGCCCGCAACCGACGGAACTGCCGGCAAGGGGGCAATAAAGGCGGGCAACGGCTATAAATCTGGCTCCGCCGCCGTTACGATAGACGGCATATCCATTGCCGCAGGCAAGGCACTTAAAATAGATTCTTCGGGCTTCGTCAAATTTACTCCCGATAAAGATATGACGCTTACGCTCTATCTCTTCGTCAATTCAATCAAGGTGAACGGCGTTGAAAAGACGGGCGAGCAGGCGGACGGCTACTTCGTTATTACCGTAACGGTAACCGCGGGAGTGGAATATAACGTTACTAAGGGAAGTAAGGAAAACCAGCTGTTTATGCTTAAACTTACGCCTCTTGCGTGAGGGCTTGACCCGTATAATAAAATAATGTAAAATAAATGCGGTCGGCGCTTTTGCCGACCGCATTTTTAAAGGAACGCGTATGTTGAGATTATTCGGAATTAAAAACTCGCAATTTAACGACGAGGGGCTTTTTGCCGAAAAGCTTGCGCTTTTAGACGGCGAAAGGCGCGCCCGTGTAAACGCGCTTGCCTTGCGGGAAAAGAAAAACTCCTGTCTTGCGGCGGGCTTGATTGTGCCGCTCGCGTTGAAGGAGTGCGGCTATACGGGCGAGGTTGTTACGGCTACGGGGCAGTGGGGCAAGCCGTTTCTCGTAAAGCCCGCGGGGCGCTTTTATAACGTTTCCCATTCGGGCGATTGGACGGTAATCGCGCTTTCGGACGGCGAAGTCGGTTGCGATATTCAGCAGGTCAAGCCCGTGGACCTAAGGCTTGCGGGCAGGTTTTTCACCGCGGAAGAAAGCCGCGCAATCGCGGAAGCGGGTGGTAAATCGCAGGAGCTGTTTTACCGCTATTGGGTGGTAAAGGAAAGCTATTTAAAGGCGGTGGGAGTAGGGCTCAACCGCGCGCTCAACTCCTTTTCCGCGCGCTTTACCGCGGGCGGCGTTAAGGTGTGCGACGGGGAGGGGGACGGCGGTTGGCTCGTTTCGGAAATCGACTGCGCCGAGGGGTACAGACTTGCCTGTTGCGCGCGGGAATACGCGCCCGACTGCGGCGTTGAGGAGCTTAAAATATAGTCGCGCGGCGCGCCGCGGCGTATCTCTTTTGTTTATGCTACGTATAAATATTGCTAATAATTGGTTTTCCGCCGCAGTGGTTAAAATCGGTTGCAAAAACTTTTAAAATGTGATAAAATACAGTATCGAAGAGATTTTATGCATTTATTCCTGCATAAACGTGTTATATATTCAATAATTAAACGGAAAGGAGGTTCGTACGTATGTCAAAAAATTTCAACGCCATAAAGCGTAAATACTTTATTGCGGCAATAATCGCGGGCGTTGCGTTGGGCATATGTTGCGGCGCGGCGGCGACCTGCGGGTTGGCTGTAATTTTAAAGCGTTGCGCCGTAGAATTCTTCTGGGCGCTGTATATTCCTATCGGCTTGGTTCTTTCCGCGGGCTTCGGCGGGCTGTTTTTCCTTATCTTGCGCCCCTCGGATATAAAGGTGGCTAAAAAGCTCGACCGCGGCTATTCCTTAAAACAGAAAGTGCAGACGATGGTGGAGTTTTCCGCCGAGGACGGCGCAATGGCGCAACTGCAAAGGGAGCAGGCGGACGAAGCTCTCGGCGCGGCGGCGAAAAAGAGAATAGATTTGAAATGGCTGTGGAAATTTGCGTTTATTCCCGTGCTTGCGGTGGCAATGCTGTTCGTGGGAATATTCGTGCCCGCCAAAAAATCTACCGATACCGACCCCATAATCGATATTACCGTGGCGCAGAGGGCGGCGCTTGCCAACCTCATTGCCGAAGTGAGGGAGTCCTCGCTCGAAGACGGGCTTAAAACTTCGACCGTGGAAGTGCTGGACGGACTTATGAGCGGTTTAGATAAATCGCAACCGCAGAGCGTAGTGCGCGCGGCGGTCATTTCATCCGTAAAGCTGATAGACGGACTTGTCGCTTCCACAAACACCTATCTTAAAGTAAACAACGTGTTCAAAGCCGACGAACAGCTTAAAACGCTTTCTTCGGCAATGGTAAGCGGCGTAGTGTTCTACAAGAGCACGGGAATACGGCTTTCCAGCTTCGAAGCCGTAAAAACGCACGAAAAGAAAGCAGACGAAAGCATTTCCGCCGAGCTTGAAAAGTGGAGGGAAAATTTCCTACTCGATTATTCCGTAAAGATTGACGGCAACGACAACCGCGCGCCCATAGCCGTGGCGGAAGCCGCCAAAAAGCTTAAAGCATATTCGGCTAATCTGGACAGGAATTTGAAGCTGGACGACCTTGCGCAGTACGTCCCCGCGGAGCAGAATGCCCGCGCGGCAAAGGACGGGCTGTATACTTCGCTCTCTACGTTTGCAAAAACGCTTGCGGAGCTGGCTTCTTCGACTTCGGGCATAAACAACAACCAATCGTATTACGAAAGCATAAGGCGCGCCTGCACGGAATTTAGCGGACAGGCGACGGCGGCGCTGTGCGCGCAGTCGTACAACTGCACAATGGACGAATATATAAGAAACGCGCTTGCCAAAATCTTTAACATAAGCGTTTCGCAGTTCGGTTCCAACGAGGACGTAGCCCCGAGCAACCCCGGCGACAACACCCCCGGCGAGGAGGAGCCGCCCAGCCCTATCGGACCCGGCGACATAACTTACGGAAGCGACGACAAGGTTTTAAACGTGGATACGGGGCTTTCGGAAGAGTACGGCAATCTTTTGGATAAGTACAACAACAAGGTAACCGAATATATTATGGCGGGCGCCTGCTCGGAAGAAGTGGCGCTGTATATAAGGCAGTATTTCCAGATGCTGTACAACGGCATTAAGGAAGATAAAGAATAATTTCCGTCGTCGCCCTGCGTAAGGCGCGGCGGACGCGTACAAATCAAAAACATTTGCGTAACAGAAAAAGAGGAGTATAAGAATGGCTAAGAGCAATAAGGCAGAAAGTGCAGAGTTGACCGAAGAAGCGGCGCAAACCGCTCCCGCAACGCAGGCGAATAGGGGCGCGGCGGACGTTGAGCGCAACACCGAAAGGGTAAAGGCGTTCAGCAAGTCTATCGCCAAGGTAAGGGAAGAGCTTGCAAAGGACGTGGTAGGTCAGAAGGATATTATAGACAACGTACTCATTGCAATCGTGGCGGGCGGCAACGTCCTGCTCGAAGGCGTGCCCGGTGTAGGTAAAACGCGTTTGGTGCGTTCGCTGGGTAAAACGCTCGGCTTGCCCTTCTCGCGTATACAGTTCACGCCCGACCTTATGCCCTCGGACGTTACCGGTACCAACATAATAGAAAAGGGCGCGGACGGCAAGATGAACACCGTGTTCCAGCGCGGACCCATATTCGCCAATCTCGTGCTTGCAGACGAAATCAACCGCGCCACGCCCAAAACGCAGTCGGCGATGCTCGAAGTTATGCAGGAGCATAAAATAACCGTAGCCAAGCAGACCTATACGCTTAGCGAGCCTTTCTTCGTGCTTGCAACCGAAAACCCCATAGAGCAGGACGGCACCTACCCCCTGCCCGAAGCGCAGATGGACAGGTTTATATTTAAGCTCATAGTAGAGTTCCCCTCGGTGGACGAGCTTGCAGACATAGTCAATATGACGCAAATCACCCTCGAAGAAACGGCGGAAGCGGTTATTGACGGACCTACGGTAATGGAGATGAGGGCGCTTGCCAAGAACGTGCCCGTAATAGACGACGTGCTTAAATACGCGGTAAATCTTGTTTCCAACTCCCACCCCGAACTCGAAAAGACGAGCGAAACGGCTAAAAAGTACATCAAGTACGGCGCGTCGCCCCGCGCGGCGCAGGCGCTTATAACGGCGGCTAAGGTAAGGGCGCTTATGAACGGCAACTACAACGTTTCCTACGAGGATATCGACGCGTTGGCGCGCCCCGTTTTAAGGCACAGAATTAAAATAAACTATACGGCGGTAAACGAAAAGCTTACGGTCGACGGCGTTATAGGGCTGCTCTTGCAGGAAAACAAAAAACTCAGCAGATAAAGTAATAATACGGGCGGCGCGCAGACGGCAGGTAAAATTCTGCCATTGCGCGTTGCCGTACAAGCAATAAATCAAAATGGTAAAAACGGTGATAGACGACGAGCTGTTGCAGCAGATAGAGCTGTTGCAGATGCTCGTCAAAAACAACGTCGCGGGTATGTTCGGCGGAAACCATAAGAGTAAAACTTACGGTTCTTCGTGCGAGTTTGCCGATTACAGGGAGTACGCCCCCGGCGACGACATAACCAAAATCGATTGGAACGCTTACGCGCGCTTCGAAAAGCTTTACACAAAGCTGTTTCTGGACGAAAGGCAGATGCACACGCGCATCTATATAGACGCAAGCAATTCAATGGGTTTCGGTAAGGGCAGGAAAGACGAACAGGCGCTGAAAATCGCGGCGGCGTTCGCCTATCTTTCCGTATGCGAAATGGACAAGGTTTCCGTGTATACCGTAAAGGACAAACAGGTTGAAGCGGTTATAAGCGGTATGCTCGGCAAGGAAGCTTATATAAGCTCGATAGGCAACTTAAACAACGTAACCTTTTCGGGCGACAGTTATATTTCCGACGCAATCGTGCCCTCTTCGGTGGGCTACGGCGACGGTATGTCGATAATCATTTCCGACTTTTTGACGGATAACGACTACGAGGCGGCAATCGACCACCTTACGGGCAAAAAGAGGCACGTGCTGTGCGTTCAGGTGCTTTCCAAAGAGGAGTTGCACCCCAAGGCGCGCGGAAAGATGCACTTTTTCGACAGCGAGGATTCGGGCAAGTATTACCGCAAGAATATCACAAGGGAAATTGCACAGGCTTATAAAAAGGCTTTGGAGTACGCCACGGGCAGAATACGCGAGTACTGCGCCGCGCGCGGAGCCGACTATATGCTGGTAAACGCGGAGGAATCCGTAAACGGACTCTTCTTCGAAAGGCTTACGGGCGAGGGGGTGCTTAAATGAGTTTTCTTTATCCTCTCGGGCTGTTGGGGCTGCTCGCTATACCCGTTCTTATCTTTATTTATATTATAAAGAGCAAGTATACGGAGCAGACGATAACTTCCACGTATCTGTGGACGCTCAGCGAAAAGTTTTTAAAGCGTAAAAACCCCATAAACAAAATTACGGGCATTATCAGCCTCATTTTGCAGATACTTGCGGTAATTTTTATATCAATAGCGCTTGCGCACCCCGTGTTCGTGCTCAAAGGCAGGGCTAACGACTACTGCTTCGTTCTGGACGGTTCGGGCAGTATGAACACCGTGCAGGAAGGTTCCACCCGTTTCGAAGCGGGCAAGGAGCGCATACGCGGCATAATAAATTCCGCGGCGGACGGCTCTACGTTCACGCTGATTACCACGGGCAACGTAACCGACACGGTTATGAAGCAGACGGAGGACAAAAAGACGGCGTTAAGACAGCTTGACGCGGTTGAGCCCTCCTTTGTCGCTTCCGATTTTGCGGGCGCGGTGTCCGAAGCGCAGAAGTATTTTTCCGAAAATCCCGCCTGCAAGTTTTACGTGATTACCGACAAAACGTTCGGCGCGGAGAAAAACGTTGAGGTAATAAACGTCGGGTCGCAGGCGAACAACTGCGCGCTCGAAGACGTTGACTACGCATTTACCGTCGGCGGCGGAGTGCTTGTAAGCGGCAAGGCGTTTGCATACGACGGCGACGCTTCGGTTACGGTCGAGCTGTTCTACGACGGCAACGGACGGGCGGTCGCTTCAACCGACGTAACCCTTACCAAGGGCGAGGGCGCGGGCTTTACGATTGAATGGACCGCGGGCGAGGACGAAAGCCTGCCGCAGTTCTCTTCGCTTAAAGTCGCTATAAAACAGGGAGATTCCCTCCGCCTCGACAACGAAGTTATACTGTACAACACGCACAGCGACGCTTCTTACAGCACGCTTATTGTAAGCGAAACGCCCTTTTTCATACAGACGTCGCTGCTTGCCGCGTTCGGCAATTTAAAGCGCGAAGTCGTTTCCCCGAAAGACTACAACGACGAAATGAGGGGATACGGTCTGTACGTTTTCCAGAATTTTACTCCCGAAAAGATGCCCGAGGACGGCGCGGTGTGGTTTATTAACCCCGATACGGGCGTCGACGGCACTTCCGGCTTTTCCGTGCGCGGGGTAGAGCAGTTTAAAAACGCGGTAGAGCTTAAACTCAGCACTTCCACCTCTTCCAAGGTTACCGACCTTTTGAAGCACACGGACAAGAGCGACACCACGGGCGTAACGCAGTATATAAAGTGCGGACAGTTCCGCAATTTTACAACGCTTATGACCTGTAACAACGACCCCGTCGTGTTTGCGGGCACCAACGCCTACGGCAACAGAGAAGTCGTGTTTGCAATCGACCTTGTTGAAACTTCCGACTTTGCTATGTCGTATAACGCGCGTATTCTGACTTATAATCTCATCGGCTACACTTTCCCCGAAATAGTCGAAAGCTCGTCTTTCTACTGCGGAGATTCGGTTGAAATAAACGTGCTTGCAAACTGCACGGCTATTAAGGTGGAGCTTCCTTCGGGCAAGGCGGAATATCTCGATACTTCCACGGCAAGCGTAAAATACAAGCTTACCGAGGTGGGCGAGTATACCGTAACGGCTACCGTGGGCGGTATATTGCAGAGCGTAAAAGTTTATTCGCAACTTCCCGTTGCCGAACGCATATCAGGCGCAACGGAAGCAAGTTTTGTTTTGAACGGAGAACCCAGCACCGTAAAACGTGATGGTAAGTACGAGGATTTGTTGTATGCGTTTATAATCCTCGCCGTGATAGTCGCAGCGGATTGGATGGTGTATTGTTATGAGCAGTATCAACTTCGATAATCCCTGGCTGTTGCTGTTGGCGATTCCCCTTGCCGCGCTGTTTATCGTTCCCTTCTTTATCGCAATAAGAAAGGACAACGCAAACGGACACAATATCGCTTCGGGCGTCATCCATATTATTATGGCGCTTTTAATAGCGTTTGTAGCCGCGGGCACAAGCGTAATTACCACGGTAACGCAGACGGACGTGTACGTGCTTGCCGACGTTTCTTACTCGGCTAATAAAAATCTTGACGTGGTTGACGGATATATCCGCGACCTCGGCAAATCGCTTCCCGACAATTCGAGAATGGGCGTGATATGCTTCGGCAGGGATACCCAGCTCATTACCCGTCTCGGCGAGAGGGTTAAAAGCGTTAAGACGGCGGAAGTGGACGACAGCGGCACCGATATAGTCGGCGCGCTCGACTATGCCGGCTCGCTCTTCCGCGACAACGTTATAAAGCGCATAGTGCTTATAACCGATGGCAAGCAGACCGACCAGAGCGACGCCAACGCGTTAAAGACGCAGGTTACCGCTCTTGCGGACAGAAAAATTCACGTAGACGCCATTTATCTCGACGACAACCTTAAAGACGACGCGAGGGAAGTGCAGCTCTCCTCCGTGCAGTACACCCAAACGGCTTGTTTAAACCGTCAGGAGAGCGCGGTAATAACTGTAAATTGCAGTTGCCCCGCAACCGGAACGAAAGACGGCGAGGTTAAGCCGTACGAAGTGGAAGCGTTGTTCACTCTTTACAGAAACGGCGAAGTTTACAGGCAGAAAACCGAGTGGCTTACGCGCGGAAGCAACGCCGTCAGCTTCGATTTGCCTACGGGTGAAGCGGGCACTTTCGACTACGAAGTAAAAATGGAGTGCAAAGAGGACGAAAACAAGGTAAACAACGTAATCTCTTTCACCCAGAAAGTTTCCGACGAATTTAAAGTTTTGCTTATTACCGAGAATATCGAGGACGAAATACAGCTTAAAAAGATTTACGGCGAAAAGGCGCAAATCGACGCCCCCTACTATCTTTCGGGGCAGGTTCCCTGTTCGGTGGAACAGCTTTGCGAGTACGACGAAATAGTCCTTTCGGACGTAAACGTGCTCGAATTGAACAATTCCGAGATGTTCCTTGCAAGTTTGGACACGGTCGTTTCCCTGTTCGGCAAAAGCTTGGTAACGTTCGGGGATATGCACATTCAAAACTATCCCAAGGGCGATTTAAAGGCGCTCAGCAATATGTTGCCCGTCGTGTTCGGCAAGAGCGAGGACGACCCCAAACTGTTCACTCTGCTTATCGATACTTCTTACAGCTTGGACCAGGACAACAGATTTGTGCGCGCAAAGAGGGCGGCAAAGGAAATAATCAACCTGCTTTCCGACGAGGACTACGTTGCCATAGTCGAATTCAACGGCTACGCAAACACCGTATATCAGCCCGTGGAGCTCTCGCAGTCGCGCAAAGATTTGCTTGAAACGGTAGATATGCTCGGCACAAGCCAGGGCACAAATATCGGGTTGGGCATAGACGCCGCTTACAATTTAATTAAGGGCGGGCGTTACAGCCAAAAGAAAATTATGCTCATTTCCGACGGTCTTTCCGAAAGCCTTAACGTTACCGACAAGGTTGCCGAAATGACGGCGGAGGGCATTTCCACCTCTTCGCTGGACGTGGGCAGGTACAAAAACAGCGAGGCTTCCGCCGCAAAGACGCTTTTGCAGAACATAGCCAACTTCGGCAAGGGCAAGTATATGGATATAAGCACCGAGTCCGACCTCGAAAGCGTTATTGCCAACGACTTGCCGCAGGAGAGCAACGACAGCCGCGGCAACCAATCGAGGGTGCGCATTAAAAGGCGTAGCGACAGCGTGCTCGACGGCATAGAAAACGACGAATTGGCTTCCAAAAAAAACTACGTTAACGACTATCTTTTCGCGGTTGAAAAGGGAAGCGCGGTAACCGTGCTTACGGTAAACTACAACAGGCTCAGCAAACCCTCGCAGGAACCTTATCAGGCTCCGCTGTACTCTTACAGGGCGTACGGCAACGGCAGGGTATCCACTTTCACCAGCGCGATGAGCGGAAATTGGGTTTCGGGTATAGAAACTTCCATACGCGAAAAACTGTTTACGAACATTATGCAGACTAATATCCCCGCGGAAAAGACAAACTATCCCTTTATTTTGGACGTGGCGAAAGAGGACGGGTATTCGCAGATTACCCTAACTCCCGAAACGATGCGGTTAGACGCCGTAACGGGAATAGAGGTTACCAAACCCGACGGCGCTGTGGTAAGCGGAGTGTTTACCGTTCTTACTTCCAACTTCGGCTACACTTTGGAAACTCCCGATACGGGCAAGTACGTAATAAAGGTTAAATACTCTTACGGCGGGTACGAATACGAGGCGGAGCGCACGCTGAATATTTCCTATTCCTCCGAGTACGACAGCTTTGCGCTGTACGACGCCGCCGTGCTTCACAAGGCGATTGGCGCAAACGGTAAAGTAAGCGAAAACGGCAAGCTGACAATAGTAAACGACGATAAGGAAGTCGGTCTGTACAATCTTTCCCTCAATCTGCCCCTGCTCAGCGCGTGCGTTGCGCTGTACGCGGTGGATATAGCAGTGCGCAAGCTTAAATGGGAAGATATCAGAAGCTTCTTTAAAAGAGGCAAGAAGGTTAAAAAGTAATGGTGGGAAAAGTGAAAAAATCTAAAACTTTTTTGGCTGTACTCGCCGCGTTGCTGTTTTCCGCAGTCTTTGCGGGTTGCGGCGAATACAAGCCTCCGCAGACGGGGGATAACAATCCCCCCGTCGGACCTGTCGACCCCAATCCGCCCGTAGACCCTACGCCCTCCGAGGACGCGTTCAAGGTAAGCCTTACCCTGCGCGACGGAAGCGCGTTTACCAAGGCTAATTATTCCAAAATAACGACTTTGCAGGCGCAGTGGACTAACGCGGATAACACAAACGAAATTTACCGCGCGTATTTTAACGAGGAGGGAGTGGCTTCGAGGAGCGACCTCGACGGCGACTACACCGTTACGCTGGTAACCCCTCCCGACGGATACACCTATAAATCTACCGACAAGAGCCACGAGGCGACCAACCTGTCAAAGGAAACCGATATAGAGCTGTGGCCGCTTCTCAGCTTGGGCAAGCGGGAAATTTACGCAAATTCCACGCCCTACTACTCGCTGGCTTCGACGGGCGCGTACAGAATTTCCCTCGGCGTTGGCGAAAAGATAATGTTTAACTTTAAGCCGCAGGGGCAGGGCGAGTACTGTTTAGAAACGTTTGCCGACGTGGTTGCAAACGAAATAAACCCCAAGCTGGACGTGCACAACGGCAATTTGCCCGCGTATATGAACCCCGCAATCGCATCTTCGCAGGACGGGGGCGGCGCGGAAAACACTTATACCAAAAATATAAAGTGGCTTTACAACGTTTCCTCCGACCAGGTGGGTAGCGGCTTGATTTTTAAACTGTATTCCGAAAGCCGCAATCCCAACGCCAAAGAGCTTTTAGTAGACTTCATTCTGGAATGGATGGACGACTATGACGACCCTACCTGGTTGCCCAGCGTGGAAGTGCCTATAACCGAAACGCTTGAAAAGCAGCAAACGCCCGCGGGCGCGTTTACGTTCTGCGCAAACCGCCCCGACGCGAACAAGACGCTTAACGCCAAAAACGTAAAACTCAACCCCGACGACGGCTATTATTACTATTACGACGCTCAGACGGGTTACGGCGACAGACTGTACGCTATGCTCGGCGACGATAACGAGGTGCACTCGTCTTTCAACAACGCCAACATAAAACTCAACTATATAATGCCCGACCGCAAGGAACGCGCAAAGAATTACGAAAATTTTGTGCGCGGGGCAAACGGATATATGGCAAACGCAAATTCGGACGGCTGTTACCCCGTTACGGAGGAGCTTAAACGGTTTTTGCAGGACTATGCAAAATCGCAGTCCCTCTTCTTCGACGGCAACGGTCTGGCGGAAACGAAGTATTACGAGGACGAAAACGGCAGACCTGTTCCCGGACCTGCGTACGTGTCGGACGAGAACAGCCAGTGGATGTACGCCTGCGGATATTACGCATTGTAAACCGCCGATAAATTTTCCGCAATTTGCGAACAAGGTGAAGAAAATGAAAAATACAAAACTTATTAAAATAATTTCCTGCTTAGCCGCTACGGTTCTGCTCGGCGCTTCAACGCTGGCGGGCTGTAAAAAGGAGGAGCACGCCTACCGCTGGACGGTAGAAACCGAAGCTACTTGTTCTACGACAGGCAAGCGGAGGGGAGTTTGCGGAATTCACGCCGAGGTAAAGGAAGAGGTAATACCAATCGCTCCCGACAACCACGTTTACGGGGAATGGCAGGTGGAAAAGCCCACCGCGGACGCGGAGGGCTTGGCAACCAAGATTTGCACGCTCAATTCGGCGCACACGAGCCGTACGGTTCTGCCTAAAATAACGGAGGACGGCGCGGGCTATCTGTCGTCCGAAATAACCAAGCCTTCTACTTCGATTGCCGAGGGCGAGCGCACGTTTGTGTTCGAGCACGCCGACGGCAACGTGGAGTTTACCGTAACTTTGCCCAAGCGCGCGGTTGAAAACGTTGAGGACGCCGTGCTTCTCGGTTCTTCTCTCGGTCATTTGGTGCGTTCTGCAAGCGGCAGGTACAGCGACGCCAAGCACGCCAACGCCACGCCTTTCAGCTGTTACTACGGCGACGATTACACCCGCGTTTTAGACGGCGGCAATTCGGAAGCGTATTGGTACACCAAGGACGACGAAGGGAAAACTTTCGGAATTTTCGCGCAGGCGCAAATAAACAACGGCGAGCTGGGCGAGTTGAAGTCCGACCCGAAAGTAGTTGAAAATTCAACCGACGAAAACCTTCTCGGTTACGGATATTCTTCGGGCGTAAACACCATACGCGGTTTCGGCGCGGAAGATACGCTTTTAAAGTACTATCAGGCTTACAGCTCCGCCAAGGCTAACGGCGAGGCGGTGTATCCCGAGGAAAATCTTATAAAAGTGCTTGAAACGGGCGAGTACCGCGGCACTTTCTCTTACAGCCACGCGGAAACGCCCCACTTTGCGCGTTACACAATAGAGTTCGAGCTGTATCCCACGGGCGTTATCAAAACTTTGAAAGTAAACACAATGTTTATCCGTACCTTCCTTATAGAGGTTGACGCCAACGGCAACCAGCTGTTCTATAAGGACGGACCCAAGAAGGGCGACATTGTATACGCCGAAGAATACGAATTGTCCGACGGCGCCAACCTGTACGAAAAGGACGGCGAAGGCAACATAATTTACAGCGGCGTTAAAACCGATTGCGACGGCAACGTGCTTCTCGATAAGGACGGCAAAGAAATTCCCAGACCCAAGCCCTTGGGGCGCGACACGAGGAAGTACTATTCCGACGCGCACGAGTTTGTCGTAAACAGGGTTTTGCAGTATGACGAGCCCGTGTTAAAGACGGAAAACGACGTCGTTCCCGAAAGCCCCTTTACCAGCGAAGATTTGTATATAAAATCTTTCAACGTAACTTACGGCGGAAAGGTTGTGGGGGAGGAGCGTGTATCCGTTCCCTCCAAAACCAAAGTAGACTTCGGCATAGCCGATATATTACCCACCACGGCGGGGCTCGATTACGACCCTATTATCCCTTATATCAGCACGCCTACGGGCGAAAAGCAGCTGACAATACACGAAAGCGACAACTCTTTCAGTATGACGGGCTACTTCGATAAGGAGAAAAAGATAGTTTCAATCGTATCCAAGTATGCGGGCGAGGTTACGCTGGTTTTCAGGACTAAGGGCGGCAAAGTTGTAAAGAACGTAAATCTTACGGTAGAAAAGAGCGCGCCCACCACGATAAGCGCGGAGGTCTACGCCTATACCGACGCGGACGGAACGGAAAGGCATATCTGGACGCAGTACACGTCCGAAAGCGCGCCCGTAACCGTATATGCGGGGCAAAAGCTGTATATCCGCGCGAAAGCTTCTCCCGAGGAAGAGCTTTACTGCGACACAAGCTTTAAAGCTTCGGTAGGCACGTCTGCGGCGGATAAGGTATCGTTTACCAATTACGTGGAATTCGACGGCGGCAAAGTAAGTGAAATGGTTGCAAACACCGCGGGCGAGTACAGCGTATGGCTCGAATACGATAAGGCGGGCGACGTGTACACCTCTTTCAAGGTAAAAGTGCTCGACGTGCCCGATATGCGCGAACATTTAGACGGGCTGTATACTACAAGGTTGCAGTACTTCGGCGAAGACTCCCTGCCCGCCGACCTGAACGTAACTTTCAACAAGAGCGGGAGCGATTGGCGCCTCGGAACGATTACCGCGGAAGTAGACGGCAACACCGCAACCTATAAATACGTGTTTGACAGGGATACGGGCAAGCTTACTACCACGTTTGTAAGCGGCATACACGGCGCAACCGCCGACTTCGAATTTTCCATTAACGAAATGTACAAGTTGACCGTTACGCACTCCACGGGCTTCGGCGACAATAAGGAAACGGTTGTTCTTGCCCGTCCCAAAACGGCGGAGTAACAAGCGGCTACAACTTAAAAGACAAAAATTACAACCCCCTTGCGGTAAGTCAACGCAAGGGGGTTGCCGTTTTGCTATAAGCGATACTTAACTATGGTATAAGAAAACGCACTATTTAATACAAGTAAAATTACATAAAACACTTGCCAAAATGAATTTTCGGTGATAAAATATAAATAAAATATGCGTATATAACAAAATATTCGCATAATTATGCAAAATATGGAAATATTTTTTCGGCGGAGCGTTGCCGTCGGCGGTGGGAAAACACCGCTAACAAGTACCGTTTTTCTGAAATTTAAGGAGATAAGCTATGAATAAAAAGGCAAAAATTATGCTCGTGCTTCTGTCTGCGGCAACTATGACCGCGGGCGTGCTGGGGCTTGCGGGCTGTAAGAAGAGCGGCAACACTAATGCAACTCCGAGCGTTGAGCAAACGTATCAGAGTTACGTGGCGTACGCGCAGGCGAACAATTTAGAAGTGCTTTCCTACGACGAGTGGATACAGGCGATTCTGGGCGCGTCCAAACCCGGTCCCGCAGGACCTCAGGGCGAGGACGGCGAAAAGGGCGAGCAGGGCGACCCCGGCGAGCCCGGCGCAACTATCGATAGAATAGTGTTAAGCCCCGACGGCAAGGAACTTATAATTTCCTATACCGACGGCAGGACGGAAGACCGCATTAAACTGCCCGAACAGGTAACGCACGTTCACACCTACGGCGGCGACGACGATATCGTTGTCCTTATCCCCAAGGGCGATAAGGACGGTCTTGGCTATAAGGTGTGCCAGGATAAGGGTTGCGACCACGTCGAACTCGTCGTTTTGAAAAAATCGTTTGACGTAACCGTTAAAATGGACGGCAACCCCGTGGAGGGTATCGACGTAGTAATAAACGGTCAAAGGGCAACCTCTAACTCCAAGGGCGTTGCAAGCGTAGTTGATTTCGGCGATTTCAACGACTACATAATTTCAGTAGATACGCAGGGCTACGCCACCGACAGGGTTTACAGGACGGGCAACGCTTCCACTATGGAAATAGGCATTTGCAAAGTTTTGGATTCTACCGTTGACGAGTACGGCAATAAGGTTGGCTTAGTCAACAGAGCCGATACGTTTTCTATGATAATAGGTACTGCCGACGGTTGGGGCGGTATAGAGATTAGTGAAAATACCGTTTACGTAAGGGGCGGAGAAACGCAAGCCAAAAAATACCGTATAACGCCTTCTTCCGATGCGGCGGAAATCAAAGACGCGAATTACAACAACGTGCTTGTCGACGGTTCTTATACCGTAACCGTTCCCGCGGGCGGTTCCGTAGAAATAAAATTTACTGCAAATAGTATGAAGCTTGAACAGGCTCAACATCCAGCGGGCGACGATTTTGTATATAAAATTACGGTAGAGGAGTTGCCCAGCCCCGTTGAAGGCTCGGAAGATTTACCCCTTCTTTCGCCCTCTAACGAAGCAGTAACTCTTCCCGAGGGGGCTACCGATTGGGTGTACTATACCTGGAATAACCCCGACAGGTCGATAGGTGAAATCAGCTTCGAGCTTACGGGCGTAGACGTTGAGTTCTCTTTCAAGGAATACAAAAATTGGAAGGTTACGGATAAAGCGCCCATAGCGGTAAGCGAGGGGCAGAGTTATAAACTTGTAGACGGCTCGAACAACGTAAACGCGACAAAACCTTATTCGTTTAGGGTTAAAGCTCAAAGCGGCGCAACGGAAGCTTCGTTTAAAATAAATGCATTAACTCCTTTGGGAACGTTGTTGAATCCTCAGGTTGCTAAGCTTGGCGAACGCAATGCCTATGATTACGGTAGCAACCAAACGGACACCGCAAAGAAATGGTTTAAATTTGACGTTCAGCAGGGCGAATATATCGTAGCGCTTGAAGGTTATGAGTATAGCATTTATAAAGGTAAACCGCAAAGCGAGAACGAAAGAGGTTTGTATTATTCTCAGGAATCTAAGAGTTTGGTAAAACTTGACGCCGGTGAATATTATATTGCCGTTAATTCTCAAATGATAGATAATAACAGGGTGTGCGCGTTTACCTTACGCAATTATAATGCGGCGGAGGACGAGGGTACAATCCTTTCCAAGCCCAAGGCAATAACCGTAGACCTGTCGGGCGGCAACGCAACTTTCGAAACGGCGTCGGTTGTAACGGGAACAACAACTTATTATACTTTCAACGCGCCTAATAACGGAACATTGAAAGTTTCGGCATCGGTTGCCGACGGCAATTTATCCGATTATAATGTTTTCCTTAGTAATGCAAACGGGTCAATGACTACGCGAACCGAGGTAACTTATAAAAAGGATAATAAAATAATAGTTTCGGCAGTATCCTATGCCGAAGGCGTAACTTCTTTCACCGTTAAACTCGAATGGACGGAAGAGAAGCCCGTCGACCCCCCCGTCGACCCCCCCGTCGACCCTGGAAATCCCGATAATCCCGAGCCTCCCAAGCCCGTTGCAAAGGCACACGTTTTCACCGTTACCGACAGCAAGGGCGCGGCGGTTGCAGGCGTTAAGGTTTCGGTTGTTATCGACGCGGAAACTAAGGTTGAAGGCACTACCGACGAAAACGGCAACGTAACGCTCAGCTTTATCCCCGGCGCATACAAGGTAAATCTTTCCGGCTACGACGCCGACGAATATCTGTACGAAGGGTTTACGACAAAGGCGAACAGCCAGACCTGCGCCGTAAAACTGCGCAACGATAAGGTTACCTACGCGTTTACCGTAAAGGTAAAGGAAGGCGCAAATCTTTTCGGCGCTACCGTAAAAATTATGAACGGCGAAACCGTCGTTGCGGAAAGTACCGATACGGATAACGACGGAATTGTAAACGTAAGCGTATTCTTACCCTCGGCGGGCAGCTACAAGGCGGAAATAATTCTTGCCGAAGCGGACGCCGCTAAGTATACTCTCGGACCCAACGATATCTACGAACTTCACGGAGGCAACAAGAACGACCCCAAATTTACGGTTGAATTTGTCGACGTAACCGAATACGTAATAAACGTTTCGGGCGCGTACGGAGTAAATCTCGAAGGCATCACGGCTACGGTAACGTACGGCAAAAAGGTTGTCGGCGAGGCGACTGCAAATGCGGACGGAATCATCAAACTCAAAGTTTACGGCGCTACGGCAAACGTAATTTCGTTCAGCAACCTGCCCGATGGCTACCTGCTCGCTTCGTTTAACGGCGCGGCAACCTCCGAAAGCTATACCGTAAAACTTATCAAGGCGGACAACGCCTCTACGGGTACCGCCAACAAAATGATGGTCGAGTACGACAATACGGGAGAAACGAGCAAGATTATCGTCGGCGACAACGCCATTACCAATACTGCGGCTTACAACTACTATCAATTTAAGGCTCCCACGTCGGGTACGTACAGTTTCAGGATAGAAGACCCCGCAAACAAGGGCTATATTAAGTCGCTTCAAGTGGGCGCCAATTGGGACGCGGTTTCGCTGATTGTCGACGGCAGGGAAGTTAAGATTGATTACAATCTTGTTCTCGGCAAAAACAGGGCGTATAACAAGGCTTACGAGTTTACTTTGACCTTGGGTAGCGGAGCAAGGGTTATAGTCGGTTACGAAACGGATACGGGCGCCAAGGGCGACGCTCACTGGATAGTCGAAAAGCTGGTAGAAACTCCCGACCCCGTATCTCTTGCGGAGGGTGAAAACACCGTAACCCTTACAGACGGCTCGGCTTCGTGCGTATATAACTATTTGGAGGAAACGGTTCTTGCGTTCACCTGGACGGACGAAAGCGTTTCGGTAACGGTAAACGGCGCGGCTTACGTAAGCGGAACGGAGCTTACTTTTTACGGCGACGAGCAGCTTGAAATTACCGTAAGTTCTTCAACTTCAACTTCGGTGGTGATAGTTGCTACGGTTACCGAGCTCGAAGGTCCCGGAGACAGAAACTGAAATTAAATAAGACGTAAAAAAGCAAGGGGCGCGCCTTTCGGGCGCGCCCCCGTTTTTGCGCTTTAAACGGCGGCGGTTTACCGCCCTGCGGCGGGTTAAAGCCGCGGCGCCGAAAGCGGTTGACGATTGATATTTATGCGTTTATACGTTTAAATATTGCATAAAATAGTTAGGTAAGCGGTTGTAAACGCTGATATAAGTAATTTTTATATAAAATTATTGTCGTAAAAGGGCTATAATATTTTGCATTATGCCAAGGGATATGATAATATAGAAGAGAATGAAAAAATAGGGTTATAGTCCGCAAAAGCCCGTCTGACGACGGTTATGGACTATTACGGCGCTTAAAATACGTTAAAACTGCCAAAGGCAGTGCGGGGTATAAATTATGAATAAATTCAAAAAAATCTTAATCGGTTTAATAACTGCGGCGGGCATATCCTGTCTGTGCGGGGCGGCTGCCTGCACGGGCGGGTCCGCGCCCAAGTTCTATGAGTTGAAGTTCGAGGGTAAAGGGCTTGACTACATTATGCTCGGCACGCTTGCGGAAACCGACGAAGATGGCAACCAGTTTATCAGCGGCGGTACGGTTAAAGACGGCGTGGAAGTGCGTTTCAGCATAACCCTTGCCGCCAACTCCACGGGCGCGCCCGTCATATCCGCAAACGGGGAAACGCTTACGCCCGACGAAAACAACGAGTATTCGTTTATTATGAAAAGCGATACAGTCGTTTCTGTCAGCGGTCTGGGCAGTATTTACGATTTAAAGCTTTGCCGCACCGAACAGGTACCCGACGCCAACGGCAACAATTATGAGGAAGAGCGTTGGATAAGCTATCTCGACGAAAACGGCAACGGCTTCGGCTCGGACGTGCTTGTCGAGGACGTGGTTAAAGTGGAGAGCGGCACGCCCTTCAAATTCAAACTGCAAGTTAGCCCCTATTATACTCCCCAATACACGGTAAGTTGCGGCTTCGACGTTCTCGAACCTGACGCGAACGGCGTATACACTATAAACAATTTAACCCAGAACAGCGAAGTAAGGGTTACGGGACTCGAACAGGCGCCCTCATTCGTTACGGGGCGCAAGGATTGCGGAAGCGGCACGGCGAGCGACCCGTACCTTCTTTCCCAGCCTATCGATATGTTCTACTTCGCCGTTTTAATCAATTCGCCTACTTTAAGCTCATACTACGCTACGGCGCATTACAAGCTTGTCGAGGATATCGATATGCAGGGCGAGCATCTGTACGTAATCGGCGACGGCTCCAACGACGCAATGTTCTGCGGCACGTTCGACGGCAACAATAAGACTATAAGAAATTTCTACATTACCGACGAGGTTGTCGACCAGGAGAGCTACGAGGAAGCTTATCTTCCTTACGTAGGGCTTTTCGGACAGGCTGTGGCTACCGTTAACGCTCCCGTAGTAATCAAAAACCTCACGTTGGAGGACTACGTTGTAAAGGCGCACCCCGGCGCGGCGGGCGCGGGCGCATACGTCGGCTCGCTTGTCGGCTACGGCATAGGCGTGCAAATCACGGGTTGCAGGGCGGTCGGCGAAGTGGTGGTAACCAACGACGACAACCAAATTGTAAATATGGGCGGTCTTGTCGGCAGAATGCAGGCGGCTTACCGCGCCGATTCGAGGGCGACAATCACCTGGGACGCGTTCGTAACGGCAAGTTCCACCGACGTAGAGCTTTCGGGCAACGGCACTCCCCACTCGGCGGGCGGCATAGTCGGATATCTTTCGGCGGCTGACATAAGCGCGATTGCATACGTTTCCAACAGCTGTTCCTCGGGCAGAACCTCGGGCGCGATGCGCACGGGCGGCATAGTCGGCACTATGGGCAGATTTGCTTCCGTAAGCAACTGCTATTCCGTTTCGCAGGTCAGCTCAAATAACTCCATAAATATTCCCAACCTTACCGAGCAATTCAAGGGCTCGTATGCGGGCGGCATAGTCGGCTACGCGGAAGAGGACACCGTAATTGCGGGTTGTTACGCGGCAAACGCTTCGCTTACGGCGTACTGCGTGCGCAACGATGAAAGGTATAAAAAGACGGGCGATTTCGCCGCTTACTACGATAAGGCGGGCACGTCCTCGATTGAATCCTCCGCCGTACTGCTCATAAACAACTCGCAGGCGGTGGAAAACCACCCCAACGAAGTTTTCCTTGGACTCGGCTGGCAACAGAACGAGTGGAACTTCGACGGCAAACTTCCCAGACCCGTGGTATCCTCGGCGGAGCGCACGGTTAAGGTAACTGTCAAAGACGGCGCAAAAACGGTTGAAACGGTTACTAAAAATATCGTTGACGCGCGCCCTTTCTACACCTGGTTTGAAGACGGGGTACTTTCCGAATATATAACGGCTTCGGGCAAGCGTTCGGGCGGATACTTCTTTGACGAAGCTCTTACGCAGAGGGTGCCCTACGGCTATATCTTAACCAATTCGGAAGTTACCTTATACGTCGGCTTTGCCGATTACGGCGAAGTTGAAGGCACTTACTATATCCGTCCCACCGAATACTCCAAGGGCGCGTATATCGAGCTGACGGCGGATGGAACGGCAAAACTGCGCAACGGCGGTATGTACTTCGAGTGCGTATACGCTTACGACGGAGAAAAAATCACCCTTTACAATACCAATCTCGTTTCCCTGCTTCACGATACCGAAGCGGTGGACGGAAGATATTTCAACCTTGTGGGAACAATCAATGACGGGCTGTTCGAAATAAACGGCATAGCTATGCTTTTGCAGGTGGACGGAGAAAACGCTTCCTATGTAAATACAAAAATAGAGCTTGCCGCGTCCAAAGAAATCGAAGGCTTCGGCTACGGCGAGTACCGCGCGGCTAACGGTATGACGTATATGTTCGATAAGGACGGTACGGGCTGGTTTAAGACGGGAACGAGGACTACTGAGTTTACCTATAAACAGGCGGGCGAAAGCTGGGCTATCGCTCCCGCGGGCGGCGGTACCATTCCTATGACGGTAGTCGGCGGGCAGGTAACGGCAATAAGCGGCACGGCGGTTACGTTAAAGGACGGCTTTACAGGCGTTTGGAGCAAGTCCGCCAACTCACAGGTAACTTTCTCGTTCGACGGACTCGGCGGCGTTACCTACGTAAACGGCGGCGCTACCGTTACGGGCACGTATCAGGTAACCGACGGCGAGGCGGAAATTTCCGTTGACGGCAAAACGTTAAAGGCGGCGTTCTCCAACGGAACGCTCGTTATAGACGGCGAAGTTTATTACGTAAACGACGGCTTTACGGGCGAATGGTATATGAGCGCGCAGAACGAGAGCATAGAGCTTCTGCTCGAAGGCATAGGCACGGACGGCTACGGACACGCCGTAATTTCCTACACGGGCGGGCAGGTTGTCAGCCTCGACGCGCAGTACGACGTATTTGCGGACGGCGACGTCAAGATAATGAGAATATACGTAGAGGACCAGCAGTACGGCGAGCTTGAATATAACGCCGCAACAAAGACTGCTTCGGGCGTCTTCTACTCGGTATTGGAAAGCAAATACTACGCTTCCGCTAAGTTCTATCTGTACGATAACTTCAAGGGCGTATGGGTAAGCAACACAGAGGATATAGACACTGCTTCGTTCAACGGTAAATCGGCGGACGGCACCGGAGAAGTTATGATTCGTTCGGCAAGCGGCAAGACTTCGAGGGTGAACTACTCGCTTTCCAACGCTACCTCCGGCACAATGACGGTAGGCGAAAAGGCTTACGCAATTTCCTTTGACGAATTTACGGGCAGAGTTACTTTGACTCTCACTGGCGAAACTATTTCCACGGAAGAGCTTGCCGAGCGCGACGGCTGGTACGGCGTGGTGCTCTATGACGGCGAAACGTCATATACTTTCGACGGAAAGGGATATATCGGCGGTACCGTAACGGTATCCGACGGAACGACTTTAAGTTACACCGTTTCCGAAGGCAGGGTAACGGTAGACGGCAAAGAGCTTACGGCGGAAGCGGACGGGTTCGGCTATAACGGCAAAAAGCTTGTATTTAAGACGGGCTTTGCAAACAGCTGGCTTGTTTCCGGCACGGATAAGGTGCTTACGATTAAAGAAGTAAACAGCAGTTTCAAGGCGGAAGTAAGCTGTACGGGCGTAGAGGGCGCATTCGAGTTTGTTTACTCGCCTGCGGATAAGACGCTTACGCTTACGGAAATATTGTCCAACGGCGAAAGAATAATAACCACCGTCAAGCTTATGGGTACGACGGGCTCCGACGAGATGAATATAACGAGAAGCGGCGCCGACGGCGTAAACGTGCGCTATAACTGCCTTGTAAGCGGTAAAGAAGATGAGTGGCGCGGCACGTATACCGCAAAGGACGGTTCGAGTTGGACGTTCGACGGGCTCGGACTGTGCAAGTACGGCAAGGGCACGGCTACGTTTACCACGGCGGACGGAGATAAGATAAAGTACAACTACACGGTAGACGAGTTGGGCACGCCCTATATCGGCGTTCGTCAGGACGGAGATATGGAAAAACTCAACGTGCTTTTCCTCCCTGCGGGCAGTGGAGAGAGCGGCTTTGAAAAGGACGGCGTTGCCTATAAAACGGCTTCTCCCGACTACTATTACGGGCGCAAAGTTTACGTTTTGGACGACGACAAGAACAGAACGTGGTACTACTTTGACGGATTCGGCAAATTGTGGGTGCAGAACGAAACGGGTTACTCCGTTGCCTACGATTATAAGATTGTTTCCAACACGGTTGTAGAGCTTACTTCCAAAGCGGACGGAAAGGTTTACGACGGTTCTTTGAGGGAAACGGGCTTGTATATCAAACTTACAATAAAGGCGCGCGAACAGGCGTAAATTTCGCGTAACGCTTTCATACTTTCGTATAGCGCCCGTTTTCTTTAAGCGGACGGCGGGCGCGGAGGATTCTATTTGCAATGAAATCAGTAAACAACAAAAATTTACGCCGCAGGGCGGCTTGTATAGCGCTTTCCGCAGTTATGACGGCAACGTTTGCGGCGGGGCAGATTCTGGCGTTTGCCGACGGGGGCAACGGCGGCTCGCAATTGCCGTCCGATACCCACAGTCTGGCGTTTGAAAACATAAACGGCAAAGTCGACCTAACTCAAATCAAACTCAGCAATCTCAACTCGCAGGCGTTTAAAAACGAGGGCGCAGAAACGGTCGGCGACCTCACCCGCACGGCAATAGTTACCTTGCAGGGCAAGCCTCTCTCCGAGGACGGCGACGGGAACGCGATTGAAGCCGAGCAGAAAAAGTTTTTGACTTCCCTTAAAAAAGCGGGGGTTGAATATAAGTTAAGAAGCAGTTATACCACCATAGCCAACGCAGTGGCGGTAGACGTAAAACTTTCTTCCCTCAACGCAATAAAGGGTTTAAACGGCGTTTCCACGGTTACGGTGGGCTCTACGTATTCGCACCCCAAGGAAGCCGAGGGCGGAAGCGGCGGACTTATAAATTACAGCAATATTTACGAAAACGGTATTTACGATTCCGACAAGTACGTTCAGCAGGGTAAAAACGGCGCGGGAATGACCGTAGCCGTCCTTGATACGGGGCTCGATTACACTCACGAGGCGTTCAGCGCAAGCCAGCTTGAAGAGGATTCCGCCCTTGCCTACACTTACGACGATTTGCAGGAAAAAATGTCGGAAGTGGAGTTCAGGGCTACGAGCAGGATAGGCGCTACCGCCGCCGACGTATACGTAAGCAACAAAGTGCCCTTTGCGTTCGACTATGCCGACAGCGACGCCGACGTGTATCCTTCCTATTCCCAGCACGGCACCCACGTTGCGGGCATTGTTGCGGGTAAGGCGGACGGCTATACCGATAAAGAGGGCAACGAGGCGGTAGACAAGGAAGGAAACAAACTCAAATTCCGCGGCGTAGCGCCCGAAGCCCAGCTTGTTATATGTAAGGTATTCACCGACAATCTCGACGACGAGGGGCTCGGCGGCGCGGAAGCCGTCGATATTCTCGACGCGCTCGAAGACTGTTACAATTTGAACGTAGACGTAATAAATATGTCGCTCGGCACGAGCGCGGGCTTCTCCGCAAAGGCGTTGGGACTTACCGACGCGGACGAAGAGGGCGCGCTTATGAAGAGCATTTACGAGCGCATAAGGGCAAAGGGTATTTCCCTTATGGTTGCGGCGAGCAACGACTACTCCGCAGGCTACGGAAGCGCTTTTGGTACAAACCTCACCTCCAACCCCGATTCGGGTACGGTAGGCTCGCCCTCGACCTTTACGGGCGCGGTATCCGTTGCCAGCGTAAACGGTCAGTACGCTTCCTATCTTGTGGCTAACAAGGACACGTCTTACAGCACGCCAATCTATTACGAAGAATCGCGCAACGAGGACTCGGACGCATACAACTTTATAAACGACCTTTTGGGCGAAAACGACCCCAAAAAGCCCGGATACAACCCCAACTTCAAAAACAGCGGTACGTTTAAGTATGTTGTTATAAGGGGCTCGGGCGAACCGGGTAACTATACTACTGCGATAAAGAATGAGCTTACCAACAAGGGCGAAAACGAAAAAGTTATAGCCGTGGTGCGCAGGGGCGGCACAACTTTTAAAGAAAAACTCGAAACGGCGAAAGCCAACGGCGCCGACGCGGTAATTGTTTACAACAACGTTTCCGGTATGATTAGAATGTCGCTCGGCGATATGGAAACGCACATTCCCGCAATTTCCATTTCGCTCGAAGAGGGATTAAAACTCGTAGGCTCCGGCTCCAACCTCATTTCCAAGGGAACGATTACTCTGGACAGGTCCTATCTTGCCGGTCCGTTTATGAACGACTATTCCTCCTGGGGCTCCACGCCCGACTTAAAGCTTAAACCCGACGTTACTTCCCACGGCGGCGAAATAACTTCGGCGGTAGCGGGCGGTTACGAGGAAATGAGCGGTACCTCTATGGCTTGCCCCAACCTCGCGGGCTTTACCGCGCTGTTGAGGGGATACCTTAAAACCGACAGGGCGGAGCTGTGGAATAACGACGCGGTTGCGCTTACAAAGCTTACCAACAATATATTGATGAGTACGGCGACGACCGTATACGACCAGAACTCTTTGCCCTATTCGCCCAGAAAACAGGGCGCGGGGCTTGCCACTCTCGAAAACGTTTTCAATACCAACGCATATCTGTACACCAAGGATACGGACGACGTAAAGGACGCGGACAGAATGTGCGAGGACGGCAGACCTAAGGCGGAGCTGGGCGACGACCCCGCAAAGAAGGGCGAGTACAGAATAAAGTTTTACGTTAAAAACTTTGGAAGCGCTCAGCTTGAATTTACTACGAACAGCATATTTATGACCGAATCGGTTGGCGCGGACGGCAAATCGGTTGCCGAAAAGGCGCACCTGTTCGCAAAGAGCGACGCAAGCTGGAAATATAACGGCAAGGCGGTTGCGGAGGGCGGCAAAATTACGGTTGCCGCGGGCGCAACGGGCGAAATAGAAGTAAATTTAAAACTTTCGGCAGACGAAAAGAAATATTTAAACGACAACTTTAAAAACGGTATGTTTATCGAAGGCTTCCTTCAACTTAAAGGAAGCGGCGCGCAGTGCGACTTAAATCTTCCCTTTATGGGCTTCTACGGCAATTGGAAAGACGCGCCTATGATGGACCTCACCTGCTTCGACGTGGCGGAGGACGCAAAAAACACCGCGCTTAAAGACGAAGAAAGGCGTCAGCCCGGCGTTTGGGCTACGCAGGCGTACGGCTATTACGCAAACGAGCAATACTCCGTACCCCTCGGCTCCTTCGTTTACGTTCAGGACGAAGCAAAGGAACACACCTCCGATTATATATACGTTGAAGAGGAACATATTGCCGTATCCCGCAACTTCGGCGAGTATTACGGCGACAACAGCCCCGAAAACTATCTTACCACTTCGGGCATAAGGGCGCTGTACGCGGGACTGTTGCGCAATGCGGAAATAGTAACCTACACGCTTACAAACGTTGATACGGGCGAGGTCGTGCCCGATGAAAACGGCAATGCCGTAAGGGAAGTATACAGGGTTGGCAAGGCGTACGCCGCAGGCGGCAGCTCGGTACCCGCGCAGGTGCTTTTAGAGCTTAAAACGGACGAGCTGGGGCTTGCCGCAAACGGCAAATACAGGCTTGATTTTACCTTCTATTACGACTATAACGACTACGTAAACGGCACGTTTACCGACGAAAACGGCGAAACTTACGGCATTTACAAGGATAACACCTTCTCGATGAATTTCTACATCGACTACGAGGCGCCCATTCTTTTAGACAGCCGCATAAGGTTCAACGACAGAAAGGATGAAAATGGAAAGGAATATCAGGAAGTTTATCTTGACCTCGATATATTTGACAACCATTATCCGCAGGCGGTAATTCTTTGCTATTCCGACGGAAAGCAGGGCGAGGACGCGGAAGTCAGCTCTATAAAGCTTGCAACCGAGTATATAATACCCGTGCTCAATCCCAAGAAGAACGCAACCAATACCGTATCGATTGATATAACCGAGTTCTACGACGAGTACAAAAACGGGTTGTTCGTTGAGATTGACGACTACGCGCTCAACAACAATATGTATTATATCAACCTCGACTACTCCAAGAGGCAGACGGTCTGCCCCGAAGATTTCAAGGTAACGTACGAAGGGAAGGAAATAAGCGCCCTTACCTTGCAGAAAAACGAGGCAGTTAAGCTTTCGGTAAACAATCTCGGCAACGCAAACCTTTCCAACTTCGGCTGGGAAACGGACGACGCAAGCAAGGCAATCGTTAAAAACGGAGAAGTTTTCGGCGTGGGCGTTGGCACAACCTACCTTACCGTAAAGGGCGGTTCCAACTCCAAGACGCAGAGAATTAAGATTGAAGTTACCGACGGCGATAAAAAACTCGGCACGCCAAACGTTACGTTCGGCACGATGATAAACTACAACGACGTGCCCGTGGAGGCTTCGGGCATAGTCAGGGTCAACTCGGCGCAGAAGTTCCAGCTCAGCCTTGTAGCCGACCCTTGGTATTATCCTATAAACAATCTCAAATTCAATTGGTCGTCCTCCGACGAGAATATAGCGACCGTTGACCAGCAGGGCAACGTGGTAGTGCTTTACGAGGGCGAGCAGACTAAAAACGTAACTATAACGGCAGTATCGGAGGAATTCCCCTCCTGCAATGCGGAAGTAGTGCTTTCCGTAAGGGACCCGTTCACGGTTTCCAACGGCACGCTTACAAGATACCGCGGCTGGGGCGGCGAGCTCAACGACGACGGCGTCCGCGTTCTCACCATTCCCAACGACAAAGCCATCAGGGTAATAGGCGAAGAGGCGTTTAAGGACAACGAAAACGTTGAAATAGTCATAATTCCCAAATCGGTTACAAACATTTCGGAAAGGGCTTTCAAGGACTGCAAAAATCTTAAAAAGATTTGCTTTATATCCGAAGAGGCAAAAGCCATACCCGATTCTTCGCTGAACATCATAGAACGCAACGCGTTCGTCGGCTGTACTTCGCTTACTACGGTTGATTTATCCAACTGTAAGGTAATCACGCTCGATAGGGAAGTGTTTACCGACTGCACTTCGCTTAAAGAAGTAATTAAGCTGACCGCGGCAGGCACTATTTATCCCGACGCGTTTAAAAACTGCGTTTCGCTCGAAAGCGCGGATATATCCAAGCTTCACGTTGCGGGTGCGGGCTTATTCAGCGGCTGTACTTCTCTTAAAACGGTAACGATAAGCGCGGAAACGGCAATGAGCGCCAATATGTTCGCAGGTTGCACCTCGCTCGAAGAGGTTGTAATCAACTGCGATACCGTGCCCGCTTCGGCTTTCAACGGCTGTTCGGGTCTTAAAAAGGTAACGCTCAACGCCCGCAATACTACAATCGGCGCGCACGCGTTCGAAAACTGCTTTATGCTGACCGACGTCGTTATGAACGGCAACGTAACCCGCGTAGGCGACTATGCTTTCGGAACGTGCATAAGCTTAAATAGCGCGCCCTTCACTTCGGGCAACTTCACGGCGGAGCTTGGCGAAAACGTGTTCGACGGCGTTACCTCTATGGGCAACGGCTTGGTCAAGGGCGGCACTTTGTATCTTGCTCCTGCGGAAATTACTACTTCGTTCAATTTAAACGGTATAACGGCTATCGCGCCGTACGCATTCTCGGGAAGCAGATTAAACGGAGTAACTTCGCTCGATTTAAGCGAAGTAACTTCCATAGGCAAAGGAGCGTTCAGCAACCTTGCGGAGCTGGTTTCGGTAACTCTTCCCGCAGGAATAACGGAAATACCCGCCGAGCTGTTTGACGGTTGCACTTCGTTGACTTCGGTAACCGTACCCGCGGGCGTAACCAAGATAGGCGCCAACGCGTTTAAAAATTGCTCGTCGCTTGCACAGGTAACCTATGCGGGCACGGCGGTTAAAGAAATCGGCGCAAGCGCTTTCGAGGGCACCGCTTTGACGGCGGCTGATGTTCCCGCTTCGGTGGAAGTAATCGGCGACAGAGCTTTCGCCCGCTGTGCAAATCTTGTAAGCGCGGATATTCCCGCGGTCAAGAAGATGGGACAAATGGTATTCGCTTACTGCCCCGCATTGACCACCGCCGTATTCGGCGACCTTGCGGAAGCAACGGGCGCGTTCACGTTCTATTGCTATAACGGACCTAACACCACGCCCGACAGCTCGCTTACTTCGGTAACGCTGGGCGACGGAATTAAGAGCATAGGGGAGTACGCCTTTGCATACTGCATCAAGCTTACCTCCGTAGATTTGAACAAAGTTACTACTATAAGCGAAAGCGCGTTCTTCGACTGTGAAAAACTTGCCACGGCAAAGGGGCTTGAAAAAGTTGCCGTAATCGGCGACAACGCTTTTGCCTATACGGCGCTTACGTCGGTAGACCTCGCGGCGGCGCGTTCGGTATATTTCCGCGCGTTCTTCGGTTGCGTATCGCTCGAAAGCGTTAAGCTGTACGAAGGGCTTGAAGGTATCGGCGACGAAGCTTTTGCCGAAGCCAAGCTTTCGGAAATATTAGTACCCGCAAGTTGCGAGTACGTTGGCAGGGGCGCTTTCAGCGGCAACCTTGCGCTCAGCGAGATAGAGGTAGCGGCGGAAAACAACGCTTATTTCAGCGACGAAGGCGTTCTGTACAGATATATAGACAAAGCCGACGGCGTGTACGAGTTGAGCTACTACCCCGCGGGCAAGCGCGTTCCCAGAGTGGACAACGCTTACACCTACACGGTAAAGGAAGGCACGGCTACCATAGCCGCATATGCGTTCTACTACTCGGCAAAGAAGGCGCCTAAGGAAAGGCTTACGCGCGTAATTCTTCCCTACACCTTAAAGACGATTGGCGACGGCGCATTCCTTACGAGCGGCGTAAAGGTATTCAGGTTTGAAAGTATTTCCGCGCCCGTGCTGTTGGAAAACATCAGGGATAGAGTTATAAATAAGGGCAACTACTCGGCAAACTCTTTCTTCTACAACAACTTCGGCGAGTATCTCGCCGACCACGTTTCGCGCTTCCCCGGCGACTCGGGCGATAACGTAGGCAACAAGAGTACGCTTACAATCGAGTATCCTGCAAACGGAACGGGTTACGATAACTTTGTTTACGCTAACTATTTCGGCACGAAGACGGTGCTTAAAGAGATGCCCGAGGACAATTCAAGAACGTTGAAAGCGATGCTCGAAGAGATGGCTCCGGCGGAGAAAGTAAGCACTTGGAACAAGGACAATACAAATTTAGAAGACGTTAAAGATTTTGCCGAAAAGGTAAAGCAGGCGCATATCCTCTACAACGGATTAAAGACGGACGAACAGAAAAACTTCGTCGGCGCGGAAAACATTGAAAAACTGTTTGCTGTTGAAGCGGCGTTAAAGCCCGTAAAAGAGCTGTTCGGCATCAAGACTTACGTCAGCGAAGTTTCCGTTGCTCAGGACTCCGCGCACAGAACGCAGTATACGGTAGGCGAAAAGTTCTCGCTTGCGGGGCTTAAAGTGCTTGTAACTTACGACGACTACTCACAGTCCGTAATAGACGCTTCCGGCGCGTTTAAGCTTGCCGAAAGGTTTGACAGAGAGCTGAGGGCAAGCGACACTTCCGTCAATCTGGAAGGTATAGGCGAATACGACGGCAAGATTTTAAGGGTATCCGTAACCGTAACCGAAAAGGGCGGCGCAGACGATACGCAGGACGGCGGTAAAGGAATTTCCACTGGCGCGCTTGCCGCGCTGATAGCCGTAGGTGGCGTTGCCGTGCTTGCAATAGCGGCGGTTGCCGTGGTGCTCGTCCTCGTAAAGAAAGGCAAAATATCTTTCGGCGGTAAGACGGAAGTGAGCGACGGCGGCGACGGAGAAATACGGACGGAAGAAACCGCGGAGGACGCAACCGAAGACGGGGAAGCGCCCGAACAGGAAAATCAAGAAAACGGCGGAGAAGATAAAACCGATGACTAAGAGATTTAAGGTTTACTTGCTTTTATTGCTTTCGGCGGCGTGTATAGCGTGTACCCTTGTCGGCTGTAAAATAGGCAGGGCGGGGCGCGAGGAGGTGCTTGCGGGATATAAGGCGCACGTTACCTACTATTCCAACGGCGGCTTCTTCGACGACTCCACCACGATTACCGTAAGGGACCTGTACTTTAAAAACGACCCTTCGTCCGCGGGTTACCACCCCGACGGAGTGCCCTTCTTCGATATATCGAGCAAGAGTACGGGAATGAACGTAAAACGCAGCGGTTACGACCTTATCGGCTGGTACCTCCCCCAGAGGTACCCCGAGGGGCACGAGCGCGCAGGCGAAATAATGTACACCTATTCCTATAAGGAAAACGAAAGCGACGAGGAATATAAAACCGTTCCCGTTTATCCCCTTTTAGACGAGAGGGGCGAAAACGTAACGGATATAGAAGCCGACCGCCCCGTGTTCTATATGGATGGCTCGGAAGAGCAGATTTTGGAAAAACAGATTACCGTAGTCGCTTCCGAAACCAAGCTGGACAGCAGCCGCAGAGTGGGCGACGACGAGGAGCTGATTGTCTGCGCGCAGTGGGGTCCCACTCTTAAAATAGAGTACAGGCTGGTTTGCGAGGACGGCAAAACGTATACCGACGCGGACGGCAAGGCGTATAAAAACGGCGATTTGCTGAGAGAGGTGGACTTCGGCGAGGGCGAGCAGGCTTCGGTCAGCAGTCTGCAACCCGTAGAGCTTGGCGGCACCACGTTCGTCAGGACTTATTCCGACGCAGAGCTCAAAACCCCCGCGGCGATTATAAACCGCCCCGAAGGCACTAAACCCGCCAACCCCGTAGTTTACTCCAAGTATATCGAGGGCGAGTGGAATATTGTTACAAACGACCCCAATCAGGTTGAAAATATGTTCAACAGGCTGGGCGGAAGCGAAAAGTATTATATTATTGACGACGTGGACTGCTCTTCCGTAAAAGGTATGAGAATGAAATCGGCGTCGCAGACGATATCAAACGTAACAATCGAGGGCAACGGACACACCATTTCCAACCTCAATTTTACGGCTACGGGCGCGCAACAGGGCGTTACGTATTGCATCTTCGGCACGTTCGGCGCTAAATTTGTTTTAAACGATTTAAAGCTGAGCAACATTTCCGTAGATATCACGGCTAAGACGAACATTACGTTCTTTGCTATTAGCGGCAACGCGATAAGCGGCGCTAAAATCAGCGGATTGGGAATAGAAAACGTTACCGCAAAGGTTAAAATGCCCAAGGGCACGTTTGTAACCAACGCTCCCGACGAGGTGCGCAGCAATTGGCTTTTCGGCGGCAAGGGCAGCGACGCGGCTTTCCTTGCGGAATACACGGGCATTACGGTTTCTGGCGATAATACCCTGACAGTAGAAAATTAACGACGGACCATTCAAGGAGGTTTATTGTGAAAAAAATATTTAAAGGACTTTTGTGCGCGGGACTTTGCGGCGTGCTTGCGCTGGGCGCGGCGGGCTGTACTAAAAAAACGGGTCCCTCCGAACACCGCAACACGGAAACCGACGCTTTAAGGCTTGCGATAGGCGCGTGCGACGAAAAATTCAATCCGCTGTTCTATACTTCGCAAAACGACGGCGAAATTGCCAATATGACGCAGGCTTCGCTTATTACCGCAGATAAAAACGGCGACCTTGCCGTGGGCGACAACTATCCCGTTGCCACTCTCGACTATAAGGAAACCTATTACAGCGCCAGCGGCGCCGTTCTCGGTACGGGCGACGGAAAAACCGTTTCCGGCACCAGCGACAAAAACGGCTCTACCACTTACGAATTCCTCATTAAAAACGGAATGAAGTTCAGCGACGGCAAGCCGCTTACGGTTATGGACGTACTCTTCAATCTTTACGTCTATCTCGACCCTATGTACAGCGGTTCGAGCACCATTTACTCTACAAAAATCAAGGGTTTGCAGGCGTACAGGCGTCAGGATATAACCGCCGGCGACAACAGCACTTCGTCCACTACCAAGTATTACGCAAAGGCTATGGAGCGTGTAAACGCGCTCATTTATTGGTCGGAGCACACCGCAGGCAACACTCTTACCGATTCGCAGAAGGCTGACCTGGAAAAGGTTAAGGAGCTTTACAGGGAAGAGCTCAATTCCGACTGGGCGTCGATTGAAACGGGCTGGAAAGAGAGCTACAAAAAGTACAAATTTACCGAAGCCTGGCAGGTATTCTACTATATCGAAGGTTTGGTAAAGAATCAGACCGTCCAGAACGAGTACGGCAGTTGGGAAAACGTTATGGAGGGCGAGGGCGAGGACGCTAAGTATCTCACCACGCTCGACCCCAACCACCTTACGGGTGATATAGAGGACCAGGACCTCATCAACGATATGGCTACGGCCACCACCGAGGATAAGGTAAACGCCTATATGAGCGAGAACGAAGGCGTTTCGAGGGAGAACGCCGTGCTTGCCCTTCAAAAGGCGCACGCCATAGAGCATATGTATAACAGCAATACGGCGGACACGAGAATTTCGTTTGTGCTTAACTATTGCAATACGGCGAGCACCGCGCTCGAATACTTTATGAGGGACGAGCAGGGCAAGGAGTTCGAAGGTCAGGATATGAAGGTGCCTACCGTTTCAGGTATAACCGTTTCCCGCACTTCCGACGAAGCGTACGGCGGCAAGTTCAACGGAAAGACCTATGCCGACGACCACGACGTGCTCAGAATAGAGATTAACGGAATCGACCCCAAAGCAAAATGGAACTTCGGTTTTACGGTAGCTCCTATGCACTACTATTCCAGCAAAGAGCTTTCCGATAAGGCAATGAAGGCTTATAACGACGGCACGGTTTATACCACTACCGAAAACGGCGTTGTCAAGGAAGCCACCTGCACCGACTTCGGCGTAAAGTTCAACAATATCGACTTTTTCGACAAGGAACTTGCAAGCAGCGCCAAAAACGGTCTTCCCGTAGGCGCGGGCGCTTACAAGTGCTGCACGTATAAATACAATTCAACTAACCTAAGCGCAAAAACGTTCTTCTATAATTATATGGCGTTCTTCGAGAGAAACGAATATTTCGAAACGATGGGCGAGGGTATAGAGAACGCTAAAATCAAGTACGTTACCTACAAAGTAACGCAGGACGACAAGATTGTAGAAGCGTTGAAGACCAACGAAATCGACTACGGCGAGCCTACGGCTACATCCGATAACGAGCGCGAGCTGAACACGGGCAACCTTAAACAGGTGCGCTATCTTGCGGGCGGCTACGGCTACGTTGGCATCAACCCCAAGTACGTTCCCGATATGGAAGTGAGAAGGGCTATAATGAAGGCGTTCGATACGTCGTCTATCATAGAATACTACGGCGAAAGCCTTGTAAATATGATAAACAGACCTATGTCTACAACTTCGTGGGCTTCTCCCGATAAGCTCGGCACGGCTACTTCGAGATACTACGCTCCCGAAACCGACGTAAAGAAGTTAAGGGAAGAAATCGAGAAAGAAGGCAACTGGACATATAACGAAAGCGACAAAAAACTGCATAACATTAACGGCGACAAACTTTCGCTTACGTTTACCATTGCTGGCGAAACAATCGACCACCCTTCGTACAATATGTTCGTAGACGCGCAGAGGTTCTTAAACGAAGTAGGTTTTGACATAACCGTTCAAACCGACCTCAAAGCCCTGCAAAAGCTTGCAACGGGCAACCTCGCGGTATGGGCGGCGGCTTGGTCTTCGAGTATCGACCCCGACCCCTATCAGATTTACAGTCTCGAATCCAACGCTTCCAGCACCAAAAACTGGAATAAGGACGGAATAATCAGGGAGAGCACTGGCAGATTTAAAAAGGAATACGAGATTGCGCTTAAAATTAACGAGTATATAACGCAAGGCAGACAGACTCTCAATCAGGCTGACCGTATCGAAATATACGGCAAGTGCCTCGATGAAATAATGGAGCTTGCGGTAGAATTCCCCACGTATCAGCGCTATAACCTGTGCGTATACAACTCCGCCGCTCTCGAAGCGGGCAGTATGCACATCTCCGACGCGTCCTACAATATGGGACCTCTCGGCGAATTGTGGAAGGTTACGTTTAAAGATTAAAACTCTTCGGAGAATCTAAATGGTTAAATATATAATCAAAAGAGTGCTTCTTGCAATATTGATATTGTTCGGGGTATCCATAATTCTATACGTCTTGATAAGGTGTATGCCCAGCAACTACATCGCCGACCAGTATTTACTTACCAGGTCGGCGGCGGGCGTGCCCCTCGAACAAATCGAGCAGGAATTGCACGACATACTTGCGGGCTACGGTCTGGAAGACGATTCTTTCCTTGGAATTCTGCGCGGCTACTTTATGTGGCTCGGCAAGTTCGTAAAGGGGGATATGGGCATTTCTTTCAAGTATCAAAACGCGCCCGTGCAGGACGTTATAGCGCAGTATATGTGGCTTTCGTTCGGCATATCGTTCGTTGCGCTCATACTCGAAATGCTCATTGCCATACCTCTCGGAATCAAGTGCGCGGTAAACCAATACGGCAAGCTCGACTACATTGCCACCGTGCTCTGTATGGTGGGCATAGCGTTCCCGTCATTCTTCCTCGGCAATCTGTTCATTAAGTGGTTCGCCGTAGACTTGGGGTGGTTCGAAACGGGCGGCTTGACAAGTGGCGTGGGCGGCTTTGCCGATACGCTGTGGCACCTTGTTCTGCCTATGTCGGTTATGGTAATTTTAAGTATCGGCGGACTTATGCGCTACACGCGTACCAACACGCTCGAAGTGCTTAACGCCGATTACATAAGAACGGCGCGCGCAAAGGGTCTTTCGGAGAGAAAGGTTATTTACAAACACGTGTTCCGCAACACTATGATACCCCTTGTAACCCAGCTTTCGTTTACTCTGCCCACTCTTTTCGGCGGCGCAATGATAACCGAACAGGTATTCGGGCTTCCGGGAATAGGTCAGATAGCGTACAACGGTCTGCTTGCGGGCGACGTGTTCCTTGCAATGGGCTACAATATGTTCCTTGCCGTCTTGACGGTAATAGGCGTGTTGCTTGCCGACATAATGTACGCTGTCGTCGACCCCAGAATTAAGCTCGGCGCTTAAACAGTTATACAACGTTTTATGACAAGGAGGTTACAGTCATAAAAATGGAAGAGAATAAGAAAAAACCCGCAGAGGAAGTAAAAGCCGAAAATGCGGAAAACGTTCTTGCCGAAGGCACGCTTGCGCCCGAAACAACGGTTGCGGAAGCGGAAACGGCAAACGGCGACGCTCTGCACGGCGAAAACCTTACCGAAAGGGCAAAGGTTCTTTCCCCCGGAATGACCGTATTAAAAAGGTTTTTCCGCTCTAAACTTTCGGTTATAGGGCTTGTTACAATCGTTCTTTTATTCCTGTTCGCCTTTTTAGGACCCGTTTTCTCGCCCTGGGCGGCAAACGGCGGTACCGCGCTGGATACCAATCCCGAACTTATAAAGGAAATTTTGTCGGCTTCGCCCGTTACATACAAGGTTGGCGATATCGAGTACGAGGCGCTTGCCGTTTCCGTGCGTATGCCGCAGGTGGTCAAGCTGGGCGATATAAGTTTATCGCACTGGCTCGGTACCGACAATATGGGCTACGACGTGCTCACCCGCCTTATGTACGGCGGCAGGGTGTCGCTTACCATAGGCTTCGTCGTCGTTATCATTGAAACTATTATCGGCGTAATTATGGGCGGCATAGCAGGCTATTTCGGCAAGTGGGTAGACAACGTTATAATGCGAATAGTAGATATTCTCAGCTGTATACCTTCGCTTCCCATAATGCTTATACTCTCGGTTATATTCACCAACAGCGGAATAGGCGCCGACATCTCCAAGCTTTATTATATGATGATTGTTCTGTGCCTTATTGGCTGGACGGGCACGGCAAGGCTTGTGCGCGGGCAGATACTTTCCCTGCGCGAACAGGAGTTTATGCTTGCCGCCAAGGCTTCGGGGCTTTCAACCGTATCCAAGATATTCAAGCATCTTATGCCCAACGTAATTCCACAGCTTATAGTTTCTATGACGTTGGGGCTGGGCAGCATTATCCTTACGGAAGCAACGCTCGGTTTCTTAGGCATAGGCGCGCCGCTCGGCACGGCTACCTGGGGCAACATAATCAACCTTGCCAACAACAGCTCTTACAGGCAGTACTATCCCAACCTTTGGGTTGGCGCGGGCGTGTGCATTACGCTTGCAATTTTGGCGTTTAACTTTGTAGGGGACGGATTGCGCGACGCATTCGACCCTAAGATGAAGAGGTAACTATGGCGGACAATAAGGATAAAAAGCATTATATATCCCGCGCGGAATCCCGCCAGATAGCAAGGGAAAACTCCAAGGCTATACGCCGCTTCGAAAAACAGAAGAAGCGCAGGGCAAAGCCCGACGATTACACCACGCAAATGAAGGACGACAACAACATAATAGAGTTTGACGACCTTCACACCTATTTCTTTTCGGACGCAGGCACGGTAAAGGCGGTAAACGGCGTTTCTTTCTCCATTCCCGCAGGCTCAACCGTGGGCGTGGTAGGCGAATCGGGTTGCGGCAAAAGCGTTACGTCGCTCTCTTTAATGCAGCTTGTGCAGGCGCCCAGCGGGCAAATAGTAAGCGGCTCCATAAGGTTTAAGGCAAGCCTTTTCAAACGCGACGAACGGGGCAGAAAAATTCCCGTTTACGAAACGGAAATCGGAGCGGACGGCGTAGAGAGGGTAAAACTCAACGCCAAGGGCAAAAAAATCATTAAAAAGAACTCGCTCGGCGGCAATTTGTACGAGATGGAGGACAGGGTTGTAGACATCGCCAAGATGCCTACGGAAGCAATGCGCTCCATACGCGGCAGAGAAATTTCTATGATTTTTCAGGAGCCTATGACCTCCTTGAACCCCGTGTTTACGATAGGCAACCAGCTCGACGAAGTGGGGCTGTTGCACATAGAGGGTATTTCCAAAAAGCAGGTAAAGGCGCACAGCATAGATATGCTTAAATTGGTAGGCATAGCCGACCCCGAGGGCGTATATAAAAAGTACCCGCACGAGCTTTCGGGCGGTATGCGCCAGAGGGTTATGATAGCCATTGCGTTGCTTTGCAACCCCAAGCTGATTATTGCGGACGAGCCTACAACCGCGCTCGACGTTACCATACAGGCGCAGATACTCGATTTACTCAGGGAAATCAAGCACAAAATAAACGGCTCTATTATGCTTATTACGCACGACTTGGGCGTGGTTGCCGAAATGGCTGACTACGTTGTAGTTATGTACGCGGGCAGAGTTATAGAGATGGGCACGGCGGAGGACATATTCGACAATCCTCTGCACCCCTATACGATAGGTCTGCAAAAGAGCAAGCCCACGGTTGACGGCGAGGTGGACAAGCTATACTGCATACCAGGGTTTGTTCCCAACCCCATAAATATGCCCAATTACTGCTATTTCCGCGACAGATGCGAAATGTGCAAGGAAAAATGCGCGGGAGAATATCCCGATTACGTGCAGGTATCGCCCACGCACAAGGTGGCGTGCTATCTGTACGGAGAGAAGAAGGAGGTCGGCGATGGAGAATAACGTAAACGGCGTAACCGAACAGCCCGAAGACGAAGCCGTCGGTTCGGACGTCCTTCTCGAAGTCAAAAACCTTAAAAAATACTTCCCCGTAGAAAAAAACTTCTTCGGCAAACCCGTAAAGTTTTTAAAGGCGGTAGACGGAATTTCTTTTACCTTGCGCAAGGGTAAAACGCTCGGTATAGTCGGTGAAAGCGGTTGCGGCAAGTCGACTATGGGTCGCTCGCTTCTCCGCCTTTACGACGGCGTCGAGGGCGAAATTCTGTTTAACGGGCAGGACGTGGCAAAGCTTAAAAACCGTGAGTTCGACAAGCTCCGCCCCAACCTGCAAATGATATTTCAGGACCCTTACGCCAGCCTTTCGCCCCGCCTTACCGTGGGTGAAATAATAGGCGAGTCCGCGCGTCAGCACGGGCTTGTAAACAGGGCGGGCTTTCACGAATACGTTTTAAACGTTATGAAGATGTGCGGGTTGCAACCCCACTACTTCGAGCGTTACCCCCACGAATTTTCGGGCGGTCAGCGCCAGCGTATTTGTATAGCGCGCGCGCTTGCGCTCAAACCCAGCCTTGTAGTATGCGACGAACCCGTGTCCGCTCTGGACGTGTCCATTCAGGCGCAGGTTATCAATATGCTTATAGAGCTCAGGGAAAAGCTGGGGCTTACTTATATATTCATTTCCCACGACTTATCCGTGGTAAAGCACATATCCGACGACGTCGGCGTTATGTACTTAGGCAATATAGTGGAGTACGGCAGTAAGGACAGGGTGTTCAACAATACGTTGCACCCCTACACCAAGGCGCTGTTCTCCGCCGTGCCCGTGCCCAATCCGCACGTAAAAATGAAGAGGATAATGCTTAAAGGCGATATACCTTCGCCCGTAAATCCTCCCAAAGGTTGCAAGTTCCACACCCGTTGCGAGCACTGCTCGGAAATTTGTTCGCGCATTGCGCCCGAATACAGGGAGGTGGAGGAAGGGCACTTCTGCGCCTGCCACCTCTACAATAGCGAGGAGGACACCCAAAGGCTGCTCGCTCAGGCGGAAATTAACGAGCAGGAGGAAAAGGCGCGCGCCGAAAAGGAGGCTAAACTGCCTTGGAACATAGTCAAGGTAAAGCTTACAGCCGCAAAGGATAAAACTTTCAATTGGTTTAAAAATCTCTTCAAGGGCAAAAATAAGAGCGGGGAGAAGGTTTCCTCCGTTCAGGCGGAAACGCAGGAAAAGGTTGAAACAGCGCCCGCCGTTGAAGAAAAAATTGCGGAAGAGGCAGTTACCGTACAGGAAGTCGTTGCGGAAGAAAAGAAGGAAAAGCAAGTAAAACCGACGGAAAAGGTTGTTAAAGTTGAGGAAAAACCCGCCCACGTTGAGGAAACTGTAATAGATACTCCCGTGCAGGAAGCGGAAAATGTGTCCGTAGAGGAAACGCCCGTCGAGGAAATCAAGACGGAAACGCCCGCGTCCGAAACGGCGCCCGCAGAGGTTGAGCAAGCCCCCGCGGAAGAAGTAAAGGCGGAAGAAAAACCCGCGCCCGCCGAAGAGGAACAAAAGGCGGCGCAAGCCCCCGAAAAGAAAAAGAGCTCCGCAAGCGGCGGGGCGAAAAAGACGGCTTCTACAACGGGCGGTCAAACGAAAAAGGCGGCGACGGGCAACGCAACCAAGAAGACTGCTTCAACTGCAAATAGCAATGCAAAGAAGACTTCGTCTACAAGCGGTAGTACGACAAAGAAAGCCGCCTCAACTGCAAGTAGTTCAGTAAAAAAGACTTCCGCGGCTTCGGGCAGCGGCGCAAAGAAAAAAACGCAGACGGTAAAGAAGGATAATGTCGAAAAAGAATAAAAAGCCCGACGATTTGGATACCGAAACGACCTTTGCGGATATGAACGTAGAGGGGTTCAGGTGGTACGACCCGCAGGCAAAAAAGAATAACGGACGCAGACACAGGCAAAAGATGAGCCGCAAGGAGTATTGGTTGCTTGTTCGCGCGGCGTTCGCCGCATACGCCCCGGTGTTTTTGATTGTAATAGTGGTTTTTGCAATTATGGGGCTGATTGCCTGGCTGTGGGTAGGAATTTAAACGCTTTAAAAAGAGCTCTCGTACAAGAGAGCTCTTTGCAATTTAATTACAGTGTTTGCGCGATATACAGGGGTAATTTAAGCTAAATCCTTAATCATAAGGCGTATTATTTCTTCGTCGGTTTCCTTCATACCCACGCGGGCGAGGTCGCAGACGTTGTCTATCGTGTTTTCAACGCCGTTGCGCAGTATGCCGTCGCCGCCGTAAAACTGACTGCCCCTGCGGTACATTTCATAGCCCAAAAGCCCCGCGTCGACTGCCGAAGCAATCTTTGCGGCGCAACTCGATTTTGCTCCGTCGCAAATCAAGCCGGAAGTAATCGCCAGCGCGTTTACAAGCGTGTGGGCAATTTCTTCGAAGCCTCCGCCGTTGAGGTACGCTACGCCCGCGCCCGCACCCGCGCCCGCGCTTACCGCGCCGCAGTAGGCGGAAAGCCTGCCAATGCCCGTCTTTAAGTGTACGGTAAGCAAATCGGACAGCGCAACCGCGCGAATGAGTTTTTCACGCGGGGAATTCAGGTGTCTGGCGTATACAACGACGGGCAGGGAGGCGGTCATACCCTGATTGCCGCTGCCCGAAACTATTACTACGGGCAGGGAACAGCCGTTCATACGCGCGTCGGAACCCGCCGCCGCAGTTGCCCTTGCAAGGTTGTGCACGCCGTTTCCGTAGCTGTCTATAAGCACCTTGCCCACTCTTGCGCCGTAATCGCCCGTAAGTCCCTCTTTGGCTATCGCCGAGTTGTAGTCTATCTGCCGCGCTATCAGCGGCTCTAAAAGGCTTAAATCGGCGTTGTCGGCAAACTCTATAATGCGTTTGACGGTAAGTTGCGTTCTGTCGGTCATACCGTCGTCGGCGTGTTCCCGTTCAACGGTTTTATGTACGAGTTTTTCGCCGTTTCTGCTAACTTCCACAACGTTGGTGTGGTGCCCCTCTATGCGGGCGTACGCCTGCTCGTTCCCTGCAAATACGCGTATGCCTATGTCGAATACGCACCCGCTGTCGGCGGCTTTTACGCACGCTTCCACGCGGGATAAGTAGGCTTTTATTTCCCGTATGTCGCTTTGGGTAAGTCCGCTTAAAACTTCAAGCTTTCTATCGTGCCTGCCGGCAACAACGCCAGCCGCCGCGGCGGCAATAACGCCTTTAAGCCCGCCCGTGCAGGGAACTATAACGCTTTTAACGTTTTTTAAAATGTTTCCCGAAACGGTTATTTCCAGCCTTTCGGGCAGTTGCCCCAGCGCGTTTTTTGCAAGCGCCGCCGCATAGGCGATTGCAATCGGCTCGGTACAGCCCATAGCGGGAAGAAGCTCTTCTTTTAAAATATTCAAAAAATCGTCGTACAGTTTTTTATCCATAGTATCGCCCTGAAACTTTGCGCCGTAAAATGCGTTCGCCTGTTAAATTATATATTCAATTGCTAAACTTTGTCAAGCCCTGCGCGGGGCAATACTTCTTGACTTTGCGCGCGGCTGTTGATATAATAATAACGATAATAAAACGATTGCTTTCGATAGAGGGAAACGCGTCCGTCGCGCTTTCCGCCGCGTTAAAGGGCGCGGTCAAAAGAGGAATTTATGAAGGAAAAAACGTGTAAATCCGTGAGGTTGAGCTACGGAATTATATTCGGCGCGTTTACGTTGGTCGTCGGCGCTCTGTTCATATGGCAGGTGCTCGACGTATACATAACGGGTACCGCCGAAGGTTTTCAGGGCGCCCACCCATTTTCGAGGGAGAGGGTTTTAGAGGCGCTCTCTAAAATCGATTTGTTTTTCTGGCTGTGGATAGCGGGAATTATAGTCGGCTTCGTATTGTGGGAAGTGTTTCCCGTAAAGGAAAAGCCGCGTAAAATATGCCCCGACTTGCAGTATGCAAGGCTTATGAAGAGGTTTCCCTCTGCGGCGACCGAGGGGTTGGAGGCAGAATACGGCTTGACGGCGCAGACGGGAAAAGTCATTTTTGCGTTAAAGGTCGCCGCCTGGTCGCTTTTCGGTATAGCTTGCGTGTACGGCATAGTTTATCTGTGCATACCTTCCAACTTTCCCAAGCAAAACGTAACGCACGAAATGCTCGATTTGGCTAAGCATATTTTTCCCTGCGTGTTCGCTGGGCTGATAGTCGTATGCGGCGCGGCGGTTTACGAAAAGTACGCGGTTAAGAGGATTTTGCCTGCGGTGCAAAAGGTTACAAGGGGTCAAAAGCCCGTTGAAAGAAGCAAAAACGCCTTTGAGAGGGCGCTTGCGGTATTCGACAATAAGTGGGTTGTATTGGGTATCCGCATTGCTCTCGGCGTTATAGGCGTCGCGTTTATAATATGGGGCGCGCTTAACGGAAACGCCCGCACGATATTCATAAAGGCAATCAATATCTGTACGGAATGCATAGGGTTGGGTTGATATGAAAAAGTTTTTTGCAAAGGTAAAGGATTGGTTTATAGCCCACAAACCCACTAAAAGGCGTCTTATACAGGTTTACGCCGCGCTGTTGTACAACGCACAGTTAAAGGGCTTCGTAACGGGCAAAATTTACACAGGCGACACCAAAAAGATGTGTCTGCCCGGTCTTAACTGCTATTCCTGCCCGGGGGCGGTAGGGGCTTGTCCGCTCGGAGCGTTGCAGGATTCCCTCTCCCAGAGCGGAACGCGCGCGCCCGCGTACATATTCGGCATACTCATTTTGTTCGGACTGTTGCTCGGCAGAATAATCTGCGGTTTTCTGTGTCCTTTCGGGCTTATTCAGGAGCTGTTGTACAAGATACGCACGCCAAAGCTCAGAAAGAGCCGTTTTACAAGGATATTATCGTACTTTAAGTACGTGTTGCTTGTGATAGTAATTGCAATACCCATAATTTACGCGGGCATACCGTCGTTCTGTAAATACGTCTGTCCCGCGGGCACTATGGAGGGCGCGCTCGGCTTGCTTGCCAACATAAACAATTCCGACTTCTTCGGAATGCTTGGTTATCTGTTCACCTGGAAGTTCTGCGTGCTCGTAGTAGTGGTGGTTGCAAGCGTATTCATTTACCGTTTCTTCTGCCGCTTCATCTGCCCGCTCGGCGCGATATATTCGCTGTTTTGCCGTATTTCGCTCTTGGGCGTTAAACTCGACAAGAATAAGTGTATCGACTGCGGACTGTGCATACAGGGCTGTAAAATGGATATAAAGCACGTAGGCGACCACGAGTGCATACAGTGCGGCGAGTGCATAGCAATGTGCCCCGTGCAGGCAATCAGCTGGAAGGGCAGTCAGCTTTTCGTTAAGAACACTGCACCCCTTGCCCAGCCCGCCGTAGCCGAAGGGGAGAAGGTCGACCTGTTGAATTTGTCCAAAGCCAACGCAAACCTCGCGGTTACTCCCGCCGCCGCGGAAACGGCGGTTGCGGAAGCGCCCGAACAGGAAGTTTTAGTTAAAGAGGAAACTCAGGATAATGGCGAGGCTGTCGTTTCGGAGCAGGAAGTCGGTGAAAAACCCGCAAAGAAGAGGAGCGGCAGGTTGCAGGCTGTGGCGGCGGCGTTCAAACGCCCGCGCTTTGTGGTTGAGTTTGTTGCCTGGGTGGTTGCAACAGCGGTACTTTTAACCGCGCTGATAGTATATAACCTGCCCGAAAAGGAACACAACACCGTGCCCGATTTCACGTTGACGACTTACGGCTCCGCGGCAACGGCAAGCGGTGAAAAATACTCCTCGAAAGAGGGTAGTAAAATTAAGGTCTACTATTTCTGGCGTACCGACAACGAGGTTAGCGTGCAGGGTATAGACGGGTTGAAAACGTTTGTAGAGCAGTCTTACGGAGAAGTCGACGTAATAGCCGTTCATTCCATATATAAGGATACGCGCGACGTACAGGCGTTTATAGACGGCAAGGGCTGGAACGATTACAACATTGTGTTCGCGCAGGACGATATGGAAACCAACGCTTATTCGCTGTACGGCGGCGATATATCGGTGCCCAAGCCCATAACGGCGATTATGTCGGAAAACAAGCTGATTAAGTTGCTTGGCAACGGCAAGGACGCGGTTGCGCCCTCCGCCGAGGAAATAAAGGAAGGCGTGGCGGCGGCTAAACGGAATACCGTATTTAAAGTAGGCGACTTGTGCCCGCTGTTTACCTTGGACTGCTACAACGCCGAGGAAGGGGCGAAGTATTCGGTGCTTGAAAGCCGCGGTAAAGTTACGGTGCTTAATTTCTGGTATACCGACTGCGACCCCTGCAAAGCCGAGTTGCCCGAGTTTGAAAAGGTTTACGAGGACTATGCGGGGCAAATAAATATGGCTGTAATTCACAGCTATTCGGCGATACCTTCCAGCGGCGTTCAACACTTCCTCGACAATAATTCGGATAAAAACGGAAAGAAATGGAACAGCTACACGCTGACCTTTGCGCAGGATACCGAGGAGCTCAACACGTACGCTATGCTCGGCGGCAAGCGCGCGTATCCTATGACGGTTGTGCTCGATAAAGAGGGCAGAATAACCTTTGTAAAAGCCGGGTCTTGCAGTGAAAAAGATTTAAGGGAAGCGATAGAAAACGCAGGCAAAAATTAAACGTTGCAAAACAAAGCCCCCGCGGCGCTGATGCGCCGCGGGGGTTATATTATTTTAACTAAATTACGCTTTCGTTACTATAACTTTGTAATCGCCCTTGCCGTCAACTTCAACTTCGCAGTCTGCCTTGTGGTTGGGTACGTTCATAACGTGGAATACAAATTTGGTAACGTCTTTGTCCGTTCCCGTAAGTTCCTGCAAGAATTCGTTTATTTTCGCTTGCGAGATGGAGAGCTTGCCGTTTTCGTCCGCCTTAAAGTCGGGATAGAGGGGGATGCAACTTCCGCCGGGCAGACAAATCTGAGTCATAACCACGCCGTCGAGCGAGCCGTCCTTTAACCCGTTTACGGCTTTGCCGTCTTCGTATACGATAGTAAAGTTGTAATCGCTCTTAGCGTCGCCGCCCTTGTCGGTGCAACCTGCCGCAAACGCGCAGGCAATCGCCGCGGAAACAGCCAAAATTGCAATTGTAAGCGTTTTAAAAATCTTCTTCATAATAACACTCCTTTAAGTTTTTAAGTTTGTCAAAGCCTGAATTTTGCGTTGTAAACGGCAAACGTAAGCCAGCCGTTGCCCACGCCCATTCCGCCGTCGACGTTCGCGTCTATAAGCTTGTTTATGATGTCTACGATTTGAGCGTTGGCTTTTACAAGTCCGTAGGTGGGAGAGCTTTCGTCTTCCTCTCTGGCTTTGCCCAGATACTCTTCCATAACCGCCTGATATTCGTCGCCGTATTTAATGTGTTTTGCGAATACGGAATCTCTTATAAGGAATTCCAGAGGGTTATAGCTGTAACCTATGTTGCTCATAAAGTAGCTTCCGTATATCATATCGATATATATCGGCTGGTCCAAAAGCAGGTTGCCCTTTGCGTCTTTCAGGTAGTAGCAGTCGGTTTCCTTGTCATAGCCAACGTCTACGGCAAGATAGCGAAGAACTTCTTTCCCGTCGATTTGAACGGTAGTCCAGGCGCCGCCATCCGTAGAACATACAAGCATTTTCTCGTAAGTTTCGCCGAGATATTTAATCTCGAAGTCGTAGTAAGTTGTGTATTGGGGAATATTTTCAAGGTAGAGGAACACGCTTTCGCCCGCTTTAAGCGTAAGATAAGTGTTAAAGCCCTCGTACTCTTCGCCCTGGAACACGTCAAAATCGCGCGGCTCAACGTTGGAAGTTATATATTCGTCGTTTACGCTGTACACGGAAATTTGAGGCGCCGCAGGGGTGTAACCGTTTTCGTCGGGCTCGTTGCCTTCGGGCGAACATCCGCTGGTATAAGAGCGCACGTTGTATACGCCGGTTTTATTTGCGGTGAATTTGTAGTAACTGCCGTTGTGCGCAAGCTGTAAAGGATATTTTATATCGGCAATGTTTCTTCCCGTCTTTTCATTGTACTTGTCGGAAGTTTTAAGCGCGGGGTCGTCCTTTTCGTAAGCCTGATAGCAGTTGTATTTCGTAAGTCCGCGCGTATAGTCTACATTTACGTTACACGTTTCGTTGCCCGTGTGCGACAAATCGTCGCTGCCGTAATGGTCGTAATAATAGCAGAATTCAAGCCATTCGTCCTTGTGCGCCTTGCCGCCCTCGTAGTCGTTTACAAACGCGTCGAGCCATTCCTTTAAGAGGGGCGTTACGGGCATAAGATAGTAGGGGGCGGGCATATATCTGAAAATCTGCACGTATACGGTATACGCCTCCGTAACGTCTACGCCGCCTATTATTACGGTGCTGTTTTCGGAATTGAAATAGTTTTCCGCCGTCATATTGAACAGCGTGTTGTAGACAACCGTGCCGTTTTCTCCTTCGGAAGTGTTGCCGGTGTGCAGCTCGCTCCAAGGAGTTACGTTGTTGACCGTCGCATATATCAGCGCGCCGTCGGCGGTGTCCTTGTGGTAGAAGCCGTCGCTTCCCAATACTGCGTTTACGTAGTGCCCGTACTTAAAGTCGGTTACTTCGCCCGAAGCGCAGGTGCGCACAACGTCGATAGGGGTGGTAATCGCGCTGTTGTCCGCAAGGTGAATGTTTCTTATCTTGGCAACGTCGTCGCCTATGCTGTCGTCGTCGGCGGGGTCCTTGCGGAATGCAAACGCAAGTTCAACCTTTTTGTCGCGGTCGGCAACGTAAATGTCAACTGAATGCCAGCCGCCCTCGCCCGACCAGCCGTCGCCGTTTATGGGCGAGCCGTCAAGCATAACGTATAAAATGTCCCTGTTGGGCTCTGAGGAAACGTTGTACTCGAAAGAAAGTACCTGACCTTCCTTCATTTCCAAGTCGGCGTAAATAATCGAGTAGGAGTTGCCCTTGCCCTTGTTGGAGGAGTAGATATAGCTTCCTTCGCTGTCGGAGCCTACAAGCCAGGGCCAGGAATATTCGTCGTCGTCCGCGCGGTAGGTCGCGTCGAAGCCGTCGCCGTTTACCGCCGCCTCTATTTCGGAGGACGCGGGCATTTTAACGTCGGGCTTCTCCCTGCCGTCCTCGGTGTCGCCGCCGCTTCCGTCGGAGTTAGCCACGTTTTGAACGTAGTTGTCAGAGCAGTAGTCGGCAAACAGTTTTCTCCAAAACGAGGTGGAGGGTTCGCTACCCGCGGAAATGGCGGCTATCAAACCGTATCTGTCGATAACTACGGTGGTGGGGAAGCTTCTTACGCCGAACGCGTTGCCAAGCCCCCAATCCATACCCATAGGGAAAGTTATGTTGTTGGATTCGGCAAACGCCGCTACTTTTTCGTTGTTGTCGCCGTACGAGGTGGAGCAGATTGCAAGCACCTCGACGTCGTTGTGCGAAGCCTTTCTGTTTGCGTATTCGGCTTGCAGATAGGGGAATTCCGCCCTGCAAGGACCGCACTGGGAATACCAGAAGTTTAACACTACCGCCTTTTTGCCCGAAGCGAACAGCTCGGAAAGCACGTGCCTGTTGCCGTTGCTGTCGGTAAATGTGAAATCTTTCATTATCGTGCCAAGCTTATAGCTCGCCGCCTCTCCCGAGGAAGAGCCTATAAGTTTGGAGGGCAGTTTTATGGTAACGTCGTCGCGTTTGGCGGGGTTGGTCTTGTATACCGCGTCCGTTACGGAGTAGCCTGCGGGCAAAGATTCTTCGTCCACGACGAGGGTATACTCGCCGAGGGAAATGCCGAACTCTATCTTTCCGCCTTTGGAAATGCCGAGCTTAACCGTCTGCCCTTGGGAGTTTTTTGCCGCAACGCGCACGCCGTCAAGCTTTAAACCGCCTTCGGAAAGCACGTTTACCACGTACTTTTCGCCAACAACGGGCTGTTCGCCCTGATTGGCTTGGTTGATAAAGTTGGGGTAGACGGTGTTTCCGCCCGTACAGCCCGCCATACCCATCGTCAGCAATACCGCGGTTAAACCCGCAATAAATTTAACAGATTTTTTCATAGTTACCTTCGTACAAACGCATAAAAGCGCATTTTATAATTTACTCTATTTTATAATATGGTCGCGTAAAAGTCAATAAATTATGCGCGCCGCCCGTCAATTTGAGGGTATAAATAATATTTATGCGCCTTAAAAGCGGCGTTTATGCAATAAATTAGAGTTTATTCATAAATTATTGCATAAATTTGCCGTTAAACGACGGGGAAGGGTATTTTTTCAAACGCAATCTCTCTGTTGAGGTACGCGTCGGCGGAAAGCCCCGCGCCCAGCGCGCTCATAATCTTTACAATCGTCATTTCAATCGTCAAATCGTACGCGATTGAAACGTTTTCGGGAATTTCGTTCATACTTGCGTACACGCCCGCGCGGCTCATTACGGGGGCTAGGACTACGGGCACGCCGCAAGCCTTGCAGTAATTGGCGAACAGCTTAAAGTTGAGCGCTTCGCCCTCGGTGCAAACCGTGCCGCTGTGCGAAAGCTCTATAATTACGGCTTTCGGTTTTACGTTATCGAAATCGTATACCGAAAAATTGAGCAGAGAGCGCATAGTTATAAGCATAATCTTGTCGCACAGCGCGCTTTCGCAGGGGGTAGCCGCGTTTTCTTTTACGGCGTTTACGGCGGGAAGCAGGGGGGAGGAGTTGTATATAACTTTTCCGTCCGCTATTTCCGCAAAGTGCGCGCCCAGCGCGCTGTGGTAAAAGCCGTTTATTTCGTCGGGGTATACGAGGCGGGAGCCGAGGTGTATTTTGCAGTTTTCGCCGTCGTTGGCAAAAGCGCAGTAAACGCCGCCGAGTTTGGCTTGCGTTATAAAGTCTACCGCGCCGGCAAAGTTTTTAAGCCCGTTGCTTCTCCTGTCGGAGAGGGGGTACAGCGCCGAAACGAAAACTATGGGTTTGGGAAAGGAGCAGAATACCTGACTGAACCAGTTTACGGTAAAGCACAGCGTATCCGTGCCGTGTGTTATTATAACGCCTTCGCAACGGGATATGTCCGCCTCTTTTACGCAATCGTACAGTTTTTTAAGGTCGGCGGGCTGGACGTTTTCGCTTAAAATATTTATGGGCGTAAGTATTTCGAAGTCTACGCCGTCGCCCGCGTATTCGCGGTACTTTTCTATCAGCGCCTTTTTGCTTGCGCCGCTTAAAGAAATGCTTTTACCCTCGCAATCGCTGCCTATCGTGCCGCCGGTAAAAATTACCAGCACAGTTTTTTTAGCCATAAAACTCTCCTTGAAATGTGTAGTTTGAGTATACCCCGCCGCATAAAAAAAGTCAACGCTTAATTTGCGGTTGCTATTGATTATCGCCTTCGGGCGTGATATAATGTCAGTACAGATAATAAAAGGGGAAACAACAATGCACGATTTTATATACCGCGCGCCTACCGAGGTGCATTTCGGTAAGAACAGCGACGGGGAAATAACAAATTTAATTGCCGCAAGGGGGTGCAAGCGCGTGCTTGTGCACTACGGTATGCAGAGCGCCGTTGAAAGCGGACTGATAAAGCGGGTAATCTGGGCGGTGGAACGCGCCGGCGCAAAGACGGCGGAACTCGGCGGAGTGCGCCCCAATCCTCGCCTTTCGCTTGTGCGGCAGGGCATAGAACTGTGCAGGAGAGAGGGCGTAGACTTCATTTTGGCGGTGGGCGGCGGAAGCGTAATCGATTCGGCAAAGGCGATTGGTATGGGCGTTGCCGAAGGGGGCGACGTGTGGGACTTCTACTGCAATAAGCGCACGCCCGAAAAGTCTTTGCCCGTCGGCGTAGTTTTAACGGTTGCCGCGGCGGGCAGCGAAATGAGCAAGTCCTCGGTTATAACCAACGATGAAATATGTGTAAAGTGCGGCAGAAACGCGGAAATTTCCCGCCCCGTGTTTGCGATTTTAAACCCCGAGCTTACCGTATCCGTGCCCAAGTATCCCACGGCGTGCGGCTGTGCGGACATACTTATGCACACCCTCGAAAGGTATATAGCGGGCGGCGGCAGTTTAAAACTTACCGACAGCCTTGCCGAAGCGCTTATGACCTCTGTTATAGCTTCGTCAAAGGCGGTTATGAAAAATCTTGGCGACTACGACGCGCGCGCCAATTTAATGTGGGCGGGCAGTTTATCTCACAACGGACTTATGAGTTGCGGCGGCGACGGCGGCGATTGGTGTACTCACTCGTTGGGGCACGAAATTTCCGCGCTTTACGACGTGGCGCACGGCGCTTCGCTTACTGCGGTTTGGGGCTCCTGGGCGAGATACGTTTATAAAAACTGCTTGAACCGCTTCCATAAATTCGCCGTGCAGGTAATGGGCGTACGCCCCAACGGCACGCGGGAAGAGCTGGCTTTAAAGGGTATAGAGGCTTGCGAGGAGTGGTTTGAAAGTCTTGGGTTGCCCGTATCTATTAAGCAGTTGGGGGTAAACCCTACCGAGGAAGATTTGAGCCTTATGGCGCGCAAGTGGGCGCGAAACAACGGCGGACAGAAGGGCAGTTGCAAACCGTTGAAGGAAGAGGACGCGCTTAAAATTTATCGGGCGGCAAACAGATAAGCGTAAATTTAAAACGCCCCCTGCGGAAAACTTCCGCAGGGGGCGTTTTTCTAACGTTTTAAAGCTCGGCGTCGTCCTGATTTTTGTACCCTTCGCCGTAAATTTCCTTGGCGGATGAAACTATCATAAACGCCTTTTTGTCCTCTTCGCGCACGACGTCGCGCAGACGGGGGTAAAGAAAGGGCTTTACTACGCACATAAGCATTACCTTGTCTTCCTTGGTGTACGCGCCTTTCGCGTCTATTATCGTCGCGCCAGTGTCCACGTCTTTCAATATCCGTTCCAAAAGCCGTTCGTATTTGTCTTTGGCGGTTATAATAAATACCGTTTTAGCCGTGTTGCCTCCGTACAGTACCCAGTCGAAAACCAAAGTAAACACAACCGTGGAAAGCGCGGTGTAGAATAGTTTTTCCAAGTCGTAACCGTTGACGAACAGCGAGCAGGCTACGATTACCATATCCGTGGCGAGCGCGATTACGCCCGTTTTAAGGTGTCTGAACTTTTTGCGCAACAGCTTTACTATTACGTCGGTGCCCGCGGTGGAAGCGCCCATTCTGAAAATCATAGCCATACCAACGCCGAACAGCACTCCGCCCGTTACGGCGTTTACAAGTATGTTTCCGTTTGCTAACGGCAAAATTTTTACAACCTTTGTAAATATGTACTTCCACAAGTCCATTAAAAGGGAGGAAAGCACGGTTGCAAACCCCGTGGAAACCAAAAACCGCCAGCCGAAAAATATCAGCCCCAATATCAGCATAGGTATATTGAGAATTATAAGTATGATGCCGTTGTCGAGCGGAACGCCCGGTATCTTGCTTATAATAATCGATATGCCCGTCATTCCGCCTGCCGAAAGGTCGGCGGGGTCGACGAACATTGCAATGCCGATGGAGTAGATTATACAGCCCAACGTAATAATGGCGTATTGCTTTAATACGCCCAAAACCATTTTCTTTTTGTCGGGTTTAACCGCCGCGGTTTTTTCGTCTTTGTTTAATTCTTCCAAATTGTTTTCCACAAAGAACATTATAAAATCTAATAGCCCGCGTGTCAACTATCGCCCGCCGTTTTCTTTACTTTTTTATAATAAGGATATATAATGTAACTCGTGCGGGCGGGTTCCGCACGTAAATTTTTCGGGGAGGGGTACCGTGGCTAAGGGAGCAAAAGTCAAAAGAAAGTATACGCTGTTTACCGGCAAACAGCTGTTGTGGCTGATACTGCCTATTGTTATCGAGCAGATTTTTTCCACTTCGCTGGGTATGTTCGACTCCATTATGATTTCGCATATCCCCACCGACGGAAGCAACGCCAGCCTTGCCGTGGGCAACGTCGACTACATAAACAACCTCATTATCCAGCTTTTTTCGGCGTTTGCAACGGGCGGCGCAATTATTACGTCGCAATATCTCGGCGCGCAGGATAACGCCAACGCAAACAAGAGCGCCAAGCAGATGCTTGTGCTCGTCATTTTAATTTCGCTTGGTATAGGCGGGCTTTGCCTCGCCCTAAACTGGCCTATACTCAGGTTGTTCTACCCCGACGTGGCTACCAAATCGCCCGTGGCTTTCAATTACCAGCAAATTTATTTTTACGTAACTGCGGCGTCGTTTCCGTTTATAGGACTTTTCAACGCCTGCGCCGCGCTTTTAAGGGTGCAGAGGAAGAGCTTTTTTACAATGGTCAGCGCGGCTATAAGCTGCGTTCTTAACGTGGGTCTGAACGCCGTGTTCCTGTTCGTGGTAAAAATGGGCGTGTTGGGCGCGGGGCTTGCAACCCTCATTTGCCGCGCAATTCCCGCAATATTTATGCTGGTGCTGTTGGGCAGGAAGAACAATACCGTCCGCGTGAGCATATTCGAAAAATTCCGCTTCGACGGGCAGATGCTTAAAAAGATTTTAAAAATAGCCGTGCCCAGCGGCGTGGAGAGCTGTCTTTTCCAGCTGGGCAAGCTTATGACCAACACGTTCGTAAACGCGGGTTGCTACGTAAACCCCGTGCTGGACGCGGCTGGCAACTACACTTACGACGCCAACGGCGATTTGATTACCATAAATTTGCAGGCTAACGGCAACACAATCGCCAACCAGATTAACAACATTGCCTCGGTAGTAGGCGGCGGCGTGGGTACTTCCTGCCTTACGGTAATAGGTCAGGCGGTCGGCACGGGCGACGCGGAGCAGTGCAAGCACTATATGAAAAAGATGTTCCTTCTTTCGTATATTGCCAACGGCATATGTTGCGGAATAATTCTCGCCCTCGTGCCCGTAATAGTCAATATGTATGGCTTTGCCTTGGAAGCCAAGGAAATAGGCAAACAGTGCCTTTACTTCTGCCTGTGCTTCCAATTTGTAACCTATCCGCTGTCGTTTACGACTCCCGCCATATTAAAGGCTACAAGCGACGTAAAGTACGTTATGTTCAGCGCGGTCGCGTCTATGTTCATAATGCGCGTTGGGCTGGCGTTTTTGCTCACCACCGATAAAATCGCAGGTCTGCCCAAGCTCGGCGCGTTCGGCTACTGGATAGGTATGTGTTCCGATTGGGTACTGCGCTCCGTCCTCTTCTTGACAAGGCTGTTGACGGGCAGGTGGAAAAAGGCTTCGGGGCTTATAAAGGAGCCCGCGCCCGCCGCCGTAGCCGCGGAAGGGGGAGGCGAGTTGCCGCAAGCGACGGACGGTGAAGTTGCAAGCGCGCTTGAATTCGAAGTTGCGCCCGCCGAGGAAGAAACTGCGGACAAAGACGGCGAAAATACCGTTGAATAGGGCATATTAAGGGGGCAATCTATGTTTATACAGCTTTACGAAGAGAAATATATGCGCTTCCCCGAAGGGAAAGCCAAGGCTTTAACCTTGTCATACGACGACGGGGTGCAGGCGGATATCCGCCTTTTGAAGATATTCAACAAACACGGCTTGAAGGGCGCGTTTAACTTAAACTCCAAACTTTTCGACTGCGCCGAATGGCACGGAAGAATGGACGAAGAGCAGACCTTAAAAACCTTTTGCGAGTGCGGGCAGGAAATAGCTCTGCACGGCGCAAGGCATATATTTTTAGACAAGGCGCCCCTTGCGGAAGGCGTAAAGGAAGTGGCGGACAACCGCGCGTATCTCGAAGATAAGTTCGGTACAATCGTGCGCGGTATGGCTTACGCTTACGGCGCATTTAACGCGGATATAAAGCGGGTGCTTAAAGATTTGGGCGTGGCATATGCCCGCACCACCGTATCTTCCCATTCCTTTGCTGTCCCTGACGATTGGCTTGAACTCAACCCCACCTGTCATCATACGGAAGCGGAGTTTGCACGGTTTGCCGACGAGTTTTTCTCCTCGTCGCCGCAGGACGCGCCCAAACACAGGGAACCCTGGCTGTTCTACGTGTGGGGGCACAGCTTCGAGTTTGACGATTACGACAATTGGAACGTTATCGAAGATTTTGCGGCGCGCGCGGAAAAGCACGCCGACAGCGTGTGGTTTGCCACCAATATTCAGATTTACGAATATGTTAAGGCGTACGAAGCTCTTGTTTTCTCTTTTGACGGCGAAAGGGTGTACAACCCTTCGGCGATACCCGTTTGGTTGGAGCTAAGGGGGAAAATTTACAGATTGGACGGCGGAAAAGAAACAGTTTTCGGCAAATAATTTAAGCGCAACCCCTTGAAACTTTCAAGGGGTTGCGCTATACTTATAGCGTAAATTTTTTTTCGGGGGAAAATTATGATACTCGACTTGTTCGGTTTGCAGGGAAAAGTGGCGTTGGTTACGGGCTCCAACACGGGGGTGGGGCAGGGCGTTTGCCGCGCTTATGCCGAGGCGGGCGCAAAGGTCGTGGGCGTATCCCGCAGACCTTCTACGGAAACGGAGGAGATTATAGGAAGCGATAGTTTTTATAACGTAATTGCCGATTTGTCCTCCTGCGGGGTTGTGCCCGAAGTGGTGGAAAAGGCTTTGGCGCGCTTTGGCAGAATAGATATTTTGGTAAACAACGCGGGTATAATAAAGCGGTGCGACAGTATCGACGTTTCCGAAGAGGATTGGGATAGCGTTTTAAACGTAAATTTAAAGACGGTGTTTTTCCTTACGCAAGCCGTAGCCAAGCAGTTTGTAAAGCAGGGGCAGGGCGGCAAGGTAATCAATATCGCCTCTATGCTGTCCTATCAGGGCGGAATACGCGTTCCATCGTATACGGCTTCGAAGTCGGCTATAAAGGGGTTGACTATGGCTCTTGCCAACGAATGGGCGAAGTACGGCATAAACGTAAACGCGATAGCCCCCGGATATATGGCTACCAACAACACCGAACAGCTTAGAAAGGACGGCGAAAGGAGCGCGGATATTTTGGCGCGTATCCCCGCGGGCAGGTGGGGCACGCCCGCCGATTTGGAGGGGGCGGCGGTATACCTTGCAAGCGCGGCAAGCGACTACGTAAACGGCTTTACCCTTGCCGTGGACGGCGGCTGGCTGGGCAGATAACTTTAACGCAATACGGGCGCGAGCGGCAAATGCCGTCCGCGCCCGTTATTTTTTAAACAAATTATTTCTTTTATTCCTTGGGAAGTTTCTGCAAATACTCGTGCATTGCGTAGGCAACCCGCTTGGACTGTTCAACCGCTTCCACAACCGTCTTTGCGCCCTTTACCACGTCGCCCGAAGCAAACACGCCCTCGCGCGTGGTTTCGCCGTTGTCGGCAATTTTTGCAAGCCCGCGCTCGTTGGTTTCCAGCCCGTGGGTCTGGGTTAAAATCATATTCGAGGGGCGCTGTGAAATGCAAATCATAACGCAGTCGGCTTTCATAAGCGAGGTCGTATCGGAAACGGATACAAGTCTGTGGTTTTCGTCGCACACAGTGTCGGCGAACATTACGCCCTCGTCGGTAATTTCCACGGGCTGTTTGTTGTATACAAACTCCGCGCCCTCGTACTCGGCGTATTCCTTTTCCTCCTCGCTGGCGCTGTACGTGTCGCTGCGCACGGTTATTTTTACGTCCTTTACGCCCATCCTCAGCGCGGTGCGCGCCACGTCCATAGCCACGTTGCCCGCGCCTATTATTACCATACTCTTGCCGAGTTGCGCGCGGTAGGCTTCGGGCTTTTCCAAAAAGTGCACGCCGTAATGCACGTGTCCCAGCGTTTCGCCCTTTATGTTCAGCGCTATCGGCCAGGTTACGCCCGTGCCTATCGATATGGCTTTGAATCCGTCGCGGAAAAGCTCTTCCACGCCGAACGCCTTGCCAATCGTAACGTTGAATTTTATTTTTATGCCCAGCCTGAGCATAAGCGTCTTATACCTGTCCACAATCGACTTGGGCAGCCTGAATTCGGGTATGCCGAAGCGGAGAACGCCGCCTATGTCGCTCTTGCTCTCGAACACGGTTACGTCGTAACCAAGCTGAGCCATCTTTATCGATATGGTAATGCCCGCGGGACCCGCGCCTACTACGGCGACCTTTATGCCGTTGGCTTTTTCTCTCGTCAGTTCGAGGCTGTCGAGGTATCTTTCGGAAATAAAGTTTTCAATTGTGGAAACTTCCACGGGTTCGCCCTTCAAGCCCCTTATGCAGTGCCCCTGACACTGGTTGCCGTGGTTGCACACAATAGAGCATACCACCGAAAGGGGGTTGTTATCAAACAACATTCTGCCCGCTTCGTCTATGTCGCCCTTTAAAAAAGTCTGAATAAAGTCGGGTATGGGCGTGCTTATCGGGCACCCCGTCCTGCACAGAGGTTTTTTACAGTTGAGACACCTCTTTGCCTCGGCTATAACGTTATGAGCCATAATTTTTTTCCTTACATTTTGCCCGCCCGTTCTGTTGCTTTATAGGCGGGTTGCCCGCGCGGCGCGCATTTATGCCGAACTGCTTAAAATTTTATAGTTCCGCTCTTTATAATGCCGCTTTGATTTTTTCAATCATCTCTTTGTATTCTTCTTCGGAAAGGTAAACTTTGTCGGGGTTCATAGTAAACGTGCCGCCCCATTCGTCGCCGCCCGCGTACTTGGGGCAGAGGTGTACGTGCAGGTGGCAACCCGTATCGCCGTACATACCGTAGTTGAGCTTGTCGGGCGCAAAAACCTTGTGCAAAGCCTTTGCAACGCGCGTAACGTCGGCAAAAAACGCGTTTCTTTCCTCTTCGGATACGTCTACTATTTCGCTTACGTGCTCCTTGTAGGCGACTATGCACCTGCCGCGCTTGGACTGTTCTTTAAAGAGTATAAGCTGTGATACGTTTAAGTCGCATATTTTAATTCCGAATTTTGCAAGCGGCTCGCCGCCCGCGCAGTAACCGCAGTTGCAGTCTTTCATAATTATTCCCCCGTGAGTAATATTATTATTCCTTGATATTGTAGCACGCGATTTAAGTTTTTTCAATACCTGCGCGCCTGTTTTTTAGCGCATTGTAACTTATTTTTGCGTTTAAGGCATAAAATAAGCGGTGCGCCGTCGTCGGAAAAAATGTGAAAAAATTTGCAAATTTTGTCAAAAAACACTTGACGGGGGGGGTACGGAATTGGTATAATAATAATGAGTAGCAAAGTTTTGCAATTTTGCGTTGTTTTTAACTATATCTTATTTGTAATTTTTCAAATGCGAGGTGAAAAAAATGAAGAGAATCAAAAAGGCTTTTTTGGGGATAACCGCGCTTTTAGCGGCGTTTTCTATTTCGGCAATGTGCGCCTGCACGCCGGGCGACAATACGGAAAATAACGGCGGAAACCCCGGCGGTAACACCCCCGGCGGAAATACGCAGGCAATTACCGCGGCAAGCGTTTTGAAAGCATACGCCAACCAGACTGTTAAGGGGGCTACGCTGGAATATACGTTGACAGGGGATACTTCGGCGAAAGCTTATCCCTGCGACGAAGATGGCAACAAACTGCCCAATGCGGAGGAACAGAGTTCACGCTCTAAGAGCACGGAACAAGCTTCGGCGGCGGTGGCGGTCGGCGGCTCCGACCTGAAAATAGATTTGGAGCTTTCGAGTAAAAACGAACGATACGGCGTGGACGGCGAGGCGGCTACGCAGGACTACCGCTATATGTTTGTGCGCGGCGGACATATATTTACGCACGAAGCCAAGGCGGCGGTTACAGATTTTGCGGACGTAACGCTTACATACGACGGAAGTATGACCGACGGAATGCCCGAAGGTTATCAGGCTATCCTTGCGGGACTTAATACGGAGGTCGGTTCCGCGACGTCGTTGCCCTTAAATCTTATTTTGGGGCTTGCGGATAAATATAACGGCGCTTCATACGCGAACGGCGTGCTCACCGTAGACTTCAATAAAGTTACTTATAATTTGTATAACGACGTTCTTGCCGTTATCGAGGGTTTGGACGAAAACACCACGGTAGGCAGTCTGCTCTCTTCGGCTCCCGTTAAAAATCTTTTGCAGTCGCTTACGTACGGTATGGACGCAAAGGAAATTTATGATTCGGTTGTAGCGCAGTTGAGCGGCGAAAACGTGCCCGCCGCAACAAAGGAAATTCTTAAAGTGCTTCCCAAACCCGCGGAAGGGGACGGCGTTTACGAATATCTCGTAAAGGTTGTAAGCTCCAAGGAGTTTACGGGCTTTGTGGTAAGTATGCTCACGCAGGGACAGGTCGGCTCTATGATTGCGCCCTTCTCCGAATTTAAGCTTGCCGATATTTTTGCGCTTTTGGGTAAAATAAACGGCGGTTCGCAGTCGCCTACGCTTGGCGGCTCCCAAACGTCGGCGGACGCAAGCGGTAACGTTCGTATGTCCCCCGCGCCCATAACTATGGAAGAAATTAAAAAGCTTGTTAAAGACACGCTTGACAAAGCGGTTAGCGTAACCGAAGATAAGTTTACTCTTACTTTCGGCGCGACGGTTGTGGAGGCTGAAAATATCTCCGTTAGCTTCAACGTAAACGACAAATCGGAAGTTTCGGGCATTGCTTTGACGGGCAACAGCAAGGTAGCCGTCAAATCGTTTAACGGTATCGACGGCGGCGACGGCAACGTTATGAATTTTGCCGTTGACAGCGTTACCCAATTATCGCTTGACTACAAATTCAAATTCTTTGCCGAAGCTCCCGCTTTAAAGAATATAGACAAGTGCAAGGCCGTGGGCGACGCCACTGCGGAACAGGTTGCGGCGGGCGGCACTTTCTATTCGGACGTATTGGACGAAACGTATATTCCCTTAAAGGTGCGCGCGGTCGTCAACCCTCAGGGCAGCCAGAATTTGATTGACGAATTACGGCTTTTAGACAAAGACGGCGTTGCCGTAGGCGAGTACGACCAGGCTACGCAGTCTGTAAAATACGAAGATTGGAACATATCCGTATCTGAAATGGAAGTAACGGAGTACGGCGTGAAGTTTGTAATAGTATGCGAAACTGAGAACGGTTTGTTTTCGATTTACAGAACGGCTAAAAGCGTTTGCGAAGTTGCCGATATAATTAAAAGGGCATAAATAAATTTAACTTGGCGCGGCGCGCGGGAGGGCAACTCCCGCGCGCCGTTTTTTTACCGTTTAAAATACGGCATTATAATAAATATGAAAATAAAATGAAAATAATTTGAAAAGCCTATTGCAATTTGCTATCGCGTATGGTAAAATTCTCTCACAATGCGATAATATTTCGCAAAATGCAAACCACAAGGGGAGAAATATGGTTTTAGAATTGCTTCTAATCATTGTGGGCGCGGCGGTTATACTTGCGTGCGCCTGCGCGGCTCTCAACTATTTCACCACGAAAAAGTTGAAAGAGGGAACGGAAAGAATGCAGGAAATCGCCGCCGCAATCCGCGTCGGTGCAAACGCCTTCATCAAGTACGAGTATAAAATCGTAGCTATCATAGGCTCGGTAGTAGCCGCCCTGCTTATAGCTTTCGTAAGCTGGCAGACGGGTATCGCGTTTATAATAGGCGCGTTGGTTTCCGCGGCGGCGGGCTTCGTGGGTATGAAGATAGCGACGTACGCAAACGTGCGCGTTACAAACGCCGCAAACGAAACGCGCGATACGGGCAAAACTTTAAAAGTCGCGTTTAAAGGCGGCTCGGTTATGGGCTTGTGCGTGGCGGGCTTCGCTCTTATGGGCGCGCTTATAGTGTTTGCCGTTTTCGGCATCGCTTGCCATCAAATAGGCGATATACTCAAAGAAACTACTCCTATATGGACAAACTGGACGGGGCTTGAAGCGGGCTTTACTATGACCCTTTCGGGCTATGCGCTCGGCTGTTCGATAATAGCTCTCTTCAACCGCGTAGGCGGCGGTATTTACACCAAGGCGGCGGATATGGGCGCCGACCTCGTAGGTAAGACGGAAGCGCACATTCCCGAAGACGACCCCCGCAACCCCGCCACAATCGCGGATAACGTAGGCGATAACGTAGGCGACGTTGCAGGCTTGGGCAGCGACCTTTTGGAGAGCTTTGTCGGCGCAATGCTTTCGGGCGTAATTCTCGCGGGCGAAATGTGCGTTAAAAATATAATTGTCGACAGTACCGTCGCGCGCACTATGTTGCTGTTCCCTATGGTGTTTGCAGGTTGCGGACTTATAGGTTGCCTTGTCGGTATTTTTTACCTTTTGTTTGTGCCGCTCAAAAAGAATACTAACGTGCATATGCAACTTAATATAGCTACTTGGATATCTGCCGTACTTTCGATTTTGAGTTGCTTCCTGTTAAGTTTCTTTATGTTCCGCGGCGAAGCGTTCACGGATGAGTTGTTTAAGCTTATAGGCTTCAAGGCGGGCAACTTATCCCCTTGGATTGCCGCAATACTCGGCATAGCCGCGGGCATTGTCATAGGCATAATTTCCGAGTATTATACAAGTTACGACTACAAGCCCACGAAGGGCATCTCCAAGTCGGCGAAGGAGGGCGCGGCGCTCACCATTACGGAGGGTATGGCTACGGGTATGATAAGCTGTATGCTTCCCGTATTGGTTTTAGGCGTTGCCATTGTAGGGTCCTATATGGTGTGCGGTATGTACGGCATAGCTTGCGCGGCAATCGGTATGCTCTCGTTCGTTGCGGCAACCGTTTCGGTAGACACTTACGGACCTATCTCCGACAACGCGGGCGGCATTGCGGAAATGAGTTTCCTCGACCCCGAGGTGCGCGAAATAACAGATAAACTTGACGCGGTGGGCAACACCACGGCGGCAATAGGCAAGGGCTTTGCAATCGGCTCGGCTTCGTTTGCAACTTTGTCTTTGCTCTGCTCGTATCTGTTTGCGTTTAACGTAATAGAGGTGGAAGGCATAACGCAAATTACCGATTGGGTAAGCAAATTGATGTTAAACGTAATGAATCCGCTTACGCTTGTAGGCGCAATCGTCGGTGCGGCAATTCCCTTTATGTTCTCGGGTATGCTCATTCAGGCGGTTGCAAAAGCCGCAAGGCATATGGTTGAGGAAGTGCGCCGTCAGTTCAGGGAAATTCCCGGCATACTTGAAGGCGAGGCTAAGCCCGATTACGAAACGTGTATTCAGATTTCTTCCAAAGGTTCCATAAAGCAAATGCGCGTTCCCTGCCTAATTGCGATAGCTATTCCCGTAGCTTCCGGCTTTTTGTTCGGACCTGAATTTGTCGGCGGTCTGCTTGTCGGCGCTATAATCTCGGCTATTATGCTTGCGATTTACACGGGTAACGCGGGCGGCGCTTGGGATAACGCTAAAAAGTATATCGAAAGCGGCGGCGTAGAGGGCGTTAAAAAGGGTGAAGAAGGTTACGACGCCGTGCACGACGCGGCTGTCGTAGGCGACACCGTAGGCGACCCCTTGAAGGATACGGTAGGACCTTCGCTGGATATTTTAATTAAGATAATGTCCACCGTTTCGCTTGTAATGGTAGTGGTATTCAACAAGTATAACCTGTTTGACGCAATAGGCGTTATAATCTAAACTGTAAATTACAGCCGCCCGCGGTTTGCCGCGGGCGGCTGTTTTTTTTACAAAATATTCACAATGTTGTTTTGACTTTTACAAAAGGGCATAATATAATAAAAGTACAGTAAAAAATTCTGCGCGCGGCGCACACGGAATAAGGTTATGAGAAAAAGAGTTATATTATCTTTAATGGCGGCGGCAACTCTGTCGCTCGGCGTTTTTGCGGGTTGCTTTACACAGACGGTCAGCATTTCTTCCATAGAAAAGACGGGAAGCGTCGGGCTTGTTGACTACTATACAATCACGTATACCGACGGCACGACCTCGCAATTTACCGTTACCAACGGCAAGGACGGTACCGACGCGCAAAACGTAACCGCGCAGGACGTATACGAAACTTATAAGGAAATTTACAAGGATGAAAACCTCACCTTTAAGGAGTTTTGCGAAAAGTTTTTAAACGTGTCGCAAAACAGCGCCTCGGCGCTCAACTCCTGCCTGCGCTCCTGCCTTAAAGTTTATACCGTATTCCACGAAAAAACTTACGACGATTACGGCAGGTATTTAGGCATTTACGAAACTTCGTACTGCGGCTCGGCGGTAGTTTACAGAATGGAAGAGGACTACACGTATATGCTTACCAATTATCACGTAATTTATGACGCGGACGCCGCACTCGGTTATACCAAGTTTACCGAAAAGACCTGGGCATACCTTTACGGAAGCGAGTCCGCGCCCGTACAGGACGAGAGGACGGGCGTAGTTTCGGTTGCTTCCGACGATACCTACGCAATCGAGTGCGAGTATATCGGCGGGGCCATATCCTACGACGTAGCCGTTATAAAGGCTAAAACGGAGGACCTGTTGCGCGTAAACCCCCAGGTACAGCCCGTAACCGTCAATTACAATTATTCCGTGGGTGAAAACACCTTTGCCGTTGGCAATCCCGATAACGGCGGCATAAGCGTTACCGAGGGCGTGGTGAGCGTGGACAGCGACTACATTTCCCTTAAAATAGACAACACGGTCAGGTATTACCGCTCTATTCGTACGGACACGGCTTTAACTCACGGCAGTTCGGGCGGCGGCTTGTTCAATATGCGGGGCGAGCTTATAGGCTTGAACAACGCAGGCGACGAATCTATTACGAGTATGAACTTTGCCATTCCCGCCACGGCGCTTACGGGCGTTGCCGACGGCATAATACACTACAATGCGGCAAGCGGCGCAAAGACTACCAAAAAGGCGTTAATAGGCGTTACCTCTAATTCTGAAAATTCAAAATATGTGTACGACGAGGCTACGGGCGGCGGGCATATAGAGGAGGACGTTGTAATAACCAACGTTACGGCGGGCAGTCTTGCCGAAATGATGGGGCTTAAAAAGGACGATATAATCAAATCGGTTACCCTCAACGGCAAAAAGTACGAAATATACCGCCAATTCCAGATTTCCGACTTGCTTTTGAACGCAAGGACGGGCGACGAGTTGAAGATTGGCTATTTAAGGGGCGGCGTTGCGGCGGAAAGTCAGGGCGTTATAGTCCGCTCTTCCGATTTGAAGAACGTCGACGACAATTGATTGCGGCATATTTGCGGGGCAATTGCATATAATTTGTTTATAAACGGTGCCGTCCGCGCAAAATTGCGCGGACGGAAGCCTTTTTAAAGGCTTGCGGCAAGCCCGTACACTTTTGTGTGCGCCGCGTGAGCAATGCGGATAAATTGGGTGAATGCTTAAAAGTTTACGGTAAATTCTTTGCGTTTTTTTAGGCTATGTGTTAAAATTATATTCGGTAAACTGTAAAAATTAGGTAAAAAGGAGGTAGCGGGGTTATGGAAGAGAACCGCAAAGTGCTCTATTCGGGCGTACAGCCCACCAACAATCTTACGATTGGCAATTATATAGGTACTATTAAGAGCTGGCGTTCCCTGCAAGAGGACTACGACTGCATATTTGCCGTGTCCAATATGCACGCCATAACCGTACGGCAGGAACCCGCCGAATTCAGGCGCAAAACCCTTTCTCTCGCCGCCCTGTTTCTTGCCTGTGGGGTAGAGCCCGAAAAGAGCATAGTTTACGTTCAGTCGCACGTGCCCGCTCACGCGGAGCTGTGCTGGGCGCTTAATACCTTTACCTACGTCGGCGAAATGGAGAGAATGACGCAGTTTAAGGATAAGAGCGCGAAACACGCCGATAATATAAATATGGGGCTTATGGACTACCCCGTTCTTATGGCGGCGGATATACTTCTGTATCAGACGGACGTCGTGCCCGTGGGCGCCGACCAGCGCCAGCATCTGGAAATTGCGCGCGACATCGCCCAGAGATTCAACAACGTATTTACTCCCACGTTCAAGGTGCCCGAAGGGCTGTTCCGCAAGGTCGGCGCAAAAATCAGCGACTTGCAGGAGCCTACCAAAAAGATGAGCAAATCGGCGGAAAACCCCAACGGCGCGGTGTTTCTTACGGACGACAGGGATACGGTTATAAGAAAGTTCAAGCGCGCCGTAACCGACAGCGACGCGGAAATAAGGTACGAGCCGGAAAGCAAAGCGGGCGTAAGCAACCTCATTTCCATTTATTCCGTATTTGCGGAAAAGAGCATAGAGGAAACGGAAAGGGAGTTCTGCGGCAAGGGCTACGGCGATTTCAAACTTGCCGTCGGCGAGCTTGTCGCCGATAAACTCGCGCCCATTCAGGCGGAGCGCGAAAGGCTGTTAAAGGACAAAGAGTATATAGAAAGCGCGCTTAAAACGGGCGCGGAGAGGGCGGCTAAGATAGCAAACAGAACGCTTGCAAAGGTGTATAAAAAGATAGGCTTCTATCAGCTTTGATTGAGCGCGTTAAGTAGTATTTATGTTCGGTTATATCAATCCCGACAGTCCCTATCTGTTTAAAAAGGACGAAACTCTATACAAGGCGCTTTACTGCGGTATGTGCAAGTCGATAGGCGCGGGGTGCGGCTCTTTCCCTAAGACGGCGCTCACCTACGACATAGCTTTTATGTCCGCGCTATTGCACAACATCGCCAACTGCGACGTTAAAATAGAAAAGCGGCGTTGCGCGCTTCATCCTATAAAGAGCAGGGGTATGGCGACGCCCGACGATATTTCCGTTTTGCTCGGCTGCGTAAACACCGTTTTGGCATACTATAAACTGTTGGACGACAGAGCCGACGGCGACAAGAAAGGCGTTTTTGCATTTCTGTACAGGCGGGGGTTCAAGCGCGCGTTAAAGCGGCACCCGCAGGTGGCGGAAATTGTCGGCAGGCAGATAGAGGGACAGCGCGGGCTCGAAAGGGCGGGTTGCGCGGTGATTGACCAAGCGTGCGAACCTACCGCGGTTATGATGCGCGAACTTTCTCGCTATGCCCTCGGGGAGTTTGCAACCGAGCATACCGACGCGCTTACCTACGACATAGGCAAGTGGGTATATCTTGCCGACGCGTTGGACGACTACGACAAGGACGTTAAAAAAGGGCGTTACAACGTGCTTTACAACGCTTTTAAACTGCCTGATAAAGAGCGGGCGGCAAAAGAACACGGCGAGGAAATAAACTTTATTTTCAACGCGCTGTTCGCCGATATGCGCCTCAGGCTTGCAAACATAAAATTCCATTTCAATCACGATTTGACCGACAATATTATTTTGAGAGGGATTCCGCTTAAAACGCGTAAACTTGTTTACGGCAAATGCGGAGAAGGAACGAAAAAAGAAAATGAACAGACATAATCTCGAACTTTTGGGGCTTGCCGAGGGCGCAACGCAGGAACAGGTGGAGGAGGCTTACGCCGCCCTCCGCGCAAAACTTTTGGAAGACAGGTTTTTAGACGGCGAAGCGGGCAACGAGGCGGCAAGAAAGCTTACTAAAATTCAGGTCGCCTACGACGAATTGCTTTCTGAGTTTGCCGAACTTGACAAGGGTTTCGGTGAAAGCGGGGAAGGCTCCGCATTTTCCAAGGTGGAGGAACTTATAAAGTCGGGCGATTTGGCGGAAGCGCAAAGGCTGTTAGACGGCTTTAACGAGCGCGGCGCACAATGGCACTATCTGCAATCGGTGGTGTTCTACCGCAAAAATTGGGTAAACGAAAGCAAGAAACAGCTTGAAATAGCTATGCGCTTAGACGGCGAAAATCCCAAGTATAAGGAAGCTTACGAAAAACTCAACGAAAAAATTGCCTACGACGCTTCGCAACAGGGCGCCAACGCCGAAAACCAGCAAAGCGCTTACAGGGGGCAGGATATGAACGGCGCGTACTCCGACAATCAGATGGGCGGTAGCTTTTGTTCGTCCTGCGTGGAGTGTTGCGCGTTAAACGCCTGCATAAACTGCCTTTGCAGCGGCTGTTGCAGATAACGCTTTTCCGCTTAAAAATTTCAGGGCAAGGCTTGGCTTTGTCTGCGCGGGTGCGCGCCCGTACGGCATAGCGGTTAGCCGTAAGATTTGTTTAAGACGGAGCATTTTAAAAAGCTATGCCTAAAAATAAAAATTCCAACTCTTTCGAAATAGCTCTGTCGGGAATTTCCTGCGGGATAGCCGTGCTGTTTTTGTCGCTTGGCATACTCAGCGGCTGGCTTCTTGCAACGGGTTATTTTATCGGCGTGCTGGCAATGATGCTTCCCCTGTCCAAAGACTTTTTCAAGGGCGGGGCGTGCGCTTACGCGGCTACGTGTATCTTAACGCTTATTCTGGGCGCGGCGGCTAAGTTTTGGGATATCGTGCCCTTTGCAATGTTTTTCGGCATTCACCCGCTTGTAAACGCGCTTATAAAAAAGAAAAATTTTAACCGCTGGCTGGCGCTTCCGTTAAAGGCGCTGTGGTTCGACGCAGCGTTGATAGTCGGCTATTATCTTATATTCAACGGCGTTTTGGGCGGCTCGCTTTTGCCGCAAAGCGTTTACGACGTTATCAACAAATATATTTTCCTCTTCATATTCACCGTGGGCACGCTTATAGGCGTGATATACGACTTTCTTGCAATGCGCTGTCAAATCGCCGTTAATATGCTTGTGGCAAGGATACGCAGGTAATATGGATAAAGAAATTTATGCTCGGGCGCTGAGCTTGCTTTCGGAAGATAAAACGCAGGAAGCGCTCGATTTGCTTGAAAGTGTAGAGGATAAGGACGCCGAATGGCACTATCTCGGCAATATATCTGGCTAAAAATTGGACTAACGAGAGCCGTAAACAGCTTGAAATAGCAATAGAGCTGGCTCCCGACAATAAGCAGTACAGACGGGAATTGGCTGAATTACGGCAATATATGAATGGGTTGGCGGAAGAGCCGCAGGATAAGGGTGGTACCGCCAATAGAAGCAACGGCGGCGAGCAATTGGGCTCGGGCTGCGCGGAATGTTGTTGCGAAGGCGTTTGCGGCGGACTGTGCGGCGGTTAAAAACGTATCATAAAGGTTGCGCGCCGTGCGCAATGATTGGGAAGCGTTATGGAAAAGAATAAGGAATACATAGGCGAAGTCCTCTCTCTCGGCACCGAGGGGGAGGGCATTATAAAAATAGGGGAAGAAAGGGCGTTTGTGCCCTTCTGCGCAGTTGGCGAAAGGGTGTCGTTTAAAGCGCTTAAAGTTACGGGCAAGGCGGCTTACGGCAAGCTTACGGAGGTGCATACTCTTTCAGTCGACAGGGTGGCGCCCGCGTGCCCGCACTTTGAAAAATGCGGGGGCTGTCAGTTACAGCACATATCCTACTCCGCGCAGTTGGCTTTTAAAAGGGAGCTTGTTTACAACTGTCTAAAAAAAATAGGCAATTTGGAAGTTGAGGTGAATGAACCGGTGCCCAGCGGCAGTCAGTACGGCTACCGCAATAAGCTCGCCCTCCCCGTAGGCAGGGACGAAAGCGGCAATACGGTAGTCGGTTTTTATGCGCCGCGCTCGCACAGAATAGTGCCAATCACTTGCTGTCCGTTGCAGGCGGAGTGGTCGGGCAAGCTTATACCCGCGCTGTTGAGGTTTATGGACGAGGCGGGCTATACGGGCTATGACGAGCGCACATTAAAGGGCGACATAAGGCACCTTGTGGCAAGGCAGGTAAACGGCGGTATGCTCATAACCGTCGTGGCTGTCCGCAAAATCGCTTTGGACAAATTTGCCGAAATTCTTGACGCAACGTTTAAAAAATACGCGCTGTGGCTGAACATAAACGGCGGCACGGGCAACACGGTTTTCGGAAAAGAGTGGCATATATGCCGCGGCGAAGGCTATTTTGACGGCGAAGAGGAGGGCGTAAAGTTCAAGGCAGGCGCGCAGACTTTCTTACAGGTCAACGACGGCGTGCGCAAAAAACTGTACGCTTCGGTTGTGGCGGAAGTTAAGGACGGCGACGCTATCGCCGTAGATTTGTACAGCGGCGGGGGTATGCTCACGGCAATGCTTGCCAAGGGGTGCCGCGCGGCGTACGGCATAGAGATTGTGCCCGAGGCGGTGGAGTGCGCAAACGGACTTAAACGGGCGAACGGGCTTGGCGAAAAAATGTTTAACTACTGCGGCGCGGTAGAGGACAAAATAGGCGAAGTTTTTGAAAAGACCGCGGGATATAGGCGGGTTATCGTGTGCGACCCGCCCAGAAAGGGTATGGAGCGCTCGGTAGTAAAAGCCGTGCTTGCAAGCGGTGCGGACAAGGTTGTGCTCGTATCCTGCAACCCCGCCACGCTCGCGCGCGATTTGGGGCTGTTGTGCGGAAGCTTAATTGAAATGGACGGCAACATAATCAAAAACCCCGCATACCAAACGGAGGGGCTTGCGGGCTATTATAAAATAACTTCGGTAACGCCGTTCGATATGTTCCCTCAGACAAAACACGTGGAGACGTTGGTCGTTCTTTCCAAAAAAATTCCCGACGGACATATCAACATAAAGGTTGAGTTCGGCGAAGAGGAAGGGCAGGTATCTTTGAAAGAGGTTGCCAAACGAGTAAAAGAGCGTAAGCCCAAAGAGAAAGTAACTTACAAGAAAATTCAAGACTACATTGAAAAGACTTACGGCTTCAAAGTCCACACGGCGTACATAGCCGAAGTCAAGCGCGATTTAGGATTGCCTATGTATGATGCGCCCAACGCTGTCGAAGAATTAAAAAGACCGCGTGCGCATCCGACGCCGAGAATGGCGAAAGCAATTAAAGAGACGTTAAAATATTTTGATATAGTTTAAAATGAAGTGACAGAACAAATATTTGCTCTGTCACTTCATTTTTTGTCGCCTAAATGTTTGATAATATAAAAACTGTGTTATAATGAAAGCATAGAGCAAATAACCTTTTCAGGCTTGCCTAAATTTCAAATAAAAATGACTATAAATTAACCACTCAATAGTGGTTGATCAGTCGTACAATTAATCACAAAGGTTTGTGGTTAATTTTTTATTGTAAAAATTTAGGGGGGGGGTAAAATGAGAAAGTTTACAATAAAAGCAAACAGTTATTTGGGGATGGATATAAAGGGGTATTACAACTGTGACTACGTTGGATACCAAAAAAGCGGCAATCCGGATTTTATCAATCACTTAAAAAATATGACAAGGAAGTCAAGCGAGTTGGATCTTGTTAAAGACTTTATGGCGGTTTTTGAAAGAACAAGCGAAGACTTAAAAGAAATTATCAAAATTGAGAAATTGCAGGATTGCGTAATTGTTGTTGCACCGAGGTCAAAAGCTGAAAATCACTATAAACAAAGTCAACTTTTGTTCAAAAAGGCTGTTTCTTGCGTTGCCGATAAAATGGGCTTTCATAACGGCTCTAACGCCATAAAGAGAATCAAAGATACTAAAACTACCCATTCTTGGAGAATGGAAAACAATACGGGGGATATGCCGTATGTCGGTATCACAAAGGATACTTGTCAAATCGATAAAACAAAAATTCTCAGTAAAGACGTGATACTTGTTGACGATATTTATACGGAAGGTGTTTTTGTTGCGGAAGATTGTATTCAAACATTGTTGGATTTGGGTGCAAAAAGTGTTATACTGTATGTGATAGCTAAAACGAGGAGTTAGAATGTATTCTCAAACGGCATTAAAATTATATGCGCTAAAAAAAGAACGCAGAGTAAAATCCAACGCTCATTTTTGGCGAGAGTTCAATGACATTGAAAAAATTAATAATGCTAACGTGGATTTTAAAAAATTTGAGCAAGAAGTGGAGGATAATGGAGTTAGTTTAATTTGTGTTTATGACGAGGGGTTTCCGCAACTTTCCACAAATCTTAAATTGAGCGAAAAGCCGTTTTTGTTTGGATATAAAGGCGATATTACTTTACTTGCAAATTCCAAGCAAAACGTTGCGGTTGTGGGCGTTTTAACGCCGACGGCTGATATTATAGAGCGCGAACGCAAGATAGTTGAAAGATTGGCACAAAAGGATTCTTGTATTGTAAGCGGACTTGCTGACGGTTGCGATACCGTTGCGCACGAGGTGTGTTTATTCTGCAACGGAAAGACGGTTGCGATTTTGCCTACGACGCTTGATAATATCTATCCCAAGAAAAATATAGCCCTTGCGGAGAAAATCGTGCGTAGCGGCGGACTTTTGATTACGGAATATATTACCGAACCGAATAATCGATATGAAAGCATAAAACGGTTTATCGTGCGCGACAGATTGCAGGCAATGTTTTCAGAGAAAATAATTTTAATTGCAAGTTATTTGCAGGGGCAGGGGGATAGTGGTTCGCGACACGCAATGGCAAAAGCAAAAGAATACGGCATAGAACGGTTTGTTATGTATAATGAACTAACCGATGCCGAAAACCGGATGCTTGCGTTAAATAAAAGTCTTATTGCGGACGGAGCAAAGATATTAACTTCAAAAATACTTGAAAGATTTTAATGAAATATATATTTGATTTGGACGAAACCTTGATCCAATCGACAACATTAAATAATGACGCCTACAATTATGCTTTGGAGAAGTTTGGATATCCGAGAATTAATACAAGCGAACGAATAACAAGAGAAGAACTGAATTTTATTCCTGAGGAACTTTTGCGAAAGATAATCAAAGAAAAACAAAAATATTTTACAAGCGAATGGCTGCCGTACAGAATAATAATCAATAAAGAGCTTGTTAAAAAGCTAAAAGAATACGGCAGGAAAAATTGTTATCTGTGGACAAAAGCAAGTAAAAATAGAGTAAAGTCAATTCTAAGATATTGCTGTCTTGATAATTTGTTTAATAAAATTATATTTGACGATAAATTTATATTCCTGACATCAATTGAAAAATTAAAAGCAGTAACACATTCGGATAAATTCATAATTTATGAGGACAATCACAATTTGTCTCATAATGAACAGGTAGAATTATTAGAGCATTTTGTTGCAGAAAGTTTTGATGTTTTTGAATATTCAATAATTAAATAAGTTATAAGTGGCAGAGAAAGTTATCTTTGTCACGTATTTTTTTGGGAAGCACATTCTGATAAAAGTTAAATCAAAAAAATTTCACAATCTTGCAATATCGTCCCTAAATTCGCTATTAATGTTTTAATATTTATAAAAAAATTTCTTAAAATAACGTTATCGTTCTTGACAAAGCTAAATATTTTCAATATAATTACATAAAATAAAATTGGTGAGTATATGAAATATTCAATTGAAATAGGCAAAATTATTGAAGGTTGCTTGAAACACGATCAAATTAAAGTTATTAATTATACTAAACAACTTATTAATAAACTAGAAGAAGATGGCGAATTGCGTGCAGCAAATAAATTTAATAGGCTATTAACAAATCAAAGCGAAACAACATTGTCTAGCATGGGTGCAAAGGCGATAATGCCTGTTGATTCTGAATCTCGTACAGTTTTAGCGGATATAATTTATCCCGATGAAAATAATATAGATGTTATTTTATCAAAAAACAATGAAGAAAACTTGAATACTTTTATTTTAAATTATAAAAATGCAGATAAGCTGAATTCATTAGGAATCGGAGTTTCAAAAACGTTATTATTGTACGGTCCTCCCGGCTGCGGAAAAACACAGAGCGCGTATTTTATAGCTAAAGCTTTGAAACTCCCACTAGTGGTTGCAAGATTAGACAGCCTTATTTCTTCTTATTTAGGAACAACAGCAAAAAATATACGAATACTCTTTGAATTTGCACAGAAAATGCCTTGTGTGCTTTTTCTTGATGAATTTGATGCAATTGCAAAGGCACGTGACGACAATAATGAATTGGGTGAACTTAAGAGAGTTGTAAATAGTTTATTACAAAATGTTGATGCAATGAGTAATGATAGTTTGCTTGTTGCTGCAACCAATCATGATTGTTTATTGGATTCGGCGGTGTGGAGGAGATTTGATTATAAATTAAAAATAGAATTGCCAGATGTAGAGGCTATTATCAAAATGATAGATTTATTTGCAAAGGGAAATATTATTCTATCGGAAAAAGAAAAAAATGAATTAGCTACAGCTTTTGAAGGTTTAAGTGGAGCAAATATAGAAGAAATAATTTTAAAAGCTATACGCAAAGCAGTAATTTATGATACTGAAGTAAGTAAGCAAAATTTATACGAGGAATTATTCTTATTCAGAGGAGTTATATCAAAAAACATATATGACGAAAAAACATTGTTAAAGAGAAAAGCTAATTTCTTAAGAAAATGTGATGAGAAGATTTTTAGTTTACAAGTCATTGCTGAAATCTTAGGAAGTTCGAAGTCTACAATGTCAAAATTATTAAAGGAGAAAGATGATTAATGGGGAAAAAGAATTTACCAATTAAGTTGGTGCTGCAAAAAGAAACTGATTTAAAACGAAATCCGGGTGGTGGACAGCTAAAGTTTTTTGGTGGAATTACGCAGGAATTAAAGAGTAACATTTTAACCGGCTTGAATAGCTTGATTTCTTATTATGAAGATGTTTTCACTGAAAATAAAAACATTCCTGCTGTTGGTAAAATTACTGTAAAAGACGACGCAATAGCGAAATCTTATAAACCGAATGACTTTTGTAAGAAGTGTCCCATTATAGGAAGTGCCGATTTGGGAGAAATTTATATAAAGGTTAATAATAAGACTATAGAAGAGACTAAAAGGTTGATTCAGAATCCGCCATCGGAACGATTTCAAGCAAATATGACTGCTATTTCTAAAATAGAACCTGTTTTTGCTGAAGAAAAGCTTTCAAAGGCTTTAAAAGAAATAGTCAAAGAAGATGAGTTAAAACAAGTAAATAAGCGCATTAAACTTAAAATCTTTGATTTTGATGACGAATTTGATAATTCACAAATAATGAATTATATTATGAGAAAGCTAATTGAATTTGGCTTTGCTGATAGATTTGAGATTATTTCTTACGGCGAACGTATAAGATATATAAAAATTGAAACTCAAACTTATGACGATATTATTAAATTAGCAAGTATAAATGGGGTAAAATCTGTTGATTTTTTTCAGGATTACACTCTCCCACTTAATGATCTAGTTAATACCGATTTAAATAGTCTTCTTGAAGACAATTATTCCGACAGCGATATTACTATTGGAATAATTGACGGAGGTATAAGTCCAGAAAATGAATATTTAAAGCCGTACATTGTTGGGCGTGAAGAATATGTTGATAAGGCATATCAAAATCATAGCCACGCCACATTTATTGCATCAATGATTCAATATGGAAACAAATTAAATCATATACCAACTATTATTAATAAAAAATTTAAATTTGTTGATATTATAGCTATGCCCAATGGAGATATTAAGGTAGGTCCCATTGATACAATAAGTGAAGAAGAACTTATGGAAATTATCGAAGATGCGATGGAAAAATATTCCTCAGGAACAAAGATTTGGAATCTGTCTCTTGGTATTAAGAACAAAGTTTGTGATGGAACGATGTCAGACTTGGGAATATTTTTAGATTATATTCAAGATAAGTACGAAGTTCAAATATTTGTTTCTAGTGGTAATCTTGAAGAATCTCCCTTACGAACATGGACTCCTCAAAATAATATGGGCGAAAGAGATCGCATAATATCACCTGCTGACTCTGTTAGAGCAATTACTGTTGGGTCTATAGCTTTATTTGATTCTACAGATTCTATGGTAAAGAGAAATGAGCCGTCTCCTTTTAGTCGTAGAGGCCCTGGTGCCAGTTACATAATTAAGCCAGACGTTGTTGACTATGGTGGGAATATATCTACTTCATATAGTATATCCGGAATCGGCATGAAGGGATTAGATGTCAACGGAAATATTGTTGAAGGTATAGGAACAAGCTACTCAACCCCTAGAAGTGCACAAAAATTTGCAGCTATTTACGATGAGATGGTAGAAAAAGATCTGCTCTTAGCTAAAGCCATGTTAATTCATTCGGCTAAAATGAATTTTAGGACAATTGTAGATTCTTCTAATATAAACTATTATGGTAATGGTATGCCAAGCAATGATGCTGAAGAAATTTTACAGTGTAGCGAAGACGAAGTTACGCTAGTATTTAAACAGAAAATAAAACAAGGCTCACACTTGGAAATGATAGATTTCCCTTACCCGAAATCGTTAATACGAGATGGTAAATGTTTAGGGGAAATATGTATGACATTGGTATACAATCCTCTTCTTGACGAACGGTTTGGCGCTGAATACTGTCGTGCGAATATAGATGTTAGTTTTGGAACATATAGATATGATGATAATGGTAAAATGAAATTTAAAGGGTGTGTGCCTTTAGATACTACATGGGATGAAAAATATGAACGGTCACGGGTACAAAATGGTTTAAAATGGTGTCCTATTAAGTCTTATTACAGAAAGTTAAGTAAAGGTATACAAGTTGAAGAAGGTTGGAAATTGCGTATCGACATGAGTCCACGTAATGAAACAACTGTTCCAATTCAAGAATTTGTTTTAATAGTTACAATAAAAGATCCTGAAGGAAATGATATTTATTCAGATGTAGTCAATGGCTTACGCGATAGGGGCTATGTGACAAATAATCTTGAAACTAGATATCAAGTTCGTCATCGCGGCAATTAATAAAGCTAAATTACAACTTAATATTAAATACAAGCAAGTGCCGCCCTTAAAGGGCGGCGCTTTTAACGTGCTTTTAATGAGCTGTAATTACGTTAATCAATGTTTTTAATCTCTTTAACAATTGCAGTAATCAAAGGCAAATACTTTTCGTCAATGCTTACAAGCTGGGAACACAATACTTCAAGTTGACTTAATTGGTATTCGTTATCCAAGCCCAATAAATAGTCGGTGGAAGCCGATAAGGCAATGCTTATATTTTTTAACGTTTGCAATGAAACTCCAACTTTGCCGGATTCGACTTCGGCGAGGAAGCGCGGACTTACGTCAATCAGTTCGGCTAATTTTTCACGGGTTAAATTGTTTGTCTTTCTTCCGAGCCGAATACGTTCTCCTAAAATAATATTTACGTCCTTCATAAGTCATTTCCTTGTTTAATATGAGCTAATTCATATTTTATATGAATTAGCAATTCACAACAATGAAGCTATAATTCACTTGACATATGAAGCAATAGTTCATATAATAAAAATGAATTATTAGTATTATAAGGAGGTCTTTATGAAGAGGAAGTTTCTTTCAGTAATCTGTACAGTCGTTGCTATGCTTATCTCGTGTATGGCGTTTTTTACCGGTTGCGGAAACAATACTCCCGAAGATACAACGCCGAAAGAGTATACTATTCAGTATACGGACGATTCGGGTACGCATCAGATAACCGTAACCGCAGGTATGCCGTATGCGTTGGACGTTGTTCCCGAAAAGACGGGCTATACCTTTACAGGTCTTTTTGACGCGGAAGTAGGCGGTACGCAGTACATATCGTCCACGGGCGCGTCGCTTTCGCCGTTTACCGACGGTAAGAATATGGTATTGTTTCCGCAGTTCAAAGCGAAAGATTATACCGTGATTTTGGATTATCAGGGAGCGGCGGTTACGGGTGTCAGACAGCTTGCCGTGGCTTACGGTTCGAGTTTGCCCGAATTACCGAAAAACTTGACGGGCGAACATAAAGAATTTGCGGGTTGGTATACAAAAACAAATTGCGATGGGACGCAAATTTCCGACGAATACGGACTTATACCCGTGGTTTCCGTTTTGAACGAAACTAACTTTGATTTAAGCGGCGAGTATGTTTATCTCTATGCCGGTTTTGAAATAGAAAAGTTTACCGTAACTTGTTGTTTCGAGGCGGGTATGGATACCGAGGACTTACAAGTGGAATACGGTACGCCCGCAAATCGAATCGTACCAAAAACGAGAGTAAACGGCAACGCGCCGCTCACTTGGTCCAAAACGCAGGGCGGCGAAGTGTGGAACGGCAAAGTCGAGGACGATACGGTTTTGTATGCCGTTGAGTATGCGCCCGTAATCGAACTTGACAGCAACGGCGGTAATGAAGTAAATTCGGTTGTTGCCCGTGCGGGTTCTATTATTGCTTTGCCCACGCCTACCAAAGATATGGCGAAGTTCGCCTATTGGGAAGATATGCAGGGTAATAAATACGATAGCACCACTATGCCGAGCAAAAGTATTTCGCTTAAAGCCGTATGGCAGGCAAAACTTGTATTCGATAGTAACGGCGGTTCGGACGTGGACGATATTTCCGTTGCCGCCGGCAATAAAATAACTTTACCCACACCCACAAGAGCAGGTTTCATTTTTGCCGGGTGGTATACGGTCAATAAAGAAAAGTATAACTCCACTACCATGCCCTTAATAGGTTTGGTGTTGAAAGCAGGTTGGTATAAGGAATTGATTGATAAAAAAGTAATAATAGACTCAAATGGGAACGACCGTTATGCAAGCGCGACAAAACCGTCGGTTAATGCTTTATGTTATACTATTAATTGCGAGAAATACTTGAACGGAGCCGATACGGCTTTACTAACGTTTGACTGGCACATAACTATAATGATTGACGGGGCTAATCATGATGCTTATGTAAACTTTTATTCCCAAAAACAGATAAGTTCATCGTATTTGATTGAACAGATGTCTTTTGGCAATATAAACGGAGGCGTGTATAAAAAAATAGAATTCAGTACTACATTCTATTGCGGTAAAGCATTTTATTGTAGCTGGTACTCCAATGCGTCAGGAGTTTTCGTTTATACCAATCTCAGAGACTATTACTATACGGTGCATTATCCCGACACCACAAACTTGTATTTATAAAATTTAATGGAGGCATTGATGAAAAAAAGCATAACTAAAATAAGCATTTTTCTTGTACTTATTATGCTGTTTACGTTTATGTTTTCAGGTTGCGGCTTGTTCGGTGGCGGTTCGGATGACGAAAAGGAAGATACGTTATATACCATTTTGTATAATGACGGAAAGGAAACGCACACTATTCAGGTTAAAAACGGTCAGGTTTATTCTTTAAGCGACATTCCTTCAAAAGACGGATACGACTTTTTGGGACTTTATGATTCTGAAGCGGGCGGAACTCAATACGTTACGGCTTCCGGCGTATCCGTTTCGGCGTTTACCGATAAAAAGAACATGACTCTTTTTCCGCAGTTCAAGCCTAAGGAATATACCGTTGTTTTAGACTACGGCGAAGGCGTAAGCACGGGTATAACTCAATTTAAAATAGAACGAGATGCTCAGTTTCCTCGTCTCCCGGCGGACGTTTATATTCCGGATAAGCATTATATGAATTTCGTCGGCTGGTATTCAGACAGTAATTGGAACACGCAGTCAATTAAAGTGAGCGGCACGGATGGGGTTTCCGATAAAACATTTAACGCGGATTTTGCAGGTCTGTTAAACGACGAAGGTAAAGCAGTTCTTCACGCGCGCTTTGAAAAACAACAGTACACCGTAACGTTTTATGATAACAAGTATAACGTTGTTAAAGAGGTAACGGCGTGCCACGGTGACGATATCGATACCGTTTCAAATGGAATAAAGATAGGCGGACAGAACGTTGTCGGCTGGACGAGATATCCCGGCGGCACAAGGTTTGAAGGCGCGGTGGAGGAAAATCTCGAGCTTTACCCCTTCGCATATTTGCAGACTAAAAACGTAAGGTTCAGTATTAATCGCTGTGATGATAATAACGGATATAAACCTACAAGTACTGATCTCGGTTGGTGGCACAACGGCTATGAGGTTGTAGAGCTGGAAACGCAGAATCTGGTACAGAACGATGACTCTTCGTATTCAGTTGCCGCAGCTTGGCGTCCCGTAACGTTAAACGTTAAATTGGTTTCAAATCCGGGTTCTTTACCAATTACAGGCTCGGAACAGAAAAAAAATATTTCTTCCGATACGTACCAAAACGCAATATACGGCACAAATATTTCCGGCAAAGCAGTAGGGGAGGGTGCATATTACGTTTGTATAGAATATACGGACGGCAGCAAATACGAAAAGAACGCCACGGATATTTTAAAAGGCAAAAAGCAAGGCGATTCGGTGGCTTTGAATATTCCTAACGATACCGGCAAAACGATTAAAAAAATCAGTGTTGTAGTAGTTTACGAAATATTTGCGGGTGCTCCCGGTGCTATGGGCATATGGTGGAAAGATTATATCAACTACCGTTGCACCGCAGTGTTAAATATTAAATAAAATCTTTAAAGGAGATAAAGTATGAAAAAGAAAATATTATTACTATTGCTTTCAGTCATTGCGGTCATTGCGGGAGCGTTGGCGCTTTCGGCGTGCAATAAGGTTGAAGATATCATTTACAAAGCGCCCGAAAATATAGCTTACGACGGGCAGTATATAACTTGGAGCAAGACGGAAGGCGCAAACCACTATACCGTTTCGATAAACGGTGGCGACGCGGCGCGTTCAAATTCAACTACATACGCCTATACTTCAACCGAAACGTTCGAAGTAACTGTAACGGCGGTATTCGATAATTCCGAAAAATCTGCGGCAGTTACTTTTAAGCCGCTTGCTACAATTGAAAATATCACGGTGAGCGATAACGGCGAAGTGAGTTGGGATTCAGTTGCCGGTGCAAACGCCTATTCGGTAAGTGTAAACGGGACGACGCAAACCGTAACGGATACTCGCATTACAACGCTTCCCGAAGGCAGCAACCGCGTAAAGGTAAAGCCTGTCGTTTCGGGCGACAATACGTTCTATTCGGCGTTTAGTCAAGAGGTAAACGTATATATCTACGGTGTACCCACAAATGTAAAGTACGACGGAACGACGGTAACGTGGACTGGCAGCTCGGCTTCTTACGAGGTTACAATTAACGGCGTGTCCAAAGAGGTAAAAGGCAATAGTTTTGCGTACAACTCCGAAAGAAGAGATTTTACGGTAGAGGTAAAGTCGCTCGGCAACCATACAAGCACATACGACAGTAAAAGCGTTTCGGAAGAGTTTCATTATCTCGACGCGGTAACCGAAATTTTTGTAGAGGACGGTATTTTAAAGTGGAATTCCATTAACGGCGCTGAGGGCTATAAACTCAAAATCGGCGGCGTTGTTCAGAAAGCAAGCGTTACTGCAACGCAGTACGAAAACCTTGCTTCGGGCAGGTCGCAGGATATAGCGGTTATGCCGTATAACGAAAGCGGCAACTATTTCTCGTCGTGGTCGACGGAAAAGACGGTGTATATTCTCGATACGCCCACCGTTTCGTGGAACAATGATCTGGAGCTTGACGGCGAAGCGAACAACAATCTCACTTGGAACGCGGTAAGCGCGGCAGACGGTTATACGGCAAGACTTATCAAAGACGGCGGAACACCGGAGATAAGTACATATACGGACGTTCAGCGCGCGTTCTCTCACGCTTATGCAAGCGTAGGCAAGTATACGATAGAAATTAAGGCAAACGCCGCAAACGGAAGCTCGGATTATTACGACAGCAAGTATTCTGCGCCGATTACGGTAGAAAGACTTGCCGCACCCAAAGCCGCGGACAGTAATTTTATTGTAAGTAACAGAGATAAACTTGCAAGCGGATTTACTGTAAACTTCGTACAAGTAAACGGCGCAAGCGGTTATCAATTGTATAAAGACGGCGTTTTGCTTAACGGCAAGTATACGACGAACGCCGCGCTTACGGATAATAACGTGGCTGACAGTGCAAATATTTCCGAACAGCACTATACTTATACCGTGCGCAGTATGGGCGGTGTAAAAACTGTAGGTAACGGTAAATATGTTACTTTGCCTTGTCTTTCTGCGGAAGCCTTGTCTTTCGATATAACCGTGCAGGCAACGCCACGAAATGCCACAATGAGCGGCTATACGCTTTCCTGGGAAGCGGTTGCGGGCAATAACGGCTATACCGTAGGTTATGCGGGAACGAGCGTAACTGTGCAATCGGAAAGCTTCGACCTTTCTACTATTAAAGCCGGCAGTTATTCGGTAACGGTAAGCGCAAGGGGCAACGGTAGCGATGTGCTTGCGTCCAATACTTCCGCACCGGTAGCGATTCAGCGTTTGGAAGCCCCGACGAACATTAAAATTTCGGCAAGCGGTAACGGTACTTTGCAGTGGGACGACGTATCAAACGCAAAGAGTTATGAAACATATCTCGACCTCTCTAAAACACCGCTTGCGGATAACGCATACGGCAATATGTATCAATTCATCGAAACAAACGGTACTACGCTTTCTATGGTTGCAGTTGCGAACTATTACAATGAACTCGGCACATTGTACTATATGACGAGCGAAGCTTCGCCCACGCAACAGTTTATTCGTCTTGCCGCGCCTACGTTCCCCGAAGGAGCTTTAAGCAACAGCATTGAACTTTTGTGGAGTGCGCCGAGTAATATCAATACAGCCGAATATACGCCGACTTACAGAGTTTATTCGGCAATCGGAGAGCAAATCGGCGGCGGCGATCAAAACGGTACTAAATTAAATATCGAATACTTGCAGGGCGGCGGCAACTACAATTTCTATGTAAAAGCAATCGGTAACGATGCAAAGTATCTCGACAGCGATTATTCAGTTGTTATCACGGCTTATAAAATCAATACGCCCGAATTTGATATAGTGGACGGACAGTACGTTTGGAATGCTATGACGAATGCAAGTTCGTATTATCTCGAAATCGACGGTAAGAAAGTAAGCGACGATTATCACGTTTCGGGTACGCAGTATTCGTACACGCCGAGATTTACGACCGAAGGCGACCATATCGTGAAACTCAAAGCTGTGGGCGACGGACGCGGTAATCTCGACAGCGCGTTCTATACTTACACTCAAAAGGCGCGCGTTTTGAAAGCTCCCGTTATTGAGTACAAGTATTCCGATGAGCATTACGTAACAAACGGCAGTATTACCGTAACGGTCAAAACTCAGTCGGAAAACTGTTCGGGGTATCAGTATGAAATCGCGGGACAATCGCTTACAAGTACGGAACTTACATACAGCAAAGTTATTCAGAGTCCGGGCAAGTATTCCGTGCGCGTAAAGGCTATCGGCGGCGCGTTTGACGAAAACGATATTTACTACATCGATTCGCAGTATGCGGGCGGCGCAACGACCGACGTCATCACTCTTTTGGCAGCTCCCGCCGAATCGTCGTTTAGCATTACTTCGGACGGTGCGGTTAAATGGGACGCTATTTCGGGTTCGTTCGGCTTCGAATATCAAATTTCATATAACGGCGAAGGATTCGGCGAAGTTAAAACAACGGGTTACAACACTTTCACGGTAAACAGTCACAAGCAGTACCGCTCCATTACCGTTAAAATCCGTGCGAAGGGCGATGGCAATAAAACCGTTGCTTCAGAATGGATTGAGTGGACTTGGACTAATTCCAATCCCGTATGATAGGCGATATACTTGTTTGCTTTTTATTGCAGATAGTCTTTACGGTAGGCTTGATAGTCCTATTCGGTTTTCTGATTGCGCTATGCAATAAGCGGTTTTATGCAAACTTCGGGAATTACGGCAGAGCGGCGTGTTATATCACGGGCGCAATCGGTACGCCTTTGCACGAATGCGCTCATGCGCTGTTCTGCGTGATTTTCGGACACAAAGTAACGGAGATTAAGCTGTTTCAAATCAATTCGGCAGACGGAACGCTCGGTTATGTAAACCATAGCTATAACCCGGAAAACATCTATCACAAAATCGGTAACTTTTTTATAGGTGTTGCGCCGATAATCGTAATTTCGGCTGTATTGTATTTGCTTGCTTGGTGGCTGTTGCCGGGTTTTGTAGCCGAGATAAACGGTAGTTTTCAGATAAGTGATTTCGTTAGCAATATCGGTAATGTATTTACGAGGTTGCTTGGTGTTTTGCGGTCGTTTTTCTTATGTGCATTGTCGTGGCAGTGGTGGGTATTCCTAATCGTAGGCATTTTCCTTGCCTTACATATGACGTTAAGCAAAGCGGATATAAAAGGTGCGTTAAGCGGCATTTTATTCTTGCTTATAGTGATATTGGTTGTGGACGTAATACTTGGACTTGTAAGTGGTAATTTGCTTACAGCGGTCACACAAGAAGTGTTGGGTATAGCGAGTTACCTTCTTTGTATTCTTGTTCTTGCATTTGTTATTTCCATAATCGCGGTGCTTATTTCATACGTTTTTCGTGCAGTAAAAAGAAGATAAAAATCTTTTAGTTTTATGCATAAAATAAGCGTCCTTATGGCTTATAAATATAGGGGCAAAACAACTTTATAGCAATTGTTAAAGGAAGTTCAGATAGTGGACTTCCTTTTCTGTAAGCTAAATTAAATTTTGGTGAAAATTTTTCAAAAAGGCGAACTTTGAGCTATTTCAACCGTTATAAAGAAGAGTGTAATTGAGCCACTTGTAATAGAAGCCGTAAAGGAAATCGTAAGCGAAAAATATTTTGCACAGGCGATTAAAGATAGAATCGGAAGTATCGGCAAGAATGACGATATCGACAAGGAAATAAAGAACTTTGAAAATAGGCTTAATGAGATTGAGCTGAATAAGGCAAGATTGGAAAAGGAAATAGATACGTTGCCTTTTGATACGAAGTTCCGTGAAAGAAAGTTGCACGATATGAATTTACGCCTTGACGGAATGTACGAAACGATTGCCGAGATAGAAGAACTGATTGCCGACGCAAACCTGCGTAAAAAAGCTATGGAGGAAGAGGCGATAACATTAGAGAACATCTACAAAATTCTATTGAACTTTTCTGAGCTTTTTGATATAATGAATGAGAACGAGCAGAAGAACCTTTTAACTTATCTGATAAAAGAAATACAGCTCAATCCGCATTGGGAGAACAAACCGCCTTTAAAGTGGATAGAATTTAACTTTCCTATCTACCGAAACGGGGAAGAGGTTAGAAAATTTTTGTGTGAAGAAAATCCCAATGTCGAAACACTGGTAATGTTATGTCGAAAAAATGCGCAAAATTAGTTAAAATTAATCATAAAGTTGCCAAGAAACGGTAATTTTTAACAATATTTTGCTTTCATATCAAAAGACGATTAACGATTTATAGTTTGTTTGGATATGTGAAATCTTTGAAACGTCGTATGATTGGATATAAAGAATTGAAAGAATTAGCAGCAGCGAAAAATAAAATTTAGCTTGAATAGACTTTAAGAGGATTATGAAACAGCTAGTGCTGTTAGTGAATGAAATAAAGGATAATATTCAAATACATTAGCACGTTAATTATTTAAGTTTTAACACCTATTTGCAGTTTTTTGGCAAATAGGTGTTTACGTTATTGACAAAATGCCTATAATTAAATATAATAAAATTAAGACTTGCCAAGTTTTGGCAACAGGGGTGGAATTATGTTGTTAAATTTTTCATTTTCTAACTTTCGTTCATTTAAAGACGAATCAAGTTTAAATTTGGTTCCTGCTAATATTAAAGAAATACCCTATAGCATTTTGACGCAGAAAGCGGATAAACAGTATAAGGGACTTTGCTCTTCTGTTATATATGGTGCAAATGCTAATGGAAAAAGTAACGCGTTACTGGCAATTGAATTTTTTCAAGGTTTGATTATAAGCGGAAATATAAACCCTCAGCGTTGTATGCCTATTCCGCTTGCGCCTAATTTTCACAATCAAAATGTCAAACCAATTAGTTTTAGTATTAAGTTTGTACACAAAAAACATTTAATTGATTACACAATTGCTATAGGAGGTGTATCGTTTTTAGGTGATTTAAAAGATGCATATATCGAGTATGAGGTTTTATCTGTTAATTCAAAACCTCAGTTTAAGCGTGTAAAGCAAAAGATAGACGTTTATTATGAAAATACTAAACTTATTGATAGCGCGAACATAAATATTTTCGAAATGCAGGCAACGGAAAGTTTATTGAAAGATGAATTGTTTCTGACAAATGGCTATAAGACATTAGTAAATAAAGATATTTATTCTATAATTTTGGATTGGTTTCAAACTAAGTTAATAGTTGTGCGCAATGTTAGTTACGTCTCGTCTGCACCGAAATTTGACTATGATATTATAAGTGAAAAAAACGAGGGCGGTGTTTTGTTGTCTGATGAAATAATCAACAAGATTGCTAAAGCCGCCGGAATAGATACTACTGAAATTCATTTTGAAAAATCAGATAAAGAAGCAAAACCTCAGGCTGTTTCGTTTATTGACGGTAAAGGAGTTGTTGCTCGTTTTATAGAATCTGCGGGAACAATGAAAATAATAAATTTCATTCCTTTGGTCATTTCTGTATTGGTTAATGGTGGCACGTTGATTGTTGACGAATTAGATTCGTCATTGCATCCGTCGGCAGTTTTTAGTATCGTTAATGCTTTCCACAATGATGAATTAAACGTTAAGCAGGCTCAATTGATTTTTACGTCTCATAATCCTATATATCAAAAGGCTAAAATTTTTAGGAGAGATGAAATTAAATTTATAGAGCGTGAAGATGGTGCAAGTACTATATATAATCTTTCAGATTTTGGTACGTCAGGCGAGAATGGAGTAAAAAATTCTACGGATATTATGAAGAACTACCTCAACGGTAGTTACGGTGCAATTAAATTTGTAGATTTTAGTGATGTCATTCGCGAGGCTATTGAATTTAACCTCAATAATTCAGGAGATAATGAATGAGTTACTTAAATTATTATATCTCCTGTGAGGGGGAAACTGAAAAGTGGTATTTTGAGTGGCTACAGACTCAGATTAACAATGATACGCGAACTAAATGCAAAGTCAATCTTAATCCGCATAAAGGCAGAACTCCGACGGATTATGCAAAGTCAATACGTGGAGTCTATGCGGCTAAATCAGGACGTTGTAAGTCTTTTTATCGTGTCCAAGATATAGAAGATTATAGTGACTACCATATTAATAAATTGCATGAGTTGTGTGAAAATACCAAAAAAGCTCGTAGTATAACAAAGAATTGTAAGTTTGCTATTGCCTATTCAAATTTTACTTTTGAAGTTTGGATTATAGCGCATAAGTCGCAAGTCCCCACGGTTATTGATAGAATTAAGTACTATGAACATATAAATCGTGCTTATGGTTTCAAGTTTAAAGATAACAACGAATACAAGAAAGAAGTTAATTTTAAAAAGCTTTTAGACTTGTTAACACTCGATGATGTTATAAAACACGCGTTGCCGGAGTGTGATAGAATAAGAGAAGATAATGAGGAATTCTATAAAAATTGTGAACGGCAGTATAAGGGGTTGACATATTATCTACATAATCCTGATACAAACATCGACGTATTAATTCGCGGTATTTTACATGACGCAGGAATTATTTAAAGAATACATTATACATCACTTACTTACCTAATGAGGAGAGCGATATGAATATTACTTTTATGATTGGTAATGGTTTTGATTTAAATTTAGGTTTATCAACAAGATATTTAGATTTTATTAATGTTTATCGAAATATACAAGAGCAAGATAATGCAATAATAGAAAAATTTAAAGAAGAAATCATAGAGAGCGATATTCCGCTTTGGTCTAATGCGGAACTTGCTTTTGGTAAGCAGACGTCATTGTTGAATGAAAATTTTACTGTTGTGGATTATTGTAGATGTCATAGTCATTTTTGTAGGTCCCTTGCTAATTACCTTAGGGAAGAGCAAAAGAAATTAGTGTTAAGTAAAGAGGATAGCTCTGTCATA
>CAJUHT010000006.1:0-62772 GCA_910586035.1 uncultured Christensenella sp.
ATCGTATAAATATTCTCTTCGCTGTAATTTACGCCGTTGAGATGCACTTTTATGCCGTTTTCTTGGGTAATGGAATTGATTTGGTCGGCAGTAAGCGCAACGCTTGCGCCATCTATCCTACTGCTCCACGTCCTGCCGCCGTCAAGGCTGTAATCCCAAGCTACGCCGCTGTTAGCAAAACTGCTGCCAAGCATAACCTTGTTGGCGTTGGTCCCGTCGAAAGAAAATGTTGCGACGGTAAGCTGCTGTTGCGCGCCGCCAGAAAGTTTGTTTGCAATCAATCGGGTAATATTGGGCTGAACATAATCCGTCTCAACTGTCAGTCCGAGTTGTTTGCCCTTGTTATATGCGCCGTCAAGATATTTAAGATATGTCAAATAGTACGGAGACGACTTGATTTTCGGCTCTATCAAAATCAATAGGTCTCTCATAGGAAACGGATGTTCATACATACCGTCCATAATATCTTTCGCCAAATTCCAATATTCTTCGGCAGTAGTATTTACGTCCTCTTTATAGGCGTTTATAAGTCCGTACCAACCGTATATATGATTTGGACTATAATTTAAGACCTCTTGGAAAATCTCCTTCAATTTTTCGGCATTTTGCGCATTTTCGCCCGTGGCAGTGTAAGTTTCGCTGTCTTCGTCCGTAGGAAAACGCGTTAAATATACGTCCGAAATTATTCTCATCTTTTCAGCTTTGACAAAATTTTCATAATCGGAGACGGCATCCAAAGCGCAATAAAAGTATTCGATGCTTCCCGAACTCTGGGTTACATTTTTATCGCTACTATTTTTTGCCTCTGTATCGTTCCACCATTTTCGTCCCCATTTGAGCAATCCGCTATTTTCTCCCATATGCAGGGCAGAATTAGCAACGCCGAAAATGTCATAGAATGTATTCCAATAAGGCGTGCCAGCGGCAGTTCTGCCTTGATATATATAGGCGGCGTGTCCAGGTTGGGAAATTAACTCTGCCGGTACGCCCATTATTTGCTGAACAAAGACGCCGTTTGCGGAAATCGTACCGCACCAGCCGCCTTGCTCAAACACCATCCAAAGTCTTGTCTCATCTTTTTTTCCGTAAGAGAGATTAAAATCCGATAGGTTGTATTTATTGTTCCATGTGGCGTATTTATCAGCATAGTAAAACTCTGCTCTTATGCCAGGTCCCCTATACGGCATATAAGCGTGACAACTCATATTGCCTTTCATTTTTACCCTGACGTACCAATTCAGCCATTCCAACTCATCGTCGCGCATTTCTATATTTAGAACAAGCATCATTTCGGGTACGGTAAGTCTCTCGAATATCTCGTTCTTCAAATAGCCGTTGGCGTGTAATTTCTTGTAAATTTCGTACCTGAGAACCGGATCGGACGGCGGATTTCCCGACGCATCTTTATTCAACACAAAAATAATATCGCGCTGATGAGTAAAACTTAGCGTAATCATCATTCGTTTATACAAATCCCCCAAAACCGTGTATTGAGTCTGGGTTTTGTCATTAAGGTCTTCTTTGTGAGCGGTGTAAACTCTGTATAATACATCAAGTTGTTTATTTTTTAATCTTTGGGTATCCACTCGTATGTCGTAATGTTCCGAATAACCGGAAGTCATTAAATATCTCAATGCGTCAACGTCTTCGACAGTTATCCAATGCATAAATTCTTTATGCATTTCGTCGACGTGCGCAAAAGATTGAAGTTTGTCATAACCGAAAAAACTTACGAATTTTCTCATCAATAAATCGTGTTCTTTTTCCGTTAACATTTCATCGTAAGTCGAGGATTTTATTATTTCGTCGTAATATTCGACTTGCTTTATAAAATCATAATCGTCATCGTCGATAACGAAGTCTTTATTGTGCAGTCTGGGATTTGCCCATACTGCATGGTTGCTGTATTCGGTCGCGCCTCTCTCGGCTTTGAGTTTTAAATAGTTCTTGCCCTTTATATCTATCGTTACAAAAGACTGAACGTCTTCGCCTTTTTTAAACGCAGGATTATCTTCCGTCTCTAAATTCCAACTATCGCCGTCCATCGAAGTGTAAATATAGAATTTCGCTTGACCGCTGCCCGGTCCGCCACCAGAGATGTACTCTGCAAACGACATCGCGTGATCGATACCGTAATACACGGAAAAACATTCGTAATCAAAAGAAGATATATCGTATACGACTTCGCTGTCGGCAACGGCGGTAATGCCTTTTAAATATTTTTTAGACGTAGGCAGCCCATTGCTATTTTTTCCATTGGTAAGCGTAATCATCCCGTCCCCCATTAATTTGGGGTCGGCGCCGTCAATGATAATTTTACCGTCTGTCTTATACTCTAAATCCTTTGAAGCATACGATTTTTCCGATAGATAAGGATAATCGGAGATATAGACAAAAGACAAGTTTTTGCTTCCCACCGCAGTCGGTCTGTAATTCGCATTAACGCCGACAGAGGAACTATCTCCTACTACTATCATTGAAACACTTGTCGCCGTCATAGCTATAAATGTAATAGCCAAAACAACTAATATCGAATTTTTTATTTTACTTTTAAAATTATTCATAATAGCCGTCCCATAAAAAATTTTTAATATTATACCATATCTGTTTTTTTAATTCAACCAAAATAACTTATTGAATTACTGCATACACGATTTTATCTAAGTTCCATTACAATAATATGAATATTAGAATAAAATTACAACATTTACGTAATAATGGACGAAATCTATAAACATTATAACGCCAAGCTGAAGAGCAAAAACACCGTCAAACTCTTGAAAAAGAATTGACATATCAACAAATAAATAAGAAACATCTATGTCGTATTTTTTGAAAGATAGAATACGGCATTTTCAATTTTTTAAGTGTACGGAGAAAATACTGCTAACCGTTGCCAATATATAATCGAAAAACAATATACCGAATTGCTTATACGGTTCATATGAACTGTTTAACCAATTTTGAAAATATTGTTCTTGAAAAATAGTTATACTTAAAATCAAACACGTTAACCTTATTATCAAAACCATATATACTATTCGTCTAATACTTTGGATTTCATAATTTAAGCCAAATTGAATTATATTTTCAATACAGAAAAATTATAATTTGAGGTTCAACCCCTGCTACTACCCACTCCATTTTTGAGCGTTTTACTACGCTACTTATCATTCATTATCGACACGTCGAGATGCGACGAATATTGCAATAAGACAGCGAAAGCTGTCTTATTTGCTTTAACGTCGATTTCGACTTTTTCCAAAAAGTTTTTCGATACTTTTTGGGAGCCCTGAACGTCTTTGCGTCCTTTTCAGGTAGCAAAGCCAATAGTTTAAAGGTTTTAATCTGTTTATACAGCCTTGCCTTAAACGGCAGGGCTGTATTTCTTTTGCCGTTAAACATATAAAAACATTTGACAAATCTGTTGATAAAGCATATACTGAACAGTGTTCAAAACAATGTACAACAAGGGGTTTATAAATGGATATAAAGCAAAAAATTATGGGCGTTACGATAGACTTAATAAGGGAAACAAACGGCAATACCGCTAAAATAACAATAAGGGAAATAGCCAAACGGGCGGATATCGGCATCGGACTTATCAACTATCATTTTCAAAGCAAAACGCATTTAATCGATTTGTGCGTGCAACAAATTATAAGCGGAGTTATAGCTCAGTCCAACCCTGATACGGAGCAATTGCTCCCCATTGAAAAATTGAAACGCTCGGTTAAAATTCCCGTAGATTTTTTAGCCGACAATTGCGAAATTTCAAAAATTTCAATTTTAAACGACTTGGTTCAAGGGCAGGAAAACGACAACACTTTTAAAACGTTAGCGCGGTTTTACTTTTACGCAAGCAAATTGGAACAGGACGAAGATACTTTTTTCAAGGCGGCGTTTTTAATTCACGGCTTACAGGGGATATTTTTGCGCAGTCGACTGTATAAAGACAAATTCGACTTTTACGATAAAGCGCAAAGAGATAACTTAATAGATAATTTGGTTGAAAAACTGTTCGGGGGGGAAAAATGAATAGAAAAATCGGGTTTATATCTTCCGCCGTTGCGGGCGGTGCAGTTGCAATTTTTTTGATTTGTCTGATTGTAGCCTTGTTTACCAAAAACGCGTTTACGGAAAATTTGAGCTACGCCGTATGCACCGTTCTATCGTGGAGCTGGGTGGCAACCGCCGTAGTCTACTCCTGCTACGCAAAAAAGGAACGTTCCGCGGCGGCGAAAACAGGCGTTGCCGCAGGCATAATTTACTCTACAATTATAAGCATTGTGTACTATACCCAACTTACTACCGTGCTGTATAAGTCCGTAGACGAAAAAATTTTACAAGCCTTTACCTTTTCGGCGGCGGGCAGTTGGCTTTTCAACCTCGATTTATTGGGATACGGGCTGTTGGCGGTTTCCACGTTTTTTACGGGACTTTCCTTGCAGGCGGAGTGCCGAGCGGACAAAGCGCTGAAATGGCTTTTAACGTTGCACGGAATATTTTTTATATGTATGTTGGCACCCGTACTCCCTTTACCCGCAACCAATCAGGGCAACGGCGGCACGATAGCGCTAATCGGTTGGTGTTTATTCTTTTTGCCCGTTTGCGTTTTATCCGCAATACATTTTAAAAGGAGCGCGGCTCTAAATTAAATGCCTATGTAAAACTTTTTATACAGCCTTGCCTAAAACGGCGGGTTTGTATTTCTATCCCCCGCTAACGGCGGGGCTGTATTTCTTTTACCCCATTAACGGCAAAACAAAAAATTTCAAAAAAGGCTTGATTTTATATAAACAATATTATATAATATATGTTATATAAGTATATTTATATTTGCGGGGTGAAATTTAATGCCTAAACAGCGAATAACGAAAGAGATGATTTTGGAAGTCGCCTTTAAGCTGGCGAGAGAGCGCGGTTACGAACAGGTTGTTGTTAAAAACATCGCCGCCGAAATGGGTTGCTCGGTACAGCCTATATACAGCTATTTCAGCAATATGGACGCCTTGAAGCAAGCCGTAGTTGGCGCGGCTATGCAATTTTACAACGGCTTTATCTATTCCCGCGTGGATAACGACCGCGTTTTACAGAGTATGGCGCGGGCGAACGTAGCGTTTGCCAAGTACGAAACCAATTTATTCAAGCTGTTGTTTTTGCAAAAGCTTAACGGCTTGAACAGTTTTAACGATATTTACGAGTGGATGGGCGATAAACAGGCGACAAGCCGACTTGCCGAAGAACTGCTGTTGTCCGAAGAAAAGATAAAGCAAGTTTACGTAATGCTTATAGTATTTACGCACGGAGTGGCGACGATGATTGCAACTGGCGGCGCAAACATTTCCGACGAAGAGAGCGCGGATATACTCGAAAGAGCGTACGAGGCGTTTATTAAAGCTCAAAAATAAAACCGTAGGAGAGAAAAATGAATACGGAAATTATATTAAACTATCTTGCGGAGCTTTCCGCAAACAACGAACGCGAATGGTATCACGCGCACAAGAAAGAGAACAAAGAGGCAACCGCCCGTTTCGAAGAACTTTTGCAGGAGCTTATTTACGGCATAGGCGCGTTTGACGAAAGCGTACTGCGCAACGTTCCGAAAGAGCTTACCTTCAAACTCGTGCGCGACACAAGGTTCAGCCGCGACAAATCGCCGTACAACCCCTCGTTCAGGGCGCATATTTCTTCGATGGGCAAACTGCCTATTCCCGTTGGCTACTACATAATGATTAAGCCGAACGGCGGCACGTTTTTAGGCGGCGGACTGTTTGCCGATATGTTTTCCGAAGCCACTGCTATGGTGCGCGATTACATAGCGGCGCACCCCGACGAATGGAGCGCAATAATAGACGATAAGCAATTTAAAAGCTATTTTACGGTAAATGGAACGTCGCTTAAAAACGTGCCCGCGGCATATAGCAAAGAGCACCCGCAAGCGGAGTATTTAAAATACAAATCCTGGTATCTGGAATACTTTGTTTCCGACCAAGAAGTTTTAAACGCGGAAGAATTTTTGAAAAAAGCCGTTGAAGTTTTCAAGGCAATGAAGCCGTTCAACGACTTTCTAAACAGGGCTCTTAAAGATTTTAAAATGCCCGCGAGGTAATTGCCTCCCCGCCGCCCTCCTACTTTAAACGCAAAACGCGGCGTTGCATACGCAAACGTACATTCCGCAAAAAGTTGGAAAAAATGTAAAAAAATTTGTAAGATAATGAAGTCATAATATCAGGGTGAAATTATGACGCAGGAAGAAACGCAGTTTATTATCAAGAGATACACTTTCATTGACAGGGCGATAACGGTAGGCGACGAAGAACTCAATTTTTACGTAGGCAACAGAAAGAACGGCATAACCATTACCGAAGAGGTCAAAACGACTTACGCCATAATACGCGAAGTTTTCGACGCGGAAACGAACTTTTGGATAAAATATATGATACGGCGGATTTTGCGCGGCGACAGCGACGTTTCCATAATGCGCAGTATGCCCGTAATGAAAAACGCCTACTACGCGCGCAAACAGAGATTCGAATGCAAGGTGCTTATGTGCTGTATAGCCAAAGGGCTTGTGGACTACTCCTACATACTTTCAATGCCGATAGACTGATAGCGCGCCGCATAAGGCGGAAAAAACAATTTGACAAACGCGGCGGCGGAGAGTAAACTGTATAGAAAAACAAGAGAAGAGAATATGAATATACTTGCCGCACAGGTAATTGCAAAGCGCGTTTTTTCGCACCTGTACATCTATCTGGATATAGTTTTCCTCGTTGCGTTAATCGCGTTGCTCGTTTTTAAAAAGCGCTATTTAACAGTGCTGTTCGGCTTGTTCGGCGGCGTGCTGTATATGCTTGTAGACTACGGCATATTCCACTTGGCAATGCACTCCCGCTTTATCGAGGGCGGCAACCTCTTTTGGGTGTTGCTGTGGATGTCGTTAAGCTACGGCATAACCAACTTCGTACTCATATGGACCTGGCTGTCCAAGGACAAGCACATTACGGAATTTACGCTGTTTATAATAGTTTGGTGGATAGCCGCGCCTATGATAGCGCAGTCGTTCGGCGGAAGCCTGCCCACGGTTACCATATGGCGCGAAACCAAGGGTTACCACGGATATATGGCGATTATACTGCTGTTAGGCTACGCCGCGGCGATTGTTTACAACCTGTTGCAGAAAGACAAAACGCGCCGCCTCCCCCTCATACGCCTGCTTGCCATAGGAATAGGCGTTCAGTTTTTATGGGAGTTCTCCCTGCTGGTCGGCGGAATACGCAGCGACGGCTTCGGCTGGGAACAGAAGCTAAACACCATAACGGTAAATTCGCTGTTGGAAACCAATCTCGGCGCGGTGCCCATTTACTGCATATACATTGCAATCACCTCGCGCTTTAACGAAAACCTTTCCCGCCGCGCGGTTCAACTCGGCTTTACACAACGCATAGCCGAGCTGAACGCAAAAAAACTGCGCTCCGTAAGCGCGCAACAAACCACAACGGTAATAACGGAAAAAGAAATAGAAACCTCGCCGTCGGAAGAGGTTGCATATAAGAAAATTAAAGATTGACGTATTCAATAAAACGTAAAAACCCCGCCGCGCTCAATGCGCGGCGGGGTTATATTTTAATTTTTACTTTTTAAAGCCCGCAACCGTTTCTTCCAACTTGTTCATATCTATGGGCTTTAAGATATATGCGTTCATACCCGCGTCCAGCGAGTTTTTAACGTCTTCGGCAAACGCGTTTGCCGTCATTGCTATAATGGGCACGGTAGCCGCTTCGGGGTGAGAAGACGCCCTTATAGCCTTTGTAGCTTCGTAGCCGTCCATGACGGGCATCTGCACGTCCATAAGTATGGCGTCGTACTGACCGGGAAGGCTCTTTTCAAACTCTTCCAAAGTTTCTTTGCCGTCGGGCTTAACCACGCAGCTTGCGCCAACCATATTCAGCAGCTCGCTTATAACCATTGCGTTGAGTTCGTTATCCTCCGCGGCAAGGAAGCGCATATCTGCAAGCGGGCTCTTTTCCGTCTTGGGTACAAGCCCCTCCCTTATATTCATTTTAAGCTCGGTTACGCACTCTTTAAAGGTTGCAACCGCAAAGGGCTTAACGAGGAAGGCGTCTACGCCCACCGCCTTAGCCTTTTCCTCTATGTCGCTCCACTCGCAGTCGCCGAGAACGACAAGGGGAACGTATTGGGGAATATCCTGCCTAAGTTCGTTTAAGGTATCGAGGCAAGCCTGCTCTTCGCCCGCCCAATCGTAAATGACAATGTTGTAGCCCTTGCCCTCGCCCCAAGCCTTATCTATCATATTCTTTGCCTGCTTATTGGTCTTGGCAAAGCTTATGGTAACTTCCGTCTTGCGCATAGCCCAGGTTACGCTGTTGTTTACAAGGTTGTTGTCGCCTACTACAAGCACTCTTGCAACGCCCTGCTCAACCCAGAAATTGGAATCGTTTATCTTGCTTATGGGGAACTTGAAGCTTACGGCAAAGGTACTGCCCTCGCCCTCCTTGCTCTCTACGGCAATAGTGCCGCCCATAAGGTCGATAAGGTTTTTTGCAACCGCCATACCCAGCCCCGCACCGTGCGTTTCGGTTGTCGAGCCAAGCTCTCTGGTGTACGGGTCGAAAATATTTTTTACCAACTGTTCGGACATTCCCACGCCGTTGTCCTTAATTATAAATTGCAGGTACATATGCTTGCGCGAAGGGCGCGACATCTGCTGAACGGTAAACTCTATGCGACCGCCGTCCTGCGTGTATTTAACCGCGTTGGAAAGTATGTTGAGCATTATGCGCTTGATGCGCACCTTATCGCCGAGGAACTTTTCGTTTTTAACTGCGACGGTAGTCTTGAAAGACTGCCTTTTCGCCTTAGCCTGCGGAGCTATGTGCGCGTCTATTTCCTTAATCAGCTCTACTACGTCAATCTCCGTTACGTTTAACGTCGTTTCGCCCGACTCTATCTTGGACATATCCAGAATATCGTTAATAAGCGTAAGCATATGGCGGCTTGTAAGCATAATCTGCTTTACGTGCTCGTTAAACTTGGCGGTGTCGCCCGTATCCCTCTGCAACAGCGTGCAAAGCCCGACAATCGTATTCATAGGCGTGCGTATGTCGTGCGACATATTGGCAAGGAAAGTGCTCTTGGACTGGTTGGCTATCCTCGCTATTGCAAGCGCCTCCTCCAACGACTGCTTTGCCAGCATTTCCTTAGTTCTGTCGGAAATTAGCACTATGTATTTGTGCGACTTGTCGGCTTCGATATGGTAAATGGTTTCGTTGTAGTAGTGCATTTCCTTAGTGCGCTTGTGTTCGCGCCCCACCACGTGCGAAAGCGAGGAACCTATTTCTATTTCCTTTATAGTCTGATAAGTTATTTCCTTATCGTCCATATACTTGGCTTTGCCGAGATTTGCAATATTCTTTTCGATTTCCTTTACGGGAACGCCCAAAACGCGCTCAACGTTGGGGCTTACGTATTCCGCCGTGCAGTCGTCGCCGGAAAGTATTATAAACACGTCGTCGATGGAGTTTGTAAGTATCCCCATAAGCTGGTCGCGAGAGGAAAAGCCCTCCGCGGTGATATCTAATTTTTCACCTTTCTTTTTCTTCAACATATATTTTACCGTCCTTTAATCGCTTAGTAGTTGCGTTGCCTTACAATCAGGGCAAAATGCGTTTTAGCGCGTCTTCCGTACGCGCAAACGCTTCCTTTACTTTGGGAAAGAGCGAGCGCGCCGCATCTATATTGCCCGCGCGGAGCGCTTCCACAACGTTGCAAACGGGGTCGATTAGCCCCACTAAATTTAAATTGAGCACAACGCCTTTAAGGGTGTGAGCGGCGTTGAACGCGCCTTCCGTATCCCCCTCGTCAAGCTTTGCGCACAGCGTTTCAAAACTTCTGTCGCGCTTGAAAATTTCAAGAAATTTGGTAATCATCGCGTCGGAAGCAAACTTCGAAACCATAGTTTCGTAGCCGCCGCCGCACGCCTCGTAAAATTCTTTTACGGTCATATCAGGATTTTACCCCCCTTTCTGTTTTATTTATTTTACCCGTTACGTTAATCAATTTAGCCCTGTCCTCGCTGTATATGCAAAGCATATCCACCTTGTACATAATCAGCTTATCGTCCTCCGCCCTTGGGTATTCGAACGATACCTCCGGCTTCAAAGGCGTAGCTTTATGCAGGCACTCTATCGCCTTGTCGTATGCGGGCATATAAAAATGTTTGCTTGCCTGCTCCCTGTCGAGAGGGTCGAAAACTACGTCCGACTTTATGCCGAGTTCGGGGTTGGCGTGCAAAACCATTTCCCCGTCGGCAAATGAATAATCAAAGATAATTCCGTCGCTGTGGGCGGTTATAAATTTAAGCTTGGCAATGTTGCTGCTTGAAAATTCGAGCGACTTGTTGGAAAAGGCGTTTATATTGTATTTTTCCACGTCGTTTGCAACGTATTTAGCCTTTTCTTCCCACTTTTCCGAAGCGGACATATGCGAAAGCGCCGCAAGAATCTGGTTTTTACTGCTCGTAAGGCACTGCACAATCAGCGGGTTAAACATACCGCACTCGCCGTTCACAATCATTTCCAACGCCTTTTCGGGGGTGTACGCCGCCTTGTAAACGCGCTCGCTTATCAGCGCGTCGAAAACGTCGGCTACGGAAACTATCTGCGCCCAAACGGGTATCTCGTCCCCCGCCAAGCCCACGGGATAGCCCTTGCCGTCATACCTCTCGTGATGATATAAACAAATCTCGTAAGCAAATTTTATCAGCCTTTCGTCCTTGTACTCGGTAAGGCTTTCGAGCATCTTCGCACCCTTTTCGGAGTGCGTTTTCATTATTTCGTATTCCTCGGCGGTAAGCTTGCCCGGCTTGTTTATAATCTCGTCGGGTATGGCTATTTTACCTATGTCGTGCAAGGACGACGCCACGCTTATAAGCTGTATGTCGCTCTTGGAAAATGTATACCTGTCGGTAATCTGCAACAGATTTTCCGTCAATATCCTCGTAATCGTGTTTATGTGAAGAATGTGTAAACCGCTTTCGCCGTTCTTCATTTCCATAACCGTGCTCAATATGTTTATCATCATATCGGCATAGCGGTGCTTTTCGTACACCTGCTCGGTTACGATTTCCATTAAAGTGTGCTGGCGGTTGAAGAGTTTAATGGTGTTTAACACGCGGTGAAGCACTACGTTGGGGTTATACGGCTTGTTTATAAAGTCGGTCGCGCCCATTTCGTACGCCTTGTCAACGTACTGCGCGGTGGATTCCGTAGATATTATAATTACGGGTATATAGTTGAGATAACCGTGCTTCTGCATAGCCGTAAGCACCGCAAAGCCGTCCATTTCGGGCATAACGATATCGAGAAGGACTATCGCAATATCGCTGTTTTCCCTCTTTAAAATATCCAAAGCCGCCTTGCCGCTTTCGGCTTCTACCACCTCGAAGTCGGCGCAGAGAATGCCCCTTAAAATAAATCTGTTAAGTTCTACGTCGTCAACTAACAATACGCGTTTAAGCGCGTTCCCCTCAGCCACAAAGCACCTCCGCAAGTGAAACCAATTTATATTGTATTTTATAATTTCCCATTTGTCAAGCGCACGCGCGTGTGTGTTTGGTGTTAAAATTGTTACTTTTTATTAAAATTAAATGAAAAAACACCCCTCTGCAAATCTTGCAGAGGGGTGTTTTTTGTTAAAAATTACTTGTTTGCCCATTCTTCATCGCTTACGCACAGAATAAGAATTCCGCCGATTAAGCCGACGAAGAAGATGTCGAGAATGCCCCAAATCATCATATCGGATTTGCTGTTGGCAGTTTTCATTTTGCTAAGAGTAATGCCGCCGAAAATAAGGGGCAGGATAGCAATCGCACCGAACACCATACCGAGAATGATAAACACCTTCGCCGCTGTCTTCATTTTTCAACCTCCTCTCTTAATAGGTCTGTTCCGCTTGCGTAAAACGCAAGCGGCGGGGTGCACCCCGCCGCAAAAATATGCCGCGCCGCACACCTTACGTTGACATTATATATTATAATACTTGTTATGTCAATAGAAATATGCAAAATACGACAAATTTCGATTTCTTCCCATCAAAGGCGGAAAACGTAAGCCACAGGAAAAAACAGTCAGTTTAACCCCTCGAAAATGAGTTTATCGGCAACGAGAGCTATAAACTCGGAGTTGGTGGGGCGCTCGCTTCCAATATAGACGCGCACGCCGAAGATAGAATTTATTGCCTCTATCCTGCCGCGGTTCCAAGCCACCTCTATGGCGTGCCTTATAGCCCTTTCAACCTTGCTTGCCGTAGTACCGTACTTTGCGCCTATATCCGGATACAACTTCTTGGTTACGTTGTTTATTATCGAAGGGTCGGTAATGGTCATCTTTATGCCCTCGCGGAGATATTGGTAGCCCATTATATGCGGAGGTATGCCAATCGATATAAAGATATTGCTTATTTTTTCGTCGAGGGAGGTTACCCTTCGCTTGTCGCGCGCCTGCGGAGCTACCAGATACTCGGTCGCCTGCTCTTCCAACACGTCCTTTACCCTTTCGCACACGGTGGAAGCCGAAACGGGCTTTACAAAGTAATACCTTGCCCCGCGCGATATGGCTTTGCTAACAAGCTTATCGTCGGAAAAGCCGGAGATTACGAAAATTGCGCACGACGGCAAATTTTCCTTTATGTACTTCATAACGCCGAAGCCGTCCTCCCCGCTAAGCACCGTATCCAGCACAACCACGTCGGGCTTGAATTGGCTTATCATACCGATACCCGCGTTGCCGTTGCCGCTCACACCGCATATTTCAAAGTCGGGCGCGTCGTCAAACCTCGATTTCAATTCTTCCAAAAACCCCTCGTTACTCTCTAAAATTACTATTTTACGCATACCGCTACATTTTTCTCCTTCAACTTTATTGCCAGGTTATTATACTACACATATATACAACGGTCAAGAGATTTCCGTACAATATTACATAAATATTTTACAATATTTTGTACAATATTGTCGTTGCGTGTCGACAACGCAAGAATTTTGCCGCTATCCCCCTCGGTTAAATTACACAAATTTAAACAATATGCTTTAAATTTTCCGCAAAAACGCCCGAATTTTTAACAATTTAGGCAAACACGCAATTCATTTGTTGACTTGAAAAATTATAAATTTTATAATCGGTTTACTACAACATATTAAGGTTGCCGCAAGGCAACCCATACAAAAGAGGAAGAAAAATGAAAAAATCAACAAAGGCAATGCTCGGACTTTTAACAACGGTCTGCGCGTTTTCGGCAAGCGCTTTTTTCTGTGCCTGCAAGAAAAAAGACACGCACTCCGCAGGGAGCCACCAGCACGTGTACGACGATGACAGCGATACTACCTGTAACGTTTGCGGATACGTGCGGCAAATCGAACCCCCTAACCCCGCGCCTCCCGAAGGCGGCGAACAGGAAAAACCCGTTGAACCCACACCCCCGCCCGAAGGCTACGTAATCCCCGCAGACACCGACGGACTGATAATAGAAGGCATAGGCGAAGAATACGCGCTGACAACGCAAAGCCCCGCAGTAGACGTATCGGCGTTGCCAATAAAAATTTATCTTTCGGCAAACGACGAAAAGGGCGCGGAAGTTCCCGCCGAAAACTACAAAATTACGGTTTATTCAGGCAACGGAGAAGTAAACGACGCCGCCAACCTGCGCGAAAGCGGCAGATATTTTGTTGAAACGCAATTGCTCGGCGCGGTATTGCCAGACGGCAAGAAAGTACCGGACGGCGAAGTGTGCGGCAAAGCCGAGTTTGAAATTGTAAACGAAGTGCAAAACGTAATTCTGACCGAGGGAACGACGCGGCAGTTTGCTTCCCGAAAGGACAAAATTAGCCAAAGCTGGAAATTTACCGCGGTATTCGCAAACGGCGACAACAGCGAAATTGAAAGAGAACAGGCAACGATAAAGCCGCTTGCCACGGAAGAAGCGGGAGAATTTTTTACTACGGTAACGTACCGCGGTTTCGAAGCGGAAATAAGTTATACGGTTTTGCCCGTGCCGCGCCCCGTATTCCTCTTCACCGCCGAAATAATTCAACCGCCCGAAACGGAAAACGGCGAATACTTACTGACAACCGAATGTTTCAGCCTGACGGTAACTTCCGACGCAAACTATACCGTAACCCCGAAAATAACACTTATTTATCAAGATAACGAAAGCCCTTCTTTCTTATTGGAAGCACGCCAAGCGCCTTACGACATTACGGTAAAGGCGGTTTTTTATTTTATGGCGGAAAACGAAACGTTTACGCAGATTGCAACACATAAAACGCAAGTTACCGTTACCCTTTTACCTACCGCCCCGCCAAACGGCAACCTTACTGTAAGCGGAGAAACCTTTTCCTCCCTGCCGAACGCAATCGTAAATACCGAAGTCCTTGCAGAAAGCGACGGAGGCAATATAACTCTCTCGCCGCAATCGGGAGTAAGTTTAAGCTTGTTCACGCCCGACAGCCCCGTAGAAATAGACGGCAAAAATTTTAATAAAGCCATAGAAATTGAAAACCGAGCCGCCGACGGCAAGCCCTTTGCGGGACTGAGTTTGCGCCTGAACGAGCGCGCCGCGGTAACCGTTTACGCCGCGTGCCCGCAGGACGTTTTCGGCGCGATGCTTACGTTTGCCGCCTCCGCCACGGGGGAAATTGTCGGCGAACCCACAATGATAACGGACGGCGGAATTGCCTTAACGCTACAACTCGAAGCGGGCGATTACTTTTGCGAATTTACAGACTATAAGTCCTACTTTTACGGCGCGGAAGTAATTTTTTGCCTATAAAAGTATACGGCGGAACGCAAACCGCGTTCCGCCGTATTTACCATATTTATTAAACAATCAAACTCTTACCCGTCATTTCCTCAGGCACGGGCAAGCCCATAACCGTTAAAAGAGTGGGCGCAAGGTCGGCGAGAATTCCGTCCAATCTAAGCGAAGCCCCCTTATACTTTTCGGAGATAAGCGCAACGGGCACGGGGTTAGTGGTGTGCGCCGTAAATACCGAGCCGTCCTCCGCGATTAGTTTATCCGCATTGCCGTGGTCGGCGGTAAGCAGAGCGGCGCCGCCCATAGAAAGAATTTTATCAACCACCTTTTTAACGCACTCGTCAACGGTGCCCACGGCTTTTACCGCGGCGGACAGCACGCCCGTGTGCCCTACCATATCGCAGTTGGCAAAATTGAGAATAACAACGTCGAACTCGCCGCCGTCAAGCTCTTCTATTACCTTGTCGGTTACTTCGTAGGCGCTCATTTCGGGTTGCAGGTCGTAAGTAGCCACCTTGGGGGACGCGATAAGCGCGCGCACTTCGTTCTTGTTGGGAGCTTCCACGCCGCCGTTGAAGAAAAACGTTACGTGTGCGTATTTCTCCGTTTCCGCAATTCTCAACTGCTTTTTACCGCACTTTGCAAGATACTCGCCAAGCGTGTTGTCAAGCGAAGTCTTGGGGAAAGCAATGTCTACGTTTTCGAAAGTCGCGTCGTATACCGTAAAGCATACGTAAACGGGTTGCAGATAGCCCGTCTTTCTCTCGAAAGCCGTGCCCTTGGGAACTGTAAATTCCCTCTGCGAAAAGGCGCGGGTTATTTGCCTTGCCCTGTCGGGGCGGAAGTTGAAGCAGATTATGCTGTCGCCCTGTTCGATAAGCCCAACGGGTCTGCCGTTTTCAAATACCTTTACGGGCTTTATAAACTCGTCCTTATCGCCTGCGGCGTAGCTGTCCTCAACCGCCGTCGCGGGGTCGGCGCACGGCTTGCCCTCGCCGAGGGTGAGCATATCGTAAGCCTTTTCCACCCTGTCCCAATTGTTGTCGCGGTCCATAGCGTAGTATCTGCCGCAAAGCGAGGCTATTTTGCCTACGCCTATTTCCTTTATCTTTGCCTGCAACTCGCGCACGAATCCCACGCCGGAAGTGGGCGAAACGTCCCTGCCGTCCATAAAGCAGTGTACGTACACTTCTTTAAGCCCGCGCTTTTTAGCCATTTCCAGCAGGGCGTACAGGTGGGTTGTGTGGCTGTGAACGCCGCCGTCGGACAAAAGCCCGTACAGGTGCAGTTTTTTGCCGTTGTTTTTTGCGTTGTCCATCGCCTTGATAAGCGCGGCGTTTTCAAAAAAATCGCCGTCGCCAATAGCCTTGGTAATTTTGGTCAGGTCCTGATATACGATGCGCCCCGCGCCCATATTCAGGTGCCCCACTTCGCTGTTGCCCATCTGACCGTCGGGAAGCCCCACGCTCATACCGCTTGCGCCGAGCGTTGCCGAGGGGTAATTTTTCAAAAATTCGTTTACGTATTTACTGCCGTTTACGGAAATGGCGTTTCCCTCGCTTGCGGGTGCCAAACCGTAGCCGTCCATTATGATTAGTGCATAAGGCGTTTTCTTCATTTTATAGACCTCTTAAATTTTAATGTAAAGTTATATACGAAAGCGGCAAGCCGCTTTACGCCGCCGCGCTACGCCTGCGCGCACGCATAAACTCAGCGTTAAACGACAAGCGCGTATTTCCTTATATATTATAACTGCATTTTTTGCAATTGGCAAGCGGGGCGAAGGTTTATTTTGAAAATCGGTTTCGGCTATTGCAAAGCGATTTTAATTGTGATACAATATTTTCTATGGAGGTCCGATGTGAATAAGAGTAAAATTGGGAGAATTATGATGATAGCGTCGGGCGCGCTGATTGCCGCGTTTGCGGTTACCTTTTGCGTGCTTGGCATAATGGACGTAGAAATACCGACGGCGGCGGTAATATCCATAGGCGCGGCGATGCTGTTAATATGCCTGCCCGTACTTTTAATAGGAGAGAGAATGTTCAGAAACAAGAGCCAAATCGCCGCAAACAGGCGTAAGTACGACAATTTGCCTTACCGTGAAATAGAAGATTTCAAGGCGGAGCTAAACGCGGTGCGCGATAACTACGCGGCGGATTCCTCCCCCGATAAAAACACCGTGCCCAAGCTGAAATTTACAGGCGCGGAAAAATACTTTGACTTCGATGTGTTAAACAAGGGCAAAATTTACTATGCCTGCCTTGTACAGGCAAACAACAGACTGTTTAAAAAAACCGACAATGCTTACAGCGTGTTGCCCGCAGTATTTGTTTACAGCACGGAAGAGTATTACGAAGAGAACCCCTATGCGCTGGAAAGCATAGCGGGCAAGATTTTCGAGGACAGGGAAAATAATATTTTAAAAAACGAAACGCATTATTTTACCAACGTCAAGGTAGACGAAAGCCTTACGGACGGGCACGAGGTGTATATAACTACCTTAATGGTCAACCGCGCCCACCTGCCCCTCGGCTACCTCAGCAACAGTATTACGCTGTTAATCGCCGAGCCTTTAACCTGCTCTTCTGCTTTTATAGTCGACGTAAAATACCTCACCGAAAATCTCGCCTGCCACATAGCCAACCGTAACCGCTACAAAAACATAGTTATGGGCGATATAGAAAAATACTCCGACTACCCCGTTATAGAAGTAACCGACCACGCCAGGGAATTGGACGAAGTGAGAAAGAACTTTCTTGTGGACGTAGACGACGATATTTCTTTTAAAGACGACAAAATAGAGCCGTTCGGCGATTTGGGCAAGGAAAACAAGGAACACCTGTACGAATTCACATATGCGTACATAGTGGAAAGCGACAAAAGGTCGGACAACCCCTACACCGACGAAAGCCTTTTTGCCGCGGTAATTCTGTACAGCGACGACGAAGAGTACAAGCGCAACCCCCGCGCATTGAAAAAAATTGCCGATATTATAGGCGGATTGGATAAACAACAGCGCAAAGAAAACTTTAAAGAGGCGGTCGATTACAGAAAACATACCCTAAGCGACGTAGCTATACCATTGGAGTGGACGGACGGCAGAAGAGTTTTTCTTTCCGGCGCGCTTATTATGAAGGGGCACCTACCCGCGTTCCATATCAGCGACAGAATTATTCCCGTAGTAAGGACAAACGGTATAAACAGAATGATTTATTCTATTGATAAAAGCTATTGGACGGAAGCGCTAATTTCCGAATTTGTTCACGGCAAAACGGAAAACTGAGCATTATATATTATAAGGTAATAAAATTTGTATAAAGCAGCGGCGCATAAAACGCGCCGCTGCTCTTTTGCCCTTATACTTGCCTTTGCCCTTAGTAAAGGTAAGAACAATACGTTTATTAAACTTAACTACCTTAACCTTGTTTTCCCACTTAGCAAAGGGACGAGCAATGTTTTCTCCAAAACAGCACAGTGCGCTGTTTTGGCATTGCGAGATGAGTGAGCGCATATGTCCCGCGCGAACGGTGCCCGAAACAACGGTTGCCCTTACCGTTGTTGAGAAAAGATGTCTGCATTGGCAGACAGATGAGGGACGTGCATACCTTTACCTTATTTATATTGAAGTATAACAAAATAATATAATTATTTGTATAACAAATATTTTTTTAATTGTTCTTCATATTCAAATGAATTTATTGCTCCGCAAGAAAATAATTCTTCTAATAAATCAACCGCACGCTCGTTCCCACGTAAAATATTTTCAAATTTTAATATTTGAGCGATATCATCCCAATTTGCATATAAAAAAAATTTCACACTTTCTTTAAGCAATTTTTTATACTGTTCAAATTCTTTAATTATATTATGAATATTCAACAGTAAACGATAACGCAAAACAAGCTCTTCTTCTTTAAAAATGTCTTTACCAATTTTGTTAATATACATAATATTATAATATTTGTCCAATGTGCAAATGTCAAGATTTTTTTGCACAATGTGCATACTATTTATAATATGATAACAATAGTTGATATACAACTACGGCTAAGGGAAGCAATAAATACTTCACAGTTATCCAAAACGGAAATAGCAAATAAGCTTGGTGTTAATCCTTCAACAATAAGTAGGTATTTGCACGCTAACAAGTTCCCCTCTTTGGATACTTTTGCAAACCTTTGCAAAATATTAGACGTATCTTCCGACGAAATTTTAGGTCTTAAATAATTTTTGCCCGCGCGTTAAGAACGCGCGGGCGTTTTATTTTACCCTCGCTTTATAAACACCCCGCGGTTAAGTTTGCAAAAAAATTAAAAACCGACTATAATAATACAGTAAATGTTAAACGAAGAGAAAACGCCCGCAGAGGGCGAAAAAACAACCGAAGCGGCTCAGCCCGCCGCCCTATTGCCGCCGCAAAAAACCAAGGCGGAAGCTTTCTTTACCAAGCCGCTCGCCCTTGCGCTGTGCGCTATTTTTTGTTGCGTGCTTTGGGGTAGCGCGTTCCCCTGCGTTAAAACGGGCTATAAATTATTTGAAATAGACACTACCTCCGCGCCCTCGCTTATGCTGTTTGCAGGCGTAAGGTTTTCGCTTGCGGGCGTGCTTGTAATAGTATTCGGCTGTATGCAAAACCGCAGGTTTTTAGCGCCTAAACCGCGCAATATATGGCGGGTATTGCTGGTTGCGCTGTTTCAGACGGCGTTGCAGTACACCTTTTTCTATATAGGTCTTTCGCGCGTGTCGGGCGTAAAATCTTCCGTGTTAAACGGGTTGGGAGTGTTTTTCACCATACTGTGCGCGTGCTTTGTGTTCCGCACGGAAAAATTTAATTTGATTAAACTCGCGGGCTGTATCTTAGGCTTCGGCGGCGTTATCCTTATAAACCTCGGCGGCGATTTTTCGTTTACGTTCAGCTTTTTGGGCGAAGGTTTTTTAATACTTTCGGGCTTGTCCTCGGCAATTGCGGCGGGCTTAGTAAAGATATTTTCCCGCAAGGAAAACACAACCGCGCTGTGCGGATATCAGTTTTTAACGGGCGGCTTGGCGCTAATCATAATAGGCGCAAGCTTCGGAGGCAAAATTCCGCACGTGTCCGTCGGCGGGGCGTTTATGCTTTTATACCTTGCCTTTCTTTCGGCGTGCGCGTTTACTTTGCAGGGCTTTTTGCTTAAATACAACCCCGTTTCCAAAGTTGCCGTTTACAAGAGCACGAACCCGCTTTTCGGCGCGGTGTTTTCGGCAATAATACTTTCGGAAAGCGACCAACTGCTATCCTTTTACACTTTAATAGCCATAGTTTTGGTGTGTCTGGGAATATTTATAATAAACAAATTCGGCGAAAAGCGCAAAAAAACCTGAATTATTTTTACAAATTCACCCCTTTTTTCATTGTCAAAAACTTTCCGCTGTGTTATAATTTTTCGGTAAACAACGATTTTTGAGGTTGGCATTGATGTTAAATCTTTTAATTGCTATGGGGGACCCCCAATATATAACCTACGTAGTACTTACAACGATAGCTATCGTGGCGATGTTCCTCGCCTCTTTGGCTGCTATAATTTTAGTTCTGTTACAGCAGAGTAATTCGGAAGGTATACAGGGCATAACCGGTTCAAGCGAAACTTTCTTCGGCAAAAATAAAGGTCAGTCGATTGAGAGCAAGTTGAAGAAATGGAGCTGGATTTGCCTTGCCGTTCTTGCGGTGATTGCAATAGCTTTCTATATCGTTACGATTATTCTCGACTAATAAACCGGATAAGTTTATACTGCGGCGGAACTGTGTGCGTTTCCGCCGCTTATTTTTTAATTTGCACACGCCTGCACACGGAAATTTTACATATGGATTTAAAGAAGATTATTAAAGAAGGCTTTAAGAGCGGCAAATTGAAAGGCGTTCCTATAAACGCGGTTACTACGGCGTTGCGCCTTTCCCCCTCCTACAAAAAGCCGGTAAGAGCAATTTTAAAACAGCTTACCGACGAAGGTTACGTTATAACCGACGGCGTAAGATACGGCACGCCCGAACAGATGCGCGCCTTTACGGCGCGCGTAAAAGCCACGCGGAATGGCGCGGTTTTTCTTATTCCCGAAGGCAAAGCCGAGCGAGAAAACGACTACTTTGTACCCAAGAAATATTTAAAGGAAGCGCTTGACGGCGACACCGTGCTCGCCGTTCCAAGACCGCGCACGCAGGACGAAGCCGCCGTTATAAAAATTTTGGAGCGCGGGCGCAAGACGGTTGTTGGCGTATTCGAAAGCGACAGGCGCTGGGGATACGTTATTCCCGACGACCGCGCATTTGCAAGCGACGTCTTTATCCCCTTCGACTTATCCGCGGGCGCGGAGGACGGCGACAAGGTTATAGCCGAAATAACTTCCTACCCCCGCGGCAAGGCGGTCGGCGGAAAAATTATAGAAATTTTGGGCAAGGACGGCGATTTTTTCACCGAGGAAAGGGCGATTATACGCAGTTACGAGCTGGCGGAAGAATTTCCCGAATACGTTGAGCGCACCGCCGAACAGGTTGCCGCCGAAAGGGTTGAACTCGGCGACCGCCGCGACTTGCGCAACCTTTTAACCGTTACGATAGACGGCGTTGACACGCGCGACATAGACGACGCCGTATCGCTTGAAATAGTAGACGGCAATTACCGTTTAGGCGTGCATATAGCCGACGTAAGCAACTACGTTAAGCTTAACGGCTGTATCGACAAGGAAGCCTACGCGCGCGGCACGAGCGTGTACTTCCCCGACCGCGTTCTGCCTATGTTGCCCAAAGCCCTTTCGAACGGCGCGTGCAGTTTAAACGAGGGCGAGGACCGCTACGCCCTTTCCTGCATTATGACGTTTAACAAAAACGGCAACCGCGTATCGTACGAAATTTGCGAAAGCATAATAAACAGCAACAAACGTTTAACATACGACGAAGTTACCGCAATATTAAACGGTGAGCGGACGGACTTTGTTCCCGCTTGCGCGCGGATGCTTAAAGATATGGAAAGGCTTTGCCTGCTTTTAGAGGACAGGCGCAAACGGGCGGGCGAGGTAAGCCTTGACGTAAAAGAGGCGCATATATACCTTGACGAACGGGGCGAAATAGTAATTCCCGACTACGACAGGGCTATTTCCCACCGCATTATAGAGCAGTTTATGGTAAGCGCGAACGAAGCCGTAGCCGAGTTTGCCGAAAAGCGCGGGGCGCCCTTTTTATACCGCATACACGAAAAGCCGTCGGCTGAAAAAGCCTCGCTTTTGTACTCGTTCGTGCACGATTTGGGCATTAACGCCAAGGGCTCGCCCGAGGACGCGCGCCCCTGCGACTACCAGAGAATTTTAACAGCCGCGGCGGACAAGCCGTACTCCTCCGTTGTAAGCAAAGTTATGCTCCGCTCTATGCAGAAAGCCAGATATTCCGCGGATAACAGGGGGCACTTCGGACTTGCAAGCGAGTGTTACTGCCACTTCACTTCGCCCATACGCAGATACCCCGACCTATTTGTGCACCGCGTGTTAAAAATGCTTTTGCGCGGGGATATTGCGGGGGCAAACGCAAAATTTGCGCCCGTTGCCGAGCGCGCGGCAACAGATACGAGCGAGCGCGAACGCAACGCCGACGCGGTTGAACGCGACGTTGACGATTTGTACAAGGTAGTATATATGCAGTCGCGCATCGGCGAAAGTTACGACGCGGTTATTTCCGGCGTGATAGAGAGCGGAGTGTTTGCCGAACTTGCCAACACGGTAGAGGGCTTTATCCCCATAGACTGCCTGCCCGCCGACCGTTATTTTTACGTTGCCGAAAAGTTTAAACTGTACGGAAGAAAAGTCAGCTTTTGCATAGGCGACAAAGTGAGGGTTAAAATTGCCGCCTGCGACCTTGGCGCGCGGCGCGTACAATTTGTACTCGATTGACTTTACATTATAAAAAAAGAGGTTTATAATAATTTTATGAAACAGATTGCTTATAACAAATCGGCTTCGTTCGAGTATTTTATCGAGCAGAAATACGAGGCGGGAATAGTTTTGGAGGGCGCGGAAGTCAAGTCGTTGCGCGCGGGAAATTGCAATCTGAAAGACAGTTTCTGTTTTATCCGCGAGGGGCAGGTAACGCTGAAAAATATGCACATACCCGTTTACGACAAGAGCGGCGCGTTCAACTCCAAGGACAGCAAGCGCGACAGAAAACTTTTGCTTCACAAATTCGAAATTGACAAAATAGTCGGAAAAATAAATACCAAGGGTATGACGCTTGTGCCCATCTCCCTCTACTTTAAGGACAACCTGATTAAAGTTGAAGTTGCGCTGTGCCGCGGCAAACAGAGCTTTGATAAAAAACAGACAATTAAACAGCGCGATATAGAGCGCGACACCAAGCGGCAACTTAAAGATTACTAAAAGACGCATACGGTGCATAACCGCAAAAAGGAGCTTAATTTATGAAAAATTACAAACTTGACACGCTGTGCGTGCAGGCGGGCTACAAACCCAAAACAGGCGAAAGCAGAATACCCGCAATCAGCCAATCGACCACCTTTTTTTACGGCGACACGCAGGCTATGGCAGACTGCTTCGACTTGAAGAGCGCGGGCTACTTCTACTCCCGCCTTTCCAACCCCACAGTGGCGGCGTTCGAGGGCAAGGTTGCCGCGCTCGAAGGCGGCGTTGCCGCAATAGGCTGTTCTTCGGGAATGTCGGCTACAACCCTTTCGGTGTTCACCGTTGCGGGCGCGGGCGACAATATTTTAAGCTCGGCGGAAGTATACGGCGGCACATATAACCTGTTCGGCACCACCCTGCCCAAGCTCGGCATAGAGTGCAGGTTCTTCAACCCCGATTCTTCGGCGGAAGAAATAGAAAAGCTCATTGACGGCAAAACCAAAATGGTGTTTATAGAAACGGTTGCAAACCCCGCCATTTCCGTAGTCGACTTTGATAAAATTGCAAAAATTTGTAAAAAGCACGGCGTTTTGCTTGCCGTTGACAACACGCTTGCCACTCCCGCGCTCTGCCGCCCCAAGGAGTTCGGCGCAAACGTTATTATACACTCCTCTTCCAAGTACCTCGACGGACACGCCGCGGCTTTGGGCGGAGTTATAGTAGACTGCGGCAACTTCGACTTTAAGGCAAGCGAGCGGTACGCATCTTTCAACCAGCCCGACGAAAGCTATCACGGGCTTGTTTATTCCGATTTGCCCGTTGCGGTGTTTGCAACCAAGTGCCGCGCGCAGATGATTAGAGATATCGGCGCGATTATGTCGCCGCAGAACGCATTCCTTTCCTATATAGGAAGCGACACGCTTGCGCTGAGAATGGAAAAGCACTCCGCAAACGCGGCAAAGGTAGCCGAGTATCTTTCCAAGCACCCCAAAATCGAGTGGGTAAGGCACCCCTCGCTTAAAAGCGACAAGTATCACGAGCTGGCTAAAAAATACCTGCCCGACGGTCAGGGCGGTATGCTCAGCTTCGGCATCAAGGGCAATTCGCAAAAGTGCGCCCTGTTTATGGAAAGCTTGCAGCTTATAACGCAGGAAACGCACGTTGCCGACGTAAGAAGCTGCGTGCTTCATCCCGCTTCCACCACTCACAGACAACTTTCGAAAGAGGACCTTGCCGCTGCGGGCGTGCCCGAAAACCTTATAAGGCTTTCAGTAGGCATAGAAAACGCCGAGGACATAATCGCCGACATAGCTCAGGCGCTTGAAAAGGTTTAATTGCCGTAGCAAAAGCGGAAATTTGCGGTTGCCCCGCATATATGCCCGCACGAATGAGGAAAACATATGCCTATCGTAATAGACAAGGACATACCCGCCTATAAAATTTTGACGGGGGAAAAAATCTTTATTATGGACAAGGGAAGAGCGGACGTGCAGGATATCCGCCCCATCGAAATAGCCATATTAAACCTTATGCCCACCAAGGAAACGACGGAAACGCAGTTTATGCGCCTGCTTTCCAACTCCCCCCTGCAAGTAAACATAACGCTTGTGCGCACGCAGACGTACAACCCCACGCACGTGGAAGCCGAGTACCTTTCGCGCTTTTATAAAAACTTTGAGGAAATTAAGGGCAGAAAGTTCGACGGTATGATAATAACGGGCGCGCCCGTGGAGAATTTGGAATTCGAGGACGTTGCATATTGGAAGGAGCTGGAAGAAATTTTAGACTGGACCAAGACGAACGTAACTTCCACCCTGTTTATCTGCTGGGGAGCGCAGGCGGCGTTGCACTACTTTTACGGCATTAAAAAGCACCCGTTAAAGGAAAAATGCTTTGGAATATTTGCGCACAAACGCGTGCAGGACGGCGAGGTGGAACCGCTTATGCGCGGCATTTCCGACGAGTTTCATATGCCCCACTCCCGCCACACCATAATTTACGCAAGCGACATAAAAAACCAAAGTCGGCTTAAAATTTTGGCATATTCCAAAAAGGCGGGCGCAAGCATTATAAAGAGCCTGGATAACCGTCAGGTGTTTGTAACCGGTCATATGGAGTACGACCGCGAAACGCTTAAACGCGAGTACGAGCGCGACAAGGCGAAGGGGCTGGATATAAAGCCGCCCGAAAACTATTTTGCCGACAAAGAGATGCAACAGGTTAAAATGAATTGGTCGTCCACTTCTAACCTGTTTTATATAAATTGGCTAAACTATTACGTATATCAGGTAACGCCTTACAAATGGTAAACACAATACGCCGCCCGCGCAACAATTTGCGCGGGCGGCTGTTTTTAACCGTAAATAATCAAACTTTCTATTCTTTGTAAAAGCTCTTCAACGTGGAGCAGCATATCCGTTATTTTTCTCTGCTTCTCTTCCTCTCCCGCGCGCTCCTCCCAATATTTGCAACTTTCCTTTAACGGAAACGCGCAATTGCGGGTTTTAAACGGCATCGAGGGACATACGCAGTGATGACAGTTTACGGCTAAAAATTTATCTTGCGCAAAAATGTAGTGTTGCCCGAAATATTTGCAAGTATTACAGCAGTAAGTTACAGCTTCCGTTTTCTTATCCATATTATTTTTCCTAATTATAAATTTGTTTCAATAATTCTTTATAATAATTATATATCAAGAATTCTTGATTGTAAAGATATTTATCAAGTTTTCTTGTAGAATATAAGTATGAATTTTTCAAACAGGTTAAAAGAATTGAGATTGGCAAGCGGGTTAAGCCAAAAAGAGCTTGGCAATTTAATAGGTTCGACGTATTCTGCAATATGTTATTGGGAAAACGGTATAAACGAGCCGAAGATAAGCTATCTTATTGCTCTTTGCAAAGTTTTTAATGTTTCTGCCGATTATCTTTTAGGTTTATCGGACGTTATATAATTTTTAAGCAAAAACACAATACGCCGCCCGCGCGAACATCGCGCGGGCGGCGTTTTAACTGTAAATAATAAAGTTATAAAACAAATTTCTTGGCTTCCCCCTGCGTTCAAGGGGGAAGCTCCGCGTAGCGGTGATGAGGGTTCGGCAATTTACTCCTAATAAAAAATTACGTTCTGCTTTTGTACAGCTTTGCCAAGCCGCCCTCGCTTGTTTCGCGGTAGCGCCCCGACAAATCGCGCCCCGTTTCGTACATTGTTTTTATAATCGTATCAAGCGATACCTTGCGCGTATAGGTCAAAAAGTTTGCTATGTTTACGGCGTTTATGGCGCGCATTGCCGCAACGGCGTTGCGCTCTATGCAAGGTATTTGCACAAGCCCGTTTACGGGGTCGCAGGTAAGCCCCAAATGGTGCTCCATTGCAACCTCCGCGGCGTACTCCGCCTGCTCTATATCCATATCGAAAAGCTCGGCAAGCCCCGCCGCCGCCATAGAACAAGCCGAACCTATTTCCGCCTGACAGCCGCACTCCGCGCCGCTTATCGAAGCGTTTGTTTTAATTAAATTGCCTATAAGCCCCGCCGCCGCAAGCGCGCGGACAATCTTTTCGTCGGAGTACTTGCGCTGTTTTTTCATATAGTACATTACTGCGGGAATAACGCCGCAACTGCCGCAGGTGGGCGCGGTTACCACCCTGCCGCCCGCCGCGTTCTGCTCTGCAACGGCAAAGGCGTAGGCGCAAATAATTCTGTTTTCGGCGATTTCTTCCGTTTCGCCTATGTGCTTGCTCTGCCAAAGATAGCGCGCCTTGCGCATAACTTTAAGCCCGCCGGGAAGCTCGCCCTCGGCGTTAAGCCCCTCTTTCAAAGTAACCTTCATCTGCTCCCAAACGGTAGTAAGATATTCCTGAGCGTCGGGCTCAACCGAAAAAACGTAGTCGGACAGACTTATTTCCCGCTCTTTAAGCTCCGCCTTAATTTCCTCGAACGTGTTCAAAGGATAGATTTCGGGCGTTTCGGCTATATTTTCCCCTTCAAAAACAATTCTGCCGCCGCCAACCGAAAGTACGGAGTGCTCGGCAACTACTTTCCCGCCGCGAATTACGGTTACAAGCATTGTGTTGGGGTGCTTTAACTGTTCGCGCCCGCTTCCGAAAACTATTTCCGCGCTGTCGCCCAGCACGTTTTTTACCGCGCAGTCCGTTCCGTGCCCCTTGCCCGTAAGCGCAAGCGAACCGCAGAGCGTAATTTTAAAGGTAGCCTGCGGGTACATTTCCTTTAATTTTTGCGCCGCCGCTTCCGGACCCATACTGTGCGAACTCGAAGGTCCTACCCCTATGCGGTACAATTCCTTTAACGATTTCATATTTCTCTTAACACCTCTCGGCGCACGCCGAAAAATTTATAGTAAAACTAAATAAGTTGGAAGTCGTCTTCCAAATAAGTTACCTTGCGCACAATTTCCTTGCCGTCGCGCAACAGCGTATACTCCACGGTGTCGCCCGCCCTCACGGCAAGCATAACGTCCTTAAAATTGTGTTCGCGCTTAACGGGCATATCTTCAACCGCGCGCTCCCCGCCGCCGTCGTTGCGCAAAATTCTTATGCGCTTTATTATATCGCCGCGCTCCACCGTGCCCAGCGTTTTGCCGAACGCCACGCTCTTTACCGTTACTTCCTCTACTATTTCGGCAAAGCCCTTGTCGTTAAGACCCGTGGAATAGCTGTCGGTTATTTCCGTTTCAACGCCGTGCTTAACCACGTTTACGCCGTGCGCCTCTTCGCCCGTCTGCGCGTACCTTTCTATCATACTCGCCGCCACGCGCTTTATTGCCGAAGCGGGCAACGCGTAGCCTACGCCTACCGACTCCGCCCTGCCCTTGGCGTTTACCAGACCCACGACCTCGCCGCCGATATTGTAAAGTCCGCCGCCAGAGTTGCCCGAATTGATTGTTGCCGAAGTGCGCAAAACGTTGTAGTAATACTGCTCGGGGACGGAATCCGTACCGAGATTTACGTAGACCAAATCCAAATCCTTGGAAATATATCCAAGGTTGGCGCTGAGCTTTTCGCCGTTGGCGTTGCCTATTGCGTACACTGTTTCGCCCAGATACGTTTCCTCGTCCGAGCGCCATTTTGCCGCTTCGCCGAACTTGGAACGTTTAACCTGTTCGCTCCCCTCAATCTTCAATATAGCCGTGTCGTAAGTCTTGCTTGCCGCGACTACCTTTGCCGATATTGCCGTGGTATCCAAAAATTCCGAGCCGTATAACCATACTGAAACGTCGTCGCAATAGCCGTCCTGCTCGCCGAAATTAGCCTTGGCGGAATAGACTACGTGGCAGTTGGTAACAACCGTCATATCGCCCTTTTGCCTGTCTATATCGAGAATAATGCCCGAGCCGCTGTACGTGTTTCTTACTGTTACGCCCGAAACCCGCTCTATAAACGACGAGCGCACCGCAACGCCCGACAACAGCGATTTGTTTACCGATTTCTGTATGGAAACGGCTTCCTCTATGTCCGACGGAGTATAGGAAAGGTACTCCCTCAAAAACTCGTCGAAAGTTAAGTCGTCGTTGGCTGTTTCCGCCTTGACTGCGGCGTAAATGTCGTATATGTTTAAATCTTTGCCGTCTACGCCGTCCCGCCCGTTGGTGGTTACGCACCCCGCCGCGGCAAAGCACAGCGCAAACGACAGCGCGCCGCACGCCAATAATCTTTTAATGCTCTTACTTCTCATATTATCACCATTGTGCGCGCCTTACAGCTTTACGCCGTTTTCTATAAGCAGGGCGCGCGCCGTATCCACGCTGTCCGTGCCCGTCATATTCTTTACGGGCGCAAATTCCTTTCTCCTTTCCACTTCGAAGCCGAGGCATCCGCCCATAAGCTTTATAAGGTCTACCGTAAGCGTTTCGAGCTTGTACGCGTTGGGGCTTTCGGGCGTTACCTTTACCCCGTCCTCTATATAACTTACCTTCTTTTCGGCAAAGTGATAGGGCAAAGGCTTTTGCGAAATTTTGTCCAACTGCGCCACGTTGAAGAGGTAGTTTAAAATTACGCCGTAGCAGTAAACCAGACCGCCGCTATTATCCCTCAACGACTTATACTCTTCGCCCAGCTCGTAATACTCCACAATGGCGGGTAAACCGTTCTCCTTGCAGAGCACGCCCACGCGCTCCTCGGGCGAAACCTTTTTTACCACTTTGCCCGAACAGGGCAAGCCGCTTAATAAGGTTGCGCCTATAAATACGGGGTCGCAAATTTTTTGCAAAACGTTGTCCACTCCGTACACGTTCAGCCACTCTATGCCCGCCCGTTCCAAAATTTTTCCGCAGGGCGAGTTTTTCAGCGACGTATACCAACCGCCGTTGCCGTTGGGCGTAAGTACGGGCTTGTACTTTTCTTCCAATAAAATTTTACCCTCGCGGGAAACTGCGGGAGCCGTCCTCTGAACGTAGAAATGTATCCTGTCGCTTCTGTATCCGAAATAGCCGTGTTGCTTAAAAAATTCCCGCGTGCGCCCGTCGTTCACCGTGCTTGTCATTACAAACAGGTACGGATACTCCCCCGCGCTTTCGGCTACCGGCAACAGGTTTGCCATCTGGCAGGCGAAAATGGAAAGCTCGCGCTCTATCCCGATATTAAACGTGCCCTTGGGCGCGTCTATCCCGAGGCGCGTTCCCTGACCTCCCGCAAGCAACACCGCGGCAACCTTGCCCCGCTTAATCGCGTTTATGCCCGCGTCGTAAAACTCTTTAAATCTTTCAGCCGTTTCTTCGAGCGGCATAGCGTCGGCGGGCGAAAGCTTGCCCACGCCCTTTTTACCGTCCGCCGCGGCACAGCTTAAAATAGAAAAATCTATTTCGGATATTGCCGAAAGCAACTCCGCCCTCTCGCCGTCGCTTAGCTCGCCGTAGTACCGTAAAAGATGTTGCTGCCCGTATTTTTCCAAAAGCTTTTTGGCTTTGATGTAATCCATAACATTTCCCCTGCGAATTAGCGGCGCAATTTAGTAATGCTATCGCGTTTATCATTATATATTATAAGTGCAATTATGTCAATCGCCGCGGGCAATATGTTAAAACGGCGTGAAATAATGCCGCGGTAAAGCGATTTTTTATACAAGAATATTGACATTTAACCGCGTTGGCGGTATACTTAAAAAAACGAAATCAAGCGTCCGCTACGGCTGTTGCCGCGGACGAAAGGGGGGAAAATATGCACTGTCCCGTATGCGGGGAAAAACTTGCCCTCTTTCTGCACAATCAGGAAGGGCTGGTACCTTTTTGCAAACACTGCGAAGAGTTCCGCTTTCCGCAGTTTGCAACGGCTGTATCTATGGTTGTGGTGAACAGAGCGCACGATAAAATTCTGCTTGCAAGACACAAGGGTCAGCAGGACTATATACTCTTTGCAGGCTACGTTAAAAAGGGCGAAACCGCCGAAAAGACGGTTACGCGCGAATTCCGCGAAGAAACCAAGCTGAACGTTGTAAAATACAAATATATGTCCAGCCGCTATCACGAGCCGCACAACGTTTTAATGCTCAACTTTTTGGTAGTTGCCGAAAACGGCGAGCTTTCGCTCGATTTAAGCGAGCTTGACGACGCCGTATGGTTTGACTTCGACGGCGCGTTGCAGGCGATAAGAAAGGGTTCCGACGCGGAAGCTTTTTTAAAGAACGCTATAACCGAATTGAAAAAACAATAAAACATATTTAAGGAGAACGTTATGAATTTACTTATGAGCGTAGGCTCGATTGTCGCAATAGTTATAGTTGCGGTAATTGCGCTTTTAATCATAATACTGCTCTGCTGGGGCGTTGGCGCAAGAAACAACTTCGTAAGACTGAGAAGCAATTGCGAAGAAGCTTTTTCGGGCATAGACATTTATCTCAAAAAGAGGTACGACCTTATACCCAACCTTGTGGAAACGGTTAAGGGCTATGCCAAGCACGAGAGCCAAACGCTTGAAAATATTATAAAGGCGAGAAACCACGCCGTTTCCGCCAATACCAACGCCGAGAAAATAGAAGCCGACGCCGAAGTATCCACCGCCATCAAGAGCATAAATATGGTTGCCGAAAGATACCCCGATTTAAAGGCGAACGCAAATTTCTTAGACCTTTCAAATCAGCTTAAACAGATTGAAACGCAACTTTCGGAACAGAGAAGATATTACAACGCCGTTATTAAGAAGTTTAATACCGAAAGGGAACTCTTCCCCAAGAGTATAATTGCGGGAATGATGCACCTTGAAAAAGCGCCCTACTTCGAGCTTGACAGCGACGAAGAAAGGAAAAACGTACAGGTTAAGTTTTAATTCCAAAATTTAAGGGCGGCTTTTTTTGCCGCCCTTTATTGCGAGAGAAATATATGAAAAAGAAAAGACTTATACTCCCTGCGGCAATAGCCGCGCTGTTATTAGCCTTATCCACCCTCTTGGGCGCTATGTTCGGCGTACGCGGAACAAACAGAGCATATGCGGCGGGCGAATACGACTTTGAATTTACTTACTATTCGGTTACTTACGACGTACGCGCCGACCGCACTATGGACGTAACCCTCGATTTGGGCGTGCACTACCTCGGTCAGCGCAGTACGGGAATAATGCACGCAATACCCGTAAATTCGGGCGACAGGGTGAGAAACCTGCGCGCCTTTGAATTAAGCGGCAAAGACGGAAGCGAAAACCGCCTCGACTATAAGGTAAAACACGAAACTACAAACTTTATAATGGTGGATATGGGCGATTACTCCAACAAGAGGGGCGAAACGCACTACTACCGCGTAAAGTACGAGTACGCCATAACCAAACCTGCTAAAAACGAAAAGAACGCAATATACTTAAACGCCATTGGCTTCGACTCGGACGGCGCTATGGAAGACGTAAATATCACTTTAAATCTTCCCGCCGGGTATATTAAAGACGGTATAATGAGTTTCGTAGGTTTTTCAGGCTCCGATAACGGGCAAAAAGACAACTTTACGGTAACCGGCAACACGGTAACGATGCACATAGACAAACTGTACGCAAGGCAGGGCGTAACGTTTGAATTGCCGTTCGAGGAGGGCGTGCTTTCAGTAAAGCCCGACCTTACCCCCTATTGGATAATAATCGCCGCGTGCGTAATGCTTGCCGCGCTGTTTGCCGTTAAATTCCTTGCCTTTAACAAAGACGGGCTTACGCCAATAGTAAACGTTGAAGCGCCCGACGATATGGACCCGCTTGTAATGGGCAAGCTTATAGACAACAAGGTTGACAAGAGCGACGTTACCTCGCTTATATACTATTGGGCGAACAAGGGTTACATAAAGATTGATTTGACCAACGAGAAAAATCCCGAACTTATAAGACTGTACAAACATTTGCCGCCCAACTCGCCGGGCTATCAGAATATGATGTACGACAGGCTTTTTAAAAGCGGCGACTGCGTAAAGGTAAACAGCCTTACCAACACCTTTTACGGCACCGTGGACAGGGTTACCAAAACGGTAAACGCCGAAAACGGCAAACTGTACAGCGGAAAGAGTATGGGCGTTGCCGTGCTGTTCGCACTGCTCGGCGGGCTGTTTATGGGGCTTACCCCCTTGATAATTACGCTTACTACCATATCCCCCAAACTGTTGTTTATAATTCCAATATTTATGATAGTGCCGTCGTTTATAATTTTTGCGCTGACGCAGTCGGTACATTACAACAGGCTTAAACACAAGAAGGGAAAACAGGCGCTTATGTACGCGGGCATTGCGTTGCTTGGCGCGTTGTTTACCGCCATATACGTTTGGCTCGTCCCTTCGTACATAGTAGAAGTAGTGCCTAAAATTTTAATAGGCGCGCTCGGCTTTGCGATAATAATGCTTGCCGCCTGCATAATCAGCCGCACCGAGCAGTATGTTAAAAAGCTTAACAAGATAGTCGGCTTCCGCGATTTTATACTGTATACGGAAAAGGATAAGCTGGAAACTATGCTGGAAAGCAACCCCGAATTTTACTATCAGGTTTTGCCCTACGCAATAGTTTTGGGAGTTTCTGACATATGGGAAAACAAGTTTGCCGCTCTTACCGTTACGCCGCCAAGCTGGTGCACGTCAAGCTATTCGGATACCGTATTCAACTTTATCGTTTTCAACTCGGTTATGCGCAACGTAAACAGAAACATAACTTCCGCGTTCGTATCCCGCCCCAACTCGGGCAGCGCTTCGGGCGGCGGCTCGCACGGGGGTAGTTTTGGCGGCTTCTCGGGAGGCGGACACGGCGGCGGCGGTTTCCGCGGAAGATAAACCTTTAAATACAAAACAAGCGATATAATAAAACTGCGGGTTGTAAAACTACGCGCAACGATTAAGTTAAATAAAGTTAAAGCCCCGCGGGCAGGTTGCCCGCGGGGCTTTAACTTACATTTTCAAACAGTCGCAACAATTATTCCTCTTACTCCTCGCCGCGCACAAGAACGGTTATTACCGTAGAAACGCCCTCGGCGAGTTTTAACGTAACTTCGTAATCGCCCACAAGCTTAATAGGGTTTGCAAGCACGATTTTCTTTTTATCTATATCGTAACCCGCCGCCTTCAAGCTTTCGCAGATATCCGCGGCGGTTACCGAACCGAACACCTTGCCGTTTGCGCCCACCTTTATTTTTACGGTAAACGACTTTCCTTTAATGTTGGCGGCAAGCTCGCGCATTGCCTTTAACTCCTCGCTTTTATGGTATGCTTCGGAAGTTTTCTTTTGGTTTAGCTCGTTTATTTTAGTGGCGGTGCCCGCCTCGGCAAAGCCCTTTTTAATTAAAAAATTGCGGGCGTAGCCTTCGTTCACGTCGATTAAATCGCCCTTTTTGCCCTGCCCTTTAACGTCCTGCAACAATATTACTTTCATTTTATCCTCCTCGGCGCGGCAACCTGCCCGCTCGTTTATTTCCTATAAGTATTTTACCCCTTTTTACCGCCCTTTGTCAATAGCAGGCGTATAATTAGCCGACTTGCGCGCAAAATATATTTAAAGGCAATGCGTTTTACCGCAATGCCTGTTAGGAGGAAAACGTATGGAAACCATTAACTTCGGCATTGCTTGCGACGTATCCAAATGCAAGTATAACCACAACGGCTGTAACTGCACGCTCGATAAGATTCACGTCGGTTGCGCTTGCGACGGCGACCATTGCACCTGCTGCCAGAGCTATTCCGACAAGGTGTAACCCTTAAACAAGAAGATGCGGCGCGGAGCTTAAAACTCCGCGCCGCATTGCTATTACCCCCGTAATATCAGCCGATTAACGCCGCAACGGCCGTTTGCTCTGGCAGTGCGCCGAACCAGCCGCGCAACGGCAGATTTTTAAACAGCGAAGCCATAGGGCTGTGCGAATACATACCGTCGCCCAAGTGCGAATAAAACGCGTAACCGTTAAATTCAGCCATAAAGTCCAAATCGTGTAAGGTATAGGCAACTCCGCCTACCGCCGTTAAAATTACAGCCATAACCGCGCACAGCACAATTGCGCCGATTACGCCGTCTACCGCCGTAAACACCTTGTTCTCCCTGAATTTTTCCGTAAGCTTGGGCAGGAAAATACCCGCGATTATTACGAATACGGCGGATAAAAGGAAGATAATCAAAGCGATTATAACCCGCGCGACAACCGCAGTTTTGTCGCCGAGTGTACCCGCAAAGCTTGCAAGCAATCCGTTTTGCAAGCCGCTCACCGCGCCCGAGCACGCGTCCGAACAGGCGATTGCCCAGCTTGCAAACCCGAACCCGACAAGCAACCCGAGCACGACTACAAGACAAATAACCGAACTGATACCGCTGTTATAGCCCGCCCTCAAAGAAAGCGCCAGCACGCACACAAGCGGCAAATCGAACGCGAGGCAGTGCCCCAGCCCCTTCCAGCTTGCCGAGGCAAGCGGCGCCGAAAAAGCCGACTGCAAAAAACCGATGTGCGACAAATCTATAAAGGTCAAAAGGCATAAAATTACCGCGCCTAAGCCGACGAGCGCGTTGAACGCGCCGTTTACCGAACCGAGAACGCCGTCCAATACGCCCCAGCCGCCCGCTGATTCCTTTATTTTTTTGCCTTTTTTAAGCTCCCTTTTATACTGCTTTCTGTCGCCGCTGTCAACCGCCGCCAAAATGAGGGCTTGGTTTTCCTCTTTGTCGTCGTAACGCTCGTAATGAGAGAGCTTTTTCCGCGCTTCCACGGCGCGCTCCAACAGTTTTTTAAGCGCTTCGGTAACAGCGGATAAAACCATTAAAATAATCACCGCCGATAAAATCATAGCCAAACCGTAGCCGCTTGCAGTCTTTTTAACCGCCCCGCCCAGCGCCCTTACCGCAAGCACGGTTACAAGCGCGGTTACGCCGCAAAATGACGTTTTTGTAAATTTTCTGAAAAAGCCGACCGCCGCGCCTATGGCAACACCGATACATACGGCTATTATAAGCAATGCAGACATTTCCCCCTCCGCTTATTTGTTGAAACTGTCCTTTAAAGAAACTATTTCGGAGAGTTGCGCCTTGCCGTCTTTCGGCGGACACACTTTGTAGTAGCCCGTGCGCATAAGCTGAAAACTCTTGCCCTCGCAATCCGCGGCATACGGTTCAACCTTGCCGCAACAGGTGCTTATACTGTTTTTGTCAAGCCGCTCGGCATAGTCCTGGTCGGGATACTCCTCGTCCTTTAAAAGCGGTTTGTAGGTAGTAAAAACGGCGTCTTTGCCGTACTTGGCGTCCACCCACTGTATTACGCCCTTGGCTTTAACCTCGCTCTTAACCGCGCTGCCGGAACGCGTTTCGGGGAAGTATGTGCATTTAAGCTCCGTAACGTTTCCGTTACCGTCCGTAACGACCTCGTCGCAACGCACGATATACGCGCCCTTCAAGCGCACGTATCCGCCCTTGAACAGCCTTTTAAACTTGGGAGGAGGCTCTGTTGCAAAGTCGCTTCTGTCAATATATACCGTGCCCGTAAACTTTACGGGGCGGGTTGCGCCGCTTCCGTCGGCGGGGTTTATTTCAAAGGGCAACTCCTCCTCGCCCTCGTAATTGGTTACGGTAAGCTTTAAAGGCGAGCAAACGCCCATAGCCCTCTCGGCGGTTAAGTTGAGTTCGTCCCTTATGCACTCGTCAAGCTGGGCTATATTTACCACGCCGTAGTTTTTGGCTACGCCCACCGCCGCGCAGAAATTGCGCAGAGCCATAGGCGGCACGCCGCGGTTTTTCAAGCCCATAAGAGTGGGCATACGCGCGTCGTCCCAGCCCGACACAAACCCCTCGTCTACAAGCTTTTTCAAGTACCGTTTTGACATAAGCGTGTTGGTTATGTTAAGCCTTGCAAACTCGATTTGTCTGGGCGCGGGGGCGGGAAAGCCCGCCTTTTCAATGACCCAATCGTATAGCGGTCTGTGATTTTCGAATTCCAGCGAACAGAGCGAGTGGGTAATACCCTCTATCGCGTCGGAAACGGGGTGCGCAAAGTCGTACATAGGATAAATGCACCACTTGTCGCCCTGACGGTAATGGGGAACGTGGGCTATTCTGTAAATGACGGGGTCGCGCATATTTATGTTGGGCGAAGCCATATCTATTTTAGCCCTTAAAACCTTTGCCCCGTCGGCATACTTGCCCGCGCGCATTTCGCGGAACAGGCGCAAATTCTCCTCCGCGCTTCTGTTTCTGTACGGGCTTTCCTTACCAGCCTCGGTTAAAGTGCCGCGCGTAGCCGTTATTTCTTCCGACGATAAATCGCAAACGTAGGCGTTGCCGTCGGTTATATATTTTTCGGCTATTTCGTACATCTTTTCGTAATAGTCGGAGGCAAAAAACAAATTGTCGTACTCGAAGCCCAACCACTTAACCGCTTCCACAATGGAATTTACGTACTCGTAATCTTCCTTGGCGGGGTTGGTATCGTCCATTCTCAAATTGATTTTGCCGTTATACTTTTCCTTTACGCCAAAGTTGATGCACAGCGCCTTTACGTGCCCTATGTGCAGATATCCGTTGGGTTCGGGCGGGAAGCGCACGGCAATTTCGTTGCCGCGGCTTTCAAACTTTCCTGCTTCCAGCTCTTCGTTTATAATTTGTTCTATAAAATTAGTCGCTTCGGGAAGTTGCATTTTATTTTCTCCCTTTAATATTTGTATTTTGTTGCGTGCCAAACTTAAATTCTTTATTCCTGTTTTATCAGGAAAGCCCCGTAATTTTACCGTTTGCGTCTATATCGATGCTTTCCGCGCAGGGCGTTTTGCCAAGCCCCGGCATAAGCATAACCGAGCCGGCGATTGCCACCACAAAGCCCGCGCCGCCGCGGTACTCTATATCGCGCACGTAAATTTTAAAGCCCTTGGGCGCCGCCAAAAGCGCAGGGTTATCCGAAAGCGAATACTGCGTTTTGGCTATTATTACGGGAAAGCCCTTTATGCCCTTGGCTTCTAACGAGGCGATTTTGCTTTCCGCCAAAGGCGCGAAATCGGCGCCGTCGCCGCCGTATACGTTTTTGACTATATCCTCTATCTTCTTTTTTATTCCGTCGTTTAAATCGTACGCGAAGTGCAGTTTGCTCTTCTTTTCGCAAGCGGATATAACCGCCGCGGCAAGCTCTTTGCCGCCCTCGCCGCCCTTTAAAAACACGTCGGTGAACACGGCTTCCACGCCCGCTTCTTTGCACGCGTTCATAACCGTTTCAATCTCCGCCGCGGTATCCGTGAAAAATCTGTTCATAGCCACAACCACGGGCTTTTTGTACACGTTTTTAACGGTGTCCACGTGCTTTAAAAGATTGGGAAGCCCGCCTTTGAGCGCCGTTAAATTCTCCTCGGAAAGAGTGGCTTTTTCCGCCCCGCCGTGAAGTTTAAGCGCCTTAACCGTAGCAACCACCACCACGCAATCGGGCTCTATGCCCGCAATGCGGCACTTTGCGTCCAAAAACTTTTCCGCGCCCAAATCCGCGCCGAAACCCGCCTCCGTTACCGCGTAGTCGGCTAAACTCATAGCCGCGCGGGTAGCCCGTACCGAGTTGCAACCGTGCGCGATATTGGCGAAAGGTCCGCCGTGAACGAACGCGGGCGTGCCCTCCAAAGTCTGCACCAGATTGGGGTTGAGCGCGTCCTTTAAAAGGGTTGCCATTGCGCCCTGCGCGTTCAATTGGCGCGCATATATGTACTCTCCATTGTCGTTTTCGCCCACGACTATGTTGCCGAGGCGCACCTTTAAATCGGCTATATCTTTGGCAAGGCACAAAATTGCCATAACTTCGCTTGCCGCCGTAATCGAAAAACTTTCGCTTCGGGTGTAGCTTTCGCACCCCTTCATATTGCCGGCGGGGCAGTCGAGCGTAAGCGCCCTCAGCGCGCGGTCGTTCATATCCATACAGCGGTGGAAGTAAACTTCCTTGATTTTGAGCGCGTTACCGCGGAAAATGTGATTGTCGAGCATTGCGCATAACAGATTGTTTGCCGCCGTTATTGCGTGCAAATCGCCCGTGAAGTGCAAGTTGATGTCCGCCATAGGCACAACCTGCGCATAGCCGCCGCCTGCCGCGCCCCCCTTAATGCCGAACACGGGACCGAGCGAAGGCTCCCTGAGCGCAAGGCACGCGCTTTTGCCGAGGCGAGATATACCGTCGGCAAGACCTATCGAAACGGTGGTTTTGCCCTCCCCGCTCGCGGTGGGGTTAATTGCCGTTACAAGCACAAGTTTTGCCTTGGGCTTATAGCTTTTAACGTTAATTTTCGCCTTGTACTTGCCGTACAGTTCCAAATCGTCCTCTTTGAGTCCGAGTTTTTCCGCAACCGTGCGGATGTCCTTCAATTGCGCGCTTTCGGCTATCTCGATATCGCTAAGCATCAAAAAACAACACTCCTTTTATATGCGTTTACAAGTCTGAATTATTATACCACACCCGCGCGACAAAGTATATAATTTGAAAGCCATTTTGTAAAATTACTTGCAAAAAGTCAGGCGCTAACATTTTGCTTGACATTTTTTACCGCGGGGCATAAAATTATTAAAATTCAAATGGGCGCATTTTTGCCAAGTGCGCGCCGAAGGAGCAGAATATGGCTGACAAAAAGAGAGCCGTTACACAGGAAAAATTGGTGGCTCTTTGCAAAAACAGGGGCTTCATTTTCCCCGGAAGCGAAATATACGGCGGACTTGCCAACACCTGGGACTACGGTCCTTTGGGCGTGGAATTCAAAAACAACGTAAAAAAAGCCTGGTGGAAAAAATTTATACAGGAAAGCACTTTAAACACGGGGCTTGACTGCGCGATACTTATGAACACGCGAACCTGGAAGGCGAGCGGACACCTCGGCGGCTTTTCCGACCCGTTGATGGACTGCAAAAACTGCAAGACCCGCCACCGCGCCGACAACCTTGTTGAAGCCTACTGCCAAAAACACGGTTTGGACGCAAAAGTAGAAGCTATGGACAACGACGCGTTGGAGGCGTTTATAAAGGAAAAGGCGATTGTCTGCCCCGCCTGCGGCAAGAGCGATTTTACCTCCATAAGAAAATTCAACCTTATGTTTAAAACCTTTCAGGGCGTAACCGAGGACAGCGTAAACACCGTTTACCTCCGCCCCGAAACTGCGCAGGGAATATTCGTAAACTTTAAAAACGTGCAGAGGGCGAGCCGTATGCGCGTGCCATTCGGCATAGGTCAGATAGGCAAATCGTTCCGCAACGAAATCACGCCCGGAAACTTTATTTTCCGCGTGCGCGAGTTCGAGCAGATGGAGCTTGAATTCTTCTGCAAGCCGGGCACCGATTTGGAATGGTTTAACTATTGGAAAAACTACTGTAAAGACTTCCTTTTATCCCTCGGAATGAAGGAAGAAAACCTGCGCCTCAGAGACCACTCCCCCGAAGAGCTTTGCTTCTACTCCAAAGCGACGACCGACTTCGAGTACAAATTCGCGTTTGGCTGGGGCGAGCTTTGGGGCGTTGCCGACAGGACCGACTACGACCTAACACAGCACCAGACGGAGAGCGGCGAGAGTATGGAATACACCGACCCCGTTACCAACGAGAAATACGTGCCCTACGTTATAGAGCCTTCGCTGGGCGTTGAGCGTATGGTGCTTGCCTACCTCACCGACGCGTACGACGAGGAAGTTTTGGACGAAGCCAAAAACGACGTGCGCACCGTGCTTCGCCTGCACCCCTTCCTCGCGCCCTACAAGGCGGCTGTTCTGCCCCTGCAAAAAGGGCTTTCGGAAAAAGCCGACGAAGTTTACAAAAAAATCGCAAAGAAATTTTCGGTTACCTACGACGTTACAGGCTCGATTGGCAAGCGTTACCGCCGTCAGGATGAAATAGGCACCCCCTACTGCATCACCGTCGACTTCGACACCCTGCAAGACGATACCGTTACCGTGCGCGACCGCGACAGTATGCAACAAATCCGCCTGCCCATATCCGAGCTTGAAGCTTATATAGAAAAGAGTTTGGAGTTTTAAATGAAAACCGCGGTAAAGATTGGCGTTTGCGCATTGCTGTGCGCGGCGGTTGCAACCCTTGCCGCCTGCGTTAAGGCGCGCGCCGAAAACCAATTTTATTCCGTAACCGGCGTAAAACTTCCCAAATGCGAAACGGTTAAAACGACTGATACCACGGGCTGGTTCGGCGACGGAGAAGTAACCTACACTTTCACCTTTAACCAAGCCAACGGCAAGGCGTTGGAAGACGCGTTGAAGTCGGCAAAAAGCTGGGCGGCTTTGCCTATGACGGCTGAATTCGAGCAGCAAACTTACGTATATTATCACGCGTCCGTTCCCCGCGTAGAAAGCGGATATTACTACTACGGGGGCGGCGAATACACCTTTTCGGTTGCGGTATACGACGCGAAGACCCGAACGGCTTATTTCAGCGGAATAAACATATAATCGAATTTTTATAAGACGTAAAGCGGTCGGCTTGAATAGCCGACCGCTCCGTTTATTTTTTATATTTATCTTATTTTATCGAGTATGGAAGAAAGCCCGCCGAAGCCGACTACTGCGATAAGCAGTATAACCGCAACTACTATTGCAACTATAATCACCCCGCAGAAATAACTTCTTGCAAAACTACGCCTGTTTATGTTGCTATCCGTGCAGGCAAAAACTATAAGGCAGATAAAGCCCACAAGCGGAATGGCAAACAAGAGCTGATAGCCGAAATACGCCCACGCACTCAACGGGCGGTATTTATAAGGTAAATTTTCTATTTCCTGCTTTTCATATTTGCTCATATTCATCTCCGTTACGTATACTTTTCATTATAATAAATCATAATTATGATATTGTCAATCATAATTATGATTTATTAATATAATTTTTTTAAATGGAGAACTTTGGAGAAAGACTGAAAGAATTGCGTTTAGAAAAAGGCTTAACGCAAAAACAGCTTGCCAACGAAATAGGCAACACGCAGTCGGCAATCGTTTATTGGGAAAGCAATAAGCAAGAGCCAACTATTTCCACGCTGAAAAAATTATGTAGATTCTTCAACGTTTCCGCCGATTATCTGATTGGTTTAGAAGAATAAAACGAAGATTGCCCGCGGCATATGCCGCGGGCAATCAATTTTAATCAATCTTAATCTTCATCTGCGGAAGTATCGCCCAAAAGCGTGCTTACAAGCTTTTTGCCGAGCTTCTTACCTATGCGCTCCTTTAAAGTGGGCTTTTTAGGCTTCTGCGTTTTTTGCGCGGCTTTGGCTTTTTTCTTTTTCTCTTCCACCTCTATACTGCCTTGAAGCTCTATCTCCTTACAGGGGTCGGAAACTATATAACCGCACTCCATAGCGTACTCGAATACGTTTTTTATAACGCCCTCGGTTATGTGCCTGTCCCCCTCGGGCACGCGCTCTACAAGCGTAATCAAGTGCCCCGAATTTATGTTTGCCACCTTCTTTTTGCCAAGCGCGGGCAACAGAACGTTATCCACGCATCTGCCTATGTCGTTCAAATAGTTTTTGGAAACGCGCCTAATCGTTTTCGAAGCGGCATTTTCACTGCTTAACAGCTGGAACCACTCTAAAACGACGAACGAGAATTTCAGTTTGACCTTGGTGGGCGAAATGAGCCAGCGGGCAAGCCCGCCCAACCCGCCGAATATGAGCGGAAACAGCGAAAGTATAACGAACACTATGGAAACAATAAGCGCAATAGTGTCCAACGCCACGGCGACAACGTCGCTCGTGCCCGAAATAAGCGACATAATAACCGCCGTAATGCCCATTAAAAGCGAGCTTATACGCACTGTTAAGCGTAGCCAGGTAAGCACCCGCTTTTTCTTTTTAACGCTCTTGGTATTGGAGTTTATACCCCATACAAGGCTGAACGCCACCAACACGGCGGTAAACAGCACGTGCACGCCTATAATGGAAAACACCGCAATCCAAGAGGTGTACGCAACTATTTTGTTTACGCCCAAAAACACCATAAACCCAACATATAGCAGGGTGAACACGGACGAAAGTATTGTATTTACAATTGAAAGTCGCCTTAAAATCTGCGCGCGGTTGGCGTAAACGGACTTTATTAAACAGCGCAAATCGAACACGTCTTTTGCAAGCGTGAACGTTTCCTCCGCGGAAATTGTGTGGCGCACTTCCTTTATTACCGTTTCCACCGTTTCCGCCTTTATTTCCAAGGGCTTGGTTTCCTCCGCCGCGCCCTCGGCTTCGGGTATTTCCCTCTCCTTTGTTTCGTTGCTTTGAGGTTTCATTTTTAATAGCCTCCCAATCAGTCCAAAAGTCCGCCGTATCTCTCGTACAGCGTTTCGAGTTTTTCCTTTACCGCCTTCAACTCTTCCAATACGGGACAAAGCTTAGTGTAATCTCCGGCGATTGCAGGGTCGGCAAGACTGTTGTTCAACCGCTCTTCAAGCGCTTCGTTGAGGGATATGTCGGCTTCAATGCTCTTTATTTCCGCCTTTAACCTCGCTTCGCGTCCCCTGTCCTCTTTCGAGCGGAACGATTTTTCCCTGTCGGCGTTGCGCTCCCTGCGCCTTTCCTCTTCCTCGCTGCGCCGCTTCTCTTCCGCAAGCTTTTCCTTTTCCCTCTTATATCCCTCGTATCCGCCGCCGTATGAATTTATGCGCCCTTCGGAAATTTCAACCACTCTGTCCGCGACCGCCTCGGTAAAATACCTGTCGTGCGATACGAATATAACCGTGCCCTCGAAAGCCTTTAACGCCTCTTCCAGACTTTCCCTTGCGGGCAGGTCGAGGTGGTTTGTCGGCTCGTCCAATATAAGCAGATTGCCGCGGGAGTTTTCAAACACGCACAGCGCAAGTTTCGCCCGCTCCCCGCCCGAAAGCGAAGAAACCTTTTTATCAACGTCCTCTTCCGAAAGTCCGCACCGCGCAAGCGAAGAGCGCACCTCGGTAAGCGAATAAGAAACGTGCCGTTCCCACAGTTCCTGCATTACGGTGTTTTCGCCGTTGAGGTTTGCCATTTCCTGGTCGTAATACGCAATCGCCGCATACCGCCCCAACGTTATTGCGCAATTGCCGCCGTTTACTATCGCGCGCAAAAGCGTTGACTTGCCCGCGCCGTTTTCACCCAGCACGGCAACCTTTTCACCGCACATAACCTGCAATTGCCCCCCTGATATAAGCCGTTTACCGCCTATTTCAAGGTTTAGCCCGCTTATGGTAACCGCCTCTTTCGCGCAGTTGTTTTCAAAGGTAAAGTTGAATTTAGGGGGGCGCGGAGGCAGAAACGGCTTTTCCAAAAGCTCCATTCTTTCAAGCTGTTTAACCCTGCTCTGCGCGCTCCTTGCGGTGGTTGCCCGCACTATGTTTTTATCGACGTAGGTCTGCAACTTTTTAATTTCTTCCTGCTGCTTCTCCCACTCTTTCAGCGCGCGTTCGTACCGCTCCGCCTTTAAAATTTTATATTTTGAATAGTTGCCCGAATACAAATTTACGCGCTTGTTTTCAATTTCAACCGTCTTGCCGACAACCCTGTCCAAAAAATATCTGTCGTGCGATACCACGAACACGGCGCCCTTGTAGGCGGCAAGATAATCTTCGAGCCAATATAGAGTGTTTACGTCAAGGTGGTTTGTCGGCTCGTCCAATACAAGCAGGTCAGGGCTTTCCAAAAGCAGACGCGCAAGTTTAAGGCGCGTCTTTTCGCCGCCCGACATAGTGTCGATTACTCTGTCGTAAAAGTCGGAAAAGCCCATACCGTTTAACACGGTCTTTATTTTTACGTCTACGTTATAGCAATCGCGCGAGGCTACGAATTTTTGCAGAGCCTCTATCTTTGCCGCTAATGCGGCGTACTCCCTTCCGCCGTACTCGCACAGCGCAAGCTCGGCGGACAGCGCGGAAAGCTTTTCCACAGCCGCAAGCTCCTCTTTGAATACTTCGCGCATTTCGCCGTAAACGGTGTTGCCGCTCTCGTATCCGCCGTTCTGTTCGAGGTAGCCAATCTTTATGCCGTTCTTTTTGATTACCTCGCCCTCGTCGGCGTATAGCTGACCGAGCAGAAGTTTTATGAGCGTGGTCTTGCCCGCTCCGTTTTCGCCCACAAGTCCCACGCGCTCGCCCTCGTTTAAGGCAAAGGCAACCTGCGAAAATATTAAATTGTCGCCGTAGCCGAAGCCGACGGAAGAAAACGAAACCAACATATAAATAAATCGATACGCGCACATAAGCTTTAATTACTTATAGGCATAAATATAATTTTTCAAAAGTCCCACTTGGGGATAAATTTCGTATCCGCGCTGTTTCTGTCCTGCAAGAATACGTTTTTTAAATTGCGGCTTTTTACCGCTTCCAACACCTTATTGTACTCCCTGTCGGTTATCCCCCGTTTAAGTTCGGGGAATTTTTGCGCTTCGCCGAAAGGCGTGTATTGGCTCATCAGGCTAAGATAAACGCCCTCTGGCAGGCGCGAAACAAAGTCGACTATTTCAACGCTGTCGTACGCCGCGCAAGGCAAAATAAGATGTCTTACTATGCACCCCGAAAGCATTTTGCCCGCCGCGTCGAATTGCACTTTCTTTTGCGCCATAAACTCCACCGCCGCAAGCGCAAATTTTGCATAGTCTTTTTTGCCCGTGTACCTTTCCGAAAGAAAGGGGTCGATAAATTTCAAATCGGGCAGGTAAATATCGGCGAACGTATCGACTATTTTAAGCGTTTCGAGCTTTTCGTAGCCGTGAGTATTGTACACTACGGGAATTTCAGGGCGGTAAATTTCAAACGCCTCCGCAATAGAATCCGCGTAGTGCGTGGGCGTTACGAGATTTATGTTGTCCGCGCCCGCCTCTTCCAGTTCCTTAAAAATTTCCGCAAGCCGCTTTATGGAAACGCTTATGCCGCGCGTATTGCGGGAAAGCTCGTAATTCTGGCAAAAAGCGCACTTTAACGAACACCCGCAAAAGAACACGCATCCGCTTCCGTTTTTAAAGGATATGGGCGGCTCCTCGTAAGGGTGAAGATAGTATTTAGCAATTTTAATATCCCGCACGCCGCAGTAGCCTGCGCCCAAACTTCGGTCGGCGCCGCACTCCACGGGACAAAGCGCGCACTTCATACCAAGATTGTACCACAAAAAATACGGCTTGTAAACTACTGCAATTTAATTGACAATGGAAAATTATGAATATATAATATCAACGTAACCTATAAAGAGTGTGCGAGAGAACGGCTCTGCGACCACACAGCAACCTGCAATGCAAGGTGCTAATACCGTACCGATGGGTATTTTAAAAGCAATTCAGCCCGTTCGGTATGCGAACGGGTTTTTTACTTTAAGAAAAAGAGGAACGGCTATGAAAAAATTATTTACCAGCGAAAGCGTTACGGAAGGGCACCCCGACAAACTTTGCGACGCGGTTTCCGACGCCATAGTAGATGAAATTATCGCCCGCGACCCCGCCGCGCGTTGCGCCGTGGAGTGTTGCGCCGCATACGACGGTATGCTGATTATGGGTGAAGTTACAACCACCGCCGCGGTGGACTATCAGGAAATCGCCCGCCGCACAATCAAGAGAATAGGCTACGACTTCGGAAGTTTTGCATACGATAAATGCGCTATAACCGTATCGGTGCACGAGCAGAGCCCCGACATTGCGCTTGGCGTAAACAACTCGCTCGAAAGGCGGGGCGGCGTTACGGAAGCCGAGGACGAGTTGGGCGCGGGCGACCAGGGAATGATGTTCGGCTACGCCTGTTCGGAAACGGACGAGTATATGCCACTGCCCGTAACCCTTGCGCACAAGCTTGCCGAAAGGCTTACCGAGGCGAGAAAGAGCGGCAAACTCCCTTACCTCCGCCCCGATGGAAAAACGCAGGTTACAATCGAATACGAAGGCGACAAGCCCGTGCGCGCGGACGCGATAGTAGTTTCCACCCAGCACGACGAAAGCGTAACGCAGGAAAGATTGCGCGCCGACATAATTGAAACGGTTATAAACGGCGTTGTGCCCAAGGAGCTGTTGGATAGCGATACCCGCATCTACGTAAACCCCACGGGCAGGTTTTTAATCGGCGGACCCGAGGGCGACAGCGGACTTACGGGCAGAAAAATAATAGTCGATACCTATGGCGGAGCTTGCGCGCACGGCGGCGGAGCATTCTCCGGCAAAGACCCCACCAAGGTGGACCGTTCGGCGGCGTATATGGCAAGATACGTATGCAAAAACACCGTAGCCGCGGGGCTTTGCGATAAGATAGAATTGCAGATTGCCTACGCGATTGGCGTATCCCGCCCCGTATCCGTGTTTGTAAACACCTTCGGAACGGGCAAACTTGCCGACGGAGAAATTGCCGATATACTTGTAAAGGAATTCGATATGCGCCCCTACGCCATAATTAAAACGCTGGGGTTGAGAAAGCCCGTCTATTCGCAGACGGCGGCGTACGGTCATTTCGGCAAACCCGCCCTCCCTTGGGAGAAGCTTGACAGGGTAAACGATTTAAAAAAATATTTAAAGTAATTTAAAAAAGTTAAGCGCCGCGCGGCAAAAATTTTGCCGCGCGGCGCGTTTTATTTTTTAATTTAACAACTTTGTGCAATACTAATTATTTGCCGCACTTTTCAAAAAACAAATCAGCGCCCTGCATATCTCTGCGAACCCCCAATTCCCCTTCGCTCTTTTTGTAATCTGCAAAAAGATACTCGTCCGTTACGCCCAAAAGAAAATCGGTTGAACACTCGAAAAATTTTGCAAGCCTTAAAACGTAAGTTATTTTAGGTTCGGAAACGCCGTTCTCCCATTTACATACGGCAGCGTCGCTTACGCCTATTTTTAAGCCGAGTTCCTTCATAGAAAGCCCCCGCTCTTCCCTTAATTCTTTAAGTCTGTCCTTAAATTCCTGCATATATCTTCCGTCTTTTTATTGACATTTTACTAACTTTTATTAGTTTTTCTGTTGACATTAACGAAAGTTAATGGTAAAATCAATTTCGTTAACGAAAGTTAATAAAAGAGAAGCACGGGATGACATATGAAAGTTAAATTCAAGTTTGCTGCAACTGTTTTAGCCGCGGTATTATTGGGCGTAACACCTATCGCAGGCTGTATTAACGATGCCCCGAAAAATTTTACCATACAGTACACGGACGATAACGGAACGCATCAGCTGATGGTAACGGGCGGCGAGAGCTACGTTTTGGAAAGCGTGCCCCAACGAACGGGCTACGATTTTTTAGGACTTTTCGACCAGATTGAAGGCGGAAAGCAATATATAACGGCGCAGGGTAATTCTCTTGCGGTTTTCAACAATAACTCAAATATAGTGCTGTTCCCTCAGTGGAAAGCCAGACAGTACAGCGTAATTTTGGATTATGCGGGCGCGGAAGTTACTGCAAGCCGCGAATACAAAGTTGAGTATAACGGCAAACTGCCCGAGTTGCCGCTCAACTTAAAATCGCCGCACAAAGAGTTCTGCGGGTGGTACACCCAAGAAAATTGCGAAGGCATACAGGTCTGCGACAAATTCGGGCTTATACCCGTAGTTTCCGAAATAAACGAAAGCAACTTTGACATTAGCGGCGAAAACAACCGTATAAATTTATACGCAGGTTTTAAAGCGGCAACATACACGGTGGTTTTGAATTTTGACAACGGACTTACGGCGGAAACGGTAAAAGTTCCTTACGACACTCCCGTTAAAAATTTGATTTACAACACGCGCAACTCCCGCGGAGAAGGTGTTTTGTTTTGGAAACGCTCCCCCGATGACGTAACGCCGTTTACGGGCAATATAGTTGAAAGCACCGCGCTTTATGCCGCCGAATGGGCAACCACAATAGAATTTGACACCGACGGCGGCGAACGCCTTGCCCCTTTGGTTGCAAGACCGGGCGCACAAATTTCACTGCCCGCACCGCAGAGAGACCTTTATAATTTTGTAAATTGGGAAAAACCTGACGGAAGCGCGGCGGAGTTTGCCGTAATGCCGCAATCAAATACCACGCTTAAAGCGGTATGGAAACCTAAAATTGTTTTTGACAGCAACGGAGGCGAAGAGATAACCGATATTTGCGATAAAAGCGGAACGCTTATTTCTTTACCCAAACCTTTAAGAGAAGGCTACGTATTCGGCGGCTGGTATACGCCCGATAAACAACTTTACACCTCGCGCAAAATGCCCGCCGTTGGCACGCGGTTAAAAGCCGGCTGGTATAAGCAAAAGACGAAAATAAAAACTTTTTTGGATAAAAACAGTTTCAGCGAAGTTATTTATTGGCAAACGCCGGCTATCAAATATACGCTTAACTTTAAAGAAGAAGCGCCGGAAGTAGATTGGGATAAATCAGTTTATGTTTCAGTCGATTTTCACGCTGAAATGAAACATATAATGGCAAAAATCCGTGGCAATGAAGAAAAAATTATTTATGAAAATCCAAATTCAACGGACATATACGCATCAAAAGAACATTTCTATTTTTATAATCAAACTCAAATTAGCGATGCCTATTATATGGACAAAGTTTTGGCAGACCACGGCAATGGTAAAATAAACACGACATATACAACAACAAATTTCAGTGCTTCTTTGGAAGTGAATGGCGGAATAGCTTATATTGCACTCGGCGCGGATAAGTATATGCGAAGTAAAGCTAATGAAACTATCTATATTGAGTATTATATCACGGGTTGGAGAATGACAAATTTCTGGGCGGAAATACACTACCCCGAAACATCGAAATTATATCTTTAACCGATTAGCGGCGGGCAAAATTGCCCGCCGCCACTCTTTTTATTTTTACCCCGTCAATTTTCAGCCGTTTAACATTGCTTTAAACTGCTCTTCGTCTATTACTTTAACGCCTAACTTCTCCGCCTTTGCAAGCTTACTGCCCGCCGCCTCCCCCGCTATTACAAGCGTCGTTTTAGAAGTTACCGCGCTTTGGCAAACTCCGCCGTTTTCCTCTATTATTTTTTGCGCCTGACTGCGGGTAAAATCAGCCAGCGACCCCGTTAAAACCACCGATTGCCCCGCGAATATGCCCGAAGCAACGGCATTTGCCCGCTCCTTTATACGCACCTCGCCAAGTAGCGCGTACACCTCGTTTGCGTTGTAGCTATCGCCAAACCAACCGACTATTGCGCGGGCGGTTATTTCGCCAATATCGTTTAAATTTACAAGCTCTTCCTCGGTTGCCGCACGCAGACTTTCAATACTGCCGAAGTGCTCGGCAAGGGCTTTGGAAGCCACCTTACCCACTCCGTCAACGCCCAGCGCAAAAATGAGCGCGTCAAGCGTTACGTTTCTGCTTTTTTCAATCGCGGCAAGCAGATTGTTTACCTTTTTTTCCTTAAAGCCTTCCAACTTGCCCAAATCTTCGGCTGTAAGCGAGTATATAGCCGAAGCCCTTTGCACCCCCAAAGTATCGTGCATTGCCGTTGCGGTGGCTTCCGAAAAACCATCTATATCCATTGCCCCCTTGCTTGCAAAGTGAGCGAGCGTAGCCACAATTCTCGGCTTGCATAGCCTGTTTGTACAAAACAGATTTGCGCCCGTTTCGGTAAGCTGTTGCCCGCAGAAAGGGCATACTTCGGGCTTGACTACGTCTATACTGTTTTCGGCGTGCCCCACGCAACCCAAAATTTCGGGTATTACCTCGTTAGAGCGGCGGATAAGCACGCGGCTGTTGATTTTTACGTCCTTTTTTGCAATATCGCCAAGGTTGTTGAGCGTTGCCTTGCGCACGGTTGCGCCGCCCAAATCTACGGGCTCCACTTCGGCAAGCGGGGTAAGTTTGCCCGTTCTGCCAACCTGCCAGCGCACGTCCTTTACAACCGTTTCGGCTTCCTCCGCCTCGAACTTGTACGCCATAGCCCAGCGAGGAAACTTATCCGTATAGCCCATTTCTTCGCGGGCGGTACAGTCGTTAAGCTTTATTACCGCGCCGTCCGTCAATACGTCCAAGCTCTTGCGCCCGACCTCTATTTCCTCTATTGCGGAAACGACCTCTTCCCCGCTTTGGCATACGCGCAAAAATGGGAACACTTTAAACCCGTTTTCCTTTAAAAACCCGAAGTGCGCGCTCTGCGTTTCCAGCTTGCCCTCCGACATATAATTTACGTTGTAAAATAGTATTTCGGGCTTGCGCTCGGCAGTTACCGCGGGGTCTAAATTGCGTATCGCGCCAGCCGCCGCGTTACGCGCGTTTTTAAGCTGTTCCTTTGCCGTCTTATTGTACTCTTCCAATACGGAAAGGCGTATAACCGCCTCGCCCTGCACTTCCAGCGTGCCCTTGTAGCCTATTGACAGCGGAAAGCTCTTTATAGTAAGGCACTGCGCCGTAACGTCCTCGCCCTCCACTCCGTTGCCGCGGGTGGTGGCGCGCACAAATCTGCCACCCTCGTAAGTAAGACACATAGTAAGCCCGTCGAACTTGTACTCCACGGTGTATGCGGGGGCGGAAACCGACTTTTCCACGCGCGTAAAAAACGCCGAAAGCTGTTCGTACGTTACCGACTTATCCAAACTGTACAGGCGGCTGATATGACGGTGCTTTTCAAAGCCCTTTACAGGCTCGCCGCCAACGCGCTTGGTGGGGCTGTCGAACTCCACCTCGCCCGTCCGCTCTTCTATCGCGCGCAATTCGTCGTACAGCTTGTCGTACTCCCTGTCGGAAACGGACGGCGCGTCAAGCACGTAATATTCGTACGCCCATTTGTTGAGCGTGTCGATTAAATATCTTACTCTGTCTTTCATATATTATAAAATTTCCAAGGGGGCTATCGCCGCCGAAAGTTCTTTTATTCCCTGATTTTCGAAAGCTATATCCACAATGCTTCCGCCGTTTTTAACGGCTATTACCGTGCCCGCGCCAAACTTGGGGTGAAGCACCTTACAGCCGACCGTATAATTCTTTGCGCCCTGCTTTTTGGTTGCCGCGCCGCCGAAAGATGATGCGGCGGAAAAGGGTTTGGAACGCGTTGCCGCAGGTTGCGTTTTGGTATATGCGGGCGGGTCGGCGGAATACCCAGAGTCGGAGGTATAAACGCTTTTCCCGCGGGATGAAGTACCCTCCCAATAGTCGCCCTCGTAACCGTCGTTGCCGTAGTCGGAGCGCGCGCCGCCGTAACGCGACTGCGGGGAGCCGCCGTAGCCGTTTGAGTAATTGTTGCCGCCGTAGCCGCCGTAGGAATTTCTTCTGCCGTAAGTCGCTTCGCCGCCGCTCTGCTTAACAATGCCTAAAATATCGCGCGTGAACGGCGAGGGAACGGTTGCCTCCCTGTGCCCGTACAGATAGCGACTGCGCGAGCGCGTAAGCCATAAAAGTTTTTTTGCGCGCGTTATGGCAACGTACATCAGCCTGCGTTCCTCCTCCATTGCCGAGGGGTCGTCCTTTGCGCGGGAAGTGGGCATAATTCCGTCCTCCAACCCGCAGACAATAACGTTGTTGAATTCCAGCCCCTTTACCGAATGTATGGTTGCAAGCGTAACGTAATTGCCGTCGTCCAGCTCGTCTATATCCGAAGCAAGCGTTACCTGATTGAGATAGTCGTTGAGCGTAGCCTGCGGGTTAAGGCGGACGTAGTCGTCCACCGCCGCTATAAATTCGTCAAGGTTGGCAAGCTTGGCGTCGCCGTCGTCGGTATGGTCGTCGTAAGCCGATTTCAAATCGGTTTCAATCAGCAATTGACGGACAAGGTCGGCAACCCCGCCGTCTACCGAAGCTATTACAAGTTTTTTGATTAAGTCCGCAAAGTCCGCAATTTTGGTTTTAGCGGATTGGGGCAGACGCAAGTCGTCGGCGTCTATACACGCGTCGTACAGCGAAAGACCGTTGCTCCGCGCATATTCCTCCATCACTTCCAAAGTTTTAGCGCCTATGCCGCGGCGCGGCACGTTGATTATGCGCGTAAAAGCCTCGTCGTCGAACGGGTTGGCTATGAGGCGTAAATATGCCAGAACGTCCTTTATTTCCTTGCGCTCGAAGAACTTGAAACCGCCGAAAACTTTATACGGGATTCCGTACTTTCCAAATTCCTGCTCGTAGGAGCGGGTGAGGGCGTTTATTCTCATCAAAATGGCAAAGTCGGAGTATTTGCCCCCCGCATATACCGCGGCGTTTATGGTTTTTGCCGCAAATAAAGCCTCGTCTTTTTCCTCTTCCGACTGAACGTATTCTGGCGTTTGCCCTTCTTCGGCGTCCGTCCACAACGTCTTTTTATGCCGCTTGCCGTTCTTTGCTATTACTGCGTTTGCAAGGTTTAAAATAGACTTGGTAGAGCGGTAGTTGCGCTGCAACTTATACACCTTAGCTTGGGGATAGTCCTTATCGAATTGCAAAATATTCTCTATTTCCGCGCCGCGCCAGCCGTATATGGACTGGTCGTCGTCGCCAACGGCAAAAAGGTTGCCGTGCTTAGAAGCAAGCAGGCGTATAATTGAATACTGCACCGTATTTGTGTCCTGAAACTCGTCAACGTGTATGTATTTAAACTTATCGGAAAGATATTCCTTTACCTCTTTGCTGCCGCGCAAAAGGCGCAACGTCTGCACAAGCAAATCGTCAAAGTCAAGCGCGTTGCAATCGGAAAGATACTCGTTATACCTCTGGTATACCTGACACGCCGTGCGTATGTTGTCCTCGTGCTTATAACGCAAGCCGTACTCGTCGGGGTCAAGCCCCAGCATTTTTGCGTTGCCTATATGGTACTTTACAGACTTTAAAAGTTTTTCGTCCAGCTCCAACTCTTTAAAAACTTTTTTAATTACGTTGCTTCGTTCGGTTTCGCTGTATATTGAAAAATTGGGCTGAATGCCTATTGCGTCGCCGTGGCGGCGAAGTATGCGCACGCACATAGAGTGAATTGTACAAATCCACATATTTTCCACGTCGCCAAGCACCGCGCCAAGCCTGTCCTTCATCTCCTTTGCCGCCTTGTTGGTAAAGGTTATTGCAAGCACGTTAGAGGGCAAGCACAGCCGCTTTTCAAGTATGTACGCAATACGCGAGGTTAAAACGCGCGTTTTGCCGCTGCCCGCGCCCGCAAGCACAAGCACCGCGCCCTGCGTATCCGTTACGGGTTTTAGCTGTTCTTCGTTTAGTTTTTCCAAAATTTCATCCATAGCGCACCTTGAAAGTTAAAGCCCCTTTCGCACTTTTAAATTATAACGTAGCAATGGAAAAACGGCGGAATTTTTTGCGCCGCTTACGCTACGCCGTATTTCTTGCACAAAACTAAATTAAAGTTTTATACGGCGCGCAAAATCCATTGCAAGCAAGTTTTTTCGCTTGTATTATAGCACAGAGGGCGCGTATAATCAAGGTAATTGACTATAACGCGCTCTCTTTTTCTTTTCTGTATTTTTCCAATGCGGCAAGGTATTTTGCCGAAAGTTCCATAGTGTATCTTTGCCGCTCCTCATAAGAAAGCGTTTGAAAATACTCCCTGTCGGTAAGCCGCCCAAGCGCGTCCGAAACTTCGCCGTACTCATCCAACAGCTTTTTTACCTTTAAATAAAATTCGTCCTCTTCCTCGCCGCGGATAACGCTTCGCACGCGCTCGTACAGGTGCGATTTTACCCTGTTTGCATTTTTGCCGTTCATTTCCGCCTGCCGCGCGGTATAATCCACGTCCTCTTTGCACCTGCGCCAAAAATCAGAGCCAAGACGCCTTTTTGCCTGTTTTGCTATCGCCTTAATATCATCCATAATTCACCCGCCGCGCCATTGCCGCATTTACAATAAGCGCATATTTACGACATATTTTTCAATGAAAAAACTCTACCCAAGTTTTATCTTCGGTAGAGTTTAATTTACTTAGTTTTTATTTCTCTTTCTTGCCGCTTCGCTCTTCTTGCGCCTTTTTACGGAAGGTGATTCGTAGAATTCTTTCTTTCTAAGGTCGCCGATGATGCCGTCGCGCGAGCACTTTCTCTTAAATCTTCTTAAAGCGCTTTCAACCGACTCGTTTTCGCCTACTTTAATTGTTGACACTGTTTTCACCTCCCCTGTTCAAAGAGTTGCGTTCTTAAAACGCTTACAAATTATACCAAAGCCCGCAAACAAAAGTCAATCGTTTGCGGGCATAAAAATCATATTATTTTAAGGTTGTTTTATATGCCGAACGCCGCGCATACAACGTTGATAACTATGCCCACAATAACGGATACGGCGTACATAGCAACAACAAGCAACAGGTTGCGTTTGATTTTTTTTGTGTTTTTTAAAAGCACCACCATACCAAGCCCCGCGTTTGTGCAAAGACCAGCTATACAACTACCGAAAGTTATGCCGCCCTTTACAAACGTTTCAGTTATAACCGTAGAGGACGCGCAATTTGGTATAAGCCCTACCGCCGCCGTAATAAATGGCTGAAAGTAATTGCCGCCAATTAAGCCGCTGGCAATTTTATCTTCCCCCACCTCTGCAATTATAAAGCCAAAAATCAGGTTTACAAGCAAAATGAACCCAGTAACTTTTAACGCGTGGTACAGCGGTTCTAAAAGATACAGCCTTGCAGAAGATTTACCCTCGTGCTCGTGCCCGCAGGAATATGAGGTCGCGTTGCCCGTTTCCGAATACAGCGGCTGAACTTCCGTGCGGCGGTCGGGTATAAGCGCGTTTACAAGATATCCGACGGCTACCGCAACAATTAACTTGACGATTATTAGCGGCAAAATAGCCTGCGCGGCGTGCGCGCTAAGCGGGCTGTTTACAAGCAAAATTATAAGAGCCTCGTCGCTGGTTGCCAAAAACACCGCCATTATAGTGCCCGTTCGGATAAGTCCGCTGTCGTACAGGCGCGCCGCCATAACCGAAAAACCGCATTGCGGCACAAGCCCCGTCGCGCCGCCCAACAGAGGAGCAAGCGGACCTTGCAACGCACGGCGAGTTTTAGCCGCCGTAGTGCCGTTTTCAAGCAGCTCTATCAGCATATAGATTATTAAGATAAACGGGAATACGATTAGAGTATCCTTTAACGCGTCGAGAACTACTTCCAAAATTGCACCTTAGGGTTTAAAATATACGTATTGGGTATTGCCCGATACGGCGCGGCTTATACTTGCGCGCTTAAATTTTGCCCTTATTTATAATTATTTATAAGGTTAATCATTTTTTCTTCTTTTGAGCTTTTTTATCCGAAAGGCTGAACTTCTTTTTCAGCTCCGCCTCTTCGTTGAAAGTCAACGGCTTGAACCGCGCGTCGGTATGCTCCGTTTCTACGTAGCCGCCGTCCCTCTCCAATAGGGTCAGGCGCGTTTCCGCGTCGAACAGATACGCGTGCGAAGTGTCGGGCTTTATATGCGTTTCGTCGCCCTTGTTTACGCCGTCCGCCCTTACTATGAGCGAAAGTTTGCCAATCTCGCACTCGGCATAATTTGCGCCCGCTATTTCTTCAACGGTGCCCACAACCGCCTTGGCAAGCCCGTCAGCGCCTACGGTTATATCTTCGGGGCGCAGACCCAAAATGACCTTTTTGCCGCTGTTTGCGTACTCTTCGAGCAGAGCGAACCTATTTACTATATTTTCGGGCAACGGGAAGCGCACGCCCTCGCTTACCGCGTAAACGCCGCCTTCGTCCCTCTCTATTTGCGCGTTGTTTACAAAGTTGACCGTGGGCGAACCTACCGTAAATGCCACGTAAGCGTTTTCGGGATAGTCGTAAAGATTGGCGGGCGTATCCACCTGCTGAACGAAGCCGTCGCGCAGAACAATCATACGCGTAGCCATAGTCAGCGCCTCGTTTACGTTTTTGGTGGCGTAGAGGAAAGTGCCCTTCATTCTCATTTGCAAATTTATAAGCACGGAGCGAAGCCTTTCGCGCACGTCGGGAGCGACGCCCGAAATGGGGTCGTCCAGAAGATAGAGCTTGGGTTCCCTTACTATCGCCCTGCCGAACGCAACTTTCTGCTTCTGCTCGGCGGTAAGCGACTTGGGTTTGCGGTACAACACTTCCGTAAGCCCCAAAATTTCGGCGGCAACCTTTACGCGCTGTTCTATAAGCGTGTTGGAAGCCTTGCGCACCCTAAGCCCGTAAGCCATATTCTCGAACACGTTGAGCGAGGGGTAAAGCGAGTTGCCCTGAAATATCATTGCGACGTCCCTATCGCGGGAGGGGAGGTTGGTTACGTCCTTATCGCCTACGATTATCTCACCCTCCGTGGCTTCTTCAAGCCCCGCGATTACGCGAAGAAGGGTGGATTTACCGCTCTTCTCACCGCCGACAACGGCAATAAATTCGCTGTCGGAAAGTTGAAGGTCGGCTTTATAGAGAGCAAGCTCGCCCGAAGGATAGAGTTTGCTGAGATGTTTAAGCTGTAAATTTGCCATTACCGTTACCGTCCGTTGAAAAATAATTTTCCTTATAATCTATAATACCACGGTTGAGATATTTTACCAACCGCTCTGCGCACGTATTTTGAAAATTTATGGAAAAAATTTTGTTTGCCAAAACCGCCTGCGGGGTGTACAATAAAAATATGAACGCAAAAAACTACAACGCGCTTATGCTCGAAACAGCCGAAAGGCTGTCGGGCGAAAACAACAGGTTGCTGATTCACGCCTGTTGCGCCCCCTGCTCTTCCGCCTGTTTTGAAAGGCTTAAAGCTCATTTTAAAATTACCGCGTTTTTCTACAACCCCAATATCGAGGACGGAGAATACTTAAAGCGCAAAGCCGAGCTGATACGCTTTATAGAGCAAACGGGCTGGGCGGACGCGCGCGACTGCGAACACGACGAAGGCGCGTTTTACTCCGCAGTAAAGGGGCTTGAAAACTGCCGCGAGGGGGGCGAGCGTTGCCGCGCCTGCTTTAAACTGCGATTGGAGCGCACCGCGCGCGAAGCGGCGGAAAACGGTTACGACTACTTTACCACCACCCTCACTTTAAGCCCGCTTAAAGACGCGCGCATTATAAACGAAATAGGCTACGGGTTGGAAAAGAAGTACGCCGTAAAGTGGCTGCCCTGCGATTTTAAGAAATCGAACGGATACCTTAGAAGCCTGCAACTCAGCGAAGAGCACAAACTTTACAGGCAGAATTACTGCGGTTGCGTATACTCGCGGCAAACGCTTGATAAAAATTAAAAACGGTGATAAAATAAATTATACAGACTTACCGCGCGCAACGCGCGCGGCATTATAAGAGGAATTATGGATATTAACCGCTACTCGCCGAGCTACTCGGTAAACCAGAAGCATATGACGCGGCTTGCCGACTACTCTACGGAAGAGCTGTTTGAACTGCTTTACGCCACCAAACAGATGAAGGCTAAATTTGCCGCGCACGAGAGAACGGCTATTTTACAGGACGTAACAATCGCCCTGCTCTTCGGCGACGCTTCGCTGAGGACCAAGTCGGCTCTGGAAATAGGCATACGGCAATTGGGCGGCGAGAGCGTAAATCTGCCGTACAACGAAAACGATATGCGCGCGGGCGAAAACATAAAGGACGTGGTAAACGTTATATGCCGCTACGGCGTAGGCGCGCTGATTACCCGCGGCATCGCCCAGCGCGAACTTGAAAATTTTGCCGAGGTTTCGCCCATTCCCGTAATCAACTCCACCAACTCCGACTTTGTGCCTATGCAGGCGGTAAGCGACCTTTTCACCATATGGGAACACAAGAAAAAACTCGAAGGCGTTAAGATAGCCTATATAGGCAAGGGCACTAACGTAGCCGCCTCCCTGTTGATGGGCGCGGTAAAGTGCGGTATGGAAGTTGCCGTTGCCACTCCCGAGGGCTACACGGTTAAAACCGAGCACTTGGAAAGGGCGGAACAGTACGGAAGCATAACCATTACCGACGACCCTTTGTTTGCCGCAAAGAACGCCGACGTAGTTTACACCGACTGCTACCGCTACCACACCCAGCTTACCGAAGAAGAGGCAAAAACGCTCGCCCCCTACAAGGTAAACAACCGCATTATGGCCCAGGCGGCGGGCACGGCAATGTTTATGCACCCCCTGCCCGCGCGGCGCGGCGTTGAAGTGGCGCCCGAAGTTATCGACGGCAAGCAGAGCGTAGTTTACACTCAGGCGGAAAACAAACTGCACGCCATAAAGGCGATACTCGCGTTGCTCATAAAATAATTTATAATTTAAAAGGGCTTCCCCGAATGCGCAATTCCCATAGGGAATAAAAAACTAAATTTTTTAGAGTTGTATTTTCAAGCGATGACAAACGCTCTCGAACGAAATGTTCGAGAGCGTTTTACTACAAACTATTTAGAAAGATAAATTGAAATTTATTTGTGTTTTAGAGCGTGCAATTTTATGTTTTCGACAAATCCGATATTCCTTTTTAGAATTTGAACATTAAACGGTTTTCCGTGCCCCGAAAAAATTTTGGTAGGCTGTAATGTAATAATCTTTTGCCACGACTGCAAAAATGCTACCTTATCTTCCGCCCAAATCGTTATGTTATGTTTGCTTGGAAATCCGTTCATTGCCGCATCACCGCAAAACAGATAGCCATTATTCAAAAGCAACGAAATAGAATCAGAAGTATGTCCTGCTGTTTCTACGATTTTGCCGTTTAGCTCTTGTTCCAAATAAGCCCTATTGTCATTTGATATAATGATTAGCCTACTTTCATATTCGGCTTGTATAGGCGGAAATTTGTGCTGTCCCATCCCGAACAACTTCATCACATTGCAAAATGCAAGTGCAATTTTACTTGTACAACCGCCGACAAAAGAGTTTTGCCCTTTGCGTAAAGTGTCAATCCCTTTATCGCTCATAATGACTTTCACTTCTTGATTATCGAACAAAAGCTGATTTATAAATCCGGCGTGGTCGTCGTGTGCGTGTGTCATAAAGCAATATTTAATTTGATTGATTTTAATATTATTTGCTTTCAGTTTCTTTTTGAAATTCCTATAACTATTTTCATAGCCTGTATCTATAATGACATATCCGTTATCAATTCGGTACCCCCAACAGTTTACAATTCTATTTCCGAAGTTCAAAACATCGGATTTTATTGTTTCATTATATTCGCTATCAATCATAGTATCCTTACGCTAAATTACTGTTTATCGTATCATCATTATATCACGAAAAATGAAAGAACGCAACCTATTGAATTTTGCGGGAAATATAAAACATATCTATATCTCACTAGGCTACGAGTAGCCTAGTTCGTCCACGAAAAAAAGTACAGAAAAGGCACAGCTTAACGCTATGCCTAAATCTTTTTATTTGCGTTTTATTAAATTCCCTATGCGAATTACCGTAACGGGAAGCCCTTTTTGTATTTATCTTTCTGTCTTAATAATTTCCACAACGACTATTTCGGGGCGGTTGAAAAGCCTTAGCGGGCACTGCGAATTGCCCAGCCCGCGCGATATTACCTGCCGCATATTGCCGCACGAATGAACTCCCGAGGTATATTTTGGGAACAGCCCCTGCCCCGGCGAATACACGCCTATTTTAGTAAACGGTATGCGCCACTGCCCGCCGTGCGCGTGCCCGCACAAAGTTAAATCGTACCCCGCCAGCGCGTAACGGTCTATATACTGCGGCAGATGCGCCAACAGCAGTTTAAAGCCCTCCCCTTCGGCAAGCCCGAAAAATTTACCCGCCTTTATGTGGGCGCAGTTTACGCCCGCGACAGTTATGCCGAACGCGGCGAGCGTTTCGTCGTCCAATACCACCGCGCCCGCGTCGATTAGCCGCTCTTTGAATTGCTTGTACTTCGTACTGCGCATTTCGTGGTTTCCGCTTACGTAATACACGGGCGCAACCGCGGCAAGCGCGCTTACCGCTTCTAAGGCAACCTGCATATCGCGCGGGCGGTACTTGTGGATAATATCGCCCGTAATCGCTATAAAATCGGGCTTTATCGCCCTAATCTTTTTAACGAGGCGGGCGTTGGCTTTGCCGAAGCGTTTGCCGTGCAAATCGGAAAGATGCACAATTTTAACCCCGCTTTCGGGGGCTTTGGCGCTATCTATTTTATACTTTGAAATTTTAATGCAGTTGTTGGAAAACAGGATAAACGCCGCGAACAAAAGCGCGCAACCTGCGCAAATCAACGCGATATATACGGGGAGCATTTAAGTTTCGGCTATAATCCTGTAAATATTTTTGCCCATATCGGCAAACCTCTTTTCGTGTTCGGTTACTATATTTTCGCAGTCGCGCAGGGCGTGCAAATCTTCGCACTTTTCTAAAATTTTATATCCGCACTCGGCGTAGCTTTCCAGTGAAAAGCGGTAAAAATCGCCGTCGTCCGTCTTTTGAATTATCCTGCCGCCTGCGCGCAGGAGCTTTTTGTATTCCTCTAAAAATTTAGGGTGGGTAAGCCGCTGTTTAGCGTAGCCCAGCTTGGGCAACGGATTGGAAAAATTGAGATAAATAAGCTCGACCGCGCCCTCGCTTACGTACCGCGGCAACACCTCCGCCGCGCTGTTTATAAAGTGAACGTTTTTAAGCCCCTCGTTTAAAGCTCTTTCCACCGCCTCAATAAGCACGTTAGAAATTTTTTCCACGGCGATAAAATTTACGTCGGGGTTGCGCGCGGCAAGCTCGCACACGAATTTGCCCTTGCCGCAACCTATTTCGAGGCGGACAGGGTTGTCGTTGCCGAAAATTTGCTCAAAATCGAGCGTTTCGCGCTGGGCGGCGGCGCGCTTCATATTCTTATCCGCCAAGTCGGCAATAGTCAGTATTTTGCCGCAGGCTGCAAGTCTTTCGTCCAAGTGTGATTTTCTGTGCATTCTCATATCAAAAATTTTACCACAACCACCCCTGTGCCCGCAAGTGAAATGCGCACGTGTTAATTTTATTTTTATTCTCCGTCCGCGCGTTTTATACCCGCCTTTTTAAGTTACCTATAACCGTCGGGTGAAAATAATTTTAATCGCGGGCGCCGCCGCGCTTTTTATTGCGTCGGATACTTTGGCGGGGCGCGCCTGAAAAGGAGAAAAATGACGGTTATACAAATTATAGACACCTTTACGTTTTACGGTTTGGACATATTCGCCCTTGCCGCGGTAACCTGCGCCTTAGTGCAGATATTAAAGCTTACGCTGTTTAAAAAGTGCAAAAAAAAGCTTGTAACGCTTGCGCCGTTTATAATCGGCTCGATACTGTACGCAGGCTACGCCGCGCTTGTAAACCTGAGCTTTGTATTTGTGGCGAAAAACTACGTAAGCGTTTTGGAGCACGGCTTTTCGGTAGGCGCGCTGTCCACGCTTATGTACGTATGGTACGAGCAATTCCTGCGCGACGGCAAGGCGACTAACGCGACCGAGGGGGTTATAGCAACGCTTATTGAGGGCTATGTTCCCAACGAAGCGGTGGAAAAAACCGCCGCGGAAATCGCCAACGCGATAGAGAGGGACGTAACGGGCGACGGAGCAAAAAAGACGGCGGATATTCTTGCCGCCATACGCGCCGACGACGTTACCGACGGCGACGTTAAAACGCTTGCGCGCCTTATTATAGAAACGCTTGCGCATATGCACACCCTTTAAAAAAAGCCGTAAAACACGGGGGCGCGGATACTTCCGCGCCCCTTAAATTATGCTTTAAGGCTCGATTGCCCCCTATATATGCCGCAACTATTTAGTTTTTTATAAATTTAACCCGAAGATTTGAGCGATACGTTATAACTCACCGAAATATTGTCGTATATATTTTCGGCAAACCGTTCGTACTCGTTATAAAACTTTTTATACAGCATAGTGCGCAAACCTATAACGTCGCAACCGAGCGTGCGCGAGCTGTTAAACAGGTCCTCGAACATACCGCCGATTGTCTTTTCACCCTCTTTAAGCACCTCTTTATCCAGCCTTGCCTGTTGCCCCTTCTGTGGAGTATATCCGTTGCTTTCGTCCTGCACTTTTGCCGTAGCCTTAAACTTGAACTGCAAGACGGGCGCGCCGTTTTCCATCTTCAACCCCACTTCACCCTTGCAATTTCTAAGCCCTAAAACGCGCATTTCTTCGCCCTCTCCGCTCTCCACAAACGCGTGCTTCACGTCGTTAAAAATCAAATTGAGCGCAAAGGTCTGCCTATCGTCGAGTATTCCCTTGCACGTTCCGCCCGCAAATACGGCGCACTTGTTGCAGGTCAGCTCGCTTTCTTCGCACTGCTGGCTCTGCGCGCCGCCTCCGCCGCCCGAGCCGCCGCCCGACTGTCCGCCGCCCGAACCGCCGCCTTCGCTCCCGCCGCC
>CAJUHT010000006.1:62872-74577 GCA_910586035.1 uncultured Christensenella sp.
CCGCCGCCTTCGCTCCCGCCGCCGTTCTCTTCCAACACACCGTTTTCAAGATATGGCATATGCACGCTCGCGCTCTTGGAAAACAGCTTTTCGCCCACGTCCTTTATGGTAACGGTAGCCACGTTGGCGGAAGCCTGCGCCTCGGAGGAAAGCAGTTTGTCTATTACGTCAGTAGCCGAGTTGCCGCAGGGGAACTGCTGGGCAATCAGCTCCGAAGCCTTGCCCTCGCAAGCCGCAACGTTAAGCGTAAGCCCCGTGTATTCGTTGCGGTAAAAATAGTCCAACAGCGTTGTTATATCCCTCTGAAAACAGCTTTCTCCCAACAGAATTAGTTTGCAAAACACCAGCTTGGGATAAAAGCCCGTCTTTACGTTTACTTCGTTAAGCGCCGAAGCGACGGTTGCGCCCTTGCCCGAAACTATGTTGAATTTTGTGTTTTCACCGTTTTCCGCGGGCTGGGGCACGGCAAGTTGTGCGGTAAGCACAACCTCGTCCTCCTCGATATCGAGCGCAACGCCTATTACTACCGAGGTTTTGCGCAAATCGACAATGCCGAAATCGTTGGTAAAAAACAGAAAGGAAAAGGCTATTAAAATGAGCACGTAAACAATGCCGAGCGCGTGCTTTAAACGGGGTCGCTTCATCTTGCCTTCCTCCTCAACGCCCAGCAGAGTACGGGTATTACGTATGCGAACAGCAGAGCGGGTATCCAGAACCAATCCCCAGCAAGCTTTTGAAGCACCGTATAGTGGTTGTTGAACGCGAAAGTTATGGCAATCAACACGGCGTTTACGCACAGCGAATAGACTATTTTCCAATTTTTGTCAAACGCCTTGCACAGGCAATGCACCGCCATCTGTATATTTAAAACTACGGCGAAAAGCACCACCAAATCGAACGCGTAAACGGCGAAGAGGTCTACCCTGCCCACAAAACTTATAACTGGGAAAAAGACGGAAATATTGCTGATTGCAAACGAGCGCGTGGGCGCAAGCACGCCGTACAGCGAATAAAACGCCGCCATTAAGGCTATTACGAACAGCCCGCCCGCCACGTACGATAAGGTGAGTTTTGCCGCGTCCCCCTTTTTATACTTGTAGTGCCCCGCAAACATCAACAAAAAGGCGCTTTCGGAAAAGCGGAATACGGAAGCAAGACTCAGCCCCGCCACTTTGCCGAAAGGCTGTTTGAGCACGGGCGCAAGATTGGTAAAATCGGCTTCGCCTACCGACATTATGAGAAAGCCCGTAACCGTAATTAAAAATACGGGCAAACAGATATCGGCGCACCTACCCACATTTTTAAACGACTTTACCCCCGCGTAAACCGAAAAGATAAAGAAGGGCATAAATATTACCAGCGACGGCATTGTGTCGTAAAAGGAATCGTGAACGAGCAACTGCTGTTCGTTCATAGGAATTACCGCCGACATTACGAAGTACAGCGCAAACAGCGCGTAAATTATTCTTGCGGTAACTTTGCCGAACGTGTTTTGCAGCATCTCGAAAAACGACAGCTGCGTGCGCGAACTCATATAGGCAACCGACCATATTATAACCGTCTGCAACGCAAGGTTGAACAGCGCGGAAAATATGAGCGCGTTGCCCGCCGCAGCCGCCGCGTGCGCGGGGTAGAGCAACAGCTTTGTAGCGGCGCTATACGCCAATAAAATAAAGCAGATTTGCCTTACGGAAATACTTTCTTTCATTTCTTTGTTTTCATCCTCGTCTTGTTCTCGGAGCGCAAAACGCGCGGGCGTTTGTCAAGCGTGTACAAATCCGCCTTGTAATAGCTGTCCTTCATATCCCGCGCAATCAGCGGCGCGAACGGAGCCAAAAGCGGCACGCCGTAGTCCTGTTCGGTAACCAGATAGCATAGCAAAAAGGCAACGGTAAGCAGTACGCCGAACGTGCCCAACGAACCCGCCACTATTAAAAACAGCAATCTTAACGTAGTTGAAGTTTCCACAAGGTCGGGCACGGTGTATAGGCATATTGCCGAAAAGGCTATGATTATTACGGCGGGCGTGGAAATTATGCCCGCCTTTACCGCCGTATCGCCGAGCACCAGCGCGCCCACTACCGACAGAGCCAGCCCGACGTACTTTGGCATTCGTATCGAAGCTTCGTTTAAAACTTCCAGCACGAACAGGGTCAAAAATATTTCAACGCTTGGCGAGAGGGGTATGCCCGCAACCGAGCTGGCTATTTTGAATAACAGCAGGGGCGGGATAAGCTGAATTTTAAACAGTTGCGCGCACACGTATATTGCGGGCAGGCTTATGCCTATAAGCACGGCGGCAAGGCGTAGTATGCGCAGAATCGTAGAGCGGTACTTAACGGCATAGTAATCTTCCGCCGCCTGAAAGTCCTCCACAAGCATATAGGGAACGGTAAGAGCAATCGGCGAGCCGTCGGAAATTATACCCACCCTGCCCTCGCTTACCTTGGCGCAGAAAATATCCGGCTTTTCGCAGGTTGAATTGCGCTTGAACAGCGAGTGCGGACGCTCAGATATAAATCCCGCCACGTAAGAGGAATCGGGAATAACGTCTATTTCGTTGTTTAAAATCTGCTTTTCTATTTTTTCGGGCAACCCCTCGGGGCATACTCCTTCGAGATAGCAAATGGCAACGGTTGTCTGGCTCTGCTTGCCAACGTTTATAGTCTTTATTTTAAGCTTATCGCTCTTCAACCGCTTGCGCACAAGCCCGAGGTTGATTTTTATATCCTCGGTAAACCCCTCCCTCGGTCCCTTTACGGCTACCTGTGTGGGCGGCTCGGCAACCGAGCGGCCGGGCGGCAGTTTTACGCCTATTATATAAAAGTCTTCTTCCCCGTCTATATACAAAACGGCGTTGCCGTCCGAAATATTTTTTACGGCGTCGGGCAGGTCTTTGCCGTCCTTTACGTCGGGCGAGGCAAGCATACGCTTAGCCCCCTCCGCCGTTATATCCTTTCCGGCAGTCTTTAAGGGCTTTATAACAAGCTCGCCAATCATATTTTTGTCAACGATTCCGTCCGCGTAAATGCAGGCGAATTTTTTGCCCGACAGCGAATCAAACTCCGCGACAAGAATATCTTCCGACGTAAGAATATTTTTAACGCCCTCTATCCTCTCTTTCAGCGAATAATTCATATGAAAATATTTTTAGCATTTTTTTAATAAAAATACTTGACAACGCATACTATGCAATGTATAGTATTAGACGAAGCGAGGTATTGAGCGTGGATGCACAGATAAAAAAGGGCGTACTCGACGCCTGCGTGCTTTACGCCCTGAGCAAGGGCGAAAGCTACGGTTATAAAATTATAATCGACCTGTCCAACGTAATAACCATATCCGAAAGCACACTGTACCCCATATTAAAGAGGCTTGAAGCGGGCGGAGCGGTTACCACGAGGACAAAGGAATTTAACGGCAGACTGCGACGGTACTATACGATTACCGAAACGGGACTGCAAAAACTAAATGAAAGCAAAAGGGATTTTGAGGCGATTAACGCAATCTATATCAGAATTTTCGGTGGAAAGAAATGACATATATCAAATGGAAAGACGAAGTTGAAAGTTACCTAATAAATCTGTCGGACGCGGAAAAGCAGAAAATACTTTCCTACTTTTCCGAAATGTACGCCGACAAGCGCGACGCGGGCAAGAGCGAAGCCCAAATTATAGAAGAGTTCGGCGCGCCGTACGACGTGGCTAAACGCATACTTGCCGACAGCATAAGCGCGGCAAGCCAACAGGATAATTCCGACGGCGCGGGCGCAAGCGTAAACGGCGGCAACAACTACAACTATAATTATTATAACTACAATTACGGAGGCGCGCCCGCACCCAACGCGCCGCCGCCCCCCGCGAAAGAAACTCCGCAAAAGGAATTTGTCGCCCCTGCGCAACAGCCGGCGGCTATCGCACAGCCCGCGGCAACGCAGGTTAAAAAGAAAGCGGGCGCGGGGCGCATAATTTTGGGCGTATTCTTGGCGTTTTTGCTCGGTTGCCTGACAATCTCGCTTATAGGTTCCGCCCTCGCAATGATAGTTGAATCTTTCATATCCATCGGCGCGACGGCGGGCGCGATTGCCGCGGCGGAATGCGGCGGCGCGGAGGGAACGGCAATAATAGGTTACAACATAATGATTGCAGGGCTAAACTTTATCCTGCTTGCGCCCATATACACTCTTTGCCGCTTTCTGTGGCGCAAACTTACAAAGTTTTTAAAGGGAGCTTAAAACTATGAAAACCTGGAAAATATTTTTATCTGTTGGCATAGTCGCCTTTGTAATCGGGCTGGCGGTACTTATAACGGGGCTTGCATTGAACGGCTGGAAGATAGGCGCAAATCTCGAAATGACAACGTTTACTTCCGAGCAGGACAATAATACGCTTGACCTTTCGCTTGCGGCGGGCGAGTTGAACGTTGAATACCACGACGGCGAAAACTTTACCGTTGACTATCCCGAAGCCTACCTCTACCGCTACCGCGTAACCGAAAGCAACGGCGTGCTTAAAGTGGAGCCTGCAAGCAAACGCATCTATATAAGTTGGTCCGGTTGGTTATGGGGGCGCAATAAGCCCGTAGTTACCGTAAAAATACCGCGCGGTAAAACCGTAAATCTGAATATCGGAGTTGCGGCGGGAATTGCAAACGTAGCCGCAGGCGAGTACGGCAACGTGGATATAGAATTGTCGGCGGGTCAGCTGTATGCTGGCGACATAAAGTGCGCCAACTTTGCCGCAAGTCTTTCCGCAGGCAGCGCCCAATTTAAAGGAGTGGAATGCAACGCCTGCGAATTCGAGCTATCGGCGGGCAACGCCTCGGTAAGCGCGTTGAAGAGCGACAAGATAGACGTAGACCTTTCGGCGGGCACGGCTAACTTAGCGGTAGCGGGCAACAAAGCCGAATACGTTATAAAGGTAGACAAGTCGGCGGGAAGTTGCAACGTTTCCGACCAGATTGTGCCTCCCGGCGTTACTGCAATAAAATATTTGAACATCGACCTATCGGCGGGCACCGTCAACGTAACGTTCAGCGGTTGACATAAAACGACAAAAATGATAAAATACAGCCTTGAAAAGGGCTGTATTTTTTTGCGCCTTAAATACGTTAAAACAATGATATGCGCGGAGCAACGCGCGAGGTGGTTTATGCAGAAAATCGATTTCGACGGCACATACTTCAACCCCAAAGACGTTTTGGAGTGCGGTCAGGTATTCAGATTTAAACAGTATAAAAAAGGATATAAGGCGTTTACGGCGGACAAAGCCTGCTACGTATACGCCGACGGAAACAAAACCGCAATAGAGAGCGATTATCCCGACTATTTTTACAATTATTTCGATTTGGAGCGGGAATATGCCGCGGTGATTGAAGAAATAAAGAAGTTTGACATACCCTTTTTGACCCGCTCGTGCGAGCTGGGCAAGGGCTTGCGCCTGTTGAACCAAAACGCCGAAGAAACCATATTTTCCTTTATAATTTCCCAAAACAACAACATTCCCAGAATAAAGGGCATAATAGAGCGCATATGCGACAGTCTGGGCGACAAGCGGGAATTTATGGGCGAAGAATACCGCGCCTTTCCTACCGCCGCGCGGCTTGCGGAAAAAGACGCGGATTTTTATAAGACCCTCGGCGCAGGCTACCGCGACGCGTTTATCGCCGTTACCGCGCGCAGGATAGCCGACGAAGGAATAGAACACCTTTACGGCTTGGAAGCGGAGCAACTGAAAAAACAGTTGCTAACATACCACGGCATAGGTCCGAAAGTTGCCGACTGCGTATGCCTTTTCGGCTTCGGCAAGGCGGCAAGCTTCCCCGTGGATACTTGGATAGAAAAGATATACCGCGAAGATTTCGGCGGCACGTTAAAGGACAGAAACAAGATTAACGCATTCTTTACCCAAACGTTCGGGCAATATTCGGGATTAGTTCAACAGTATTTATTTTACGGTAAACGGCAAAACTTATAGTATGCCCGATTATTTTTCGCATTTTATTTGCGCGCAGAAAATACTTGAAAACTGCCCCAAGGCAGTAAAAACCGCCGTGAACGACCACACTTTGTATATGTTGGGCGCGCAGGGCGGCGACGTGTTTTTTGCCTATAAACTCAACTTTAACGACACAAATTTAGGGCGCAGACTGCACCGTACCGACGCGCGCGACTTAATAGAAACGCTTGCGCGCGTAAACGTGAGCTATGCGGCGGGTTTTGCCACCCATTACGCGCTCGATTGCACGCTACACCCCGCAATATATGCGTTTGAACGCACAAGCAAGTCGCCTTTAAGCCACGTGCGCTTTGAAAACGATTTGGGGCTGTATATCAGCCGCAGATTTGCCGTTCCCCGCAACATATTGCCGCGCGAACGCATTCTCGCCGCCACTTTTCAGCTTTACGACTGCATAAGCAAAGTCGAGCCGAAAGTTACGGTAACTGGGGTTGAACGGTGCTTGAAGCGCCACTTCTCCTACACCCGCGCGCTGCTTAAAAGCAAGAAGCAGGAGTTTACTTACGACTACGACTTCCGCTCGCTTTCAGGCGCGGTGGACGACGCCGTTTCGCTTGGAGAAGCTTGCGTTAAAGCGGTGGTTTCGGGTGATATTTCAAACGAGCTGTTTTCCCGTTCGTTCCTCGAAAAATGAATTTCGGGCAACCCCTCCCCGTCCGCGTCATCGAAAACCGCGTCGTAAAAGGAATGTTTCGCCGCCTGCGCGTAGAGTTCGTCCTGCGTGATTTCGTCGGCGACGCCGCCGTCGTAAAGCTGTAATACAAGGTAACGCTTGTCGTCCAGCTTTTTAAACGCCTCCTTGTAGGTGAGCGACCTGTCGCACAGCACGTACTTAACTTCTATCCCCCTCTTTAACTTGCCCTCCGACGAAAAGTTTATAAGCTTCGCCGCGGGGGCTTTTTCTATTGCCGAACATACTAAAAACAGCGCGAACATAAGCAGCGAAGGGTTGTAGCCCGAAAGGAAGAACGCCACAGTCAAAGCCACTGCGCAAAGCGCCGCGACGCACTTTAAAATTATTGTAGCAACCCTTTTGGAAAACAGCTTGGAAAGCACGCTTCCCGCCACCCTGCCGCCGTCCAAGGGGTATGCGGGCAACAGGTTTACCGCCAGCATTGCAAGGTTTGCCTGCAAAACGGTATCGGTAAACGCGTACGTCTGCGGAAAAAACCACCAAAGCCCCGCAAGGGCAACGCACACTGCGGCGTTTACCGCAGGTCCCGCTAAGGCAAGCTTTATTTCGTCCCCCGCCCTTATGCCGTCCACGTCGCACATAGCCGCCGCGCCGTAGGGCATAATTTTAACCTTTTCGCATTTAAAGCCCATTCTTGCGGCGCAAAAAATATGACCGCTCTCGTGCAGGAGCGCGGTCATCAGACATATCAGCGCAGACGGCAAACCGCCGAACAGCGCGCAGAATAGCATAACCGCAAAGAATAGCGGGTGTACGCTTAATTTCACGATTTCCAGACGGGAACGGTGCCCGAAAGCGTGTAGCAATTTAACTGCGTTTCGCCGTCGAACATACTTACGCGCACCTCTTTTTCGCCCTTGGAGTAGGCGAAAGGCACGTTCGATTTAACGTCGTCGCCCACCTGCGCATATACTGTATCGAGCCCGGTAAACACGCTGGAAAATTTGGAGGTATGCGCGATTTTTACGGTGTAAACGCCGTCCGTTTCGGTAACCGAAGCCACCTCGCCGTCGCATACGGGATACAGCGTAGCCTTTTGGGTGAAGTGAATTACTCCGTCGTCGGTTACTGCTATTTCCGCGTCGGACAAATCGCTTACTACCGAAGTCAGTTTAAATTGATTATAAGCCGCTTCCTTTTCTTTAACCGCCGTTAAACTGCCCATAAAGGTGTTTATTGCCGTGTTGGGAACGAATACGTTGGTAACGAAAATACCCGCCGCAATGAGGCAAGCGGCGGCTGTTTCGGCTATGATAACCTTGGCGGCTACGCTGTGCTTCTTTTTCTGTTTTACGGGCGCGGTCAAATCTTCCGTCTGAACGTAGCCGTTGGCTTCGGGCAGTTGCATAGCATCCTCGCCCACGCGCTCGTTTACGCTCTCTACAACTCTGTCCTTCAAGTCGTCCGTGTGCTTGGGCTTGCGGGAAAACAAACTTCTTTTCTTAACAACATTTACGGTGCTGACAGGTATCTCCAACATTTGTGCGTATTCCAATCCTTCATTCATAAAAACGTGCTCCTTGAAGTTGAACTTTATTCAGGTCAGCTCCTTCCGCTTACCCTATCCTAAATATACGCGGCGGACAAGCTTTTAAGAACAAAAAAATACGAGCGGAAACAAATTTTTCCGCCCGCGCATTTCACGCATTTAATTTATACCTTTTTAATGCAGTTTGAAAGAAGCGCAAACTGTTCGGGAGAAAGCGCCTCGCCGCGCACGGAGGCGTTTAAGCCGCACTCCTCTATCAGCCCCCGCGCGCTCTCGCGGGAGAGGGAAAAGGCGTTTATCAGGTTGTTTTCCAACGTCTTTCTGCGTGAAAGAAACGCCGCCCGCACCGTCTTTTTGTAAACTTCAATATCGTCAACGGGCAATCGGCAGTCGGTTAAATCGATGCGCACAACCGCGCTGTCAACGTTGGGGCTGGGGGTAAACATTTCCCTGCCCACGCGCTCTACAAGCGTGCAAACGCCGCGCAGGGCTACGTTTGCCGTAATTGCGCCGTAGTCGGCGGTATCGGGCTTGGCGCACAGCCGCAAGGCTACCTCCTCCTGCACCATAACCGTCATAGAGAGGCACTTTGCGGAATTTTCCACCAGAGCCATTATCAGCGGAGTTGTAATATAATACGGGAGATTGGCAACCACCTTGTACGGGGGCAGGGTCTTTTCCAGCTCGTCTATGCGCACGCGCGTAAAATCCTTAAATATGATTTCGGCGTTGTCAACGCCCGCAAGCGTTTTGGCAAGCACGGGGCGGAGCGAGGTATCGATTTCGTAACCGTAAACGTATTTGGCTCTTTGGGCAAGCGCGCGGGTAAGCGTGCCCGCGCCGCAACCTATTTCTATTACGGTTGTATCCTTATCCACTCCCGCCCCCGCGACGATTCCGTCCAAAAGCGCGGTATCGGAAATAAAATTTTGCCCGAATTTCTTTTTAAAAGTAAATCCGCTTTCGGCTATCGCCGACCTGAACGCGCGTTTTTCCAAAATTTACCTCCGTGCGCGGCGCATAACTTGCGCGCGCAATATACATACTCCATAATGTAACCGCGGAACTGCGGCTACGGCATCTTTTACAAAAGATTAAAAAAGCCGAGGCGGAAATGCTTCGGCTTTCGACTTTATTCAACCGAGTTTTTTAAACAGCGCACGGGCGTTGCAATTTACCTTTTCGCGCATAGTTTCCGCGGGTACGCCCTTGATTTCCGCCATATGGGCGCAAATTTCGGGTATAGCCAACGGAGTGTTGGGAAAGCTTCCGTACGCGCTTAAAGGCGGCATATACGGGCTGTCCGTTTCCGTCAGCAATCTGTCGGCGGACAGCGCGGCTATAACTCTGTTCGCCCTCTTGCTCCCTTTCCAGGTAGCAGCCCCGCCGAACGAAAAGTAAAAGCCCAGCTTTTCAAGCTCGACGGCAATTTCAACCGAGTGGGAATAGCAGTGCATAAGCGCGCCGTTCACAAGCAGATTTTTATGCTCTTTTAAAATTTTCAGCATATCTTCCGCGCAATCGCGCGAGTGTATTTGAACGGGCAGTTTAAGGCTTGCCGCAAGCTCCAATTGCGTGATAAACGCGTCCTTTTGAAGTTGCTTTTGCGTGTCGGGATAGTGATAGTCCAGCCCGATTTCCCCCACCGCAACGCACTTTTTATGCGCGCACAGCGCGGCGATTTCGTTTAACTTAACCGCGCCGTACTCTCTAAGCTCCGTGGGGTGAAAGCCCGCGGTAAAGTATACGCCCGCGTAACGTTCGGCAAGGCTGGCGGCAAGGCGGGACGACGGCAAATCGAAGCCGACGGTTATAATTTTATCCACGCCGCTCTCCCCGCACTTCTCAACAAGCGAAGAGAGTTCGCCGTACGTCTGCAAATCGAGATGGCAATGAACGTCTATATAGCTCACGACAGCACGCTACCGTCGGGTAAATCTTTTTCGGGGCTGACAACCGACAGGGTGCCGTCGGGCGCTTCCGCGCAGACGAGCATACCCTCCGACCTGATTCCCTTCATCTCGCGCGGGGGCAGGTTGGTTACCACTATTACCTTTTTGCCCACCATTTCCTCCGCGGTGTAGTGCTTGGCAATGCCGCTTAAAATGGAAAGCGTCTTGTTGCCCACCTTTACCGTTTCGTGCAAAAGCTTGCTCTTTTTAACGGCTTCGCAGGCGACAACAAGCCCCACCTGCATACGTACTTTTGCAAAGTCGTCTATGGTTATTTGAGAAACCTCTTCCTCTTCGGGCTGAGGCGCGCTTTCGGCTATTTGCGCGGCGGCAATGCGCTCTATTTTTTCCTTTATATCCTCGAAGTTTACGCGCTCGAAAAGCGTTTTGGGCGCGTTGGTTACGCTATATTCGGGGGTCAATCCGAATTTATCCAAATCTTCGTACTTCTTTTCCGCCGTTCCCAGCTCGCTTAAAATTGCCGCGCAGGTAGAAGGCATAAACGGTTTTAACAGATTTGCGCCCAGTGCGATTGCCTCTAAGAGATTGTACATAACCTGTTGCAATCTTGCCGCTTTGGCTTCGTCCTTGGCAAGCACCCAGGGGGCGGTTTCGTCGATATATTTGTTGGCTCTGCGGAATAAAGTCCACAGCTCGTCCAAGGCGTCTGCGAGCTTGTACTCGTTCATCTTGGCTTCTATTTTGCTCTTTGCCGCGCAGGCTACCGCGGCAAGCTCGCCGTCCACCTCTTCCGCTACGCCCGTGGGCTTAACCGTGCCGCCAAAATACTTGCCCGTCATTGCAACGGTGCGCTTTACAAGGTTGCCCAACACGTTTGCAAGGTCGGAGTTTACCCGCTCGCACACAAGCTCCCAGGTAATTATACCGTCGGAATTATACGGCATTTCGTGCAAAACAAAATACCTTACGGCGTCCACCCCGAAAACGGAAGCGAGGTCGTCCGCATATATCACGTTGCCCTTGGACTTTGACATCTTGTCGCCGCCCTGCAAAAGCCAGGTGTGCCCGAATACCGTTTTGGGCAACGGCTCGCCCAGAGACATAAGGAATATGGGCCAATAAATAGTGTGAAATCTCACTATATCCTTGCCCACAACGTGAACGTCGGCGGGCCAGAATTTATTATACTTTTCCGAAGGGCTTTGGGTGTCGTACCCCAGCCCCGTTATATAGTTTGTAAGCGCGTCAAGCCAGACGTATACTACGTGGCGGCTGTCGAAACTTACGGGTATTCCCCACTTGAAAGAGGTGCGGGAAACGCACAAATCCTGCAACTTGGTTTTAAGCGTTCCGTTTTCTATGGCTTGAAGCAACTCGCCGTCGCTCTTACCAACAAACTCGTCGGCAAGCAGGAAATTGTTGAACATTTCGTTTCTTCTCGCCGCGGGCTGTATAAATTCGGGGTGCGTTACAATGTGCTTTACAAGCCTTTCGGCATACTTGCCCATCTTAAAGAAATAGGCTTCTTCCTTGGCGGGCTTGACTTCCCTGCCGCAGTCGGGGCACTTGCCGTCTACAAGCTGGCTCTCCGT
>CAJUHT010000007.1 GCA_910586035.1 uncultured Christensenella sp.
CGCGGACCAATCGGTTATGAGCCGACCGCTCTAACCAACTGAGCTAAAGGCCCTTGCTAATTGAGCGTTTTTCGCACAACGCTTGTATATAATAATATACCTCGATTTTTTTGTCAAGTAATTTACTTGTTTTTTATTTAATTTTTTTTGCCTATTTTGTTGCGCTATTTTAGCCGCGCTGCAACGACTTTTCCGCCGACCGTAAAAATCGTTTTCGGCATTTTTCCCGCCCTTTCGGCAGGAACAGTCAGTATTTTTTCTCGGCGGCGTAGTAATATTTGGGAAAACAAAAGTAGGAAGGCGATGTATGCAGATAAAGGAAGCAAAGGCGGGAGGCGCACTGTACATAAAGCTAATAGGCGAAATGGACGAATACTCCGCGCAGAGCGTGCGCGAACGTTGCGACAAACTAATTGAAAACAATATAGGCGTTAAAAAAATTATTATCAATCTCTCCGAAGTGGCTTTTATGGACTCCACGGGCATAGGCTTTTTGATTGGCAGGTACAAAAAAGCTTCGCGGGCGGGAATACCGCTCTTTGTTGAAGCGCCCAATATGGCTGCGGATAAAATACTCAATCTCAGCGGAATTTATACTCTTATACCCAAGGCGGAATAACGATGACAAGAAACTATTTAAAACTTCAATTTTATTCTCTTCCGCAAAATCAGGGCTTTGCCCGCGACGCGGTCGCCGCGTTCTGTCTCGAACTCAACCCCACGCTGTCCGATTTATCGGACGTGAAAACCGCCGTTTCGGAGGCGGTTACCAATTGTACCGTGCACGCGTACAAGGGCAATTTAGGTATGATATGCGTGGAGTGCGAAATAGAGGACAACAGTCTACATATAAAGGTAAGCGATACGGGTAAAGGCATACCCGACGTGGACAAGGCGGTACAGCCCTTTTACACGACGCTGCCCGACGACGAGCGCTCCGGAATGGGCTTTACGATTATGCAGACGTTTATGGACGAGTTCCGTGTAAATTCGGTTCAGGGCGAGGGCACCGTAGTCTATATGGTAAAATGCTTTAAACCGGAAGTGGAGAATGCTTGACCCGATAACAACAAACAGTCTTATCCGCTCTGCAAAGGCGGGAGAAAGCGCCGCAAAGGAAAAACTTCTATCCGAAAACACGAACTTAATCAAGTCGATAGTCAAGCGCTACTTAAATAAAGGCGTTGAGTACGACGACCTTTTTCAGCTTGCGAGTATGGGGCTGTTAAAGGCGATTAACGGCTTCGACGAAAGTTACGGCGTAAGATTTTCCACCTATGCCGTGCCTATGATTTCGGGGGAAATAAAGAGGTTTATGCGCGACGACGGCAGTATCAAAGTTTCGCGCCAAATCAAAGCCACCGCCAAGGAAATAGGCAAATTCGTAGAGAGCTACGCCGCAAAGAACGGCGCCCAGCCTACGGTTAAAATAATAGCCGAACAGTTCGGTATGCCGCAGTCGGAAGTGGTGTTTACTATGGGCTCCACGCATATGCCCGTTTCCATTTACGCCCAGAGCGATTACAAGGACGAGAAGTCGCAGTACCTTCTGGACAGGTTGCCCGTAGAGGACAAGCAGGAGGATATGCTCGACGTAATGGAGTTGCGCTCGGCTATTTCCACTCTGCCCGACAGGGATAAAAAGATTATAATGTTGCGCTATTTCCGCGATATGACTCAGGCGGAGGTGGCGGCTATGCTCGGCGTTTCGCAGGTGCAGGTGTCGCGCATAGAAAACAAAATAATGCAGTCGTTCAGAAACAAACTTACGGGTTGAATTAAAGGGGCGGGGCGCGCAAGCAATTGCGCGCCCCGCCAAAACTTTTCCTTTACAAATTTTGCCGTTTAATATATAATAAAGGTATGATAAACCAAACCAACGTAAAATACGGCAAGAGCCGTTCGGCAATAAGGGAACTGTTCGAGTACGGCAAAAAGCGCAAGGCGGAAATAGGCGAGGAAAACGTGTACGACTTTTCCCTCGGCAATCCGTCCGTGCCCGCGCCCGCGGAAGTGGGGGAGGAACTTACAAGAATAATAAAAGAAACCGACCCCGTTACGCTTCACGGTTACACATCCGCGCAGGGCGATTTTTCCGTGCGCAAGGCTATTGCCGACGATTTGAACGCAAGGCATAAAACCGAGTTGCACGCCGACTGTATCTATATGACCTGCGGCGCGGCGGCTTCGCTGTGCATTACTTTAAACGCGCTTTTAAACGAGGGGGACGAGGTGATAACCTTCGCTCCGTTTTTCCCCGAATACGCCGTTTTTACAGCCAACGCCCGCGGCGCGTTAAAAAAAGTCGACTGTAATAGGCAAACTTTTCAACCCGACGTTGAGGCGTTTAAACGCGCCCTTAGCGAAAGGACAAAGGCGGTTATAATCAATTCTCCCAACAATCCAAGCGGAGTTGTGTATAGCGAGCAGGTAATAGAGGAACTGTGCGCCGCGTTAAACGAACACTTTGAAAAGACGGGCAAACGCGTATATATAATTTCGGACGAACCGTATAGGGAATTGGTATTCGACGGCATATATGTGCCGTTCATTATGAATTATTACCCCGAAAGCATCGTCTGTTACTCTTTTTCCAAAAGTTTGTCGTTGCCCGGCGAAAGGATAGGATATATCGCGGTCAACAGCCGTATACACGCATTCGCCGACGTATATGCCGCAGTGTGCGGCGCGGGCAGGGCGCTGGGCTACGTGTGCGCGCCCAATCTCTTTCAACAGCTTGTTAAGCGCGTGCTTGGAAAAACTTCGGATATGTCCGTTTACAGAGATAACCGCGACAGACTGTGCGCCGCGCTTACTTCATACGGCTACGAAACGGTACAGCCCGACGGCGCGTTTTATCTGTTTGTAAAGGCGCTGGAAGAGGACGCTTCGGCGTTTGCCGAACGCGCGAAAGAGTACGAAATTTTGTTGGTGCCGTCGGAAAGTTTCGGCGTAAACGGCTATGTGCGAATATCCTATTGCGTAAGCGCAGACACTATTGAAAGGGCGTTGCCGGCTTTTAAAGCGCTTGCCGAAAGTTATAAATAAAACAGGTTAAAAATTAGCCGCCCGCGCATCAGCGCGGGCGGCTTCTGTATTGCGGCGAATATATATCATATTGACTTAGGTTGGGGTTTCGCCGTTTACATACTCCCTCTTGCGTATATTATAATATGCGTTTACTCATAATGTCAATGAGTTTTTGCATATTTTGATAAAATTTACATATGATATTTTCGCAACGGTTAAAGGAGCTGAGGCTCGAATGCGGCTTTACGCAGGTTGAACTTGCCTTTAAGGTGGGTTGCAACCAATCTATGGTCGCACGGTGGGAGAGGGGCGAGTGCGAGCCGACGGCTTCGGCGATACTCAAACTTTCATACGTGTTCAATTGTACAACCGACTATCTTCTCGGTAAAACCGAAATGTAAAATTTAGCGCCCCGCGTTTTTTGCGGGGCGCTTTTAAACGCCGGACATAAGAAAGTTTTACATTACCAAAGACCTGTTGATTTATTTGTTTTCAATCTCGCTAAGTGTTGCTCTTAGTTTGACAATTCACTTTTTTAAATCAGTTAAATTCAAAGGTATCTTTTCAATCTCTTTTTCAAACTCTTTATTTCGGCTTTTACGTTTTCCGCCGAGCCGCCGCCAAAGCTCGTTCTCGCGTCGGCGCAAGCTTTGCCCTTGACGACTTCAACAATATCGTCCCCGAACTCGGGCGCAAACGCGCGGTAAGCGTCCGCCGTCATAGTCTGCAAAGTTTGTCCGCTCTCTATGCAACTGCGCACTATCTTTCCAACTACGCCGTGAGCGGTGCGGAAGGGTACGCCGCGCTTGGCAAGGTAGTCGGCAACGTCGGTCGCGCAACAGAACTCGCCTTCCGCCGCCGCCTGCATCCGCTTTACTTTAAAGCTGATAGCGCCAAGCATTTCCGCCATAATGTCCACGCAGTTTATAACCTGTTTTTCCGCGTCGAAAAAGCCCTCTTTATCCTCCTGTAAGTCCTTGTTGTAAGCAAGGGGAATGCCCTTAATCGTAGTAAGCAAAGCCGTAAGATGTCCGTAAACCCTGCCCGTTTTTCCGCGCATCAACTCGGCTATGTCGGGATTTTTCTTCTGCGGCATAATGGAGGAGCCCGTGGAATACGCGTCGGATATTTCAAAGAAGCCGAACTCTTCGGTCGTGTACAGTATAACGTCCTCGCACAGGCGGGAAAGGTGAGCCATTATAAGGCTGGCGTCAAACAGGTATTCCGCAACGAAATCGCGGTCCGAAACGCCGTCAAGCGAGTTTTCGCAAGGGCGGTCGAATTCTAACATTTCGCAGGTGATATTTCTGTCTATGGGGTAAGACGTGCCCGCAAGCGCGCCGCTTCCCAGCGGCATAACGTTAGCCCTTTCGCGGCTGGCACACACCCTGTCAAGGTCGCGCATAAACATTTCCGCGTATGCGTTAAAGAAGTGCCCCGCGCATATGGGCTGAGCCTTTCTCAGGTGCGTGTATGCGGGCATAATGTACTTAACGCCTTCGCCCGCCTTGTCTACAAGCGCGCCTATCAGATTTACAAGACTTTCGGCAAGGCTGTCGAAGGAGCCGCGCGCATACAGACGGAAGTCGGTTGCAACCTGGTCGTTGCGGCTTCTTGCAGTGTGCAGTTTTTTGCCCGCTTCGCCTATGCGGGAAACGAGTTGGTTTTCTACAAAGGAGTGTATGTCCTCCGCGCCCGCAATTTCAAGTTTGCCCGCCTCTATGTCGGCGGCAATACCTTCGAGCCCCGCGCAAATCTGCTTTGCCTCTTCCAAAGAAATAATGCCGCAACTGCCAAGCATAGCCGCGTGCGCAAGCGAGGCGGTAATATCCACCGCCCAAAGCTTTTTGTCAAACGGCAGGCTGTCGTTAAACAAATCGGCGTTGCGCGCGGTAGGCGCGTCAAAACGACCTTCCCAAAGTTTCATAATTGCTTTCCTTTTATAATTGACTTATTAAACCTAATTATAGTATAATTATAAAAGTTAATCAAGTTTTTTGCGCGGTAGCTTTGTAAAACAATTTTAAATAATAAATTTTTAAATAATCAATGTGGCAAGCCAAAACCGCGTTTTTTGGTTGAGTTACACAATTTTAGAAACTTCCGCCACGGCGGGCGGTTGCCGCGTTTTTCAACAGTTAAGATAACGCGGCGGAAGGGCGACGCTCTGAAATTCACAAGAGGAAAAAATGATAATTTTGGGCATTGACCCCGGTTTCGGAACGATGGGTTTCGGGGTGATTGAAAAGAGAGGGGGCGGCGATTGCGTCGCAATAGATTACGGCGTGGTAACCACGCCCAAGGACGAAAGCTTCCCCGTTCGGCTTGCAATTCTCGAACAGGGGTTAAACAAGCTCTACGAAAAATTTAAGCCGCAGGAAATTTCGGTCGAAGAGCTGTTCTTTTCCAAAAACGTTACCACTGGCATACAGGTGGCGCACGCAAGGGGGGTAATTCTCCTTTCGGCAATCAAGTATTGCGGCAGACTTTTCGAGTATACGCCCAACCAAATCAAGCAGGCATTGACGGGCTACGGCAAAGCGGACAAGATTCAGATGATGCACGTCGTGCAGTCTATTCTGCGTTTAAAGCAGTTGCCCCGTCCCGACGACGCCGCCGACGCGTTGGCGGTTGCGCTGTGCCACGCGCACACATCGCGCTTCGGGCAACTTTTCGGCATAAAATAATTTTTTCGGGTTCAGTTATGATAGGTTATCTCAAAGGTAAAGTTTTAAGCGTGTCATCAGACGCCGCGCTCGTCGTTGTGGGCGGTGTCGGCTACGAAGTTTACTGTTCGGGCTCGGCTTTCTTCAATATGTCGGAGGGCGGCGAGTGCGAGCTTTATACCTACTTGCAGGTAAGCGAAGCCAACGGCGTAACGCTCTTCGGCTTTTCTTCCCCGCAGGAAAAGGCTATGTTTTTAAAACTCATATCCGTATCCGGCGTGGGACCCAAAATGGGCATATCCGTGCTGACGAATATGAATTTAAACGACTTTGCGGCGGCGGTAGCCACGGGCGACGTAAAACGCCTTTCGCAGGTTAAGGGCTTGGGTAAAAAGACTGCCGAGCGCATAATTTTAGAACTGCGCGAGGGTATGTCGCTTTCCGTAACCTCTGTTCCTTCGTCGGGCGCGCCTATGCCCGTTATAAACAGCGGCGACGAGGACGCGGTTGTGGCGTTGACTTCGCTCGGCTTCACCCGCGCGGAAAGCGAGCGTGCGGTATCCAAAGCCAAGAGCGGCGGCGCAAAGACGGTTGAAGAAATTATAATGGTAGCTTTGAAAGGAATGTAATTTAAGGTATTTATATGTTTGACGAAGATTACTACGGCGACGAGGAGGAAAGGCTTGTACAGAGTACCCGCGGGGAATACGACGCCGAAGAAAACGCTCTCCGACCCAAAACGCTTGACGCATACGTCGGTCAGAGCAAGGTAAAAGAAAATTTAACCGTATATATGAACGCCGCCAAAAAGCGCGGCGAGGTTTTAGAGCACGTTTTACTGTACGGCGCCCCCGGTTTAGGCAAAACTACGCTTGCGCACATTATCGCGGGCGAAATGGGCGGTCAGCTGAGAATGACCAGCGCGCCCGCAATTGAAAGGAGCGGCGACCTCGCGGCGATTTTAACCAACCTCAACGAGGGCGACGTGCTGTTTATAGACGAAATTCACCGCTTGAACCACAGCGTGGAAGAAATTTTGTATTCGGCAATGGAGGACTACGCCCTCGATATAATAGTCGGCAAAGGACCCAGCGCGCGCAACATACGCTTTTCTTTAAAAAAATTCACGCTAATCGGCGCGACAACCCGCGCGGGAATGATTGCCAATCCCTTGCGCGACAGGTTCGGCATAGTCTGCCGTCTGGAAATGTATACGCCGTCCGAACTCGAAGAAATAGTTTTAAGAAGCGCGAGGACTCTGGACATTGCCATAGAGCCGTCAGCCGCGCGCGAAATATCTATGCGTTCCCGCGGGACGCCGCGTATCGCCAACCGCCTGCTCAAAAGGGTGCGCGATTTTTCAACGGTAAACGACAGCGTAAGGGTAACGCTTGCCGACGCGAAATTCGCGCTCGAACGTATGGAAATAGACGGCTTGGGGCTTGACGAAACCGACCGCAACCTTTTGCGCGCCCTCGCCGAGAAATTCGACGGCAAGCCCGTCGGTCTGGAAACGCTTGCCGCAACCGTCAACGAGGACGCGGGCACTATCGAGGACGTGTACGAGCCGTACCTTCTGCAACTCGGCTTTATATCGCGCACGCCGCGCGGCAGAATGATTCTCCGCGGCGGATACGAGCATCTCGGCTATAAAATTACCGAAAGGCAGTTAAAACAGCTTTCGCTTTTCAATAAGGACGACGAGTAATGGAAGAGGTACGTTATAAAAAGAGCGATTTTTATTACGACTTGCCGCCCGAGCTGATTGCGCAGACGCCCGTAGAGCCGAGGGATAGCTCGCGTTTATTGGTGTACAACCGCCGGACGCAAGAAACGGAACACCGTATTTTCCGCGACGTGTGCAACTATTTAAGGACCGGCGACGTGCTTGTCGTAAACAATACCAAAGTTTTGCCCGCGCGTATGTTTGCGCGGACGGCAAACGGCGGAGTTGTGGAAATTCTGCTGTTGAAGCGGCTGGATAAAGACAAGTGGGAAGTGCTATGCAAACCGGGCAAAAAGTGCGCGGTTGGCAAATCGTTTAAAATTAGCGACAAACTTTCCTTTACGGTAGAGAGCATTACCGACAGCGGCGAAAGAATTGTGCGTTTCGACTATTGCGGCGTGTTCGAAAATATTTTGGAAGAGGTTGGCTCTATGCCGCTTCCTCCGTATATAAAGGAAAAGCTTGCCGATAAAAACAGGTACCAGACCGTATACGCCAAAACGGACGGCTCGGCGGCGGCTCCCACGGCGGGGTTGCACTTCACGCCCGAACTTATGCAAAAAATAAGGAGCGCGGGCGTTGAAATCGTGGAAGTGCTGTTGCACGTGGGACTTGGCACTTTCCGTCCCGTAAAGGAAGATATAATAACCGACCACAAAATGCACGGAGAGTATTACGAAGTTTCCGCGCGGGCGGCGGAGACAATAAACAGGGCAAAGTCGGAGGGGCGGCGCGTAATCGCTGTGGGCACGACTTCCGTGCGCACCCTCGAAAGCGCTACGGGCGACGACGGCATTATAAAGGCGGGAAGCGGAGAAACGCATATATTCATTTATCCGCCCTATAAATTTAAGTGCGTAGACGCGCTTATAACCAACTTTCACCTGCCCGAAAGCACGCTTGTAATGCTTGTGGCTGCTTTGACGGGCAGGGAAAAGATTTTAGAGTTGTACAATACTGCGGTAAGGGAAAGGTACAGGTTTTTCTCTTTCGGCGACGCGATGATGGTCTTATAACCGTCGAAATACGGCGTTGCGCTGTGGCAACCCTCAGACATTTACGCTTAGTAAACTCCTTCGGGTTTTCCTCGCGCGCCTTGTCTTTCTCGGTTCTAAGTCCCTCATATCCTGTCTCCCGTGCAAATACGGGACGCGATGATGATTGTGTAAGCGGCGTATCCGTTTGTCGCGTTTGCGCTTTTCGCGGCGCGCTTAACTTGCAGCGAAAATTTTCAAAAATTTATTTAAGGTTGACGTATGTCTAAAAATTTCAGCTTCGAACTGCAACATACCGATAAATATACGGGTGCGCGCGCGGGCGTGTTCCATACCCCGCACGGCGATATTCTCACGCCAGTATATATGCCGGTCGGCACTCAGGCGACGGTTAAAGGAGTTTATCCCAAAGACTTGAAGCAGGCGGGCAGTTCGATTATTCTTGCAAATACCTATCATCTGTACGAGCGCCCCTCCGACGAACTTGTTAAGCGGGCGGGCGGTCTGCACAAATTTATGAATTGGGACGGACCTATTCTCACCGACAGCGGCGGGTTTCAGGTTTTTTCTCTCGCCAAACTGAATAAAATTACCGACGACGGGGTATATTTTAATTCGTCGATAGACGGGCGCAAACATTTCTTTACTCCCGAAAAGGCAGTTGAAATTCAGGAAAATCTCGGCGCGGACGTAATAATGGCGTTTGACCAGTGCAGCGAGTACGGCTACACGCACGAACAGGCGGAAGCGGCAATGGAGCGCACTTCTAAATGGCTTGCCCGCTGCTTTGCGGCTAAAACAAGGCAGGACCAGGCGCTGTTTCCCATTGTGCAGGGCAATTTTTACGCCGATTTGCGCCTTGAAAGTTTGCGTAGGTGTAAAGAGTATGCCGTTGACGGAATTGCCATAGGCGGACTTTCTGTGGGTGAACCCAAACGTCTTATGTATGAAATGCTTGACGTTCTGCGCCCCGAACTTCCCGAAGGTATGCCAAGATACCTTATGGGCGTCGGCTCGCCCGATTGCCTTATAGAGGGGGTATTGCGCGGCGTGGATATGTTCGACTGCGTGCTTGCAACCCGCATAGCGCGCAACGGCACGGCGTTTACTTCCGCCGGCAAGGTGGTGGTGCGCAACGGAAAATACAGGGAAGATTTTACGCCCGTGGACGCGGAGTGCGGCTGTTACTGCTGTAAAAATTACACAAAGGCGTACGTGCGGCACCTAATCAACGTGGGCGAAATGCTATCGGCAATGCTGTTGAGCTTGCACAACATAACTTTCCTGCACAAACTTATGGCGGATATGCGCGAAGCGATATTTGCCGATAGCTTACAAGATTTTGCGCGGGAGTTTTATTCCAAGTATAATGGCTGAAAAGTGAATTTTGGGTGTAAAACAAATTGCGCTTAAAAATCGCTTGCAAAATTTGCGCGGTTAATATATACTTATTTTTGTAAAAAATTTCCTTAAATAATTTAAGGAAGTCAACGGAGATTGATTATGTTCTTTTCATTATTGGCAGACGAAGCGGCAAAGGGAAGCCCCCAGTGGGTTTCGTACGTGCTCATAGGCGTACTTGTCGTCATTTTAATTGTATCTATGGTTTTAATGAACCGCCGCAGTAAAAAGCGCGAAGCCGAGGATAAGGCGCGCAGGGACGCGGTTAAGCCCGGCAACAAGGTTACCACGATAGGCGGCGTATGCGGCATAGTTGTCGAAGTAAACGCCGAAGAGGACACCTTCGTTCTCGAAACGGGTACCGAAGCCACGGGCAAGTGCTTTATGAAATTTGTCCGTCAGGCTATTTTGGAGAGCGACGCGGTTACCGATAAAAACGCGGAAAGCGCAAAGGAAGCGGCGGATAAGGAAACGGGAAAGGAAATAGAGGAAACTTCCGAACAGCCCGCGCAGGTTGAAGCCGTTCCCGCAGAGCCCGCAACCGAAGAGGTTAAGGTAACCGAGGAAAAACCCGTAGAGGAAGCCAAGACGGAAGAGCCCGCAAAGGAAGAAAAGCCCGCCAAGAAAGGCAAGGCTAAAAGCAAAGAGTAATTTAAAACGTTCTTAAAATTATGCCCTCCGCATATCGTATTTGTAGCGGAGGGTATTTTTTATGCGCAAAGACGGCATTTTGCAGGTTGTTAAAGCGACGCTTGCGGCACTTATATTTTCACTCGTATTCGTAATAATTTTCACGCTGATAATTCAGCTTGCGTCGGTAAAGGCGAGCGTCATTAAACCCGTAAATCAGGTGTTTAAAATAATTGCCGTCGCCGTAGGCGGGTTGCTTTTTATCCGCGGCGAAAAGGGCTTTTTAAAGGGCGCAATCGCAGGGCTTGCGTCCGTGCTTTTATCCTACGTGCTTTTCGGCATTATAGGCGGGTCGTTCGCCGTCAATTGGACATTTGCGTTGGAAATAGTCCTCGGTATCGCCGCGGGAATAATTACGGGCATAATAGCCGTAAACGTAAAAAAATCGTAAAAATACTTGATTTTTTGGCTTGTATATTTTATAATAACCGTATAAGCGAATGTTTAAGGAGATTTTACTATGATTAAGACTATTGCAAAACCCGCCGAAAAGAAGGTTACCGCTTGCGGCGAATGCAGAAGCACCTGCCAGTCTGCCTGCAAGACGAGTTGCACGGTTGGCAACCAGAGCTGCGAAAGAATAACCAGGGAAGAGAACCCCGAAAAGAGCGCGAAGTAATCGCGGCAATAACATATCGGTTATAACGGAGGGCGGAAAAATATCCGCCCTTATTGACTTTTTAAAAAACTTTACGGCGGACTTTGCCCGCGCTTTAAAAACCGCCGTCGCGCCGCGGGGCGCGCCTGCGGAAGGGAAAATTTATGGTACACGTTTTCAAATACAAAGACTACAATTACATATACGATTCGGGTAGCGGAAGCCTGCACGAGTGCGACGGCAAAACTTACGCGTATCTCGCCCATATGCTCGGGCAGACGAAGCAGGCGCCCGACCTTACAAAGGAAGAACTTAGCGAAATAGAGGGGGATATCGCCGCTTTAAAGGAACAGGGGTTACTGTTCAAGCAGGAAACGGCGGCGCGCCCTCCCAAATCAAACGAGGTAAAGGCGCTGTGCATACATATCTGCCACGACTGCAACCTGCGTTGCCGCTACTGTTTTGCCGACGAGGGCGCGTATCATTCCGCGCGTGAATTTATGAGCGAGGAAACGGCTAAAAAGGCGATTGATTTCCTTATAGAAAACAGCGGCAACAGAAAGGTGCTCGAAGTCGATTTCTTCGGCGGCGAGCCGCTTATGTGCCTCGATACCATAAAAAACGTAGTATACTACGCCAAGGAAAAGGCGGCGGCGCGCGGCAAAAAGTTTTTGTTTACCACTACGACCAACGCGTTGCTGTTAAACGAAGAAGCAATTGAGTTTTTCAACGCGGAAATGGAAAACGTAGTCCTCTCGCTTGACGGCAGAAAGCAAGTGCACGACGCCATAAGAAAGACGGTAAACGGAAAGGGTAGTTACGACTTTGTTATAAACAACATAAAAAACTTCGTCAAATCGCGCGGGGACAAGCACTATTACGTGCGCGGCACTTTTACGGCTAAAAATCTCGATTTTTCCAAGGACGTGCTGTTTCTTGCGGACAACGGCTTCGACAGCATATCTATGGAGCCCGTCGTAACCGACATAGACGACCTTGCAATAAAGGAAGAGCACATTCCTGAAATACTTGAAGAGTACGAAAGACTTTGCGACGAATATCTTGAAAGGTATGCGAGGGGCGAAGGCTTCAATTTCTTTCATTTCAACGTTGATTTGGAGGGCGGACCCTGCCTGTCCAAGCGCGTTTCCGCGTGCGGCGCGGGCAACGAATATTTTTCCGTTGCGCCAAACGGCGATATTTACCCCTGCCACCAGTTTGTGGGCGACGAAAAATTTAAGATGGGCAACGTGAACGGCGGAGCGCTTAACGCGGATATCCGTTCGACCTTTGCCGAAAACTGCCTGTTCACGCGGGAAAAGTGCGACAAGTGTTTTGCAAAGTACATTTGCAGCGGCGGGTGCAGCGCCAACAACTATCACTTCGAGGGGGATATGAACAAGCCGTACGGCGTTACCTGCGAAATGATGAAAAAGCGCATAGAGTGCGGTATGCACGTGCTCGCCCGCAAGAGAGAGCTTAAAAACGTATAAAAAGATTTAATAAGCGAAGTAAAAATGATTTTCACTCGGCAAAATTATTTGACTACTTCGCTATTTTTCTATATAATTATAAAGGTTATAAACTATTAGCGTGCCGTTTTATTGTTAAAGCGGTGCAAAGGACAGAAAAGGAGGGTTAAGATGAGCAAAGCCAAATCGGTTGTAATCACCGTAATACTGGCGTTAGCGGTTGCTGTCGCGGCTTTTTTCGCCGCCGTCTCATTCCCCGTAGCAAACAACGTAAAGAGATTAAATTCAATTGCAAGCAATATCCACCTCGGCGCGGATTATTCGGGTTACGCGTACACCACGATATACCCCGAAGGCGTTATGACGGCGAAAGAGTACGCCCTGCTGGAAGCGGACGAGCAGTCTGAATACGCGCCCGTCGGCAGTCTTTACGTCAACAAAGAAAAGCACCCCGATGCGGAGGCGCTTAAAAAGAGCGTTGCCGCCGATGCGGACAGCCTGAACAAGAGGTTCGGGCAAAAGGGCTATTCTTCCTATTCCGTTGCGGTGGAGGACGGCGTTTCCGTAAAGATTTCCGTACCCACAAACTACACTTACGCGGCGTATAAAGGGCACGACGAGGTTTCCAAAAGCGGCAGTTTGAGTATTGCCACCGCGGCGATTTCCAGCATTACCGCGTTCGGCGACCTTACTTTGAGGACGACCGACGCGTCCATTTCCCTCACCGACGCAAGCGGGAATTCCATTACTTACGATTCCACTAAAAAAGGAAACGACGAGTGGGTTGACGTTGCGCTTGTAAGCGGCGACAGCGGAACTCAAAAGACCTATTCTCTTGCCAACGGCGACGACGCGGCGGAATATTTCAAGAGCATTACGAGCCGCACGGTGGGCAACACCTCCTTAATTACTTTTAATTTTACCAAAGAGGGTGCGGAAAAGTTTAAAGAGCTTACTACCCGCGCGGTATCCTCTTCCAGCCAGACTATACATTTCTTTGTCGGCGACAGACAGCTTGTGGAGTTTAAATGCACTTCGGTTGTCGGCGATAAAAGTTTGTCGTTGCAGTCAAGCGACGCAAACACCGCGCAGAACGCGGCAATTACTATGAATTCCGCCGTAAACGGCGGCGCGCTCGGCGAAAATTACAGGGATATCACAAATATTTCCGTTTCTACGGCGGCTGGCGGAGAGCTTGCGGCGCTGCTGACGTTTATCGCCTGCATACTCGTGCTTGTCGGACTTATCGCTTTGCTTGTCATAAAGTACAAAAAGCTCGGCGCGGTAACCTCATTTATTGCGTTTATTTTCGCGCTTGTCGAGCTGTACGCGTTGTTCCTTCTCGAAATTCAGGTTACGTTTGCGGTTATAGCCGTTTGTATGGTCTTGCTTGCGCTCTTCGCAATAAGCAACGCTATCGTGTTTGCCGAAGTAAAAAGGCTTACTCAATCTGGCAGAACGGTACAGGCGTCCGTCAAGGAAGCGTATAAAAACGTGCTTATGACGGTAACGGATATGCATATCGTGCTTGTAATCGTCGCCATATTGCTTGCTACGGTGGGTGTGGGCGAAGTAGCTGCTTGCGGGCTTATTTCCGTAATAGGCGTTGTGGCAAGCTACGTACTGTATTGGTTTACAAGATTCTACTGGTACGTTACCAGTTCGCCCGAAAGGGACAAATTCAAGTTTGCAGGCTTGAAGAGGGTGGTGTACGAAGATGACTAAGTTTAAAGTTTGCGCGAAAATCCATCTGTTTATCATAATCAGCTCTTTATTTATCGCCATAGGTATGGCGGTGGGCACAATTTGCCATTTCTGTGCAAACGGCTTCTTCAACTACGGCGGCGAGTTCAAGTCTTACAACAGCGTAAATATCGTTTATTATACCTCGGAATATAAGGACGAGGAGGCTATAAAGCCTATATGCGACGAAGCTTTGAGCGGTTTTAACGCGTTTGAGGTCAGCTGCTATTCCGACGGCAAGCTCGGCGGCGAAATAATTTATAAATTTTCTGCCGGTACCAACGTTGAAAAACTTCAAGCGGCGGTAGACGAGTTGAACGTAAAGCTGGATAAAAACAATAGCGGTTTAAACAGAGCCGACGTTCACAGCGGCGTTATCAAGGAGGGCGGTTCGCGTGCGGTAACTTTCGCTTCCATTGCGTTGGCGTCCGCGGCGGCTTTCCAATTCCTCTATTTCATATTCAGGTACAAGCTCCGCGCGGCGTTATCGGCGTTATTGGCTTGCGTACACAATCTGGGCGTATTCGTGGCTCTTGCGGCTATAACGCGTATACCCTTGGGCGCGGAAACAATCGCGTTCGGCGCGGCTGTCGTAGTGCTTACAATGATTCTTACCTGCGTACTGTTTGACAGAACGAGAAAGAATTTCGCAAACGAAAAATATCAGAAGAGCGAAAGGGTAGACGTTGTGGATACGTCCGCTTGCGAAGTTCGCACGGTAAGCGTAATAGCTATATGCGCGCTTGCAATTGCCGTTGTGGTGTTCGGTGTGTTTGCGGCTATCGCGCAGATGTGGGTCGGCGCTCTCGCTCCCTTTGCGCTTGCGCTGTTCGGGCTTATCGCCTGCTTCTACGGCGCGGTGTTCTTTACCCCTGCGGTACACGGCGCTATCGACGGACTGTGCGAAAGCGTAAAGCGGTCGGTTAAGTCGAAAGCAAAACCTGCCAAGCCTGCCAAGTCCGCAAAGGAAAACGTTTAATATAATTTTATTCGGGCGGGAGTTATCCCGCCCTTTTGATTTTTAATAAAAAACGGTTGGTACAACTTTGAAAAAAATAATTGCCGAAGCCGAGTTTACGGCGGAACAACTCAATATAATAACGGAATTGACCGCCGCGACGGGCTTGTGCGAACAGACGGTGCGCATACTTGTCGGCAGGGGCGTTGATACCGCCGATAAGATAGAAGGCTTTATACACGCAGGCAGACAGCGGTTTTTAAGCCCATTTTTAATGAGCGGTATGAAGAGGGCGGTAGAGCTGATTACCCGCGCCCGCGAGGAAGATTGGTCTGTCGCGGTGTACGGCGATTACGATGCGGACGGCATTTGCGCCTCCGCAATCTTGACCCGCGCGCTTGCCGATTTCGGCATAGACGCGGTTACTTTCGTGCCCGAGCGAAAAAACGGCTACGGGTTGAGCGTTGAAGCGCTGGACGAAATTTTTGAGGAATATTTTCCCCAACTATTTATAACCGTAGATTGCGGTATATCCAATGCGCAGGAAGTCGAATATATTAAGGAGCAGGGCGCGGAGGTCATTGTAACCGACCACCACGAATTGCCCGAAATTTTGCCTGACTGCATTTGTATCAACCCCAAAATCAAGGACGAATATCCTTACGACAATCTTTGCGGAGCGGGCGTAGCGTTTAAACTCGCTTGTGCATTAAACGGCAAGGACGCTTATAAATATCTCGATTTTGCGGCTATCGCAACCGTGGCGGACAGCGTTCCCCTTACGGGCGAAAACCGCGACATCGTAGCCGAGGGGCTGTCTTTAATCAACGCCCGTCCGCGCAAAAATTACGCCGAATTCTTGAAAAAGGACGAAAAGGTAACCTCGCAGTCGCTTGCGTTTTCCATTGCGCCCAAAATAAATGCGGCGGGCAGAATGGGCGACGCGCGCGCGGCGCTTGCGCTGTTTTTATTGGAGGACGGCAAAGAAATTTACGATTATTCCGTAAAGCTTACGGCATACAATATCGAAAGGCAAAAATATTGCGACGGGCTTTACCTCTCCGCTAAGGAAATGTTGAGGAGCAAGGGCGCTCACGGCAGGGTAATCGTTCTTTGCGGAGAAGATTGGAACACGGGTTTTGTGGGAATTGTAGCCGCGCGGCTTGCCGAAGAGTATTGCCGCCCCGCGCTGTTGTTTGTAAACCACGGCGGCAAGCTTAAAGGAAGCGCGCGCAGTATCGACGGGGTAAATATTTTCGAGGCGTTAAAAGCCTGTTCGCACCTTATCGAGGAGTTCGGCGGGCACGCTCAGGCGGCGGGCGTAAACGTAGACCAAAGCAATATTCAGGCTCTTGAAAAGGAGCTGAACGACTATCTTAAAAGCAATTACACCGCCGAATCGTTTACTCCTTCGCACTGCGTAAACGGTCAAATAGTCGACGCTGTTTCGGCAAAATGGGTAAAGGAGTTAGACTTGTTGGAGCCGTTCGGTGTGGGGAACCGCCGCCCGCAGTTCGTCGTTTCCGTAAAAGATTGTAAATTGCGCCCTTTAAAGGAGGGCTCGCCACACTTGGCTGTAAAGTGCGGCAATACGGAGTACGTTTATTTTTCGGGCGCCAAGTTTGCAAAGCTGTTGCGCTGTCCGTTGCCCAAGCAAATGATTGCCGACTTTGCAATAACTTCTTTCCGCGGCAGACAGCAGATAAGCGGGTACGTGCGCGACGTGGTGTACGACCCCTGCGACTGCGCTTCGGTGGGCGGTAGCGTAAGCGTAAACGGAATTTCCGCCCTGTCCTATGATAAGATTGACTGCGTTGAGGAGGAAATATCGAAAGAGCAGGCGCAGAATATGCTTAATGATAGCGGGGAATACGGAACGCTTTTTATAGCTTCCTGTATTTCAACGCTTGAAAAGTACGATTGCAACGGGCTCGAAGTAAACATTTTCGTTCCGTCGGCTTCCAATCTTGCGGATATTATTTTGCTTTCGCCCTCGGTTGACTGCGATTTGTCGGGTTACGAAAGGGTGGTTTATTTGGATAATCCCGTCCGCATAACTCAGCCGTCGCTTGCGGGCAAAAATCTTTACGTCTGCAAGGAAGTAGACGGCGCGCAGGCGCTTTGCGCTCTTTCCGCCGAAAGGGAGCAATTGCTTTCGGTATTTAAGTTTATAAGCGCAAACGGCGCGGCTGTATGCGGCGGAAGTTTAGAAGAAATAGCCGAAAGCGGCTTTTTCGAAACGGCTCCCGAACAGGCGTTATTCGCCTTGAAGGTGTTCGAGCAGTTGGGGTTAATCACGTTTAAGGGCGGTAGAATTACCGTAAACAGAGCAATAAAAACACAGCTTACAAATTCTGATTTATACAATCTTATTTGTTCGCTAAACGGTTGAATATGAAATCGGTTATTGATAAAATTAACGAAAATTACGGCGAAGCCGACAGACAGCTCTTAATAAAAGCTTACCGCTACGCCGAAAAAATGCACGAAAACCAAAAGCGCGCTTCCGGCGAGCCCTATTTTACGCACCCTTGCGCGGTTGCGGAAATCTTGGTCGATTTGGGTTTGGATACGCCCACGGTCGCGGCGGCTTTTCTGCACGACGTAATAGAGGATACGGCGGCTACCGCCGACGATATAAAGCGTGAGTTCGGCTCGGAAATTTACAATCTTGTGGAGGGCGTAACCAAGCTCGACAAGATTAAGTTTCATTCCCACGAGGAAGAGGACGCCGAAAATTTCCGCAAAATTTTCGTTGCGATGGCTAAGGACGTGCGCGTAATCATAATTAAACTTGCCGACAGACTGCATAACATGCGCTCGCTCAATTTCCTTTCGAACGAGCGGCAACAGCGTATCGCCAAGGAAACGCTGGGCATTTTTACGCCGCTTGCCGACAGGCTTGGTATATCGCAGGTCAAGTGCGAGCTGGAAGATTTGTGCCTTAAATATCTTGACCCCGAAGCATACGAATACCTTGTGTCCAACATAAACCAAAAGCGCGAAGAGCGGCAGATGTTTGTGGATACCGTGGTCGCCCAGCTTAAAAAAATGCTAAGGGAAAACGGCGTTGACGGCGACGTGGTGGGCAGACCCAAGCATTTTTATTCCATTTACCGCAAAATGAAAAACAAGGGGCTTACGCTCGACCAGATTTACGACTTAACCGCGGTGCGCGTAATCGTCGGAAAGATAGAGGAGTGTTACGAGGTGCTCGGCATTATCCACAAGCAGTGGAAGCCCGTGCCCGGTCGTATAAAAGATTATATTGCAACGCCCAAGCGCAATATGTACCAATCGCTCCACACTACGGTCGTAACCGATTTCGGGCAGTTTTTCGAAATTCAGATACGCACCTCGGAAATGCATAAGATGGCGGAATACGGTATCGCCGCGCATTGGAAGTACAAGGAGCAGAAGACGGGCGGAGAAAGCACGTTCGACCAGCGTTTAAGCTGGATACGCGACGTAATGGACTGGCAGGGCAGTCTGGAAACTTCGAAGGAGTTTGTGGATTCCCTCAAAAACGATTTGTACGCCACCGAGCTGTTGGTATTTACCCCGCACGGAAAAGTAATATCGCTTCCGCTCGAAGCCACGCCCGTCGACTTTGCATACGCAATTCACTCGGAAGTGGGCAATAAATGCGTGGGGGCTAAGGTAAACGGAAAAATAGTGCCGCTTAACGGCACGCTTAAAACGGGCGACGTGGTTGAAATTTTAACCTCGACCAACTCCAAAGGACCTTCTTGGGATTGGCTTAAATTTGTCAAGTCGGGCTCTGCCAAGGCTAAGATAAGGCAGTTTTTCAAGCACGCAATGAAGGAGGAGAACGTTAAGACGGGCAGGTCTATGTTGGAAGCGGAAGCCAAGCGCCGCGGGTATTCTCTTGCCGAATTGCTTACCGACGAAAGTTTTGCAAAACTTTCCGAAAAGCTTGTGTTTGCCTCGGTAGACGAAATGTTCGCCTCGGTAGGCTACGGCGCGGTGGGCGTAAATCAGATTATCTTTAAACTAATCGACTTTTTCCGCCGCGAACAGCCCCTACAACTGCCCAAGACGGAAGTTGAAAAATTAAAGCATACCCCTGCGGGAAGCGTTTCCGTAAAGGGGCTCGAAGGGCTGTTGGTAAGGTTTGCGCACTGTTGCAACCCCGTGCCGGGCGACCCGATAGTCGGCTTTGTTTCGCGCGGGCGCGGCGTTATAGTGCACCGCCGCGACTGTCCCAATTTAAAGGACTACGAGGAGGACCGCATACAGCCCGCCAAGTGGACGGGCGACGCCGAACAGGGGTTTGTAGCAGGTATAAAGATTTTGGCGGACGACGACGCGGGGCTTACGGCGTTTATCACTTCGGAAATTTCGGCAATGAAGCTGTATATGACGCAAATAAACGGCAGAATAGGCAAGGACGGCAAGGCGGTGTTTTCGATTTCGGTCAAGCTTAACAAGCTTTCCGACCTCGATTTATTGATTAAACACTTAAAGCGCGACAAGCACATAATCGACGTGTTCAGGACGACTAACTGATATGCAGGTAATTTCCATTATAGGCGATTTTTCGCACAGCAACGTTTATGCGGTTACGCAGGACGGCGCGCACTGTATTTTAATAGATTGCGCCAACGATAAAATTGCGGATATTTTTTCGCGTTACGGTTTAAAGCCCTGCGCAGTGCTTTTAACGCACGGGCACCTCGACCATACCGCGGGATGCCGCGCCTTGTGGGAGCGGGGCGTTGATATATACTGCGGCGAGGGCGAAGAGAATTTTATTTTCTCCGACGGCAACACGCAAATATTCGGGTATGAAGTACCCCGCTTCGAAATAAAGCGCACGCTCAAAGACGGCGAGGAGTTGGAGCTTTGCGGCTTAAAAATAAAGGTTATAGCAACGCCGGGGCATTCCGTAGGCGGCGTGTGCTATCAAATCGGCTCGCATCTTTTCACGGGCGACACGCTTTTCGAGGGGAGCGTCGGGCGGTGCGACTTTGCAACGGGCGATGAAAGGCAACTTATTAAATCGGTTAAAAAACTCTGCACTTTGCAAGGCGATTTTACCGTATATCCCGGACACGGTTCCGCGTCCACCACGCTTGAAAACGAGCGCAAATACAATCCTTATACCAAATTATAAAAATGCTTAATACCAACAGCGAATTTTTGCGCCCCGAAATAATGGACGTTTTGCGGCTGTTCAACGCCGAAGACGAGGAGTTTACCCACTATTTTTCTTACGGCGCCTGCGAATATCACAACTGCATAGAGTACCGCGGACAGTTTTACGACAGACTTGACAAGCAATGGACGGAGGACGAGCTGGAATACAAAAGATACGCCAAGCGTTTTGCCAAACTTGCCTTTTACAACCTGCTCTCTTCGGTTACGGGCATAAAGTTGCCGTACGGCGCGCTTACGGGCATACGCCCCACAAAGCTCGCGTATACCGAAATCGCCGCGGGCAGAGATTTTAAAAAACTGTTTGAAGAGTGTTCGGTAAGCGCGGAAAATATTTCCCACGTTCAGCGCATTTTAGAGGTGCAAAAACCCTATTACGCAAACGGCGGCGGGCAGAATTTGTTTGTCAGTTTGCCGTTCTGCCCCACTAAATGCGAGTACTGTTCCTTTATTACCGCGCCCATATCCGCCACCCGAAAGTACGTTGACGGGTACGTGGACTGTGTGCGGAGAGAAATTGAAAGCGTTGCGCCGTTTCTGACAAATCTTAAAAGCGTTTATATCGGCGGCGGCACGCCTTTCGCAATCGAAGCAAAGCAATTGGAGCGGATATATGCCGCAATTAACGCACTTTCTATTAAAAATACCGAGTATACGGTGGAGGCGGGGCGCCCCGACGTTTTTATCGAAGAAAAATTGAAATTAACCAAAGATTACGGCGTTACGCGGATATGTATCAATCCGCAGTCCTTTAACGACGGCACGCTTGTAAAGATTGGCAGAAAGCATACCTGCGCCGACGTGTACGCGGCGTTTGAAATGTCGGAAAAGTACGGCTTCGATATTAACGTCGATTTGATTGCGGGGCTTGCCGACGAAAGACTTGCGGATTTCGAAAACTCGCTGAATAGGGCTATTGCGCTTAAACCCGCAAATATAACCGTCCACACGCTGTCGCTTAAATCGGGCGCGCGCTTAAAGGAAAACTGCAACAGGCTTGTAATAGAGGATATAGGCGCAATGCTCGCGCTGTCGCGCAATATGCTTACGGCGGCGGGCTATAACCCCTACTATATGTACCGCCAGAAATATCAGGCGGGCGGGCACGAAAATTGCGGCTGGTCGCTTGCGGGCAAGGAGTGCGTCTACAATATCGACGTTATGGAAGAAATTGCCGACAACGTAGCAGTGGGCGCAAACGCCATTTCCAAAAAGCTGTTCGACAATGACGAGCGTATAGAGCGATACGCTTCGCCAAAGGATATCCCCTCTTATATTGCCAAAGTGGATAAAATTATAGAGGAAAGAAACAAGCTTTTCGGTATTTAAAAAATGGCAAAAACTTATTTGGATAAAAGTCAGCCGCAGGAGTGCGGGCAGTCGGATAAAACAGGCGCGTCGTTTTACCGACTTGCAACGCCGTTGTCCGCAAAAATAGAGGCGCATTCAGGCAAAGTAAGTTTATTTTTGATATTTGCTGCAATCTGGACGGTCGGCTTAATCGGCATAACGGTTGCGAATATTGCAACGGGGGAAAAGTTCGAAGCGGCGGCGATAGCGGTGTGCAGTATTTTCGCCGTATGCACCGCAGGGTTTCTTATTTACGGAATAATCGACCAAAAGCGCCTGTTAGCCGCAAATAAAGAGGAGTTCAAATTTTTAAGTAACTGCGTTTGCACTGACGGCAGAGTCAATAAATGCCTGTGCAGTACACGCCGTACGCGCGGCAACGGTAGCGAAACTGTCAGGTACGATATCACGCTTACGTATTCGTATACCGATTTAGCGGGCAAAACTGTTACGGGCGAGCATAAGGCAACTTACGCCGCCGACCCCGAATTTTATAATGGGCAGTATTTAATAATCGCGTTTTGCGGCGACCAAAGCAGAATTTTAAGCCGCTTTAAGTTTAAAAGAGAGGACGAACGGGAATTTTTAAAAAACGAAGCCGCGCGTTCGGACGACGATTTTGACGGGCTTGACGGCAAACTTTTGAAATGCGAGCCAAAGCAAAAAGTTCGGTCGGCGGAGCTTCCCAACGTTTGGGGTTGGGCGGCGCTTGCGCTGTTTATCTTTGTTGCGGCGTTTACAATTCCTATATCCGTTTTCGTCGTGCCGCAACTGGTCGGCGGACCGGTCGTTCCCGCGGTTATAGGTATATGTATGATTTACCTGATGCCTACGGTTTTAACGGCGGTAGTATGCTATTTTCTTTCGCGGTTTTTCAAGGGCAGAAACAAGTTTAACCGCATATTGAAAAATCAACCGAAATTTACAAACGGTAAAATTTTTGCTTCCGAAAAAACTTACAGGGGCGGCGCGGGCAAGCGCGTGTATTATTGCTATATCGACGCCGACGGCAAAAAGCACACCAAGGCGTTAAACACGCCTTACTACCGCAAAACGTTGCAGGGGCAGGCGCTTTATGCAATTATCGTATACGATAAAAACGGCAATTCCGTACCGTTACGTTAAAGAGACCCTTGCGGACGGACTTAACGCGCTTATGTTTACGCTATACTCGCCGCGAAAATAGTGTTTGCGAGGGTGAGCGCAGGCAAAACGGGTAAGCGCAGGCAAAAATTTCCTGCAAAAATAAAAATACTCGGTTAAAACAATTGCTATTTATAAACGGTTGTGGTAAACTGTTTTTGTTACGGCTACAAGGCGGCGCGAATACTCTACGGTCGGCTTTGCAGTACGCAAATAAAGTTCCATATGGAGGATAAAATAAATGGACAAGCAGGAAGTTATAGCTAAGTATGCAACCAAAGAAGGCGACACGGGTTCCCCCGAAGTTCAGATTGCGCTTTTAACCGAGAGAATCAATCACCTTAACGAGCATTTGAAAGAGCACATACACGACAATCATTCAAGGCGCGGACTTCTTAAAATGGTAGGTCGTCGCCGCGGTCTTTTGGACTATTTAAAGTCTAAGGACATTGAAAGATACCGTGCGATAGTTGCGGCTTTGGGTTTAAGAAAGTAAAAATTAAAAGGGAGCGGGCAGGTTATATTTGCGCGCTCTTTTTCATAATATCCGCGGCGGCGCCGCGCGATAAGTTATAAGGAATATAAGGAGAGTTTTAAAAAATGGCAAGTTACAAAGAATTTTCCCTCACCGTTGGCGGCAGGGAAGTAATTATCGAAACGGGCAAGTATGCCGAGCAGGCAAACGGCGCGTGCGTGGTGCGTTGCGGCGAAACGGCTGTAATGGTATCCGTATGTATGTCGGCTTCCCCCAGAGAAGGAATGGACTTTTTCCCTCTTCAAGTGGACTATGAAGAGAAGATGTATTCCGTCGGCAAAATTCCCGGCGGCTTTAAAAAGCGCGAGGGCAGGGCGAGCGACAAGGCGATTTTAACGGCAAGGCTTATCGACAGACCCCTCCGTCCGCTCTTCCCCAAGGGACTTTTTAACGACGTAGTGGTAATAGCGCAGGCTATTTCCGTAGAGCCCGATATTCAGCCCGAACCCCTTGCAATGCTCGGCTCGTCCGTGGCGATTGCAATTTCCGATATCCCTTGGGCGGGACCCACCGGCTCGGTAGTTGTAGGTATGGTAGACGGCAAGTACGTAATCAACCCCGATTTGGCTCAGCGCGGCGCAAGCTCCATTCACCTCAACCTTGCGGGTACCAAGGACGCTATTCTTATGATTGAAGCGGGCGCAAACGAAGTTTCCAACGAAGATATGGTTGGCGCAATAATGTACGGGCATAACGAAATCAAAAAGATTTGCGAGTATATCGAGGGTACAATCGTTCCCGCAGTCGGCAAGAAGAAGCTTGAAATAGAGCTGTACCATATCCCCGAAGAATTGGACAACGAAGTACGCAAGTACGCCGCGGAAAAGGTTGATTGGGCAATAGAAACTTTCGACAGACAGGAAAGGGAAGTAAGGCAGGCAAAGGTTGAAGAGGAAACTTTGGAACACTTCGCCGAAATCTATCCCGACAACAAGAGGGAAATAAAGGACAGCCTTTACTACCTTACAAAGGAAAAGGTACGCGCGAAAATATTCGACAAGGGTATCCGCCCCGACGGCAGAGGTTTAAAGGACGTGCGCCCCATTTGGTGCGAAAAGCACATTCTTCCCCGCGCGCACGGTTCGGCAATCTTTACGAGAGGTCAGACGCAGACAATGACGACCTGCACGCTCGGAATGCTTGGCGAAGTGCAGAAGCTTGAAGGCTTGGACGAAGAAACGTACAAGAGATATATGCATCATTATAACTTCCCCGGCTATTGCACGGGCGAAGCAAAGGCGCTCCGTTCCCCCGGCAGGCGCGAAATAGGGCACGGCGCACTTGCAGAGCGCGCGCTTGTACCCGTGCTTCCCTCGGAAGAAGCATTCCCCTATGCGATAAGGGTGGTAAACGATATACTTTCTTCAAACGGCTCTTCATCTATGGCTTCCGTATGCGGTTCCACAATGGCGCTTATGGACGCGGGCGTGCCTATCAGCGCACCCGTTGCGGGCGTGGCTATGGGTCTTATCAAAAATCAGGAAACGGGCGAGTTCCGCGTTATGACGGATATTCAGGGCTTGGAAGATTTCCTCGGCGATATGGACTTTAAGGTAGCGGGCACTACCAAGGGCATAACCGCAATTCAGATGGATATTAAAATCAAGGGCATTTCCGAAGAGATTATGCACACGGCAATCAATCAGGCAAACGAGGGCAGACAGGTCATTTTGGCTAAAATGCTCGAATGTGTTCCCGAGGTTGCTCCCCAGCTCTCCGTATACGCTCCCAAGATTATCAGCTTTGAAATCGACCCCGACAAAATCGGCGACGTTATCGGCAAGCAGGGCTGCGTAATCAAAAAGATTATGGAAGAAACGGGCACCGAAATAGAGTTTAACGACGACGACAGCGGCAGGGGCTATATCTCTGCGGTAGGTCCTATCGAGAACGCGGAAAGGGCAAAGGCTATTATCCTTTCCATTGCGCACGACCCCGAGGTTGGCGATATGTTCGTAGGTACGGTTGTAAGAATTATTCCTATCGGCGCGTTTGTAGAGTTTGCGCCCGGCAAGGACGGTATGATTCACATTTCCAAGCTTTCCAACAAGCGCGTTGAAAAGGTTGAGGACGTTGTAAATATCGGCGATACGGTAAAGGTAGAAATAGTTAAGATAAGCGATAAGGGCGTAGATTTCCGCCTTTTGGAAAAGCTTTAATTTAAAATTGTTGATAGCCTAACATTTTATACGGCTCGGCAAACGTATAAATTCGACTGTTCGGCAAACGAATAAAAATTAAGTAAAGCGCGCCGCGCGGCAAATATTTGCCGCGCGGCATTTTTTAATTACTACCATATTCTTGCCTTCACCCTTAATAAAGGGACGAGCAATGTTTTCTCCAAAACAGCACAGTGCGCTGTTTTGGCATTGCGAGGTGAGTGAGCGCATACGTCCCGCGCGAACGGTGCCCGAAACAACGGTTGACCTTACCGTTGTTGAGAAAAGATGTCTGTTTACAGACAGATGAGGGATGTGTATTTTACACCTTATTATAAATAAACAATTTAAAGGCAAACCTTAACTATTACATAATGTGAAAAAATACTTTAACCTTCTCTCGTCGCCTTGCGGCGCCACTCTCCCCCTTATTACAAAAGGGGGAAAGCAAGAGGGGCGGTAACCCCTGCAATGTTCCTTAGCAAATGGGAAAGTAAGGGCGGGGAATGTAGATTTTTGATATAAATTAAAGTTTTTTTATAGAAAAATATGTAAAATTTAAATTTATTGCCGAAAAGTATTGAAAAATTCTAATATGAGTGTTAATATGAATACGCCAATAAACTAAATATATAATAGGCAAAAACTATTTAATGTACTACATAGGCATAGTAGTACCTATTTTTCGTACATAAATAGTTTATGTTAGAATAGTTTATTGGCAAGCATTAAGGTACTATATGTAGGGCAACCTTAATGGTTGCTCTTTTTTGTTATACGGAGGTTTTACTAATGAAAAAGCTTGGTTTAAATAAAATATTGTTGTTGTGTTTAAGCGTGCTTACTTTTTTATTTGCAGGTATATTCTCCGTTTCGTATAAGGGATATGATAATAACGGCATAAATGCAGTTGCCGATGACAATGTAATAGAAAATATTTACGACGAAACAATTGGTAAATTTTATTTTGACAATCTTAACGCAATTGCGCAAAAAGTTGGCTATGCAGACGTAAATGCAATGATAAAAGCCGCGGAGGGCGGTGAAATAAAAAATAACTCTGATTTTGGTTTTACTACTATAAATTTTGGCAAAAATACTAAGGATAACAGCGAACTTTTGTGGCTACCCGCGTATCTTTCAAATTCCGACGATGGACCTGTTTTAACTTTATGGTTGAGGACTGATAATATAAATGGTTTGTGGGGGGATGGAACTATAAATAATGAGGAGGAGGTAACCCCCTCATTAAATAATTATTCAACAAGTGCTATTAGAGTTAAAACCTTAAATAATGGTGGCACATACTATGGTGAATATGAATTGGGTTGGGCAAAACAACCTACCCCATTTGATTATGCGCCGACCTCTGACGGAAGTAATCCGTTTGAAATGTATACAACTGGGCAACTTGCCGACTATATAACAACTCCAAGCGCGGTAAGCTGGCAGGCAACAGCCAATCATCAAAAAAACGACCCGCTTTGGGATGCAAATTCCAAGGGGCATTATACGCCAACCGAATGGCTCAATGATAAACTTTGGTTGCCGAGTGTATATGAGATGTTTGATGAGAAAGCCGTGCCGTTACAAGATATATTTTATAGCCGTGGCGGTTTTTGGGATGTTACTAGGAATAAGATTATGTCTTCAAATAGTGGTAATATAATATTACGCAGTGCTGGACCGACTGATTATTGTCGTGTGTTTTCTTTTAGCAATTCTTCTGGTGGTGTTAGTCAATGTGATATAACTTATAAGTTTAATGAGGTGCGTCCCGCTTTGCACCTTAACCTTACAAAAGCGGTTGAAAATGCGGTATACAAGCATAATCACGAATTTGGCGAATGGCAAATAACCACACCCGCAACTTGCTTAACGGAGGGCGAAAAAATTCGCGTGTGTTCGGCGGAAAACTGTACTCTTGAAAACAACACCGAAAAGCAAACAATTCAAGCTTTGGGGCACGAGTGGGCAACCGAGTTTACAATAGATACGCCGTCAACCTGCACCACGGCGGGAAGCAAATCTAAACACTGCACCCGCGCGGGCTGTGATGCTAAATCGGAAACAACTCCCTTGCCGCTTGCCGACCACAGCTATACGCATTACAAATCGGACGGAAACGCTACCTGCACGGCGGACGGAACAAAGACGGCGCAGTGCGACAACTGTACGCAAAAGGATACGGTAACGGATATCGGCTCGGCATTGGGGCACGAGTGGGTAACCGAATGGAGCAGGGACGGCACAAACCATTGGCACGAATGTGTGCGAAGTTGCGGCGCAAAGGGCGAGCAAAGCGCGCACGCGTTTAATTGGGTTGTGGATAAGCCCGCAACCGTAACCTCCACTGGGCTTAAACACGAAGAATGTGTTTGCGGCGAAAGGCGCAACGAAAATACGGTAATAGAAGTTTTAACCTGCGCGCACGGAGATAAGCGGCACGTTGCGGCGGTTGCAGCAACCTGTTCGTCTGCGGGCAACGTGGAATATTGGGTTTGCAACGACTGCAACAGAATTTTAGACGGCGACAATTTGGAGTTGGAAAACACGGTTATTCCCGCCGACCCCGAGGCGCACGGCTGGGGCGATTGGCAAGAAACCACCCCCGCAACCTGTCTGACGGACGGCGAAAAAACGCGCGTTTGCGCTCACGACTCTTCGCATACTCAAACGGAAATAATAACGGCGTTGGGGCACGAATTTGCAACCGAGTTTACAACGGATATTCCCGCGACCTGCACGGCGGCGGGCAGTAAGTCTAAGCACTGCGTACACGCGGGCTGTCAGGAGAAGAGCCAAGTTACCCAAATAGAGCCTTGGGGGCACAAGTTTGAAAATTACGTGTCGGACAACAACGCAACGTTCACGCAGGACGGTACCGAAACGGCGCATTGCTCCAACGGTTGCGGCGAAACGGACACGCGCGTAGACGTTGGCTCTATGTTGCTCAAAAACGCAAATTCGATAAACGGCTTCAAATTGGATAATGTGCAGTACGGCGACCCTGTCAACCCCGTTGCAACGGCTGACTACGGAAGCGTCGTTTTCACCTATTCAACGCAAAAGGACGGCGAATATAGCGCAACCAAGCCTAACAACGTCGGCATTTACTACGTTAAGGCAAGCGTTGAGGAGAGCGAAACTTACCTCGGTGCGGAAGAAGTAATAACCTTTGAAATAACGCCCCGCGCTATTGTCGTTACGGTCAACTCGGCAAGCAGCGAGCAGGGGGCGGAGCTGGAAGTCCTGACCGCCGCGGTTACAGGCGGCACGGTAATCGAGGGCGACAGCCCTTACAGGCTTTTCACCGACGCGGACAAAAACGTTATGGGCTCCTACAAAATATCCGGCGAGTGCGTTGACGAAAATTACAGCATTACGTTCGTAGCGGGTACGTATATCGTTTCCAAGCGCGAAGAGGACGTAAACGGCGGCGGCTCGATTGATTTGCCCGAAGAAATCGACGTGGAATTTAAAGTAACGCAAAGCAAGACGGCGGGCGACTACTCGCAACTTGACGGGCTGAAAATGGGCTATTGGGCTCAGCTGTGGTACCGCAACGGGGACGGAACGCTCGGCGACGAGTTTACTGATACGATGAATTGTATTCTCACGCTTAAAATACCCGTGGAAATAATCGAAGCAATTCGCGGCGGCGAGGAAATCAACCGCGATAAAATTGCGCGGGAGCTAAGCGTTTACTACGTAACCGACGGGGCGCTCAATAAGGTGGAAGCGTTTACCGTAGCGCAGAAAGAGGACGAAAGCTGGATAATCAAATTCAACTACAACGCCAAATTTCGCGCGGAAGTGGTGTTCAACGCGGCGGGCGTGCAATCGGAAGAACAGCCCGCTGAAAGCGCGGCTACTCCCTGGTGGGTATGGCTTATTTCAGGCTTGGGCGGCGCGGCGTTAATCGGCGTGGTTATTATAATTATAGTCGTCGCCAAAAAGAAGGGCGGCACTGTTGTAGTCAACGGCGACGACCCTGAAACGAGGCGCAGGCTGAACAGGCACGACGAAATGCTCGAAGAGCTGTTAAACCGCGACGACGGAGGTTTTTCCGCTCACGTTGATGTGGACGACGACGGAAACATAATTTAAAAGTAAATGGCGGTTAAGGTAAACGCGCCCGCGCAACTTTCGTTGCGCGGGCGCGTTAATCTCTACCGATTATTCCGCTTATTTATTCTGTGCGAAAAAGTTTACCGCTCCCTTGAATATGGCGTACGCAACCGCGCGCTGATAGCTTTCGTCGTTTAATAATTTATCTTCTTCCTCGTTGGATAAAAAGCCGCACTCAACAATAACCGAGGGGCTTTGCGTGCATTTAAGCATATAGTAATCGCCGTACATTGCGCCCGTGGGCTTTTTGCACTGCGGCAGGCTGTTAAGCTCTGTTTGAATTTTACTCGCAAGCGCGCCGCTAACGTCGCTCGATTTTTCAAAGAATACTATGCCGCCGCGCTTGGAGGGCAACGGGCAAAAATTCTGATGTATGGATATTACCATATCCGCGTTGCTTTCCTCAATAATTTGCTTGCGCTTTTGCATATCGCGCATTTTAAAGCCCTTGGAGGTGTTGTCGTACAGTCCCGCTTCGTTGTTGCGCGTCATAACGCAGTTAAAGCCCGCGTTGGAAAACTGACCCTTTAAAAAGCGGGCAATCGCAAGATTTATGTCGGCTTCGTCCGTCTTGGTCTTAATGCCTTGCACGCCGTTGTCAATGCCGCCGTGCCCTGCGTCTATAACCACCGTGGGCATATTGGGGTTTACCGCGGAGGCGTGCTTTGCGGCAAAACCCGCGCACAGCCCGCATACCGTTCCCGCCGCTATAATGATGCTTAAAACAATTAAAAAACTTTTCTTTATAAACAAGGTTTTCACGCTATATAGTATTGAAAAGTTGATTTTTTTATACCAAAGTGCTATAATAGAAAATAATTTACCGCCGAAAAAGGCGGCTTTAAAGGTCATATAACTTTGTATAATCTATTTGCAAAAATCAGCGAAGACGCCGCCCGGCAGTTAAGCCCCGTAACGCTGGCTTTCGTGGGCGACGCCGTCTACTCGCTGTATATCCGTTCTAAGGAAGTGCTGTGTTGCGACGCTAAGCTCGCGCAACTGCAAAAGCACACTTCCGACGCCGTTTCGGCAAAGGGGCAAAGCCTGCTATTGACTAAAATCGAAAAGTATTTTTCGCCAGACGAGGCGGAAATTTTTCACCGCGGGCGCAACGCAAAAAAAGCCACCAAGAGCAAAAACGCCTCGGTTACCGACTACAACCGTTCGACGGGTTTCGAGGCGGTGCTCGGATATTTGTATTTGAGCGGCAACTATGAAAGAATTTCACAGCTTATTGAGGGCGGCGAACAATGAAGACAGAGGGCAGAAACGCCGTTTTGGAACTTTTAAAAACGGATAAAACAATCGAAAAAATATTGATTGAAAAAAATGCGCAGGGCTCGCTCGGCAGAATTTTTGCCGAAGCGCGGCAAAAGGGCGTACGCGTTCAGTTCGTTGATAAGAGAGTGCTCGATAAGGAGAGCGCGACGGGCAGGCATCAGGGCTGTATCGCCGTTTCTTCCGACTACAAGTACAGCTCTCTCGACGAAATAATATCTGCTAAGGGCGAGGGCGGCGGCTTCGTAATTTTATGCGACTGCATAGAGGACGTGCATAATCTCGGCTCGATTATAAGGGTTGCGGAATGCGCGGGGGCGGACGGCGTTGTAATACAGTCCACAAACTCGGCAAGCGTAACCGAGGCGGTAGTGCGCATTTCTGCGGGCGCCGCCAATCACGTTAAAGTTGCAAAGGTCAATTCCTTGAACCGTGCCGTGGACGAACTTAAAAAGAACGGCTATTGGCTGTACGCGCTGGAAGCCGACGGAAGCGATATATATTCCGCCGATTTGAGCGGCAACGTCGCGCTGGTTATAGGCGGCGAGGACAGCGGGGTTAAAAAACTTACGCGCGAAAAGTGCGATTTTGTGCTTTCACTGCCTATGGCGGGCAAAGTCAACTCTTTAAACGCCTCCGTTGCGCTCGGAGTTGCCGCGTACGAAGTTTTGAGGCGCAGGCGTAAGTGATATGAGCAATTTTGCCGATTTCAGCGACGAGCAACTCGTTTCCGCTTTCCGCGGCGGCGACGAAAGGGCGGGCGAGCAACTGCTTGTAAGGTATAAAAACAAAGTGCTTGCCGTTGCACGGCGGTTTTTCATAGTCGGCGGCGATACCGAGGACTTGGTGCAGGAAGGTATGTGCGGTCTGTATTCGGCAATGACGGGCTATGGCGGCGGCGTAAGCTTTGCCTCGTACGCGCACGCGTGCATAAAAAACCGCATTATCGACGCGGTCAAGCGGGCGCACAACAATAAAAACTGCGCGCTTAACGGCTCTTCTCCGCTTGCCGAAGACGGCGAGGGAGTGGCTGGCGGCGGCTTTTCGCCCGAAGAGATTTTAATAGGGACCGAGGCGGCGGACGAGTTGGACGGCGTTATGAAAAATACGCTTTCCGCTCTGGAATACGGCGCGCTCCGTATGTATATCGACGGGGCGGCGACGGGGGAAATATCCGCGGCGCTCGGCATATCGTATAAACAGACGGACAACGCGCTTGTGCGCGCAAAGCACAAAATGCGCGGAGCGTTGAATATGTAGCGCGCCGCATAAAAGGGGAAGATAATGGCGTATCTTGCATTTTACAGAACTTTCCGCCCTACTTCGTTTGACAGCGTGGTACGGCAGGAGCATATAGTAAAGATACTTAAAAACCAAATAGAAACTGGCAGAATAGGGCACGCCTATCTCTTTTGCGGTCCGCGCGGAACGGGTAAAACTACGCTTGCCAAAATTTTTGCAAAGGCAATCAACTGCGAAAAGCCCGTAAACTGTTCGCCCTGCGGCGAATGCCCCACTTGCAGGGCGCTTGCAGGCGGCGCGGCTCTGGATATATCCGAAATAGACGCGGCTTCGAACAACGGCGTAGACGAAATGCGCGACATCCGCGAAAAGGTGCAGTATCCGCCCGTAAACGGCAAGTACAAAGTTTATATTATAGACGAAGTGCATATGCTTACGCAGTCGGCGTTCAACGCCGTTTTAAAGACGTTGGAAGAGCCGCCCGCGCACGCCGTGTTTATTCTGGCTACTACCGAGCCGCAGAAAATACCCGCAACCATACTTTCACGCTGTATGCGCTTCGATTTCAAACTCATTCCGCAGTCCGACCTCGAAGGGCTTATAAAGAGCGTGTTTGACAGGACGGGCAAAGAGTACGAGGAGGAGGCGGTTGCGGCTATTGCCCGCGCGGGCAACGGAAGCGCGCGCGACAGCTTGTCAATAGCCGATATGTGCGCTTCTTATTCGGGCGGCAAGCTCACCTACGACGACGTAAACAACGTGCTCGGCAAAGCCGATTTCTTTGCCGTTGCCGATATTGCGGCGGCGGTATTGGCGGGCGACGGCGGCGAAACGCTCACTTCTGCGGAAGCCGTGTTGTCCACGGGCAAGGGCGTAGGCGTTCTGCTCCGCGATTTGCTTTCGTTTTTCAATAACTTGGCAATAATCAAAATGTGCCGCAACGCTGAGGATATAGTCAATCTTCCCAAGGATAAATTTACAAAATTAAAGAGTATTGCAGACGGCGCAGACGGGCATACGCTGTTGCGAGCAACCGAAATTCTTGCAAGGTGCGAGGGCGATTTAAGGTATTCCGCCGACGGCAGAATAACATTGGAAACGGCGTTAATGCGCGCGGCAATGCCCGCAACGGACAGCACGCCGGAAGCGTTGCTCGCGCGGATAGAAAAGCTTGAAAGACAGATTGCGGAAGGCGTTAAAGTAACCGTAAAAAGCCGTACGGAACAGCCGCGCGCGCAGGTCGGGCAGGCTGATAACAGCTATACCGCGGCGCGGCTTGTAAATGAAAGGCAACCGGAAAAGCCGGCGGAAAGCGTTCATCCCAAACCGGACGCCGCTCCTTTGGAAGAGGTTTCTCCCTTTGACGGACAGTCGCCTTTCGGCGGCATACAAAACGAACAGCCTACGCTGTTCGAACAGTCCGAGCAAACGCCACCTAAAAGCGTTGGTTCGCTTTCGGAAAGGGATAAGGCTACGCTGTTCGGCAGATTTATAAAACTTTTCCGTACCACAAAGCGCAACGCGGTGTTGTTCACTCTGTGTATGGATTTGGAAAGTACTTTCGAGGGCGATACTTTCGTGCTTATAACTTCGGGCGAAGTAGTATACAAATCGCTCAACAGGGAAGAGCACAGGCAGTTTATCGCCGAAGCGTTGCAGAGTTTGGGGGTCTTTTCGTTCGATATCCGTTTAAAGCCCAAGGGCGAAGATAAGTACGAAAAGGCTATTGGCGAATTGCGCGACAACTTCAAGGGCACGGATATAGAAATAAAATAATCGTAAATAAAACATATCATTAAGCGAGGTATTTATGGCAGGATTCAGAGGCGGCAACGGCGGCGGTATGCAAAATATGATGAAGCAGGCGCAGAAGATACAGGAGCAGATGCAGCAGGCGGAAGCCGAGTTGGAAGAGATGGAAGTGCTCGGTTTTTCAGGCGGCGGCGAAGAGGGCGACGAAACGGTAGTAATCTATATGAACGGCAAAAAGGTTATTAACGGCATTGAATTCGGCAGTAAAATTTCCGAAATGGTAGACTTGTCCGACGAGGACGACGTTGAAATGCTGGAAGACCTGATAATGGCGGCAATAAACGACGGTTACAAAAAAGCCGACGAAGCCTATAAGGAAAAGATGGGACCTCTCGGCAATATGGGCGGTCTTAACGGTCTGCTGTAAGGGGTAGACCAAGGCGGCGGGAAAATAGCGCAAAAAATAGAATTAACGAAAAAGTTTTATGGATACATTTATCGAGCCTATCGGCAGACTTATAAACCAGTTTACAAAGCTGCCCGGAGTGGGTAAAAAGACGGCGCAAAGGTACGCCTATAAAATTATAGATATGTCGCCTGAGGAAGCAAGGCAGTTTGCCGAAAGCATACTCGACTGCAAAAGCAAAGTGCGCTACTGCAACGTGTGCGGTAATTTTTCCGAGGAAGAGGTGTGCGAAATTTGCAGGCGGCGCGACAAGACTTTTATATGCGTGGTAAAGGAGCCCAAGGACGTAATAGCGCTTGAAAAGCTAAGGGAGTACAAGGGCGTTTACCACGTTCTGCACGGCGTTATTTCCCCTATGGACGGGGTCGGTCCTAACGACATACGCATAAAGGAATTGCTTGCACGCGTAGGCGAAGGCGTTTCCGAAGTAATAATTGCAACCAATCCCGACGTGGAGGGCGACGCTACGGCAATGTATATCGCCAAGCTTTTAAAGCCGCTTGGGGTATGCGTAACCCGTCTTGCGCACGGCATACCCATAGGCGGGGAAATAGAGTATACCGACGAGGTTACGCTGTCGCGCGCGTTTTTGGAAAGAAAGCAGATATAGCGGCGGTAAGGCAGTTGCAATATAAACATACGGCGGCACAGCCGCTTTAAGCGCAATTAAATTAAAAGGTGTTCAATATGAAAATTTCTGTACTCGGATGCGGCAGGTGGGGGTCTTTTATAGCCTGGTATCAGGCAACCGTGCTTAAAAACGATGTAATACTGTACGGCGAAGACGGGCGCGAAGCTTACGACGTTTTGAAGCGCGAAGGCAAAAACGAATACGTGGCGCTCGACAAAAGCATTACGTTATGTTCCGATTTGCAGTACGCGCTTAGCCAAAGCCGAATTATAATAATCTCCATTAGCTCCCAGGCGCTAAGGGAGTTTATGCAAAAAGTAATAAAGTATCCGGTAAAGGACAAAACTTTTGTACTCTGTATGAAGGGTATAGAGGAGAGCACGGGCAAGCGCCTTTCGGAAGTTATGACGGATAGTGGCATATCCTCCGAAAATATCGCCGTTTGGGTAGGTCCGGGGCACATACAGTCGTTTACGGCGGGTATCCCTAACTGTATGCTTATAGACAGCGAAAACGTAGAACTGAAAAAATACCTCGCCGAAAATTTCAAGTCTAACTTAATTAGATTTTACTACGGCAACGACCTATTGGGTACCGAGGTCGGCGCGGCGGCTAAAAACGTTTTGGGCATTGCGGCAGGCGTTTTGGACGGGTGCGGCTATACGAGTTTAAAGGGTCCTTTAATGGCTCGCGGAGCGTTCGAGGTGGCAAAACTCATTAAATCTATGGGCGGTAACGAGCTGTCGGCTTACGGCTTGGCACACCTCGGCGATTATGAAACGACGCTGTTTTCACTCTATTCTCATAACCGTATGTACGGCGAAATGCTTGCAAAAGGCGAACATTTCGGCAAACTTGCCGAGGGAGTTATGACGGCTAAGGCAATGAAGGAGCTTGGCGACAGGTACGGCATAGAATTGCCTATTACAAACGCAGTGTATGAGGGGTGCTTCCTTGCGGACGAGTTCGGTAAGGGCGAACACGATATAAATCATATAATTTTAAAACTTTTCGACAGACAGATTAAAAGCGAATTTTAAATGAGCAAACGCGCAAAAATCATTTGGAGCGCAATATGCGCCGCCGTCCTAATAATCTGTATCGCGCTGGATATTAAATACCGTATAGGCTACATAGGGGTGGGCGGAGTAATTTTCTTTTCCGTAGGTATGGCGTTGCTTGCCCTTATTGAAAAAGTACGGTTTTGGCGTGAAACGAAGAAAATGCTTAAAGAGCTTCACGAAGAAGACCCGGAGAGTCCCGAAACCGTGGGCGAACTTATGCAGATGAGTTTCGGGTTTACCAAAGAAACAAAGAGAAAACTGAAAACGGCGCCAGTCGGCGATAAACTCAAAGTCGTAGCGGTATTTTTACCGTTCGGGCTTCTACTTCTTACTATGGCGAGCGGCGTGTTTCTGGCGCAATTGGGCACGCTCGGCGACGGAACGATAACTAAACTTGCAATAATCGGTTTTGTACTGATGGGTGTGGGCGGCGGAGGATTTCTTTTGGAAATAATACTGCTTATCATAATATCGGCAATAAAAAACCGTTAACTTATAGAGGAATAAAAAATGTTAAGAGAAGATTTGAGAAACGTGGCAATCATTGCGCACGTAGACCACGGCAAAACAACGCTTGTAGACGCAATGTTAAAGCAGAGCCACACATTCCGCGACAACCAGTCGGTTGAAGAGCGCGTAATGGACAGCGGCGACATCGAAAGAGAGAGAGGAATAACGATACTCGCAAAAAACACGTCGTTGCACTACAACGGCGTTAAAATCAACGTAGTAGACACCCCGGGGCACGCCGATTTTTCGGGCGAGGTGGAGCGCGTTATGATGATGGTAAACGGCGTTTTGGTGCTGGTTGACGCGGCGGAAGGTCCTATGCCGCAGACCCGTTTCGTTATGCAAAAGGCGCTGGATATGGGGCACAGGTTAATTATAGTCGTAAATAAAATCGACCGTCCCGACGCGCGATTGAACGAAGTGCAGGACGAAATACTCGAACTTTTGTTGGAGCTTGACGCTTCCGACGACCAGCTTATGTCTCCCGTGGTATGGTGCTCGGGCAGGGACGGTACGGCTACGCTCGACTTGAATACCCCCGGCAAAGATTTAACTCCGCTCTTCGAAACTATTTTAGAGCATATCCAGCCTATGGAAGTGGACGCGGAGGGCGAAACGCAAATTTTATGCTCCTCCATAGACTATAACGACTACGTCGGCAGAATAGGCATAGGCAGAATCGAGCGCGGCGTTGCCAAGGCGGGACAAGCCGTAGTGCTTACAAACTACAACAACCCTCAGCTTAAAACGGCGGGAAAGATAGTCAATCTCTATCAAATCGAGGGGCTTGCGCGCGAGGCGGTGGAAGAGGCAAAGGCGGGCGATATAGTATGTTTTTCGGGCTTGGAGAAAATCAATATCGGCGACACCGTATGTTCGCCGTCCTGTCCCGAACCGCACAAGTTTGTAAAGATTACCGAACCGACCGTTGAAATGACCTTCTCTGTAAACGATTCTCCTTTTGCGGGCAAAGACGGCAAATTTGTTACAACCAGACATTTGCGCGACAGGCTTTTCAGGGAGCTACTGCGCGACGTTTCTTTAAAGGTTGAAGAAACGGGCTCGGCGGACAGCTACCGCGTCTGCGGCAGGGGGGAAATGCACCTTTCCATTTTAATAGAAGAAATGCGGCGCGACGGCTACGAGTTTCAGGTATCCACACCCAGAGTTATGTTCAAGGAAATCGACGGAGTTAAGTGCGAACCCGTGGAAAGGCTGATTGTAGACGTGCCCGACGACGCTACGGGCGCAATTTTCCAGAGTATGGGCAACCGCAAGGGCGAACTATTGCATATGTCGGCGATAGGCACCCGCACCCGCCTCGAATTTATTATACCGGCGCGCGGACTGTTCGGCTACAAGTCGGAGTTTTTAACTTCGACCAAGGGCGAGGGGATAATGAGCAGCGTATTTTTCGAGTATCAGCCGTACAAGGGCGATTTAAGCCGCCGCAGTACGGGCTCTTTGGTAGCGTTCGAAACGGGCGAAGCTGTAACGTACGGACTGTTTAACGCTCAGGGCAGGGGCGCGCTGTTTATAGGCGCGGGCACTCCCGTTTACGAGGGTATGGTAATAGGCGAAAGTCCTAAAAACGAAGATTTGAACGTAAACGTCTGCAAGACAAAGCATTTAACAAACACGCGTTCGTCGGCTTCGGACGACGCGCTCAGGCTGATAACGCCAAAGAAGATGAGTTTGGAAGAATGTCTTGAATTTATCGGCGACGACGAGCTTTTGGAAATAACTCCCAAAAATATCCGTATCCGCAAGCGCATTTTAAACAGCGAGCTTCGCGCCAAGGCAAACGCCAAGGCAAAGAAAGGGTTGGAGTAATATTTTAGCGTTAGTCAAGAATTGTTCAATAATTATACAAAGGGGGAAAGCGCTGTGGCGAAAAAGGAAAAATTGGCAAATTATTACAAAGATTTGCCGGAAGGGTTTACGGAGGACTACTGCATAAACGCAAAAAAGGCTTCCGTAGGGGTGCTTTTAAACGTAATATGCGTAATAATTGCGGTTATTGTATTAGTTGTTTGCTGGATTGCTAAGTACGGTTTAAGATTTATTGATATCGCGGACGGAGAGGAGCTGATTTGGTTTTTATCTATCGGTTTGGGCGTTGTTGCAATAATACTGTATATGATTTTACACGAGCTTACCCACGGCTTGTTTTATAAGCTTTTTACAAAGCAAAAGCTTAAATTCGGGCTTACGTTGGCGGTAGCTTACTGCGGTCTTAGGGAGGGCTATGTAAACAAAAAAACTTCGCTTGTTGCAATGCTCGCGCCCTTTGTACTTCACAGTATCTGGATGTTGGTCGCAATCTGCTTAATTCCGCAAATGGTGTGGTCTTATTGGTTAATTTTGTTGTTTGCCCTACACTTTGGAGGATGTTGCGGCGATTTATGGGGCGCGGCGATACTCATTTTTAAGTATGCGGGCAAGCAGGTGCTTGTCAGCGACGACGGACCCTGCCAAAAATTTTACGTGTTTAAGCCCGAAAGCGCGGCAACTGCTTGCGCCGCGGCGGAAGAAAATAAGGGGGACGGCAATGGCGACTGAATTTTCATATATACAGTTTATTTTAGAGCAATTGCAGGGTGAAGAAGCAACTTACAAAAAGATGTTCGGCGAATATATGGTTTACGTGGACGAAAAGCCGATTTTTACCGTATGCGACAACACCGTGTTCGTAAAAAAAGTAGACGGACTCGAAGAGCTGTTAAAGGACGCCGACGGCGGCTATCCCTACAAGGGCGCGAAAGAACACTACGTTTTGGATATAGAAAATTCGGAATTGGTGAAAGAGGTCGTTAAAATTTTAAAAGAGGTGATACCCGTACCCAAAAAGAAGATTAAAAAATCTTAAATTTCATAATTTCGCCTTTGGGCAAATATATTATACCGTAATATATTGCGAGGTGAATTATGGAACAAAACGAAGGGCATATTCTTTCTATCGAAAACCGCAAGCGTCTGACGGCAACGCAGATAGAGGCGGTGGAAGCGTTTTCGCCTACGCAACTAATACTTGCATACGCGGGCGGCAGAATTATAATTACGGGCAACGATATGAAAATTACGTCCTTTTCCAAGACGAACGGAGGGTTTACGGCAACGGGGCTGTTTACGTCGGCAAAGTACGCGCAAAAGGGAATGGGGCTAAGGCAAAGACTGTTTAAATAATGCAGGTTTTCATTTTCTTGATGTGCGCCCTGTGCGGGGTGTCGAGCGGAATTGTGTACGACGTGCTGTATATCGCGCGCGTATTCGTCTGTGGTACGGATAAAGCCGGGTATACCGTAAAGGATAAAATTTTTACCTGCCTTTGCGACCTTATTTATTTCGGCGCGCTTTCGGCTATGTTTATTTTCGTATCCGTTTGTTTCGAGTTTTACACGATTAGGCTGTATATGCTTATAGGTTGCGCCCTCGGCGCGCTTATTTATTTAAAAAGTTTGCATTTAATTATTGCTTTTTTCATAAAAAAAGCGTATAATAGCCTCGTAAAGGTCAAATTGCCGAGAGGTAAAAGGAATGGGCGAAGAAAAACGCAACAAAGTAGTGGCGGCAATAACGATTAACGCCATACTCTTAATATTTATAATAATTGCAGTGCTGATTGCTCAAATCGTTCAAATCAGCGTGCTTCGCCGCCGTAAAAACGCTCTTATTAACGAATATAACACTTTGGTGAACGAGCGTGATAATTTAAAAGATTTTATTGACAAGTACGAAAAGGACGAAGCCATCAGACAATTGATTTTGGAAATGAAAAAATTGGGTATGACCGATAAAGAAATTTTAGACATACTCAAATCCGATTCCAAGGCAAGTATTTTAGTATATGACAATTGCGATTATTGATATTGGTTCTAATTCCGTTCGCCTGATGTTATGGGCGGACGGAAAATCTTTATATAAAAAGCTTAAAACCACGCGCCTTGGCGAAGGGTTAAGTTTTGCGCCACGACTGTTACCGGAGGCGTGCGAACGCACAGCGCAAGCCGTTGCGGAATTTGTAAAAGATGCGCGGCTTGACGGCGCGGAGCGCGTATACGCATTTGCCACCGCCGCGGTAAGGTGCGCCGAAAACGGTGCGGTTTTTACGAATATGGTAATGGATACGTGCGGGTTGGAAGTCGACGTTTTGAGCGGCGAACGCGAAGCGCAGATGGGGCTTTGCGGCGCGCTCGGCAATTCCGACGGCGGCATTATAGACGTGGGCGGGGCGAGTACGGAAGTTATCCTGCGTGTAAACGGCAAAGTTACTTATTCGTACAGCGCGCCGATAGGTACCGTGCGCATACTCGACGCCTCGGGAAGAAATTTAGAAAATATAAAAAAGTTTATTGCGGAGAGAACGGGGGCGTACGGCGAGCACGATTTTTCGCAGTATAAAATGTACGCTGTCGGCGGAACGGCAACGCGGCTTGCGGCAATACGTTGCGGCATAACGGAGTACGACGCGCAAGCTCTGCACGGCAGGGCGCTTACCTTGCGCGAGGTGGAACACTTTTCAGAACTTTTAACGCAAATGAGCGTTGAAGAAATACGGCGGACGACCATTTGTACAAAGTCAGCCGACCTTATAGGCGGCGGCGCGGCTCTTTTGGCGGCAGTTATGAAGCATTTCAAAGTCGGCGAAATTACCGTTTCCGATAGCGATAATCTGGAAGGCTACGCCCTTTCTTTAACCGATTTATGAAAATTTGCGTAATAGGTTACAGCGGCGCGGGAAAGTCTACGCTTGCGCAAATTCTCGGCAATAAATATAATTTGCCCGTACTGCATATGGACGCGACTTATTGGTACGGCGATTGGCAAAGCCGCACGCGGGAAGAGCAGACGGAGGAAGTGGAGCGTTTCTTGACTGAAAACCCCGAAGGCTGGGTTGTGGACGGCAATTATTTCAAAATTTGTCCGCAAAGATTTAGTCTGTGCGACGAAGTTTACTTTTTGAATTATAACAGATTTTTCTGTTTCAATCAGGCGGTTAAGCGGTACAAAAAATATAAGGGAAGCGTCCGCCCCGATTGCCCTTGCGTTGAAAAATTCGACTTTGAATTTGCTTGGTGGGTGTTTTTCGGCGGCAGAAGCGCAAAGCGCAGAAAGCAGTACAAGGTTATCGTTAAAAACTGTAAGTGCGTAAAAACGTTTAAAAGCCGTAAACAACTCGAAAGATATTTGAATAAAGCGTAATTAAATTCGGGTACGGAAAAATTCCGTACCCGAATTTAAAGTTATTCCAAATATAAAATAGTTTCTTCAAATTTTGTCTTGTTCAAGTAGCGCGTAAGTATGCGCGCTCTTGTAAATTTCAGCGCGCCAAAGGGGCAGTTTGCAACGCACTTTAAACATCTTTGGCATTTTTTATTTGTCTTGCCGCGTTCAATTGCTCCGTACGGGCAACTTGCTCCGCACAGGTTGCAGTTTTCGCATTTGTCCGTCCGCCGTATCTTTACAATCAACCTGATTCTCATCGCAGGCAAAAAACCTGCAAACGGAGTTTTTTTGCGTTTAGGTATTGTAACGGGAGAGGGCTTAAAAATTTTATCGATAAAACTGTACGGCACATCGGCGGGGGCGTTATACCCGCTTAGATAGCTGTGCCCCGCAGGTATGTATGCCGCGGCTGTAATTCTTGCAGTTATAAGCTTTGCCGCTTCGTAAACGGCGTTGCCTGCGTTCGCCTTGCCGTAGGTTGCCGCCAGCGCGACGTTTTCGGCATTTATATTCTTGAAAAGCCTTTTAATAAAAGCAGGGTAACTTTGGCAATGGACGGGGAAAACTATTACCGCATTGCCGTAGCTTTCGTTTAAAATATTATCGTAGTTGGTTTTTGTAAGTTCGATTAGGTTGAATTGCGTTTTCGATGCGATATCTTCGGCGACTTTTCCGCTGTTGCCCGTACAGGAAAAGTAAATTACGCAGTTCATTCCTCAAAAAACTCCCGCATTATTCGGCATTCGGGTATTTCGGTAAGCGAAAAACCCAACGTGTTTTCTATCTCGTAAACGGCTTGCTCGCGCGATATATTTTTGTCGCGGCTGGCAAGAGAAATTTCAATCGCGCTGAAAGGTATCATAGCGCTTTGCATATTGTAAAATCTTATAAATTGGCTGTATTCTTTGCAACGCTCTATTTTACAGCTTGTGTGCAAGCCCTTGCCGCTGTCCTCAGGCGCAACCCACCCGCAATTTTGCGTTATTTCGTCTTTTATTTTAGTCCAATCGTATTTGCCGCCGCTTATCCTGTCAAAGTCCACCTGTACAAACGCGGGTATATTGCCGCTACGCGAAGAACGGCGTATACTTCTCTTCAACGGTTTTACTATTTCGGGCACGGTATGTATGGCGCTTGTAACGTTTTCAACCAATTCGTTTCTGTAATTGCTACGCTTGATAATGGCGTTTGTGCCAAAGGCAAGCTGTTTCATAGTAGTAAGAGTGTGAAACTGCCCGCGCTTCAACGGAGGACGAAAACTCAACACTCTGCCAAGGTTTATTAAAAAATTCAGTTTCTTATTGTCGGGAAATTTATATACAAATTCGGGCGCCATACGGTTGAAATACAGCCCCGCAAGTTGCGCCGGCTCGTTGCCCGCAACAAAGTAGGGTACTTTCTCTTCCACAAGCAAAGGGTAAAAGAGTACGTAGGCAAGGGAGGGGCAGGCGCAGGTATTGCCGTTTAAGCGGTAAAGCTCGCGGTAAATTTTTCGCATATCCTCCTTTTGTACCGAGCGGGTAACAAACTCCACGCCGTCCAAAAGTTTTTTTGCGTTGGCAATGCTTTTTAGCGCGCTATCCGAAGCGTAAGGTATTTCCCAGGTAAGCGCAAGCACGCGCAGGTTCTTTATCTTTGAAAGATAATATAAAAGATAGGTGGAATCTTTTCCGCCCGTATAGAATACCGCAACGTCGAAGCGCGATTTTTTGCTGTGCGGAATTTCGTCTATTACGGGAACGACGCTTCTCAAAGCCGCGGTTTTTTCGGAATGTTCGCACATAGGGCAAAGTCCGTTTTTATCGAACTGCAAGCCGGGAATAATAAAATCGTTGGCGCTGCAATTTTTGCAAAATACAGCCCCTTTAAGATTTGCGGGGGGAAGAGCCGGAAGCCTTTCGCCTACCGCGCCCTCGCAAATTACCTTGCCGAGTATCTTTACTTGCTTTACGCTCAGTTCGCAGGGCAATAATTTTATTATTTCCTCTTGCCGCGCACTCAATTTTATAACGTTTTTATTCAGCTTGTCGCCGCTGCGTATGCCGTGGTATACAAGTTTGCCGTTTAATAGTTTCCACCTGAATTGTAAATAGTACATAAGCTTAAAAACGGGCGGAAATACATTCTCCGCCCATAAAATTATTTTATTTCGTACAGCCAGCCTGCGGGAGGTTGAATTTTGCCCATCTGTATTCCCGTAAGCGTGTCGTAAAGTTTTTTCGTCGTTTCGCCCATTTCGTTCATACCCGAGGAAAGACAAATCTCTTTGCCGTGGTCTACAATTTTCCCTATGGGTGAAATTACCGCCGCGGTGCCGCACAGTCCGCACTCGGCAAAATCTTCCAATTCGCTTAGTTTTACGGGTCGGTGCTCAACCGTAAGCCCAAGGTATTTTTCTGCCACGTAGCACAGCGAGCGGCGGGTAATAGAGGGGAGTATGCTTTCCGACTTGGGCGTTACAATCTTGCCGTCCCTGGTAACGAACAAAAAGTTTGCGCCGCCCGTTTCCTCTATATACGTGCGCGTGCCCGCGTCAAGATACATATTTTCGTCAAACCCGTTTTCGTGCGCGTCGACAATGGCGTGCAGGCTCATCGCATAGTTAAGACCCGCCTTGATGTGCCCCGTGCCGTGCGGCGCGGCGCGGTCAAAGTCGCATACCCGAATGGTAAGGGGCTTAACGCCGCCCTTAAAGTATGGACCGACGGGTGTGGCAAACAGCCTGAATTCGTATTCGTCGGCAGGCTTTACGCCTATTACGGGCGAAGAGCCGAACATATAAGGGCGCAGATACAGTGTGGCGCCGCTTCCGTACGGCGGAACAAACTGCCTGTTTGCGGATATTACCTGCTCTACGGCTTGTAAAAACATCCCCTCGGGCAAAACGGGCATTTCAAGTCTCCGTGCCGATTGCGCCATTCTTTCGGCGTTTAAGTCGGGGCGGAAGGTTATCGTGCGTCCGTCCGCGGTAGTGTATGCTTTAAGCCCTTCGAAAGCCGTCTGGGCGTATTGGAGAACTCCCGCGCACTCCGAAATAACTATTTGAGCGTCGGTAATTAGTTTACCTTCGCTCCATTTTCCGTCCTTGTAGTGCGCTACAAAGCGGTAAGGGGTCTTTATATACCCGAAACCCAATCCGCTCCAATTTATTACATCCGACATAAACATAACCTTCTTTAACCGTCTTTTACTATATTATATAGCCGCCCGACCGTAAAGTCAATTGATTGACAAAATACTTCGCCAATGATAAAATACGTTTATTATGGCACAGATTACTTCCGTTGAACCGCAAATTAAAGATAAAACAAGGTGCAGTATTTACGTTGACGGCAGATTTTATTGCGGTATAAAGCTCGAAGTGGCGGTAAAGTACCGCCTTAAAGCGGGTATGGAAATAGACAAGTCGGAGCTTGACAATATCCAGCTGGAAACGGAGAAGTTGCAAGCCACCGACAAGGCTTTAACGCATATATCCGCTTCGCCTAAAACGGAAAAGCAGTTACGCGATTTTCTTGCCAAAAAAGGGTACGTAAACGCCGTAATCGATTACGTAATGGAGAGGTTGCACTATTACGGATACGTAAACGACGCCGATTATTGCAAGGTTTACAGCCAAAGCGTATCCAACAAGAGCAAACGCGCCATTCAAATGGAATTGTTAAAGCGCGGCGTTGACAAGAATATAATCGAAGAAACGCTTTCGGAATACGCCGACGACGGGGAAGAAATTTTTACTCTGTTGAAAAAATATTTAAGGGGCAAAGAAATTACCAAAGAAAACGTTTATAAGGGTTGCCGCTACCTTATTTCAAAGGGTTACGAGTACGACGCGGTTAAGAGCGCTTGCGAGAGAATTTATGGGGAAGAAGATTGAAATAATCGAGCTGGACGAAATAGACAGCACAAACGAATTCTGCAAAAGAATGAATTTTGAAAGCGACGTGATTGTTACGGCAAAGCGGCAACTGAGAGGCAAGGGAACTAACGGCAGAAGCTTTGCCTCCGACGAGGGCGGGCTGTACGTTTCCGTTATGAAAAGATATGAAAATTTTGATTTTGCAAATACTTTTTCCATAATGATAAACGCCTGCGTAGCCGTCTGTAAAACGCTTAAAAGTTTAGGGCTTAAACCGCGCGTGAAATGGGCTAACGACGTGCTTGTCGGCGGCAAAAAGATTTGCGGAACGCTTATCGAAAACAGGCTGGGCGCGGACAACGTATGCACTTCGGTTGTCGGTATGGGGATAAACGTAAACAACGTTCTTCCCGAAGAGCTGAAAGATATTGCAACGTCGGTTTGCGAGCAGAAGGGTAAGTTTTATTCCGTGGATAAAGTGCGCGCAAAGCTGATTAAATATCTCGGCAAAGAGTATACGGTTGCCGACTATAAAAAGTTTATCGATTGGTTCGGGCAGAGGGTATTGCTCGAACGCAACGGCGAAGTAACGGAGGCAATCGCGCTCGACGTCGACGCCGACGGCAATCTTGTCTGTCAAATCAACGGACAAGTTAAAAAGATAAGCAGTGCGGAAATGAGGTTGAAACTACAATGCAAATCTATCTGACAAGCGAACAGGCGAGGGAAGCGGACGTCAACACAATGAATTCGGGCGTTTCCTCCGAAACGCTTATGCTAAGGGCGGGGCGCGCAATCGCCGACGAAGTGCGCGGAGCCTTTTTGCACCTTAAAGCCAAAAGCGTTTTAATAGTTTGCGGAACGGGCAATAATGGCGGGGACGGATACGTTGCCGCGCGCGAACTGATAAATGACGGCATAAGCGTTTGCGTTTACGCGTTTAACGGCGAATTGTCGGCAGATTGCAGGCGAGAAAAGGGCAGATATACGGGCGGATATACGCAAACCGTCGACGGGGATATAATTGTAGACTGCATTTTCGGGACTGGGCTCAACCGTGCTTTGCAGGGCGAATACGCCGCCGTTGTAAAAAAGATAAACGCAAGCGGCGCATACGTTATTTCCGCTGATTTGCCGAGCGGTTTAAACGGCGAAAACGGCGCGGTTTTAGGCGCGGCGGTAAAGGCGGACAAGACGGTCGCGCTCGGCAACTTAAAATTGGGGTGCGCGCTCGGCGACGGTATCGATTATTGCGGCGAAGCGGTGGTAAAGGACATAGGAATAATTTCAGGCGGCAACGCTGTAAGGGCGTTCGATGACGGCGATATCGCCGCGTTTTACGGCGCGCGCAGGCGCAATACGCACAAGGGCGATTACGGCTCTGCGTGTATCGTTGCGGGTAGCGGCGAGTATCTCGGCGCGCCCGTTTTAAGCGTTTCTTCCGCCTTACGTTCGGGGTGCGGATACGTTTACGCCATCGTTCCAAGCCAATTGAAAACGGCGTTGGCTACGGCATATCCCCAATGCATTTTAAGGGATACCGCGCATTTGCAGGCTTCCGCAATTGCGGTAGGTATGGGTATGGGCTGTACGCGGGAAACGTACGCTGCCGTATGCTCGCTTTTAAATTCATACGCGGGCAAACTCATAATAGACGCAGACGGGCTTAACACGCTTGCAAAATACGGCAAGGACGCGCTTAAACAAACGCACGCAAAAGTGCTTATTACCCCGCACATAGGGGAAATGAGCCGACTGTGCGGGCTGAGCAAGCAAGAAATACTTGCTAACCCTGTGGCGGTGGCGCAAAATTTTGCCAAGGAATATAATATAACAGTACACCTCAAAAATGCAGTATCGGTTACAAGCGACGGCAAAACGGCTACCTTAACGGTGCGCGGAACAAGCGCGCTTGCCAAGGCGGGAAGCGGCGATTTGCTTTCGGGTTTGCTCTGCGGCAACGCCGCGCGCGGGTTAAACTTATACGATGCGGCGGTATGCTCGCAGTATGTTTTGGGTACGTCCGCCGAAATTTGCTCCGAAGGGGGCTATGACGGGTGCGTAACGTCCGCGGACTTAATAAATAATCTGCACACTGCAATAAATCGCTTGACGCGCGTATAACCGTGTGCTATATTATATTTGTTGAAAGGGAGTAGTTTAAGGCAAACCTCGTCATCACGGCGCAACCGCTCGGGGTTTGACACCGCAACATTTACGGTAACAAGACTTTTAACTTAAAGTAATTTAAGTTAGAGGTCTTTTTTCTATTTTTTAGTAACAAACTATAATAGGGGTTGTTTTGTATGGCGTTTTTGTGGATAGTTCTATTGTTGGTTGGATTTGTCTTGCTGGTAAAGGGCGCGGATTTCTTTGTCGACGGGGCTTCGGGCATAGCCGAAAAACTGCACGTGTCTACGTTTATAATCGGCTTGACGGTGGTTGCGCTGGGTACTTCCGCGCCGGAAGCGGCGGTTTCTATCATCGGCGGCATTAAAGCCTCTATGGGCGACGTGTCGGGCACGCAGGTAATTATGGGCAACGTGCTGGGAAGCAATATGATTAACATACTGCTTATACTCGGCATATCTTCGCTCATAACGAAACTGCCCGTGGAAAAGAGCTCGCGGTATATAGAAATTCCCTTTTTGATAGCCATAAGTGTCATATTTATATTCCTCGGCGACCTCGGCGGCGGCTTCGCCTGGTACGACGGGCTTATCCTCATAGCCCTGTACGCCGCTTTTATGGCTTATACTATAATTATGGCAAAGCGCACCCGCCAGCCCGTGCTGTTGGAAGAGTCAGCGGCGGACGCCACCTGCGTTGAAGGCGCGCCGGTAAGAGCAGGCTTCGGCGGATTTGTCGATAAGGTAAAGGCAAAGTACGGCGAGCTTAAAGGCAAAGTTTGGTTTTTGATTGTTTTGACAATAGCCGGGCTTGCAATGGTAGTAGGCGGCGCGCAGTTGGTTGTAGACAACGCGCAGACAATTGCGGAGGAGCTTTTGCACATTCCCACGGGTATAGTTGCTTTAACGGTCGTTGCGTTCGGAACTTCGCTTCCGGAGCTTGTAACATCTGTGTCGGCGGCAAGAAAGGGGGACGTAGGGCTGGCAACGGGCAATATCATAGGCAGTAACATTGCCAATATACTGCTTATAGCGGGCTTGGGTTTCGTAAGCTCGGGAAGTGTGGGCGCGCCGTTCGACGTTTCCTCGCTTGCCGACGGGTATGTGTCGATAATAGCGGCGGCTATTTTATTGGTGTTCTCGTTCTTCAAAGGCAATAAGCTCGGTAAAGTCGCGGGTATAACTATGCTGATTGTTTTGGTGGCGTATTACTCGTACCGCATATGCGCGGCGTGCGGCGTTTGCCCTATGATTAAAATTCCCACTATATTTTAATGCGGCAAGCTTTAAAAAACGCGTATAAAACCCGCCGTTCAAGTCAACAATTTATACGTCGGCAGGCGTATAATGTAATATAACTGCCCTGCGTGCGGCGCACGCTGAAAGAGGTATTCGATATGACGATAAAACGCGGTGAATTGTACTATGCCGATTTGTCGCCTGTGGTGGGCAGCGAACAGGGCGGGGTAAGACCCGTTCTTGTCGTGCAGAACGACGTGGGCAACAAGTATTCCCCCACTATAATCGCGGCGGCGGTTACAAGCAAAATCAACAAGGCTAAACTGCCCACGCACATAGAACTTCCCATTGGCGATTTCGGTCTGCAAAAGGATTCGGTAATTTTGTTGGAGCAAATACGCACTCTCGATAAACGCAGGTTGAAAGAGAGGATTGGCGAACTCCCCGAAATAACTATGAGCAAGGTAGACAAGGCGATTTTAATCAGCTTAGGATTTATAAAACAGTAAAACGGGCGTAGCAAATTTTATGCTACGCTTTTTTTATGCGCAATTTTCCTTTCAAATACTTTCAATGCGCCGTTTAATGTGCTATAATCTAAATATGTCCGATAAAAAGAAATTAAAAATCAAAATTCACTTCGGTAAATTGAGCGCAATTTTAATCGCCGTTTTCGCGGCGCTTATCGCCGTGGATTTGATACTTAAATACTGCGAAGTAAAGTACGATTGGAATTTTACGGTTATTCCCAAACTCATCTGGGTGGAAAGCGGCGTAAAAAACTTCGGCGCGGCGTTTTCGTTTCTCTCCGATACCGAGTGGGGGCGAGTATTCTTTATTGTGCTCACCTTTATTATGCTTGCCGTAATGGTGTGCGCGTTCCTTTTACTGCCCGAAAGATTTACCTTTCTCAAAACGGCGCTTTCAATGGTGGCGGCGGGCGCGCTGTGCAACCTTATTGACAGGCTTGCGCTGGGCTACGTGCGCGATTTTGTGTGGGTAAATATCTTCGGTACGCCAGCCTGTTGCAATTTTGCCGACTTCTGGATAGTTTTCGGCGTAATTCTCGCTGTAATAGACGTGCTGTTTTTAAACGAGTGGGCGGTTTTGCCGCTTACCAAGAGGGCGAAGCAAGCGGCTAAAAACAGGGAGCTTGCTGAAAACGCGGGGGCGGATAAAGCCGTCGCCGAAGATACGGAGCACGTTGCAACCGAAGAAAAGACGGAAGAGGTTGAAATAAAGCGCGACGGCGGGGAAGACGATGCGGACTGAAAAGTTTGTATTGCAGGAAAATTTTAACCGCGCCGACGTAGCCGTAAGCGGGCTTACGCAAGGGTACACCCGTTCGGCGGTAAAAAAGCTGTTCGAAAGCGGATACGTAACGGTAAACGGCAAGGTTGCAAAGCCTTCGCAGTGCGTAAGTATTGGCGACGAAGTTTCCGTAATATTGCCCGACCCCGCGGAATGCGCGGCTAAGCCGGAAGATATTCCCGTGGAAATAATTTACGAGGATAGCGATATAGCCGTAGTTAATAAGCCGCAGGGGTTGACCGTTCACGCAGGCAATGGCAATGCGGACGGCACTTTGGTAAACGCGTTGCTGTTTAAGTTGGATAATTTAAGCGGCGTTGGCGGGGTAATTCGTCCGGGAATAGTGCACAGAATAGATAAAAATACTTCGGGACTGTTGGTGGTAGCCAAAAACGACGCGGCGCATTTAAGTCTTGCTGAACAAATCGCCGAAAAGAGTTGCCGCCGCACGTACGTTGCGCTGTTGGAGGGCAACCTCAAAGACGATAGCGGAACAGTTACCACGTATATAGGAAGAAGTCAGAGCGACCGCACAAAAATGGCGGTGGTGCCGCCCGAAAAGGGAAAAATAGCCATTACCGATTACTGCGTAATGGACAGGCAGGGCGGTTACACTCTCTGCCGCTTCGATTTGCACACGGGCAGAACGCACCAGATACGCGTGCACGCAAAGCATTTGAACCACCCCGTGGTTGGCGACGAAGTTTACGGCAGAAAGAAGAGGGAGTTTAATTTGAACGGTCAGCTCCTGCACGCGTGCAGGCTGGAACTTACCCACCCGACAAGCGGCAAGCGTATGGTTTTTACCGCTCCGTTGCCCGATTATTTCGCGGCTGTACTGCGAAAATTAAATATGACGTATAAAATGCCCTGATTTTGTTGCAAAAAAATTTTTGTGTTGATATAATTATATAGATAATTTTTGCGGAGGTTATACTTTATGGCAAAGAAGAAAACGAATAATTCAAGCACTTCTACAAGCAATTATTCCCTTGTAAAGGTATGCGCTTTCTGGGGCGTGGTCCTTGCGGGTATAGCGGGTTTGGTAAGCTTTATTTTAAACCTGCTGGGTAAATGCGGCGTTCATATCGATTGGGGCAACAAAGTTGCGGGCGCGTGCTCGCTTATAGCGCAAATCGCGCTGTTTGTAAGCGCCTGGCTTGCGGCTTGGGATTACGTTAAATACAAGAGTCAGGGTTGGAGAATAATTTTCTGGGTATTCTTTGTCCTCGGCTTGCTCGGTCTTGTCGGTCTCGGCTTGGGCACGTGGTTCTGAAACATAACTGTTTTTGTTGCGGTTTGTGCTTATAAAGTACAAACCGCTTTACTTTTCGCACCGTATTATTTATAATTATTAAAACGCACATAAAGGTAATTTACAATGTCAAATCCCTTAATAGCAATAGTCGGCAGACCAAACGTGGGTAAAAGCACATTTTTCAATAAGGTCGTCGGCAGAAAAGTTTCCATAACGGAGGACAGACCGGGCGTAACGCGCGACAGGCTGTATGCCGACGCGGAATGGCGCGGGCGAGTATTTTCGCTTGTCGATACGGGCGGCATAGAGCTGAAAAGCGACGACTTAATGTGGAAGCATATCAAAAAGCAGGCGGAAGTGGCGATAGAAACGGCGCAGGTAATACTCTTCTTCGTAGACGGTAAGGAGGGGCTTACAACTTCCGACTACGACGTTGCCGATATGCTGAGAAGAAGCAAAAAGCCCGTAATTTTGATAGTCAACAAAATCGACGAGTATTCCGAGGAAAAGGTGTTCGAGTTTTATTCCTTGGGGCTGGGCGAGCCTTACCCCGTATCTTCCGAGCACGGCAAAGGCATAGGCGACGTGCTTGACGAGTGCGTAAGCTATTTCGAAAAGAACTGCGGCGAAGAGGACGACAGCCTTAAAATAGCCGTAGTCGGCAAGCCCAACGCGGGCAAAAGCAGTATAGTAAACAGGCTTTTGGGCTTCGAGCGTTCGATTGTAACCGACATAGCGGGAACCACGCGCGACGCAATCGACACAAAATTTTCGTACGAGGGCAAAAATTATACCATTATAGACACTGCGGGAATACGCAAAAAGGCTAAGGTTGAGGACGACGTGGAGTACTATTCCGTAATGCGCGCTTTCGACGCCGTACGCCGCGCCGACGTCTGTCTTCTGGTGGTTGACAGCACCGAGGGGCTTACCGAGCAGGATACCAAAATTATCGGGTACGTGCACGAACAGGGCAAACCTTCGGTTATAGTTATGAATAAGTGGGACCTTATAGAAAAGGACACCAACACAATAAACAAATTTGAGGACAAGCTGAAAGAGGACTTGAAATTTATGGACTATTTCAAGTCGGTATACGTATCGGCAAAGACGGGTCAGCGCGCGGAAAAGATTATGAAAGTGGCGGAGGAAGTTTACGCCAACGCTCACACGCGCATACCTACGGGCACGTTGAACGATTTGATTTCGGACACCGTGCGCGCCAACGAGCCGCCCTCCTATAACGGCAGAAGGTTAAAGGTTTACTATTCGTCGCAGGTTGCGGTTGCTCCGCCCACGTTCGTGCTGTTTGTAAACAGTTGCGAGCTTATGCACTTTTCTTACGAGCGCTTTTTGGAAAACGCCATTCGCAAGGCGTTCGATTTTTCGGGCACTCCCATAAAAATTGTTACAAGAGAGAAAAAGGCTGACTGATGAAAGAATTTTATATCTCGCAAGATTGGTATTGGCTGTTAATAGGCGCGGTTGTAAGCTATTTTTTTGGATGTTTCAATTTTGCCGTGCTAATTTCAAAAATCAAGCACGACGATATTCGACACGTAGGTAGCGGCAATCCGGGCGCAATGAACGTTTCCCGCCGCTACGGCTTGAAAGTCGGGCTCATAAATTTTTTGTGCGACGGGTTAAAGGGCGCAATACCCGTTTTGGCGGCGCACTTCATTTTTCGCAACTATTATTTTGCGGGCACGCAGATTATAGTTTCCGACTTTATGCGTTATTTTTACGCCGTATTTGCTTTATTGGGGCACGTTTTTCCCGTAACAATGAAGTTTAAAGGGGGCAAGGGAATATCCACCGCGATAGGGCTTTTATGGTGCTCCGTCGCGTGCGAAGTGTGGTGGTTCGCCTTTACGGGGCTGGCGCTGTTCATTTTGCTGTTCGTATACGTCGGGTTTACGGAGTGGGGCTCTATGGGCTCGCTTATAGGCGTTGCGGCGTTTACTATCTGGCAGGCGGTTATTTATACTTTGAGATATTCTCAGGTTTTAAACAACGTATTTATAATAACGGTTTTTATGCTGTTGTTGCTTATAAACGTTTTAACCTGGGGCGCGCACCACAAAAATCTGTATCAGCTTATGGCGGGTGAGGAGCATCACACTTCGCTTAAAAAAATGTTGAAAAAGAAACGGTCTAAATAACTTAATACTTGGGATACATTCCGCGCGGCTTTCGCCGCGCGGAACTTCTATTTTGCGGAAGCGGTATTTAAAAGCCGCTTCTTTTTTTGTGCGTTTTATAAGTAATAAACGCGGACAGACTGTAATAAATTATACCACGGGGCAACGTAAATTTGCGCCCGCGTCGGTTTCGGCATAACAAGTCAGCATACGACAAAATCGCCGTAAAAAGGCAATTATGTTTTTGTTAAAATAGGTGAGCAAATTGGTGTGGACAGTTAAATTTAAAAGCGTTTTGGCGTGCGTTTTATCAGCCGTTGCGTTAGCCGCCCTGTCGTTGGGCGCGCATTATTCCGGCGCGTACGCCGTATGGTACGGGAATACTCCAAGACTTTTGCCCATATATTCGGTGGAGCGCGAGGAGAAATTGGTATCCATATCTTTCGACTGCGCCTGGGGCGTTGATTACACCGATAAAATTTTGGAAGCCCTTCGCTTCGGCGACGTTAAAGCCACTTGGTTTATGGTGGAATTCTGGGCGGAAAAGTACCCCGAATACGTAAAAAAGATAGACGAAGCGGGGCACGAAATAGGCACTCACTCGGCAACGCATTCATATATGTCAAAGCAGACCGCCGACGAAATACGCCTCGAACTCAAAACCTCTTCGCAGGCGATTACCGACGTAACGGGCAAGGAGGTGGAGCTGTTCCGCCCGCCCTACGGCGATTATAACGACAGGCTTGTAAAAACGGCTTCCGAAGAGGGGTACTATTGTATTCAGTGGGACGTCGATTCGCTCGATTGGCGCGACCTGTCTTACAGCGATATTGCTATGCGCGTAATAAACGGCGCTAAAAACGGGTCGATTATACTTATGCACAACAACGGACTGCACACGGCGGAAGCCGTGCCCATAATAATAGAAACGCTTAAAAACAAGGGCTTTAAATTTGTGCCCATAGGCGAACTCATTTACCGTGAAAACTACGTTATGGACGTAACGGGAAGACAAAAGCCGGCAACCTGACGCATTTATAGCGCGCGGCGACAGGCGGCAATCAACTTAAATGAAATACAAATATTTTAGAGGTATATGATGAACTATGTAACCGAAAAAAACAACAGGGTATATATCTGCGGTACAATCGCTTCCGACGCGGTTTTCTCGCACGAGGTGTTCGGGGAAGGCTTTTACGAGTTTTACGTTGAAGTAAACAGGCTTTCGGGTCAGGCGGACGTACTGCCCGTAACCGTATCTGAAAGACTTATGGGCGGCGGAATGAAGAGGGGCGACGAGCTGTGCGCGCTCGGTCAATTCCGTTCGTACAACAAGCTGGAAAACGGCAAATCGCGGCTTATGCTTACAGTGTTCGTAAGGGAGGTGCTCGACTATCATCCGGGCAAAAACCCCAACAGTATAGTGCTTTCGGGCTATATCTGTAAGCCGCCCGTATACCGCACCACGCCCTTCAACAGGGAAATAGCCGACCTGCTTGTGGCTGTAAACCGCTCTTACAACAAAAGCGACTATATCCCCGCCATTGCCTGGGGAAGAAACGCGAGATTTGTAAAAAATCTTGCCGTGGGCGATAAAATAGCGCTGTCGGGCAGAATACAGTCGCGCGAGTATCAGAAAAAGCAGGCGGACGAAAGTCTTATTACAATGACTGCGTACGAAGTTTCCGTTTCCAAGCTTGCCGCCTTCGACGACGAAAGCGACTTCGATATAGACGAGGAATTCGATTTGTATTCAATCCCCAACGTACCCGCGCAAAAAATAAGCGGGGAGTAACTGTTATTCCATAACACTTTATATAAGGTAAAATGTTACAACAAAACAACGTTTAAAATATTCGCCCGCCGATTGCAATCGGCGGGCAAAGTGCTATAATATGCATTGCTATGAAAGGACAAAAGACGGTTGATTTAACTTGCGGCAACGTTTGGAAAACGCTTTTAATGTATTCGTTGCCGCTGCTCGGAAGCGCAATGGTACAGCAGGCTTATTCGCTTGCGGACTTGCTTATAGTCGGCAACTTTGCGCAAAACGGTCAAACCGCGCTCACCGCCGTGGGCGAAGCTTCGACTATGGTAAATATTTTGCTTGCGTTCGCGCTGGGGTGCAACGGCGGTTGCTCGGTTATAGTCGCAAAGTATTTCGGGGCTAAAAACAATTTAAAGGTGAGGGAAACGGTAAACACCGCCTTGATATCTTTCGCCGTAATGTGCGCCGCGGTTATGGCGCTCGGCTTCGGTTTGGCAAAGCCGTCTATGTACGTGCTGGACATCAAAAACGGCGAAATTTTAAACGGCAGTCTTACCTATCTTTACATATATCTCGGCTCGCTTCCGTTCGTCTTTTTATATAACATCGGTTGCGGAGTGTGCTCCGCGCTCGGCGACAGTAAAATGCCCTTTTTATTCCTCGTGTTTTCGTCGGTTGTAAACGTTGGGCTGGACTTCCTGTTCGTATGCGCTTTTCATTGGGACGTGGCGGGCGCGGCGTGGGCTACGTTCATATCGCAGGCTGCGGCAACGGCGCTGACGGTATTCGTGCTGTTGCGCAAGTTGAAGGGCGTGGAAACGGAGGAAAAACCCGCAAAATTCAGTAAACAGATTTGCAAAGATTTGGTTGTAACTTCCATACCCATAATTTTGCAGAACAGTTTTGTTTCCGTGGGTAACTTTTTCGTTCAAAAGCGCATAAATCTAATCAGCGAGGACGCGGCGGCAGGCTTTACCACGGGCTTTAAATTAGTGCAGATTGCTAACGTTGGTGTGGGCACAATGACAAACGGCTTGGCTAATTTCTGCTCGCAGAACAAGGCGGCGGGTCAGTTCGGGCGCATACGCACGGGCTATTTAGCCGTGCTCACCTACGCAATGGCAACCAGCCTTATCTTTTTGGCGCTTTGCGAAATTATCCCCCGTCCGTTGACAATGGTGTTTATCGAAAATCCCACGGAGGAGGCGGTAAACTGTTCGGTGGAATTTTTGCGCATAGTGTCGGCGTTTTTGCCGGCGGTCTGCATAAAAATCGTGTCGGACGGCGCGGTGCGCGGTTGCGGCGGAAACTTAGGTTTTACTATTTCCACTTTTACCGACCTGATTTTAAGGGTGGCGTTCGTGTATATCCTCGTTGGCAGTCTTGGCTTTTCGGGAGTGTGCTGGGCGTGGACGATAGGCTGGTCGGTAAGTATGTGTATTGCCATAGGTTTTTACATAGGAATTCCCTGCCTCCGCAGGAAGAAATCGACCGTCCAAATCACTTGATTTTTCCGCTGTTTTGTGCTACCTTATAATATAAGGTATAGTATGAAAAATTGCGGCAAATACATAAAACAATATACGCTCCCGCCCGTGGAATGTAAAAAATGGGCGTTAAAAGACAGCGTTGAAAGAGCGCCCGTTTGGTGCTCTGTCGACCTGCGCGACGGCAATCAGAGCCTGATAGAGCCGCTCTCGCTCGAAACCAAGGCGGAGTTTTTTAAACTTCTTTTAAAAATAGGGTTTAAGGAAATAGAAGTGGGGTTTCCCGCCGCAAGTCAGACGGAGTACGATTTCCTCCGTAAACTCGTAGACGAAAACCTTATTCCCGACGACGTTACCGTACAGGTGCTTACGCAGGCGCGCGAACACATAATAAGGAAAACGTTCGAAGCGTTGAAAGGCGTTAAGAACGCGGTTGTGCACGTGTACAACTCAACTTCCGTAGCCCAGCGCGAGCAGGTTTTTGCCAAGAGTAAGGAGCAAATAAAAAAGATTGCCGTAGACGGGGCAAAGCTGTTAAAAAAGCTGTCGGAGGAATACGGAGTAAACTATCGCTTCGAGTATTCTCCCGAATCATTTACGGGTACGGAGCCCGACTACGCGGTTGAAGTTATAAACGCGGTGCTTGACGTTTGGCAACCTACCGCCGAAAATAAGGCAATAATAAATTTGCCCGCCACGGTGGAAAACGCTATGCCGCACGTGTACGCAAGTCAGGTTGAGTACGTTTCCGAAAATATCAGGTACAGGGACGGCGTAATTTTATCTTTGCACCCGCACAACGACAGGGGGTGCGGGGTTGCCGCCGCCGAGTTTGGTTTGCTTGCTGGCGCGGACAGGATAGAGGGCACTCTGTTCGGCAACGGCGAAAGGACGGGCAACGTAGACGTAATTACGCTTGCGGGCAATATGTATTCGCAGGGCGTAGACCCCCGCCTCGATTTTTCGGATATGCCGTACGTAACGGCTATGTACGAAAAATTTACTTCTATGAAAGTAAGTCCGAGGCACCCCTACGCGGGCGAGTTGGTGTTCGCCGCCTTTTCGGGTTCGCATCAGGACGCTATTGCCAAGGGAATGGCGTTCCGCAAAAATACGGGGCGCAGCATTTGGGACGTGCCCTATCTGCCAATCGACCCCGCCGACGTGGGCAGGGAATACGAAACGGACGTTATCCGCATAAATTCACAGTCGGGTAAGGGCGGCGTAGGTTACATACTGCTTTCCAACTACGGCATAGATTTGCCCGCCAAGTTTAAAGAGTGTATGGGCTATAAGGTTAAAGAAGTTTCCGACCTTAAACACAAGGAGCTTAAACCCGCGGAAGTTTACGCCGTATTCCAAGAACGTTTCTTGAATTCGCGCGCGAACTTCGAAATCGAAAGTTGCGCTTTTGACAGGACGGACGGTATTAAGGCGCGTTTGACCTTGTCGGCAGGCGGTAAAAATTCAACGGTTACGGCGGAAGGCAACGGCACGCTCGACGCGGTTTCAAACGCGGTAAAAGAGTTTTTCGGGCTTGACTATGCGGTAACGGGTTACGAACAGCACGCGCTTACCGACGGCTCGCGTTCGCAAGCTATTTCCTACGTTGGCGTTGAGAGCGGCGGCAAAACTTATTGGGGCGCGGGCATCGACGACGACATTATAAAGAGTTCGTACAAGGCGCTCGCTTCCGCCGTAAACAACCTTATGGCGGAAACAAAATAGTATATACGGAGGGGGAAATATGATAGACGGACCTCTTTTTTCAATAGGTAAATTGCACTTTTATCCGTACGGAATGTGTATGGCTCTGGGCATAATACTGTGCTTCGTATTTTTGATGTACACGTTTACCAAGCGCAATTTTAACGACGAAGCGGTAGATAAAATTTTAATTATAGGCATAGGCGCAACGGCGTTCGGCATATTTATGGCAATGGTGTTTCAGGCGCTGTACGACTATATCGAGGACCCCTCGCAAAAATTTTCGCTCGGCGGGTCTATGACCTTTCAGGGCGGCTTGATAGGCGGCGTGGTCAGCTTTTTGATTGTGTGGAATTTGTACGTCTTCGTAATCGCTCCGCGCACCAAAATTAAAATTTTGCAGAACAATATGAACGCCTCTATTTCCGACGCGTTGCCCATTATTCCAATCGGCATAACAATAGCGCACGCTTTCGGCAGGCTGGGTTGCACGTTTGCTGGTTGTTGCCACGGGGCGGAAACGGACGCGTGGTACGGTATATGGATGTACACCGCGGAATTCGGGCACGCAAAGGTTGTGCCCACGCAGTTGTACGAGTGTATATTCCTTTTCGCTTTGGGCGGAGTTATGGCACTGCTACTGTTCAAGTTTAAATTTAAATACAACTTCGGCTTATACGCCGTCGCTTACGGCGTTTGGCGTTTTATTATAGAGTTTGTGCGCGACGACCACCGCGGCTCGTTCCTCGGCGTGTTGACGCCCTCGCAGTTCTGGTCTATAATAATGGTAATATTGGGGATAGGATATTTCTTCCTTGCCAAGTACCTGCTTTCGCGGTTTGAAAAGCACCCCGAAATGCAGGCGCCCGTAAGGCAACCCAAAAAGAAAAAGGTCGCGGCGGAAGGGGGCGTTTCCGAGGGACAGGGAGAGCCTTTGGAAATTATAGAAGTTTTGCCCGAAGATAACGGCGGGGAAAACGTTTCAGGCGGAGAGGAAGCTCCCGCGGGAACGGAAAATTCGCAGGAAAATCAGCCCGAAGATAAAGAATAATTCAAGATGCAGATTAAAGCGCCCCGCGCAACTTTTAAAAGTTGCGCGGGGCGCTTTTTAAACTTTGTTATAATACAAGCGAAAAAACTTGCTTGCAAGGGTTTTTGAGCACCGTCTTCAAACTTTGATGCGTTCTTCGCAAGAAAAACAGCGGCGCGTAAGCGGCGCAAAAAAATCTTTGATTTTTGCATCGCTATGTTATAAAATAATTAAATAATTTTCCGAAAATGTGTACTTTTACGGAAACGGCTGAAAAGCAGTCAACAAGCCCCCTTTCGGGGCTTTTTTCATATAAATTATACGCCTATGACTTTTAAATGTCAATATTCGTACTTACATAAAAGTACACCTTTACAGAGTGCGGGGGGGTGAAGCAATCGGAAATATTTTACAGAGGGGATATAAAAATGCAAAGTTTAAAAGTGTTAAAAAAATCTGCGGTTGTAGCGTGCGCGCTGTCGCTGTTAAGTCCGATAGTTATCGCGGCAAACAATACGGCGTACGCCTTGCCGTCTTCCGAGGCGACAATAGAAATTTCAAACGGCTTTTCGCCTGAAAACGCGCAGGCGGTCAACGGGTTAATCGCAGAATTGGGCGCAAATTCCTATGCGAAGCTGGACGAGGTTTTGCAAGCGCAGGGGGCGATTGCCTCGTCGGAGTACGTAAGCGCAAAAACTATTACTATGGGCGGAGTTGTGTGGAACGTAATGTACGTATCCAAAGCCGACTACACGGCAAACGGCACAAGCAGCGGGGATATAATCGTTACCTTGTGGCAGACGAACAGCGGCGAAGAAAAATCATATTTCTCCAACCGACTTATGACGGGCAACGTAAACGACAAATATCCCATAAACTCGTATGGGACAAGCTTGGTAAGAAGCTCGCTTGTGGGAAGCGACTATTTAAAGGTGAAGGGCGCGGAAACGCTTGACGGCAAGGGGGAAATAAAGGACGCTTGGAAGCCGTTTTCTTCTCCCGACGGCGAGTTTTATTCATACCTTGCCACGCCCGCAAATATGGGCTGGCAGGAAACGCTGTCGGCAACCGACGAAAATACGGTAGGCAGGGAGTACAACCTTGTAAGCGACGCCTGGGGAACGCCCTCGAAAGAAAATTGGCAGGCGGAGGGCAACAATTATGGGGCAAAGACGGGGGAGGCGTTGCAAGCATATCAGGCTTGGAAAGACGACAGAATATGGCTCCCCTCTCTGGCGGAAACGGGCGAAAGCGACGCCGCCGACGGTCTGTGGCAAACGGTAGCCGAACAGAGAAAATCAGACAGTCAATGCTGGTTGCGTTCGGGTCCTGTCAACGGCTCGGTTGTAAACGTGTCGGCTCTTGGTTCGGGAAGCCTCGTCAATCAAACGGTATTCCAAAGCCGCAACGTACGCCCCGCAATTCACTTAAATTTAAAACTTGCGGCAACTGCGGCGGGAATCGATTTGAACGGACACGATTGCGATTGGGGCGAATGGTCGGTTGTAACGCCCGCCGCGTGCGTAAGCAAGGGAAGCAAGGAAAGAGTTTGCTCGGTTTGCGGTGAAAAACAAACCGAAGTTATTCCCGTAGACTTAAACGCGCACGACTTTTCGGAAGATTTTACAGTGGATATTCAGGCGACCTGTATGGCGGACGGAAGCAAATCCAAGCACTGCAAGCGCGAAGGGTGCGAGGGTAAAACGGAAGTTACCGCAATTGAAAAAACGGGGCACAGTTTTACGCAGTATCAAACGGACGAGGGCGGCGGAACGCAAACGTCGGTTTGCGACAACGGTTGCGGCGCGACGGATACCAAAGTAATAGAAAAGACCGATACGGGCGTTTCCGTGTGGGTATGGGTAGGCATTGGCGCCGGCGCGGCTGTCGCAGTTGCGGCTGTTACTGCGGTCATAATAATAGTTAAGAAAAAGCGCGGCGTAGCCGAATAAAACGGCGGCAAATCTTAAAATAATGTAAAAAAGTAAAAGCCCCCGCGCAAATTTTTGCGCGGGGGCTTAAATAATTATTGTTTACTTTTTATCCGTTCCGTCGTTTTCAAGCGAAATTACGTTGTATTCTATTTTGGGGTTGGCTTGCAATAGCGCGTCGATAAAATTTTCGTACCATTCCTGTTTGACTACTATTACTATAAACTCGCCGTTTTCAAACGCAACAGTCAGCTTGTTAGTCTTTCTGTCAAGCGTAACGTTTTGTATTTTATCCGTATCGTACTTGCTTGTAATAAAGCCGAATTTTGTTTTAAAAATTTTACCGTCTATTGTATATGAGGAAAAGAGCAGTATGCTTAAAAGCAGAATAAACAGCAGTACGGTAACCAAAAACATCAACACGTACTGCATAATGGGGTAAACGGGGTCGGCGGCGTGCTTTATGCCATTGGTAAGGCAGTAATACAGGTTTACGCCAAAGCCTGCGCTGCATAAAACCATTCCGAAAATCATAAGCGCCTTCATTAAAGGCGTAAATTTGTATTTGAAAGATTTCATAGCTTTATTATACCCTTATTTACGGCAAAAGGCAACAATAGACGTTACATTTAATTTTTTTACCGCCATAAAGGTTGATAAAAATTGTATTTTATTGTAGAATGTTAAATACACATACCCGCGGAGGACGATTATGATAAAACTTATCAAGGGCGGCGTGTACTATATGGGCGGTTCGCTCGTAAGGGAAAAGTATGCGTTTATGGTCGAAGCAAAAAAACAACAGGCAATAAAGGGTACTATGGCGTACTCCATACTTTCCGCGCACAATAAGGGCGGGGATGAGCAGCTGAAAATTTCTTTCGACGCGCTCGCTTCGCACGATATCACTTACGTGGGTATAATTCAAACCGCCAAGGCTTCGGGGCTTAAAGAGTTTCCCGTGCCCTACACGCTTACAAACTGCCACAACTCGCTCTGCGCGGTGGGCGGAACAATCAACGAGGACGACCATCTTTTCGGTTATTCGGCGGCTAAAAAGTACGGCGGCAACTTCGTGCCCCCGCACCTTGCCGTCATTCACCAATATATGCGCGAGGCGGAAGCCGCCTGCGGAAAAATGATTTTGGGAAGCGACAGCCACACGCGTTACGGCGCTTTCGGCACAATGGCGGTGGGCGAGGGCGGACCCGAGCTTGTAAAACAGCTGTTGGGGCAGACTTACGATATCAAACGCCCCGAAATAATCGCCGTCTATTTAAAGGGCAAGCCGAGAAAGGGCGTAGGACCTCACGACGTTGCAATCGCGCTCGTGGGCGCAACCTTTAAAAACGGGTTTGTCAAAAACAAAATTCTGGAATTTATAGGACCGGGAATAAAGAACCTTTCTATGGATTTCAGAAGCGGCATAGACGTTATGACTACCGAAACCGCCTGCCTTTCGAGCATCTGGGAAACTGACGGCACAACCAAAGAATTTTTCAAGGCGCACGGCAGGGAGAACGATTTTAAAGAGTTGCACCCTACCGACCCCGCGTACTACGACGGCGCGGTTACGATAGACCTTTCCCGCGTGGAGCCTATGGTCGCGTTGCCTTTCCACCCGTCCAATGCGTTTACTCTTAAAGAGGTTATAGAAAACACAGCGGATATAATTGCCGAGGTGGAAAAGGCGGGCAATGCGTTAAAGGGCGAAAAGTTTAAACCTTTCCGCCTGCTTGACAGAATTAAAGACGGTAAACTGCATATAAGTCAGGGCGTAATAGCAGGCTGTGCGGGCGGCTCTTACGAAAATATTGCAGAGGCGGCGGAAATACTGCGCGGCAATAATTGCGGCAACGGCGAGTTTGCGCTCAACGTATACCCGCAGTCGCAACCCGTATATAAATGTCTTGTGGACAACGGATACGCTTCCCTGCTTTTAGGCACGGGGGCGGTGCTTAAAACTGCGTTCTGCGGACCTTGCTTCGGCGCGGGCGATACCCCTGCCGACAACGGTTTTTCTATCCGCCATACCACCCGCAACTTCGAAAACAGGGAGGGCAGTAAGCTCGGCGAGGGTCAGCTTTCCGCCGTTGCCCTTATGGACGCGCGTTCTATCGCCGCAACGGCGGCGAACGGCGGCGTACTCACGCCCGCAACGGAATTCGAGTACGTTAAAAAGATAAAGAAATATTATTTCGACGCTTCCATTTACGAACACCGCGTATACCGCGGCGCGGGGAACCCTCAACGCGGGGAAGAGCTTGTGTACGGCAACAATATCGCCGATTGGTCAGCTCAGTTGCCGCTTGCAAACAATCTGCTTATTGAAGTCGTTTCCGTTCTCAATGACGAAGTTACCACCACGGACGAGCTGATTCCCAGCGGAGAAACCTCGTCGTACCGCTCTAACCCTTTAAGGCTTGCCGAATTTGCCCTGTCGAGGAAAGACCCTCTGTACGTGGGCAGAGCAAAGGAAGTTAAGGCGGCGGAAGAGGAGAGAAGGGTATGCGGCGCGTTAAGCGTGGAAATTTTGCAAAAGGTTGGTGTTGAAATTGCGGCGGACGCAATGCTCGGCAGCGCCGTAGTTGCAAGAAAGCCGGGCGACGGCTCCGCGCGCGAGCAGGCGGCTTCCTGCCAGCGCGTTTTAGGCGGCGTAGCCAACATTGCTTTGGAGTATGCAACTAAGCGTTACCGCTCCAATCTTATAAATTGGGGAATGCTTCCGCTTTTGTGCAAGCAATTCGACTATAAAGTGGGCGACTACGTATATATTGAAAACGTTACCGACTTTGTAAAGAAGGGAGATACGGCGATTCCCGCAAAACATATTTCGGGCGGCAAGGTTAAGGAAATTTATCTGCAAATAGGCGCGCTTACCGAAGAGGAAAAGAAAATAATTTTAAGCGGCTGTTTAATAAATTATAATAAAAAATAAATGCGTTCACGCCCCCGCGCAACAAATGCGCGGGGGTGTTTTTTATGTTTTTATGAAAATATTTTACAATTTTTGATATAATATTACTCTCCTATTGACATTTTTTTTAAATATGATAGAATATAAGTATATTATATTGACTGAAAAGCTTTTATCCTACGGACAAAAGGGCGGCGCAATGCTTCTGCATTGCGCAAATATCCTTATTCGTATTATTTTCTTTTCAGGTTGGGGGACATTATGAATAAATTGACCAAGGTGCTGTCCGTGTTTATAATCGCGGGCGTCATCGGAACGGGAGCTGCGGGTATTGCCGGTTGTAAGAAGGACAAAGGGCATACC
>CAJUHT010000008.1 GCA_910586035.1 uncultured Christensenella sp.
CCCTCATCTGTCTGCAATGCAGACATCTTCCCCCTTTGTTAAGGGGGAAGACAAGAAAAAGCGGAAAATTGAATTTAAAAAAGAAATTTCCTGTTCCTGTTAAAGTACTTAACTAAATTTACGCAAATAAAAAAAGCTTACCCAAACAGGGTAAGCCATCAATAAACATATTTTACTTTTTACTTGCCTTGTACGCTTCTATCGCCTTGGATAGCTGGTCGGGGCAAGAGGTGCCGTTTCTGCAAAGCGTGCCCTTTAAAAGGTTTGCCACTTCGTCGATATCTCTTCCCTCGCACAGGCGGGCAACGCCCTGCAAATTGCCGCGGCACTCTCCCGTAAAGGAAAGGGAGTGCATCTTATTGTTTTCGTCAACTTCAAACTCGATTAACTGCGAGCAAGTCCCGTTTGTCTTATATTTAAACATTTTTCACCTTAGTCGCAAAGATTTTCGTAAATAACCGAATATAAATCGGCGGCTTTTTCTTCCCATTTCTTATAAATTTTGTTCGCCGTCTTTCTGTCGGGCACAACAAACTTTACTTCCAACATAGGCTGAACGGGCGCGAGTATCTTTAAAAATACAGTGTAGGTGCCGTCCTTGTTCTGGTAGTAGTCCGAGCGGCATTCCTGTCTGTTTTTGTACTTTGCGCTGTTCATTTTTACAAACCGCGAAATTTCTTCGCGCACGCTCTTGGGAATGTTTATGTAAAAGTTTGCAAGCGTTTCCCGTCCGTCTGGCGTTATGGAGTACAGCACGTCGTCGTCGCCGCCCACCGCGTAAATAAAATTGTCGTCAATCAACTTGTGAATAACGTTTACGCAGTCCATATAATTCATCCAATCGTTGGAGGTTGAGCACATATCCACAATAGTTCTTTCGGACAGCGCGCTTTCCATTTTATCGAAAACGAATAATATTATTAACTTGTTAGTGGGTGTTTCCGAAGGTTTAATCATAGCGCGCCGTATTTATATTGTGTAATTTATGACAATGCTAAAATATTATAACCAATATTTGATTTAAAATCAAGATATTTAGCCGAAAAATATTTTATTTTGTTTTTATTTGTGTTATAATGTACAAAACAAAAGCCAAAGGTGAAAGTGTGGAAACTACAAAAACGCAACTTATGGATTTTTTGGACAAGTGCGAAGAGGTGAAGAGCTGTAAATTTATTATGGCTACCACCAAAATTAAAGATTTGTTGAAATCTATCGTAAACAGCGCGGAATTGTACGAATTGTTTCAAACGGTGGCAACCAACTTCGACTATAACGAAGCCAAGCGCAAATGCTTTATAGAGGGGCAGGGCGCGTACGGCGAAAGCCGCGTAGCTTTGCCTGACACTATGGGCGAAAGGCTGGCGTTTATTTTTTGTCTGCTTGTAGAATTTGACCGCAACGCCATTAACTTCAACGCTTTTTTGCAGAAGTACTACCCCAAGGACGGCAGTTACTATGCAAGTTATCACCTTTTTTGCGACGAAGTTATAGGCAGTATGCAGGCAATCGTATGCGAAGTTTTCGCGCAGGAGTTGGCGGAAGAAGTTCCCGCTCTCGCCGCGCCCGAAAGTCAACCGCTTATTGCGGCTCCGTCTGCGGCTTCTACTGCGGCGGCTCAGCCCGTTGCAAGCGCGCCCAACCCCGATGCGGCGGCTTGTTTAAATACCGTGTTGATGCTTATAGAAAGCGAAAAGGAAGGGATTGCTGGCTCTAAACTGGGCGCGGAGGAAAAGGAAGCGGCGGTTTCTATGCTCAACTCCATTGCGGAAGCCGTAAGGGATGGCAACGCGCCTTTCATAAAATCGCTCACCTGCGGATATAATTATTTTGTAATGTATACGGTGTTCGTCAGCGACAGTCTGTCGTTACTGTTCGAAGCCATTGGGGAGTATTTGGATACTTTATGAATTTAACCGAAAAAAAACTGTCCTCGCGCTCCGTTTTCAGCGGTAAAATTTTCAGCGTAACGGTGGACGAGGTGGAGTTGCCGGATAAAAGCAAATCCGTGCGCGAGTGCGTGCGCCACAACGGCGGCGCGGCGGTACTGCTTGTAATAGAGGGCAAAATAGCGCTGGTAAAACAGCACCGTTATCTTTACGGCAAGGATATATACGAAATACCGGCGGGCAAAACCGAGGCGGGCGAAGAGCCGCTCCTCGCCGCTATGCGCGAGTGCGAGGAGGAAACGGGTTACCGCGCCGAATGCCGCCATCTGCTGGCTCTTTATCCTTCCCCGGGATATACAAGCGAAGTAATTCATATTTTTACCGCGCACAACGCCCGCTTTGTGGGGCAAAGAACGGATGAGGGGGAGTTTCTCGCCTGCAAGTTTTTCCCCGTGGAAGAGGTTGTTTCTATGATAGAGCGCGGGGAAATTTGCGACGCAAAGACGGTTGCGGCGGTGTATAAATATCTGTACGGCAATGTCGCGCGCAAGGCATAATTTTCAAAGGTTGCAAATAATAAATAAAGGGAGGTCTTGCCGACCTCCCTTTAAAGTTATTCAGCGCAATCAGTTGCAACCGCAACCGCAATTGCAACCGCCGCCGTTGCCGCAGAACAAGCTGTTCAACGTGCCGTTTTTCCACATACTGTAAATAAGAGCTATAAGTATGGGCGTACAGCTACCGGCAAGAACGCCTTCCAATCCGTTGCCGCTACAACCGGACGCGATAAGTAACAGAATGAGTATCCAGAGGCAGCTATTGCAGCCGCAGCCACTCGTAAAAAGGTTCATAGTTTTCCTCCTGTAAATTACTCTGCAAGGCGTTATGTAAATGTTTTTTTCCTTGCAGGTCAGCCACTTTCGTTATGCTTTATACTAAATAATATTTTAATATTAAAAAAATTGTTACTGTTCATTTACTTGCTAAATAAAAAGCGCAATGGTATAATTTTAACTAAACTATGACATTTCTCATATATTTATAGTCAAATTTTGAGATTTCCCATATAATAATTGCGGTACTTTCGGCGGGTATTGCCCTGCAAGCCCGACCGTACATAGGTATAATATATTTTTTATTCGCGGATATTTCTGTTTTAGAAAATCCGACGGAGGCGTTTATGAAAAAGGATAAGGCGCATCTTGTTGCGTTTATCGGCGTTATGTTCGCGCTGATTTTTGTGTTGTTTATGTTGGAAGGGGCGCTTTCGATAGTGGCGGGTATTTCTACCTGCGTACTGTCGTTGCCCGTGGCTATTGCCCTCAGCGTTTACGACGATTGGAAAAACAGCTTTATAGGCGGAACGCTTCTCGGCGTAAGCAGCTGTATCTTCTGCCTTATATTCGGAATGGCGGTTTACGCAAACCCGCTGGTTGCCGTTTTGCCCCGCTTGCTTATGGGGGTGGTTGCTTATTGGACTTACTTCGGGCTTTCCAAGCTGTTCGGCAGGGCAAAGCGCAGATATTTCAGGAAAGTTTTTCCCGCCTCAATCGCCGCGGTAGCGGGCACGCTCACCAATACGGTATTGTATATACTGGCTATCGGCGTGTTTGTGGATAAAAGCATAATGGGCGTTGGCGCGCAACTTATGCAAATAGCCGTAGCCATTTATTTCCCCATAGAAATTGTTGCAAGTTTTGCGCTTGTGCCCGTATATGTTGCCGTTATGAAGAGGGTAAGCAACAGGTACGTTGTCAAAAAGAAGCCGGCGGAGGCGGTTGAGAGCGCTTCCGACGTTGGTTTGGGTGAACAATGATAATTTGTCTTGACGTAGGAAACACCAATATAAAATACGCTCTGTTCGAGGGGGAGGAGTTAAAACTCTCTTTCCGCGTAGCAACCGAGCAGAAAAAGACCTCCGACGAATACGGCGGTCAGCTTTTGAGTATTCTCTCCAACAACGGCATTTCGGTAGAAAATATCGACGGGGGAATAATTTCGTCCGTCGTTCCGCCGTTGGACTACACTCTGGAAAGAATGTGCAAAACCTATTTGAAAATAAAGCCTATGCTGTTGGGCGCGGGCTTGAAAACGGGGCTTAACCTGCGCGTGGACAACGCCCGCGAGGTTGGCGCGGACAGAGTTGTAAACAACGTTGCGGCTGTTAAAAAATACGGCGCGCCGCTAATAGTAATAGATTTCGGCACGGCGACCACTTTCAACGCAATCAACGCCAAATGCGAATTTGTCGGCGGTGTAATCGCGCCGGGGATAAAGGGCTCGCTCGACAGCCTTGTAAACGGCACGGCAAAGTTGCCGAGGGTGGAAATAGAGCGCCCCGAAAAGGTGATTGGCACCAACACCGTAACCAATATGCAGTCTGGCATAGTGTACGGCTTTGCGGGGCTTGTGGAATATATCGTAAAGAAAATGAAGCGGGAAATGAATGCGGAAAACGTTACAACCGTTGCGACGGGCGGCTTTTCCGAGGTGATTGCAAAGGAAATTTCCTGCATTGACAAGGTGGACAAGCTGTTGACCTTGGAGGGGTTGAGGTATCTGTATACCATAAACGCGGAGGTGAAAAAATGAAGAAAGTCGGCGTTGCCATTTTAGGGCTGGGAGTAGTCGGCGGCGGAACATATCAAATTCTTACCGAGCACAGGGAAGAATACAAACGCACGCATAAAATAGACATAACGGTTGAAAACGTGTTGGAGCGCAGAAAGGAACGCGCGCTCTCTATGGGAATAGAGGAGAGCAAGATTGCCGACAATATCGCGGTCATTTGCTCCAACCCCGAAGTGGATATTGTAATCGAGGTTATGGGCGGCGTAGAGCCTGCCAAGACCTTCGTGCTCGCCGCGCTCAACGCGGGCAAGTCGGTTGTAACTTCCAACAAAGAGCTATTCTGCAAATACAGCCACGAGTTGGAAAAAGCGGCTATAAAGAATCACTGCGGGCTGTTTTACGAGGCGAGTTGCGTTGGCGGCGTGCCCGTAATACGCGCGCTTTTGGATAACTTGCAGGGCAATAAAATACTGTCTATGACGGGTATCGTCAACGGCACTACCAACTATATTCTTTCAAAGATGTCGCGCGAGGGCGCAAGTTACGAAGAGGTTTTAAATGAAGCGCAGAAGCTTGGCTATGCCGAAGCCAATCCCGAAGCGGACGTGGAGGGATACGACGCAACTTACAAACTTTCCATTCTTTCCAGCCTCGCCTTTCATACAAAGATTCCTTACACCAAAATTTACCGCGAGGGAATAACGGGTATTTCGGTTGAGGATATAAACTACGGCAAACAGCTCGGCTACGCAATAAAACTGCTTGCTATCGGTAAAAACGGAGCTAACGGCATAGAGGTGCGCGTTCACCCCGCGTTTATCCCGCAGGAGCACCCCCTTGCAAGCGTAAACGACAGCTACAACGCCGTATATATCACGGGCGACAGCGTGGAGGACGTTATGCTGTACGGCAGGGGCGCGGGCGCGCTTCCCACGGGCAGCGCAATAGTCGGCGACGTAATTTACTGCGCAACCCACTCCAATTACAGCTATTCGACTTTTGTCAATACCGAAAAGGAAGCGCCCAATACAAAGTTTATCGAAAATTTCGAAAGCGCGTACTATATCCGCCTTCAAGCCAACAACCGCACCGGCGTGCTTGCAAAGGTAACTTCGATTTTCTCCAAGTGCGGAATAAACGTGGCGCAGATGGTGCAGGAGGACTGCGACGCCGCTTCGGTGCCCGTCCTTTTCGTTACGCACAAGACAAAGGAGCACAGCGTTAAAAAGGCTGTTGACGAAATAAACGCAATACCCGAAGTGGCAAAGGTAGTTTCGGTTATACGCGTCGTTGATTGAGTATTTAAGCGGCAGGGCGCAGGTCCTGCCGTAAATTTTTATGAAAGTTTTAATTGTAGTAAACGCATATATCAAAAACGCTTCGCAACTTTCACAGGCTGAGCGCATTGCCGAGGAGCTTTCGGCGCTGGGCGCGGCAGTGGAAGTAAAGCGTAATTTTAACCTTGCGGAAATCAGCGGTAATCGCGTGTCGGCAGAAAAATACGATTTTTGCGTATACCTCGATAAGGACAGGGTTGCCGCCCGCCTGCTGGAAAAGAGCGGGTTGCGGCTGTTCAATTCCGCCGCGGCTATCGAGGTGTGCGACGATAAAATGTTGACCAATACCGCGCTTGCGGGCTTGGGCTTTAACGTTCCCGACTGCATATACGCGCCGCTTTGCTATAATGCGGACAGTATTCCCGACAGCGGTTTTTTGGACGGGGTTGCAAAGAGGCTGGGGTTTCCGCTTGTGGCTAAAAGCAATTACGGCTCTCTCGGCGCGGGCGTGGAGCTTGTAGCGGATAAAGAGCAGCTTTACGGTTACGAAAAGCGCAATCTGTTATCGCCGCATTTTTATCAGAAGTTGATTGATTGCGGATGCGGCAGGGATACGCGCGTGCTCGTTATAGGCGGCAGGGCGGTTTGCGCTATGGACAGAATAAACGAAAGCGACTTCCGCTCTAATATAGAGCTGGGCGGCAGGGGTGAAAAGGCGCAACTTGACGGCGGACTTGCCGATATGTGCGTCGGCGTTGCAAACTGTTTAGGGCTCGATTACTGCGGAATTGACGTTTTAACGGGCAAAGACGGAGCAAGATATATTTGCGAAGTCAACTCAAACGCCTTTTTTGCGGCGGCTGAAAGGGTGTGCGGCATAAACGTAGCCAAAGCCTACGCGCAATATATGCTGAATAAAATGGGGTAATTTATGATATAATAGCCTCTGCGCTTTTTTTACACGCAGAGGCTATTATGTGCCTACAAAAAATGAAACGGTTTAGAGGCGAACTGACTTTCTGCTCGGCGTTCAAATTACTTTTTTAGTTGATTTCTTTCAGTTTAGGCGTGAGCTTGTCTGCGCGGCTACGCGCGAGGACAATCTCACGCCTATCTGCCATTTGATAAAAAGTTAGTTTTTATAAGCATTTTACTATTTACTTTTTTCCGATAATTTGATATACTATTTTCGCTACACATTTTAATCGCCCAATTTCAAGGGAATACTCTTGGTAAAAGTGTATTCTCTCGCCTTGAATTGGGTTTTATGTGTAGCAACATTGAGAGGTGCATTTTTCGTGCGCCCTCTATGGGCGCATCTTTTTATATTTAGGAGAACTTATGAAAAAGATTTTTCTTTGCTTAATATCTATTTGTTTTTGCTTAATGTTAGTAGGTTGTCAAGATAATTCTTTTGACAACAATAATCCCGAGAAACATCAGCACGAGTATTCAAATAGTTGGTATTTGGATAGCGAATATCATTGGAAAGAATGTTCGTGCGGTAATAAAGATTTAATTGCCGACCATACTTTTGACACTTACAATAAGTGTTCCGTTTGTCAATATCCATTCCAATATACTTCGGGATTATCCTTTTTGCCAATAAAAAACGGAACAGAGTATGAAGTAACCCGTGATATTGTTAAATTTCCTTATGCAACAATATACATTTTGATAATTCCTCCTTATTATAATGGTAAACCTGTAACGAGCATAGGTGAATTAGCATTTGATAATTGTGATATGCGCACGGCACAACTACCAGACACCATAACAAATATTGGAGTAGGTGCGTTTAAATATTGCGATGAATTAAGAAGTATAAACATTCCTGAAAAATGCGAGCGTATTGAAGAATATGCTTTTTACTGCTGTTCCCCCTTAAAAATTGATAATATTCCCGATAGCGTATATGAAATCGGGCAGTATGCTTTTGCGGGTTGTGGGGGCATTACCGATATAACGCTTCCAAGAAATCTAAAAATTATTAACGAGGGGCTGCTTTCAGGGTGTGGTGGCTTAAAAAATATTACTTTTCCAGAAGCATTAACTGAAATAAAAAAATCTGCTTTTTCAGGCAGTGGACTTGAAACTATTGAATTACTAAATACTATTGATTACATACCAAATTACTGTTTTCAATATTGTAGGAGTTTGCAGCGGATAAAAATCCCTGATAGTGTAACACTAATTGGGTTTCAGGCATTTGAACTGTGTTTAAATCTCAGAACGGTTGAATTATCTAAAAATTTATCGCATATATCAAAAGAAGCCTTTAAAGATTGTAATTCTTTAACATCAATTATTATTCCCGAAAATGTTTCATATATTGGCGCAAGCGCATTTTTAGGATGCAATACGTTAAATTCAGTAGTTTTTGAAAATCCATATGGTTGGGTTGCAGAAAAATTTTATACCACTGTAAGGAAACTTGAAGCAACAGAAATAGGAAACCCAAGTGCAATGGCTATTTTACTAAAATCTTATACAACTAATATGGACTATGATTTCGTTCGGAAATAATTATAATGAATACAACTAAGAAAAGTCATTATGTTTGGGAATACTATTTGAAAAGTTGGGCAGAAAACAATTTTATCTTTTGCTCGTTTAATGGTAAACCAGTGATTAAAGTTTCGCTTAATAAAGTAGCAAATAAAAGATATTTTTATAAAGTTACTCCATTTAATAATTTTGAAAAACAATTGTTAATTCGTGCAATTGATAGAAGTTTGCCTCCAAATAAATATAAATTTCTTATGTTATATTTAGATAGTATCAACTGGCGATTTATGGCGCAAAAAACCTTAAATCTAAAAGATAGCGAGAAAAGTAATATCCAATTAGGTGAAGACTTAATGGGTGAAGATGAACAAAGCTTTATCAAATTTTTAGACAGTTTAAAAGATAACAATGTTGCATTTTGTGTTAGTAATGAAAATATTTTTAAATTGTACAGTCTAATCCTAATGCAATATTTTAGAACCAAGCGAATATATGATGATTTAAAAAAGGGCATAGATGAGCTGGTTTGCGAAGAATTAAAAACAGACAGTAATGAAATATTTAATGTGCAAAATATAATTACTCCTTTTCGCCAAATTATGTCTTATAATGTTGCCCATTATTTAATTACCACAAAAAGCAAAACAATACTACTTAAAAATAATACTTCGCAGGAATTTATTACGTCAGACCAGCCCGTACTAAATACATATGCAGATTATTCGACATTAAATCGACATACTGATAAATTTGAATTATATTATCCAATTACGCCCAACATAGCAATTTTAATTTCTAATAATGATAAGTATGATAATGTTTCTGAATTGAATTTAGACGAAGTTGATTATTATAATCGAAAAATTATAAACGCAAGTCAAATGCAAGTGTATTGTAGTAAAGCTAATTCATTAGATAGATATATTGATAAAAGTGAATAAAAAAACGTAAGTAAAACATAGTGTTCAACTTACGTCCTTATTGGCGCGGAGAAGAGGATTTGAACCTCCGGAAGGGTATTAGCCTTCACACGATTTCCAATCGTGCGCCTTAAACCGCTCAGCCATCTCCGCATATTTTCAAACAATAATAATGATATAAAATTGTAGCCGAAAAATCAAGCGATTTTGCCGCTTAGTTTAATTTATTTGAAATAGTTTTTTCTTTAAACGGTTTTTTCGTAATTTTCAATGCATTTTTCAATAATTTCTTCGGCGGCGGCGCGCGGAAGCACTTCGTGTACGGTAGTTTGCTTGTATTCCAAAGCCTTGTAAACTTCAAAAAAATGCATCATTTCCTGATAGATATGCGCGGGCAACTCCTTTATGTCGCGGTAACTGCAATATGTGGGGTCGTTTACAGGCACGGCAATTACCTTTTCGTCGTTAAGTCCGCCGTCAATCATATTTATAACCCCGATAGGGCGGCACTTTACAAGCGTCATAGGATAAATTGCGTCGCCGCACAGCACCAAAACGTCCAAAGGGTCGCCATCGTCGGCAAGCGTATTGGGAATATATCCGTAGTTTGCGGGATACACGGTGGAGGTGTACAGCACTCTGTCAAGGCGCAACATTCCCGTAGCTTTGTCAACTTCGTACTTGGCTTTACAGCCCTTGGGAATTTCTATAAGCGCGTCAAACAAATTTTTCGTTACGTTTTCGTTTGCAAGATTCAAAGCGTTTTTCATACGTTCACCTCTTTAAGATTGTAAATTAAAATGCGCCGTTTGTCAATATGTGTTTTACATTTCCGACCTGAATATTTAATTCCTATTGACAAGGTAGGAATTAAGTGCTATAATAATTAAAAAGTAATTTACGGCGGAGGGAAGCCTTGGAATTTTTTAAACTTGTATCCGAAAGATATTCGGTGCGTTCCTTTTCGGAAAAGAGGATAGAGGACGAAAAACTGAACGCCATTTTAAAGGCGGCGCAGGTTGCGCCCACGGCGTGCAACAATCAGCCCCAGCGTATGTACGTTTTGCAGAGCACGGAGGCGATAGAAAAATTAAAGAGCGTAACCAAATTCGTGTTTGGCGCAAGCACGGTAATACTTTTTACTTCCAAAGTGGCGGAGGAGTGGAAAAATCCTTTTTCACAGGAATATCATACGGGCGATATAGACGTTTCCATTGTATGCACGCACGCAATGTTGCAGGCGTGGGAGTTGGGTATAGGCTCCTGCTGGGTTGGATATTTCGACCCCGAAAAGGTGCGAAAGGCTTTCGATATTCCCGCCGACGAAAAGATTATTGCGCTGTTGCCTTTGGGGTATCCCGCCGCCGACGCCAAGCCCGCGCGCGGGCATTTTGTAAATAAGCCGCTTGAAAGTACGGTAAAATATCTGTAAAATCGGAGAATTAAATTGATTAAAAACTACTACATAACCGGAATGACCTGTTCGGCTTGCTCCTCGGGCATAGAGCGGGCGGTAAATAAACTCGACGGGGTAAACGGCGCGGAAGTAAGCCTGATGGGCAAGTGTATGCGCCTCGATTACGACGAAAATAAACTCTCGGAGGAAGAGGTTTTAAACTGCGTCGCCTCGCTCGGGTACGGAATTTACGAAGAGGGGGAAGCCCCCGCGGAAAAGCAGAGCAACGACGATAAAAAGCTGTTTATCCGCTTTATAATATCCGTGTGCATACTCGCGCCGCTGCTGTACGTTTCTATGGGGCATATGGTATATTTGCCTTTGCCTTTCTTTTTAGACCCGCACTCCAACGCGCAGTGGTTCGCGCTCTATCAGTTTGTGCTCACAACGGCGGTAGTCGTTGTAAATTATAAATTCTTCACCAAGGGGTTTATGGCTCTTATCAAGCGCGTGCCCAATATGGATACGCTTGTGGCTTTGGGCGCGGGCGTTTCGTATATATATTCCGCAGTGCTTACCGTTCTCATTTTTATAGGCGCATACCGCGGAAACGCGGGCTGGTATGCCCTTCACGGCGATTTGTATTACGAGAGCGCCGCCACGATTTTGGCGCTTGTAACGGTGGGCAAGTGGCTTGAAGAAAAGTCCAAGAGGAGAACGGGCGACGAAATCGAAAAGCTTTTAAAGCTCGCTCCCGATACGGTAACAATCGAAGTGGACGGACAGCGCAAAAACGTGCCGTTAAAGAGCGTTAAGGCAGGCGATATCGCCGTGGTAATGCAGGGCGACTACGTGCCCGTCGACGGTGTTGTAGTTGAAGGGCACGGCTTTATAGATAAGTCGGCAATCACGGGCGAAAGTATGCCCGTAGAAGTTTCGGCGGGCGCGCCCGTAACCACGGCTTCGGTAAATACGGGCGGGCTTATCAAGGTGCGCGCCGAGCGCGTGGGCGGTCAGACTACGCTTGCGCAGATAATAAAAATGGTACGGCAGGCGGGCGCTTCCAAGGCGCCGCTTCAAAAATTTGCCGATAAGGTTGCGGGCATATTCGTCCCCACCGTTACGGCAATCGCGCTCATTACCTTTGTGGTATGGATGTTAATAGACGGAGCTTTCGTTCCCGAACACTGCGTAACGTACGCAATTTCCGTGCTCGTCGTATCCTGTCCGTGCGCGCTGGGGCTGGCGACCCCCGTGGCTATTATGACGGCTACGGGCAAGGGCGCTTCGCTCGGCGTGCTGTATAAGGACGCGGAAGCGTTGCAGAGAATGCGCGATATAAACTGCGTGCTGTTGGATAAAACGGCGACTATTACCGAGGGAAAGCCCAAAGTTTCCGATTTTTTAGTATTTGACGACGGAGGCGTAAACGTTAAAGCGCTTGCGGCGGGAATAGAGAGCAATTCCAACCACCCGCTGGCAAAATGTATATGCGAATACTGCGGCGAGAGCGCGGCGGTAGAAAATTTCGAATACGTTGTAGGTAAGGGCGCAACGGCGGAGTACAACGGCAAGCGGTACGTTTTAGGCAACCGCGCGATGTTGGGCGGAATGCGCGTTTCAAAGGAAATCGACGCGCGTGCGGAAGAATTGTCGGCGCAGGGCAAAACGGTTATGTTTCTTGCCGACGAAAGCAAGGCGCTTGCGCTGTTCGCCGTAACGGACGGGGTAAAGCCGACGAGTGGCGACGCGGTAAAGTTTTTAAAAGAAAGGGGCATAAAGCTTGCAATGCTTACGGGCGACGGCAAAACCGCCGCCGCGGCGGTCGCCGGCGGAGTGGGAATAGACGACTATCTCGCCGAAGTTATGCCCAAGGATAAACTGCAAGCCGTTGAAAATATGCAAAAAGCGGGCGCGACGGTTGCAATGGTGGGCGACGGAATAAACGACAGCCCCGCTTTGAAGCAAGCGGACGTAGGCATAGCTATCGGCGACGGAACGGACGTTGCCATAGACAGCGCGGACGTGGTGCTTGTCGGCGGCGACTTGCGCGCGCTTGATACGGCAATCGATTTAAGCCGCGCCGCCGTACGCAACATAAAACAAAACCTGTTCTGGGCGTTTTTCTACAACGCGGTTATGATTCCCGTCGCGGCGGGCGCGTTGGCTTGGGCGGGCTTTCCGTTCAACCCTATGGTGGCGGCGCTGTGTATGAGTTTAAGCTCGCTGTTCGTAGTAGGCAACGCGTTGCGGTTGTTGCTGTACAAAAATAAAAAGTTAAAGACGGTTAAACCGCAGGCGGCTGCCGCGGAGGAAAGCCGTGCGGAAAATCAAGACCAAATTGAGGAGGAAGGTATTATGAAAAAAATTATCTGTGTGGAAGGTATGTGTTGCCAGCACTGCGCCGACAGGGTGGAAAAGGCTCTCTCGGCAGTAAGCGGAGTCGTTTCGGCAGACGTAAAACTTAAAAAGAATATTGCCGTAGTGCGCAGCCGCGACGAAATTTCCGACAGCGAGATTACCAAGACGGTAGAGGACGCGGGATACAAAGTTACGGGCATAACAAGCAAATGACAAAGTAAGTCGGTTTATGACATTATAAGCCAAAAAGTCATATTGACGCACGCTCATATCACCCCTTATAATTTTATTGCAGAGAGGTGAAATATGCAGGAAATGATGTTGCTTGACAGACGTACAAAAGATTTGGTAAGGGAATATGTGCCCGACGGCGACGTGCTTGACAGTATAACCTGTTTCTTCGGCGTATTTGCCGACCCTACGCGCGTGCGTATGCTGTCCGCGCTCGCCATTTCGGAAATGTGCGTAACCGATTTGTCGCGCGTGCTGGACATTAACCAAACCACCGTTTCGCACCAGCTCAGGCTGTTGAAAAATCTTGGAATAGTCAAGAGCGAGCGTTGCGGCAAAATTATCACTTACTCGCTTGTAAACGACACCGTAAACGACGTTATGTTAAAGGGCGTTGAATTTTTGGGTTGTTGAGTTTTTGCCCGCGGGTTGCAAAAGGCGGCAGGCTGTGATATAATTGTTTACGGCTATGAAATTTACGCAACTTAAAGAAGATTTAAAGGCGGGCGCGCGCCCGATATATCTAATCGAGGGGGACGACGCCTATTTCCGCATAAAGGCGGAGGAGCAAATAAAGGCGGCGTTTCTCCAAAACGCCGAACTCAATTTTTCAACGTTCGATGGCGCGCAGTATAAGGGGCAGGCGCTTACGGAAATTACTTCCGCGCTTTCGGCTTTCCCCTTTATGTCGGATAAGCGCATAGTCAAAATATCCGAATTTTACCCCGCGGAGAGCGATTTCGAAAGGTATTTAAAACCGCTTTTCGAAAATTTCCCCGAAACGACAGTGCTTTTAATAGTCAACTCCCAAACAAAAAAGGGGGTGGACTTAAAGCGCAGAAAGTCGGTAACCTTTGTCGACTGCAACAAGTCGGACAGGGAAACGGTGGCTAAGTGGGCGTATATAACTATGAAGCGGGCGGGCGTTTCCTCCTCCGTGGAAGCCTGCGAGGCAATCGCCGACTATTGCCTGTGCGATATGTCGCGCGTGAGTAAGGAAGTGGAAAAGCTTATTGCCTGCGGCAAGGAAGGTATGATAACAAAGACCGACGTCGACGGTTTGGTCTATAAGGACGCGGATTTCCGCGTGTATCAGATGACAGGTGCGGTTGCCCGCCGCGACTACTCGGCTTTTGCGGAAATTTATTCCGACTTGCTGGGTAAGGGGTACGACTGCAACGCGCTTATCGCTTCGCTTATAAATTACTTCAAAACGCTTTTAACCGTGTCGGCTTCCACAAAGGGCGACAGACAGTTGCTCGCCGAGTTAAAAACGACGGAATACGTGCTCGGTAAAAACCGACAGCAGGCGCGCGCGGTGGGCGAAGAGCGGCTTGTAAAGTTTATAAATTCTCTCTATTTATTGGCTTCCGATTTAAAGAGCGGCAAAATAACCGCCGACGGCGCGCTGTTTGCGGCGGTCGCTCACATTTTTTTCGATTGATAAATTCCAACCTATCGCAATTTGACAGGGAAAACCTGTAAATTGCGATATTCTTTTTATTATATCTTCAAAACGCTTTATTTTTTTGTGCAAAAATAATATAATAATTTGTGTAAAGTAATTTCTACTACGGAGATTTTAAGCTATGGGAAAGGAGTTCTGGCTTGAATATTGGGAAAGGGTAAAAGCAATGGCTTTCGGCTTCGATTGGAGCTACGTCGTTGAAATTATAGCCTTTGCCGTCGCGTTCTACATTGCGTTTAAAATTTTAAAGGAGAATAAGGGCGGTAAAATAATCGCCCTGTTTGTCGCCGCCGTAATCGGCTTCGGCTTGGCTTTTTCGCTTTCGTCCGCGGTCGGTTCTGAAATTTTAGTACTCGTAATATTCCTGCTCGTAATTTTCGTGCCCACAATGTTCCATACGGAAATAAAGCGCACGCTTCTCGGTTCGGGCACTAAAAAGCACTCCAAGGGCGAGGGTATGACCGTCCGCGATATAGAATTTATTATAGACGAAATTACCCACGCGGTTCAGCATATGTCCAAAAACGACATAGGCGCTTTAATCGTACTTTCCAACGGCAACCTGCCGGAAGGCATAATTTCCAGCGGCACTATAATCAACGCCGACATAAACGCGCCTATGATTGAAGCGGTGTTCTATCCCAAGGCGCCTCTGCACGACGGCGCAATGGTTATAGAGGGCGAAAAGATTCACGCCGCGGGCTGTTTCCTGCCGCTTATACAAAACGACGGGCTTCCGCAGGAGGTCGGCTCGCGCCACCGCGCCGCGCTCGGCGTTACAAACGTGGCGGAGGTTACGGCTATTGTCGTATCTGAGGAAACGGGCGTAATTTCCATCGCCAAAAACGGCGAAGTTAAAAAGAAGTACGCAAGCGATGCCGATTTGCGCAACGTGTTAAGCGATTATTTCTGGTCTGATTTAACGGGTAAGGAGACGAAAGCAAAATGAAAAAATTCGGTAAATTCATAGTAGGTGTTTTCACCAAGAATATAGGAATTAAAATTTTAGCGTTGGTGCTTGCCGCAATCGCCGTGGCGCTTATAAATATCTGAGGCAATTATGAACGCAATAAAAATACCCGAGCTGTTGCTTCCAAAAGACGCAAAAATGGAGCTTTGGGCTTGCAACGCTTGCGACCAATACACTTCCGATTATGCGTACTGGGAAAAGTTGGATAAACTCGTCGGCTCGGCGCCCTCGGCTCTCAGGCTGATATTTCCCGAAATTTATTTAAAGGACAAGCCCGAGGAGCGCATAAAAGCCATAAACGCGCAGATGCGCAACTATATGGATAGCGGCGTGTTCAGGCAGGTTGAGGGCGGCTTTGTTCTTGTGGAGCGCGCAACGCAGTCGGGCGTACGCACGGGAATAGTGTTGGCAATCGACCTCGAAGCTTACGACTTTGCCGTCGGCTCGAAAGCGTTGATACGCTCTACCGAGGCGACAATTTTAGAGCGGATACCGCCCCGCGTAAAGATACGCGAAAAAGCGGAAATAGAGCTTCCGCACGTTATGCTGTTGTATGACGATAAGCAAAACGCCGTGCTCAACGCGGTGGAGCGCGGGCAGACGCTTTACGATTTCGACCTGAATATGGGCGGCGGGCACGTAAAGGGCACGTATGTTAAAAACGCCGAAGAAGTTGCGCAGGCTTTTTATAAGCTTTGCAACAGTAATAAGTACGGCAACGGCGAAAAATTGCTGTTTGCGGTGGGCGACGGAAACCACTCGCTTGCAACTGCAAAGACCTGTTGGGAAAAGATAAGGGCAACGCTTACAAAGGAACAGGCGGAGGAGCACCCCGCGCGCTACGCGCTTGCCGAGGCGGTAAATATTTACGACCCCGCGCTTAATTTTGAACCCATACACAGGCTGGTTAAGACGGATAAGCCCGAAAAGTTTGTTTGCGGTTTAAAGGCGAACGGCGACAAAAACGCATATGTTGTAGTAAACGGCAAAGAAACGAAAATTCCGTTTGATTGCGACGTTCCTAACGGGATTAGGCAACTCGATAGCTATATCGCCGAATTTATTGAAGAAAACGGCGGCGAAGTTGACTATATTCACGGCGAAGAGGAGTTGAAGCAGCTTTCTTCCCTCGGCGTCGGGGTAGGGCTTCCCCCCATTGCAAAGGACGATTTTTTCCGTCTTATAGTTACCGGCGGCAATCTTCCCCGAAAAACCTTCTCTATGGGCGAGGGAAACGAAAAGCGATATTATATAGAGGCTAAGAGAATAGCAAAATAAAAGGATAAAAATGACTTTAAAAGTATGTAAATTCGGCGGCACGTCTATGGCGGACGGCAACACGATGCAAGCCGTAAAAAAGATTATAGACAGCGATGCGAAGAGAAAGTACGTGGTGGTGTCCGCTCCCGGTAAGAGGTTTAACGGCGACGTCAAAGTTACCGACCTTCTGTACGCCTGCTACGGCGAGCTCAAAGAAAAGGGCGATTGCAGTCAAAGCTTTGCAAAAGTGCGCGCCCGCTTCGAAAGCATTGTAAAAGAGCTGAATTTATCTATGGATATAAAAGCCGTTTTAGACGAAACTCAAAGGCGGCTGAACGAAGAGCAAAGCGAAGATTTTACCGCTTCCCGCGGGGAATATCTTTCCGCGCGCATTATGGCTGAACTGCTCGGGGTTAAGTTTATAGACGGCGAGGACGTAGTTTTCTTTAAAGAGGACGGCAGGCTTGACGGCGAAAAGACGTACCGCGCAATATCGCAAGCCGTAGCCGACGGCGCAAACGCCGTGTTCCCCGGATTTTACGGCAGGGGCGCGGACGGAAAGGTTAAGACGTTTTCCCGCGGCGGTTCGGATATCTCGGGCGCGGTAGTCGCCCGTGCGGTAAACGCTTCCGTGTATGAGAATTGGACGGACGTATCCGGCTTTTTGGCTTGCGACCCGCGCATTGTGGATAATCCGCGCCGCATAAAAAACCTTTCGTATAAGGAGCTGAGGGAGCTTTCCTATATGGGCGCCAACGTGCTTCATTCGGAGAGCATTTTCCCCGTGCGCAAGGCAAATATCCCCATTGTAATCAAAAATACTTTCCGCCCCGACGACGAGGGCACTTCTATACTGCCAATATCGCAGTACACGCCAGACGGCACGGTGGTAACGGGCATTGCGGGCAAAAAGAATTTCACCGTAATTTTAATAGAAAAAAACCATATGAACAACGAAATAGGTTTTGTGCGCAAGGTGCTCTCAGTATTGGAGCGCGAGGGCGTTTCCGTTGAGCATATACCTTCTGGCATAGACACAATGTCGGTAGTCGTCGACAGCGAAGAAATTCAGGGCTATAAGCTTGAACAAATTATCGAGGGGATAAAGAACGAAGCCGACCCCGACGTTATACGCGTTATGGAAAACGTGGCGCTGATTGCAACGGTGGGGCACGGAATGTCGTCGTCGATAGGTACCTCCGCGCGGCTCTTCGACGCAATGGCGCGCGCTAACGTAAACGCCAAAATGATTGACCAGGGTTCAAGCGAGCTTAACATAATAGTCGGCGTTAAAAACGAGGACTGCGAAAAGTGCATTTCCGCAATCTATCACGAGTTTTTTGGTTAATTAAATAAAAAAGCTATTCGGCGTGAACGCAAATTTTTGCGTTCGCGCCGCTTTTTTTACCGCGGCAATAAAATAGTAAACAATCACGCGCGTTCGGGTATTTTCATACTATGTAATACCGCCTATGACTTTAAGCGTTTGTATGATTGTAAAAGACGAGGAAGAAACCCTCGCAAGATGTTTAAACTGCGTTGCGCCCTTCGCCGACGAAATAATAATAGTCGACACGGGCTCGACGGACGATACCGTCGCTATCGCCAAAAAATATACCGACAGGGTATACTTTTTCGAGTGGCGCGACGATTTTGCCGCCGCAAGAAATTACTCGTTTTCAAAAGCGACTTGCGACCTTGTTATGTGGCTTGACGCCGACGACGTTATAACCGAAGAGAACGCGGCGGAGATAGTCGGGCTGAAAAAGAGGGACGACTACGACGTTGCATTTTTGAAGTACGCCGCCTCGTTCGACGGCGACAAACCCGTGTTCGTCTACTACCGCGAGCGCATATTCCGCAGGCAGTGCGGCTTTAAGTGGGAGGGCGAGGTGCACGAGGTTGTTGCGGCGTCGGGCAGAATTGTTTACAGTCCAGCCTGCGTGTACCACAACAAAGTCAAGCGCAACCAACCTATGCGCAACCTCGGCATATACCAGCGGCTCATTTCCCGCGGGGTTAAACTCGGCGCGCGCCAAAAGTTCTATTACGGGCGCGAACTGTTTTTCAACAATATGCTTACGGAGTGCGTCGCCGTGCTTTCCGACTTTGTAAAGGGCGACGGCTGGGCGGAAAACAAGGTTGAAGCGTGCCGCACGCTATACAGGGCGTATATGCGGCTCGGCGATGAAAACGCGGCGGTAAACGCGCTTGTAACGGCATTTACCGTATCATACCCGCGCGCCGAAGACTGCTGTGCGCTCGCGCGGTTTTTCGAGGGGAAAAACGACGTTCGTTCGGCTATATATTGGTACGAACGCGCTCTCGGCACGGCGGAAAAAGAGGAGGACGGCGGTTTTATAAATACCGATTATCTAATTTATATCCCAGCTATCAGCCTTTGCGTGCTGTACGACAAGGCGGGCGATTATTCGCTTGCCCAATACTACAACGAGCTTGCGGGCAGCGTTAAGCCCGACGACGCAAGCTATCTGTATAACAAGAAATATTTTCAGACAAAATTAACCGAGAGGTAAAATCGAACATTATGTTTAATAAACTATTATCAATTTTTTTATCCTGTAACTGTTGCGGCGGATGCGGCGGCAACGGCGGGAGCAAAGTCGAAATAATTAGGTATGAAGCCGTAGGTCCAACGGGTCCTACGGGTCCTACCGGCGCCACGGGGGCAACAGGTCCTGCCGGACCTACGGGTTCTACGGGCGTTACCGGCGCTACCGGACCGACAGGACCTACGGGGCGCGCAGGAATTAAGGGTTCAACGGGCGCAACGGGTCCTACCGGTCCCACGGGACCGACAGGTCCGACAGGCGTTGACGGTCCCGCAGGCGTAACGGGTCCGACAGGTTCAACCGGTGCGACAGGCTCCGTCGGACCTACGGGTCCGACAGGAGCCGCAGGCGCGACTGGCGCAAACGGCATAACGGGTCCGACAGGAGCCACGGGAGCTACGGGTGCTGACGGCGCGACGGGTGCAACAGGTCCCACAGGCGCTACGGGCGCGACGGGTGCAAACGGAATAACAGGACCCACAGGTCCGACAGGGGCAACGGGTGCCACAGGTTCAGACGGAGAAGCAGGTCCGATAGGTCCGACAGGACCGACGGGAGCAGACGGTGCTACGGGTCCTACGGGCGCGACAGGGTCAACGGGCGCGGACGGTGTAACGGGTCCCACAGGCGCCACGGGCGCAACAGGTGCAAACGGAGAAGCAGGTCCGATAGGTCCGACAGGACCGACGGGAGCAGACGGTGCTACGGGTCCTACGGGAGCCACGGGTTCAACGGGTGCCGACGGCGTAACGGGACCTACGGGCGCGACAGGCGCGACGGGTGCAAACGGTATAACGGGCGCTATCGGTCCGACAGGACCCACAGGTGCAGACGGAGCAACAGGTCCTACGGGCGCGGTTGGCGCTACGGGTGCGAACGGAGCAACAGGACCGACAGGTCCCATAGGAGCAACAGGCGCAACGGGGTTAACGGGTGCAACCGGTCCTGTCGGAGCAACAGGTCCCACTGGCGCTAACGGCGTTGCCGGCGCTACCGGTGCAACAGGTCCTACGGGAGCAGTCGGCGCTACGGGAGCAACAGGACCTACGGGTCCCACGGGTACGGCAAATTTAAACGCTTACGGCGGTCTTTATAATACCACGCCGCAAACGCTTAACCTTACCCTCGGCGGCACAACGCAGTTGCCTCTGCCTACGGGTATGCCGCTCAAAAATACGGCGTATACTCCTGCAAACAGCATCACTGCAAACGTTGCTGGCGTATATGAAATAAACTACTACACCAACGTTTCGGCGGCTCTGGGCACAACGGTTACTTTGGCTGTGCGCAGAAACGGCGCGGCAATACCGCAGGCGACGGTTACCCGCGTATTGGCGGTGGGCGTAGGCTCGCTGTATAACGGAAGCTTTATAATTTCTCTCAATGCGGGCGACGTGATAGATATGGCTTTGTCGGCGTTGCTTGCCGTCGGCGTAACGCTCGGCGGAGGCGTAAACACCACCTTGACCATTAAACAGATAGACGTTTAAAATAAAGATGCCGACGGAGTTTTTCCGTCGGCTGATTTTTTACCGTTCATATTGTCGGATAAAGGAAGGGGAGGTTGCAATTTTGCAACCTCCCCGTTTGGTCGAGGCGACGGGATTCGAACCCACGACCTTATGGTCCCGAACCATACGCGCTACCAACTGCGCTACGCCTCGTCGTCGCCGCAAACTCCGCTTAAATGCACTTTTATAACTAAAAGCGCAAAAGTCGCTTCGTTGCGGCTCCTCTTCGTGCAAAATCTTGCAAAGCAATCTTTTGCACGATATTTAACTAATAACGCAAACTCCGCTCAAATGCACTTTTATAACTAAAAGCGCAAAAGTCGCTTCGTTGCGGCTCCTCTTCGTGCAAAATCTTGCAAAGCAATCTTTTGCACGATATTTAACTAATAACGCAAACTCCGCTCAAATGCACTTTTATAACTAAAAGCGCAAAAGTCGCTTCGTTGCGGCTCCTCTTCGCGTAAAATCTTGCAAGGCAATCTTTTACACGATATTAAACTGAACAATGCAAACTCCGCTTAAATGCGCTTTTGTCTGCGGCTAAATTATTATATTATTCTTAAATGCCGACAGTCAATCAAATTGCCGCCGTTTAGTAAAATTAAATTATTCTTTTTCTCCGTCAGAATTTTCGTCTGCGTTTACTGCGTCGGCTCCCGTGGCAGGTTCGGACTGGGCGAATTCCTCAAAAACTTCTATTTCCTTAGCCGTATCGCTTGCCGCAACTTCGTCTTCGTTCATAATAGGTCCGTTGACAAATATATTAGTAAGTTTTTCAATTAACTGCTCGGCGGTAATGGGGCAACCCTTTAAAACAAAAGTAAAGTAGGTAACTCCGTCCGCGCCCTTCATTGTAACGCTGTTTTTCTTGGAGGTAATCGAGGAGGCGTAAAATTCGTTTCGCGTAGCCTTCATAATCGTATTGTAAGAAACTTCGTTTTTGGCGGGGTCGAGTATATAGAGTGCGTTTTCGCAGAGAATAAATTCCCTTCTGGGCGCTCCGGAATAAATTTGATAAACACCCGCGCCCAAGAAAATTGTGGAGAATATTGCTCCGATTCCCCAGGCAACCGATTTTGCCACGGCTTTCTTTTCTTCCGTCTTATTGGATACAACTCCGTTAAGAACGCAAAGTCCGCCGAGCTGAGCGCACATAGCGTTTACCGCCTCGGTGCGTAAGCCCGCCGCTTTCATTTTGGGTATCTGGCATATTGCCAGAACAAGGAATACGATTCCGAAGATTATAAATACTACGGTAAACACCAACGGAAGGTTTGCGCCGCCCTTTAAAGTGTATGTTTCGCCGTTTACGTTTACTACAACTTTCTTTACGGAAGTTTGCTCTTCAAAGCAATAAGCGGTATTGCTCAAATCGAATTCTTCGTTGGGTAAAAGAACTATGTCGCGGCTCTCTTCACCAAACCAATAATCGTCGAAAACGTCGTTGGAATCGGTAAACGAAACTGTAAGACCGCCGTGTCCGCTTATAACAATCTCTTTATTTGAAACGTTTTTGATTTTGCCCGTCAGGCTATATTCTCCATAATCAATCTGCACCATACGAATTTCCTGACTTATTGCAACGGGTGATTTCGAGGGGATTAACTTCGGAACGAAAATCGCAAGCACGCCTCCAAGAAACATTGCCGCCGCAATGCAAAACAATACTATAACGGATTTTTTGTTTGTTTTCATATTACAAATTCTCTCCTGTTTATATTTTAACAAATTTATTCTACTATCTCAATTGGTTATTGTCAAACTTATAAATGAAAAATAATGTCGGTCGCCGTGCGTTTTTCCCTTTACGCGGCAGGTAAAAAGTGGTAAAATAATGGCATACAAAATAAAAGTAAGGGGTATAATCGGGTGAGCGAAGAATACGTACTTTCGGAAAAACAGCACATATTGGGTATGGCGCTGTATGCGCATCACGTAAAGAGGGAAAGCATCGTTACGATAATGATGGCGCTTGAAAACGACGAACAGATAGACGATATGACTTGGTATATAGGCAAAAATCCCAAAGCAACGGACGAGGAGCTTATTGCCGTGGCGTACCAAATTGTTAAGGAGGCGAACGAATAATATGGATAAAACAAAGCTTGAAAAATACGCAAAGCTTATAGCGGGTAGCGGGCTTAACGTTCAAAAGGGGCAAAAGGTGGTTATACAGTGCGGGCTCGACCAGCCCGACTTTGTTACGATGGTCGTGGAGGAGTGCTATAAACTCGGCGCGGCAAGCGTAATAGTAAAGTGGAGCCATATGCCAGTTACAAAACTCAATTACACATACCGCACGCTCGAAACGCTGTCTACGGTAACTCCCGTGGAGAGGGCGGAGTGGCAGTCGCGCGTGGACGAACTCTCCTGCCTTTTGTGGCTGGATTCCGACGACCCCGACGGTTTGAGCGGTACGGATAACGAAAAGATTTCCAAGGCGAATATGGCGCGCTATTCCGTAATAAAACCCTACCGCGACGCAATAGAAAACAAATACCAGTGGTGTATTGCCGCAGTGCCCGGCAGGGAATGGGCTAAAAAGGTTTTCCCCGACTTGCCCGTTGAAGAGGCGGTGGAAAAACTTTGGGAAGCAATTTTGTACACTTCGAGGGTTTCCGACGAACCCGTAAAGGAGTGGGAAACACACAACGCCACGCTGGCGAAGAGATGCGAATTTTTAAACAAATACAAATTTGACAGGTTGGAGTACAAATCGTCTAACGGTACAGATTTTACGGTTGGGTTAAACCCCAAAGGTATATTCTGCGGCGGCGGCGAAACTACGCTCGGCGCAAACGTCTATTTCAACCCCAATATTCCCACGGAAGAGGTGTTTACAACGCCTATGCGCGGCAGGGCTGATGGTAAGGTCGTGGCTACAAAGCCCCTTTCCTATCAGGGCAAACTAATAGAAAATTTCTGGTTTGAGTTTAAGGACGGCAAGGTTGTAAAATTGGGCGCGGAAAAAAATCAGGACCTGCTGGAAAAGATGGTTTCGATGGACGAGGGCGCGGCATACCTCGGCGAAGTCGCTCTAATAGCGTACAAGTCGCCCATAAACGATACGGGCATACTTTTTTACAACACGCTGTTCGACGAAAACGCGAGTTGCCATCTCGCGCTCGGCAGGGGCTTTAACAACTGCCTCGAAGATTACGAACAATACACCAACGAGCAGTGCCGCGAGCTGGGCGTAAACAATTCTATGCTCCACGTCGATTTTATGCTCGGAAGCGCGGATATGTCTATTGTCGGCGTAACGGCGGAAGGCGAGCGCGTGCAGATTTTTAAGGACGGAAATTGGGCGTTTTAACATTAAAAAATATACGGCGGGCAACCTGCGTTGCCCGCCGCGATTTTTATCATTTAATCTATTTGCAAAACAAAAAATTTAAGGTATTGCGTTTCTTCCGCGCACAGCAGGGAGGGGTGGTCGGGAGCCTGCGTTTTAACTTCAACGCTGCGCACCGTGCGCCCGCTCTCTCTCGCCGATTCGAACAGCATTTTTTCAAACAGCGGCATAGTCATATAGTGCGAGCAGGAGCAGGTTATCAAAAACCCGCCGTCTTTAACTATCTTCATAGCCGTAAGGTTTATGTCCTTGTATCCGCGGTAGGCGTCCTTTACTTCGTCGGCGGTCTTGCAGAACGCGGGCGGGTCTAAAATTACCGTGTCGAACTGCCGTTTTTGCTTTTTAAACCCGCGCAGAACTTCGAACACGTCGCCCTGCAAAGTTCCCACGTTTTTAAAGCCGTTCAGCCGCGCGTTGTCGTCCACGTTTTTCAAAGCGAGCGGGGATATGTCGCAGGCAATTACCTTTTTCGCTACGGTTGCCGCGTTAAGCGAAAAGCCGCCGCTGTTGCAAAAACAGTCTAAAACTTCCCCGCCCTTGCAGTACTTGCGGGCGGCAAATCTGTTTTCTTTTTGGTCTAAAAAGTAGCCCGTCTTTTGTCCGTTTTTAACGTCAACAAGCATTTTTACGCCGTTTTCTTCAATGGGGCAGTAGTCGGGTATTTCGCCGTACAGCAACCCTTTTATTTCCGCCAAACCCTCTTTTTTGCGCACGGCAACGTCGCTTCTCTCGTAAATGCCCTTGGGGTTAAAATGCTCTTTTAACCGCTCGCATATAAGTTGTTTTCTCTTGTCTATGCCAAGCGAAAGGCATTGAATAACAAGGTAATCGCCGTACTTGTCTACAATCAGCGCGGGTAAATTGTCCGCTTCGGCAAACACTACGCGGTAACAGTTGTCGTAGCCGAGTTTTTTTCTGTACGCGTCGGCTTTTGCAATTGCCTCGGCGTAAAAATTATCATCGTCCACGCCGTCGTTACGGATAAACACGCGCACTAAAATTTTGGAAGCGTGGTTTATGTATCCCTTGCCTATAAATCTGCCGTCGTAGGAATAGACGGAAGCGAGCGAGCCGTTCTGCGCCTTGCCTTCGACGCGCGCCACTTCGTTTGCGTACACCCAGCTATGCCCCGCGACAATGCGCCGCTCTTCGTTCTTTTTTAAGTAAATTTTGTAGCACATATTCCGATTTTAACAGATGGCTTGCATAAATGCAAGCAAATGTTAAGAATATGCGTTTTTGCCCTCTCTTCGTTTGATTTTTAAAAAGAGGTTTGGTATAATTTTACAGTATGAAGAACTTGCTTCGCTATTTAAAACACTATAAATTGCAGAGCGTTCTCGCGCCCCTTTTCAAGATGTTGGAGGCGAGCTTCGAACTGCTTATTCCCATAATAGTCGCGTCTATTATAGATAAGCTCAACGCCGTTGGCGCGGAGGGCACGGCGGTGGTTACCCGCTATACGGTATACGCCTGCCTTATTCTGGTCGCGCTCGGAGTGGTGGGGCTGGTAAGCGCCGTGTGCGCGCAGTATTTTGCGGCAAAGGCGGCGGTAGGTTTTTCAAAAGAATTGAGAAGCGATATGTTCAAAAAATTACAGTCGCTTTCCTATTACGAAATAGACGGCTTGGGCGCTTCGTCTATGATTACCAGAATGACGAGCGACGTAAACCAGGTGCAGACGGGCGTAAATATGTGGCTTCGTCTGTTTATGCGTTCGCCCTTTATCGTGTTCGGCGCAATGATAATGGCGTTTGTAATAAGCGTGTCGGCGGGCTGGGTGTTCGCGGTTACAATCGCAGTGCTGTTCGCCGTCGTGTTCGGCATAATGTTTATTACTATTCCTATGTATCGCAAAACGCAGGGCAAGTTGGATAAGGTAACCGCGGCAACGCGCGAAACGCTTGTAGGGTCGAGGGTGGTGCGCGCTTTCTGTAAGGAGGAAGAGGAAATAAGCGGCTTCAACCGCCGCAATGCCGAGCTTACAAAGTCGCAGAAATTCGTCGGCGGCATTTCCGCGCTTATGAACCCGCTCACTTACGCGCTGATTAACGTCGGCATAATCGTGCTCATAAGGGTGGGCGCGTTCCGGACGTACGACGGCAGTCTTTCGCAGGGTCAAGTTGTCGCGCTGTACAACTATATGTCGCAGATTTTAATAGAGCTTATTAAACTTGCCAACCTTATAATAACGGTTACCAAGTGCTTTGCTTGCGCGGGCAGGGTAAACGAAATTTTGAATATGCAACCCTCTCTTAAACACGGCGAGGCGTGCGTATATAAGGCGGAGGGCGCGCCCTTCATTCAATTTGTCAACGTGGGTATGCGCTACGCGGGCGGCGGCTCGGAGGCACTTTCGGGCATAAGCTTTGCCGTGAACGCCGGCGAAACCGTCGGTATCATAGGCGGCACGGGTTCGGGCAAAAGCACTCTTGTAAATCTTATACCGCATTTTTACGACGCCACCGAAGGGGAGGTGCGCATAAACGGCGTAAACGTCAATGCGGTCGGCGATGAGAAATTGCGCGCCGAGTGCGGGGTCGTTCCCCAGCGCGCCGTGCTCTTTAAGGGCACCATAAGGGAAAATATCAAATGGGGCAGGGAGGACGCGACCGACGGCGAAATAGAAGCCGCGCTTCAACTTGCCTGCGCGGCGGACGTTGTAAAGTCCAAGCCCGACGGGCTGGACGAATGCGTGGAGCAGGGCGGTAAAAACTTTTCGGGCGGTCAGCGCCAAAGGCTTACGATAGCCCGCGCGCTCGTAAAAAAGCCGTCAATTTTAATTCTTGACGACAGCGCTTCCGCGCTCGACTACGCTACGGACGCGGCGCTCAGAAGGAACTTGCGTTCGCTCGATTACAACCCCACGGTGTTCTTGGTATCTCAACGCACAAGCTCGGTGCGCTTTGCCGATAAAATTTTGGTTTTGGACGGCGGCAACCTCGTAGGGTGCGGCACTCACGAGGAACTAATTGAAAGTTGCGAAGTGTACAGGGAAATAGACAGCTCGCAGTATGACAACGGTAGCGCGGCAAAGAACGTTAAGGGGGCGGACGGAGTATGAAAGAAAAGCGTCAGACCCAGTCGTTTATTTTAAAGCGCGTAATAAAACAGCTTAAAAAGTATATTCCCGCAATAATTCTTTCCCTTTTGCTGGCGGTGTTAAGCGTGGCGGGCAATCTGCTTGCTCCCGTGCTTTTCGGCGACGCAATCGATTTTATTGTCGGGGAGGGCAACGTAAACTTCCAAAAGCTATCGTTTTATTTTATCGTTATCGGCGCGATTGTAGCCGCAACCGCACTCGTGCAGTGGGTGATGAGCGTTATAAACAACACCATAGTATACGGGGTAGTGCGCGATTTGCGCGCAAAGGCGTTCGCTCACATACAAAATTTGCCGTTAAAATACATTGACGCGCACTCTTACGGCGACGTCGTTTCCCGCTGTATTGCCGACGTCGACCAATTTGCCGACGGGCTTTTGATGGGCTTTACGCAACTGTTTACGGGCGTAGTAACCATAATCGCAACGCTGGCGTTAATGTTCGTATACAATTGGATAATAGCGCTTGCGGTTTTTCTTATAACTCCGCTTTCGCTGTTCGTGGCAAAGTTTATTGCGGGTCGAACTTATTCGATGTTCAGAAAGACTTCCAAAATCAGGGGCGAGCAAACGGCTTTTATAGAGGAAATGCTCGGCAACCTTAAAGTTGTGCAGGCTTTCGGGAGGGAGGACGAGAATCAGGAAAAATTCGACGAAGTAAACGCCGAACTTACAAAGGCTTCGCTTTCGTCAATCTTCTTTTCCTCGCTTACCAATCCCTGCACGCGGTTTGTAAACGCGGTAGTTTACGCGGCGGTTGCGCTTGCGGGCGCGTTGACGATTATCTATCCCTCGGTATTGCCCGTAGCTTTCGGCATAGGCAAACTTACCACGCTGTTGAGCTATTCCAACCAATATACCAAGCCATTTAACGAAATTTCGGGCGTGGTTACGGAATTTCAAAACGCGATTGCCTGCGCGGGCAGAATATACGAACTCATCGACGAACCCGCGCAAATTCCCGACGCGGACGACGCCGTCTGCCTTGACGGTGTGCGCGGCGACGTTGAATTTAAGGACGTTGAATTTTCTTACGAAGAGGATAAGCCGCTTATATGCGGGCTGAACATAAAGGCGGAGGCGGGTCAGCGCATTGCAATCGTAGGACCTACGGGTTGCGGCAAGACCACGCTCATAAATCTTTTAATGCGCTTTTACGACGTGCGCGGCGGCGAAATAACGGTGGACGGGCATTCGGTTGCGCAGGTAACGCGCAAATCGCTGAGGAAAAATTACGGTATGGTGTTGCAGGATACCTGGCTTAAAAGCGGCACCGTGCGCGACAACATTAAAATAGGCAAGCCCGACGCTACCGACGAAGAAGTTATTGAAGCGGCTAAGGCTACCCACTCGCACAAATTTATTATGCAGATGAAGGACGGCTACGACACGGTAATCGGCGAGGATGGCGGCAACCTGTCGCAGGGGCAAAAACAGCTTTTGTGCATAACGCGCATTATGCTTTGTCTGCCTCCTATGCTTATTTTGGACGAAGCCACTTCGTCAATCGATACCCGTACCGAGCTTAAAATTCAGCGCGCGTTCGCCAAGCTTATGAAGGGCAGAACAAGCTTTATAGTTGCGCACAGGCTTTCTACTATAAAGGAAGCCGACCTTATACTCGTTATGAAAGACGGCAATATTATAGAGCAGGGCAATCACGAACAGCTCATTGAAAGGGGCGGCTTTTACAAAAATTTGTACAACAGCCAATTCAGTCAGTAAATCTAAATTAAAAATATCACGGCAAGTTTTGTCTTTTTGATACTTGCGCAAATAATTTTCGGAGGAATAAATGTTACAGGTAAACAACGTGTCGTTGCAATACGGCAGTAAAAAACTTTTCGAGGACGTAAACTTGAAGTTCACGGGCGGCAACTGCTACGGCATAATCGGCGCAAACGGCGCGGGTAAGTCTACTTTTTTAAAGGTGCTCAGCGGCGAAATAGAGCCGAACAAGGGCGACGTTTCTATGGATAAAAACGAGCGTATGTCCGTGCTTATGCAAAATCAGAGCGCGTTTGACAACGTGTCCGTCCTCCGCGCGGTAATGCTCGGGCATAAGCGTCTTGTGCAGATTATGGACGAAAAGGACGCGCTGTACGCCAAGGAGGACTTTTCGGAAGCCGACGGCGTGCGCGCAAGCGAGCTCGAAAGCGAATTTGCCGAGCTTGGCGGCTGGGAAGCCGAGTACGAAGCGCAAACGCTTTTAAACGCGCTGGATATAGGCGAGGAGTGCTACGACACTCTTATGGCGGATATGGACGCTAAGCGTAAGGTTAAAATTTTGCTTGCGCAGGCGCTTTTCGGCAACCCCGACATACTGTTATTGGACGAGCCTACCAACAACCTTGACATAAAGACGGTAAGGTGGCTTGAAAACTATCTTTTAGACTTCGAAAACACCATTATAATCGTTTCGCACAACAGGCACTTTTTAAACAAGGTCTGCACGCATATCTGCGACGTGGACTACGGAAAAATCAATATGCTTCTGGGAAACTACGATTTCTGGTACGAAACGAGCCAGCTTCTTGCCCGTCAGCAAAAGGACCAGAATAAGAAGAACGAACAGCGAGCAAAGGAATTGCAGGAATTTATTGCCCGCTTTGCCGCCAACGCTTCCAAGTCCCGTCAGGCGACTTCGAGAAAGAAAGAGCTTGAAAAACTGACTATAAGCGATTTCAAGCCTTCTCTCCGCAAATATCCGTATATCGATTTTAAGTACGAAAAGGATATTGGCAACGATATCTTAATGGTTGAAGGTCTTACAAAAAAGGGATATTTCGAAAACGTTTCGTTCACCGTTCAGCGCGACGATAAAATTGGCATAGTAAGCGACAAGTCGACTACCATTTCTATGCTGTACGACGTGCTTATGGGCAAAGCCGAGCCGGACGGCGGTACGGTGCGCTGGGGTAAAACCATTTCCGCTTCGTACTTCCCCGAAAACAACAACGAGTTCTTTCAGGGGTGCGATTTAAATCTTGTGGAATGGCTTTCGCAGTTCTCTTCCGACCATTATGAGGAGTACCTGCGCGGCTGGCTGGGCAGAATGCTCTTTTCGGGTGAAGAGGCTTTAAAGCAGGCAAAAGTGCTTTCCGGCGGCGAAAAGGTAAGGTGTATGCTTGCCAAAATGATGTTGGAGGGCGGCAACTTCCTTATTTTGGACGAGCCGACAAACCACCTCGATTTGGAAAGCATAACCGCCCTCAACAACGGTATGAAAAATTTTAAGGGCTGTATGCTGTTTACCTCGCACGACCAGGAGCTTATGAACACCGTCGCAACGAGAATAATAGAAATAAACGGCACCAAACGGTTTGATAAAAACGTTACCTACGACGAATATATAGACGTGATAACCAAGTAAAACGCATTTTATGTGCGAGGGGGAGGATATGAAAAACAAGCTGGTAACGGCGCTTGCCGCCGTTTTGGCGGCGGGGCTTGCCGCTTGGGGCGGATACGTGTTCTGTACGCAGGTGAACTTAGCCGAGTTGTACGCTCTTATACCCGTATACTTAATTCTTGTTTTTCTCGGCGCGTTTTTCGAACAGCTTGTTCACGAGGGTGCGCACTTTCTTGTAGGCGCAATTTGTAAAATGGGCGTAAAGGCGCCAAAACTGCGGCTTTTTAAAAGTTCGTGCGTGGAGGTGAACCCCAAGGGTGCAAAGGCGATGCGTTTAAGGTTTGCGCTTACCGCGGCGGCGGGGTTGTTTTTCGATTTGCTTTTAATTGCGCTGGGCGTAATAGCCTTTGCCGTGCCGTCCGTTCATCCGCTCTTCGGGATAGCGCTTCCGTACGCTTTCTATTCCTTTGTAATCAACGCGGCGCCGTTTGAGTATTCGGGCGGCAAAACCGACGGGCTTGTAATTTGCGAAATTCTTTCAAAAGACGCTTCTTCAAAAGTTTTGCTTGCCGTACTGCGAGTTCAGGGGCTTGTAAACGGCGGTCTGCCGCTTAAAGACGTGGAGGAGGGTATGTTAATCGACCTGCCGCAACTTCCCGAAGACGATATAAATTTTATAATTTTAACGCAACTCAGGTACGAGTACTATCTCGCCAAGGGCGACGACAGCACGGCTTACAAATATTTTTTGCGGTATCAGGACGTAATCCGCTATTTACCCGAAGGGTATAAAGACGGCAAAAAATAAAATATCTAAAACGCAACGCGCCGCGGGAAAAAATCCGCGGCGCGTATTTTGTTGAATTTGATTATTGCGCTTTATTTATTGTTCCGTCCGAACAGGTTATTGTATAGTCGCCCGTGTTTTCGTCCCAATCGTTAGCCTTAATCATAGCGTTCCATTGCGCCGTAGTGCCGTTTAAAAACGAAATGCTTTTAAGATTGTAGCAATTGCCGAACGCCTTTGCGCGCAAAGCAACGTTGTTTCCTTCGAAAACAACGTTGACAACGCCGCTTTTTCTGAACATCAGTTTGGGTATGAAAGTTACGTTTTTACCTATGTTGACAGTGTCAATCGCAGGGCAGTTGCCGAAAGGCGAATTTGACAGCGACGCGTTGTAAGTCGTGGCAACGTTTTCCGCGTTGTAGTTTACTGTTTTAAGCGCCTCGCAACCGTAGAAAGCCGTTGCGCCTATGTGAGTAACGCCTGCGGGAACGGTAATTTCCAAAAGCTTAATGCAGTTCATAAACGCGTTTTCCATTATAAACTTGGTGTTTTCGTTTATTGAGCATTTTTCCACTTCGGGGCGCGCGGCTTTTACAAGTATTAGGTGCGCGTTTTTCCCGTTGCCCAAATAATGAGCGTTTTCATATTCGGTATATTGAATGTTGTCGCAATTTTTAAAAGCTAACGAGCCTATTTGCGTTATGCCGTTGCCGAGTTTAACTTCCGTAAGCTCGGTGCAGTCTGCAAAAGCCTGCGCGCCTAACGTTGTAACGCCGTCGCCGATTATAAGAGTTTGCGCGTTACAGCCGACAAATGCATAATCGCCTATTTTTGTAACGCTTTCGGGAATTTCGATGCGGCTTACGTTTGCGCCGTCTACCAAGTTTTGCGCATAGTAGAGGGGGTTGGAGTATTGGTTTTTAAACGTAATGCCGCACATTTGCTCGACTGTGGCGTTAAGCTCGTAAAGATTTTCGCAAAATTGAAAAGCATTCGAATTGACAGTCTTTAATCCGCTTCCGAATTTAACCGTTTTCAACTCCTTACAACTGTAAAAAGCCATTGAGCCGATTGCGGTTATGCTGTCGGGCAATTCCAGCGAAGTTATATTAAGGCTTTTAAACGCGCTTGCGGCTATTTCGGTTACCGGCTCTCCGTTATAAGTTGCAGGTATAACCAAGTCGGTAACGTTTACTTCGCCCATTCCGGAAACGGAGTAGCCGCCGTTCTTGTTGGCGGTAAAGCTAAATCCGTCAGTGTTGATTTGCGGCAAATCTATATCCGGAAGAGTTATTTCAGCCGTTCCGTATTTAAAAGTCATTTCTACTTTCAGCGCGTGATATTCGTCCGTTAAATCACCATAAAAAGATTTTATTTTGTCGTCCTCGAATTTCAAAGTTATAGTGCCGCTATAATAAGGGAAAAGCTCTATCTTTTCGGGAGTGCGGCATACATAGCCGTCGGTTGCCTCGTCGTATGTAAAATCGGCGAAGTATGCGCTTAAATCGCAAACGCCAAACGTTCCGTTGTAGGCATAACCGTACTCGCTTTCTTCCATTTCCGTCTTGCTCTGTCCGTCGTCGGTAACGCGGTAGTGGTAATACTTGCCGTCTTCCTTTGTGTAATAGTCCGTCGACGTGTACGGATAGTCTTCCACAATATTTCCTTCGGTATCTATTCGTTCGTTAGAAGTGTAAATAATGCCGTCGGCAAGTTTACATACGGTTAAATCGCCGCCGTCGTCTTCCATACCTATCATATTCATTTCAACGTTGCCAAACTTTTTAAAATCGAAAGCGTTCGCCCATTCTTCTTCGGTAAGCTGGTTTTTCTTAGGAGGCGCGTCGGGGTCGGGTTGGTTGCAAACTCCGCAAACGCCGTTTTCGTACTTGTGCCCTGCGGGTTGACCGTGTTCGAACGTTGCCTTTCCCTTTTCGCCGCAGATACAGGAAAGGTAGTAAACGGCTTTTTCCGTGCAGTTGGCGGCGCTCTTTAAATACTTGCTTTCGGCAACCTGCCTGTCAAAGGCGTGGGTATGTTCTCCGTCGCCGTCGGGTTTGCCGTTTTCTTCGTTACAGCCCGTAAAGGCAAACGCGCTTACGGTAGCCGACGTAGCCGCAAGCAGTAGCGCGAGTAGCTTCTTTCTTTTCATATGGTTTCTCCTTTTTTTAAAAATTTCAATGGCGGTAAACCTACGGAAAAGAACAAAAAAATAATGCCGCTTCCTAACAAGAAAGCGACATATAGAAAATGTACTTCTCGTAGGTTGCGACACCAATTTTAAATTACAGTTGCTCATTGAAAGAATTTGTAATGCAAAAGAAGATACACTTCTACCGAGGTATATCCTTCAATGAGTCAATTTATTCAGTTGGTGTCGCATTTAAAGTTTAGCACATTTAAAATTTAAAGTCAATTATAATTATTTTAAAATGGTTTTCCTGTCCGACAGAAGTCCCGCATTAGAATTCCGCAACGGAAATTGAGGAAACTTGCGCATTTAACTTATCCGCCAAAGCCTGCCGAAACAGTTGGGACAAACGTATTTCCAGCGTAGGGCGCACTCCTTGCACACGTGGTTACCGCAACTTTCGCACTCGTAAATTTCGCCCTCTGTCCAAAGGTTTCCGCACTTGAATTTTTCGCATCTATCCATAAAATTATAATGCGCAAATGCGCGCGTAAAATGCGCGTAAATTTACTTTTTTTTCTTATTTTGCGCGTTAAAATTCGGCTAAACTGTTGCCTTATTTCTAATAATATGGTATAATATTTTTAATGGAACTCCGCGGCTTTGCACGGCATTTCAAAAGGCTGTAAAAAGCGTTTTGCGCGGCGTTTACAACACTTGGCGAGAGGTGAATTTATGCCCGATAAAGTGCGTTCGGATTACGATGCCAACAGCTTAAAAGCATTAAAGGGGTTAGAGCCGGTAAGGGAACACCCCGGAATGTATATCGGACCGACTGATGAAAAAGGTTTACACTGCCTTGTAAGGGAAGTTATCGACAACTCGATTGACGAAGCCCTTGCAGGCTATTGCGACAGAATAGAAGTTACCATATCCGCGGAGGGTTTCTGCACCGTTAAGGATAACGGCAGGGGCATACCCACGGGTATAAACAAGGAAGAGGGCATTTCGGGCGTGGAATTGGCTTTGACCAACCTCAACGCAGGCGGAAAATTCGGCGGCGGCAACAAGGCTGGGGGATACAAAATTTCGTCTGGCTTGCACGGCGTGGGCGTTTCCTGCGTAAACGCGCTTTCCGATACGCTTATTGCGGAAGTGTGTCAGCGCGGTCATAAATTCCGTCAGGTATACCACGAGGGCGTGCCCGAAGAACCTTTAAAGATTGTAGAGGACACGGACGCAACTGGAACTTCCATCTGTTTCCACCCCGACCCCACAATGTTCGAAACGGTGGACTTCAACTACGAAACGCTTAAAACGCTTTTGAGGGAGCTTTCCTATTTAAACAAGGGGCTTACACTTACGCTTACCGACCACCGCGGCGAAAAGGTGCGTTCGGATACTTTCTGTTACGAGGGGGGCGTAGTCCACTTTATTCAGGATATAAACGCGGGTAAAAACACGCTGTTCGCCCAGCCCGTATACTTCGAAGAGAGCGAGGGGGACGATAAATTCCTTGAAGTAGCCATTCAGTATAACGACGGCTATTCCGAGCAGATTTTTCCCTTCTCAAACAATATCCGCCAGCCCGACGGCGGCACGCATTTGGACGGGTTCAAGGCGGCGCTCACAAAGGTGATAAACGACGCGGGGCACAGGCTGAATATTTTAAAGGATAGCGACAAGCTTTCGGGCGACGACGTGCGCGAGGGTATAACTGCGGTTGTTTCCGTAAAGATTGCCGACGCGCAGTACGAAAGCCAGACTAAGAGTAAGCTTTGCTCCACCTATGTCCGCGGATTTGTGCAAAAGGCGGTCGTTGACAAATTCGGCACCTATCTCGAAGAGCACCCCTCCGAAACAAGGGAACTCGTAATGCGTTGCGTAACCGCCCAGCGCGCGCGCGACGCGGCAAGGCTCGCCCGCGAGGAAACGAGGAGGAAGGGCGTTTTGGAAAGCACCAAACTCCCCGGCAAACTTGCCGACTGCTCGGATAAGCGTTCGGAGCTGTGCGAAATTTATATTGTAGAGGGCGATTCGGCGGGCGGCACCGCAAAGCAGGGGCGCGACAGGCGTTTTCAAGCTATACTGCCCTTGCGCGGCAAGATACTCAACGTGGAAAAGGTGCGTATAAACCGCGTGTTGGAAAACGAAGAAATCAAGGCTATGATAACGGCATTCGGTTGCGGCATACAGGAAAACTTCGACGAAAGCAAACTCCGCTACGACAGAATTATAATTATGACCGACGCCGACGTAGACGGCTCGCATATAAGAATACTTCTTCTTACTTTCTTCTTCCGCTATATGCGCCCGCTGGTTGAAAACGGGCACGTATACGCCGCACAGCCGCCCCTGTATAAGGTCAGCGGAAAGGGTATAGAGGATACGTATCTCTACGACGACCCTGCGTTAGCCAAGTTCAGGGAGGAGCATCCCGACGGCAAATTCGACCTTCAACGCTATAAGGGCTTGGGCGAAATGAACAAGGAACAGCTTTGGGAAACGACTATGGACCCTTCAAAGCGCACGCTTGTAAGAATTAACGTAGAGGACGCGGTTGAAGCCGACAAGATGTTTGCGCTTTTGATGGGCGAACAGCCCGAATTGCGCAGGCAGTTTATAGAAGAAAACGCCAAGCTCGTTGCCGAGCTGGACGTTTAAGGGGGAATGAAAGCAATGGCAAAGAAACAGACAAGCCCCGAATTGACGGAAGAATTCGTCAAAACGCTTGCTATGACAAAAATGCTCGAAGTCGAGGTTGACGAAGAGCTGAAAAAATCGTTTATAGCCTACGCTATGGCGGTAAACGTGTCCCGTGCAATTCCAGACGTAAGGGACGGTTTAAAGCCCGTACACCGCAGAATTTTATATTCTATGCACGATTTGGGCTTATACAACGATAAAGCTTTCAGAAAGTGCGCGCGTATAGTCGGCGATTGCCTCGGTAAATATCACCCTCACGGCGACAGCTCGGTGTACGACGCGCTCGTAAGGCTTGCGCAGGACTTTACTATAAATATGCCGCTCGTTGAAGGGCACGGCAACTTCGGCTCGGTAGACGGCGACCCCGCCGCGGCAATGAGATATACCGAAGCAAGGCTTTCGAAAATTTCTTCGGAAATGCTCCGCGACCTTGAAAAGGATACGGTTGACTTCTATCCCACGTTCGACGATACGGGTATGCAGCCCACGGTATTGCCCTCGCGCTTCCCCAATATGCTCGTAAACGGCTCCGACGGTATTGCGGTAGGTATGGCAACCAACATACCGCCCCACAATCTCGGCGAGGTTATAGACGGCGTTTGCGCTATGATAGACAACCCCGATATTGAAATTGACGAGCTTATGGAGTATATCCCTGCGCCAGACTTCCCTACGGGCGGTCTTATTATGGGGCGCGGCGGTATCCGCAAGGCGTATAAGACGGGGCGCGGAAGCATAGTCATCCGCTCCAAATGCGAAATAGAGGACTACCAGAGCGGCAACCAGACAAGGCAGAGAATAATTGTAACGGAAATTCCCTATCAGGTAAACAAGGCTAAGCTTATTGAAACTATGGCTAACCTTGTAAAGGATAAGAGGATAGAGGGCATTTCCGACATCCGCGAAGAATCCGACCGCGACGGTATGCGCATAGTCATAGAAATAAAGAAAGACGCTAACGCGCAGGTCGTTTTAAACCTGTTGTACAAGCATACCAACCTGCAAATTTCCGACGGACTTATAATGCTCGCCCTTGTGGACGGCACGCCCAAGATTTGCACGCTTAAAGACTTTATTTATTACTACCTCGAACATCAGAAAGACGTTATACGCAGAAGGACCAAGTACGACCTTGCCAAGACGGAGGAGCGCGCGCATATACTGCGCGGACTTGTAATCGCTCAGGCGTCGATTGACGAAGTTGTAGAGGTCTGCCGCAACGCGATAGACAAAACCGACTGCGTAACCAAGCTTACAAACCGCTTTGAGCTTGACGTTAAACAGGCTACCGCGGTTGCCGAACTCAGGCTGTACCGTATTTCCCACCTCGAAGTGGACAAAATTTCCGCCGAGTTGGACGAACTTGAAAAGGCTATTGCCGACTATAAGGATATTCTTGCCAACGAAAGCAGGGTATACGAAATTATCCGCACCGATTTGCAGGAAATAAAGCGCAAGTACCCCGGCGAACGCAAGACGGAAATCGAAGTCGATTTCGGAGATATAGACGATGCCGACCTTATTCCCGAGGAGCAGGTTGTAATATCGCTTACCCATTCGGGATACGTAAAACGCCTGCCCGTAGGCGAGTACAGGGCTCAGCACCGCGGCGGTATGGGTATAACAGCCCACAAGCCCAAGGACGAGGACTTTGTGGAAAATATGTTTGTCTGCTCCACGCACGACGACATATTGCTCTTCTCCAACCGCGGCAGGGTATACTCGATTAAAGGGTATCAGATTCCCGAAGCGGCACGGGCGGCTCGCGGCAGGGCGATTGTAAATATCGTTCAGATTGCCCAGGACGAAAAGATTGAAACGATTATACCTTTCAATGCGGAAAAGGAATATATTTGCTTCGCAACAAAGAGCGGTATGATTAAAAAGACGGAAATCAACCAATTCACCAGCATCAACCGCAGCGGTAAAATTGCAATCAAATTAAACGAGGGCGACAGTCTTATTTCCGTGCAGTACTGTTCGTCGGGCGACGCGGTTATGGTTGCCAGCAAGGGCGGTAAGTGCATAACGTTCAATCAGGAAGACGTACGCGCTATGGGGCGCGATACGGCTGGCGTAAAGGCAATGAAGCTAAGCGGCGACGACAGGCTTGTCGATATGCTTGTGGTCGACAGGGAAAAGGATATTCTCACCGTAACGTCCAACGGTTACGGAAAGCGTACCGACAGCTCCGACTACCGAGAGCAGGGACGTGCGGGCAAAGGCGTTAAGGCGGGTACTTTTAACCAGCTTACGGGCTATCTTGTGTCTATTAAACAGGTTACCGACGACGACGACGCTATGCTCATTTCCGACGGCGGTACAATCATAAGAATGCACTGCGCGGATATTTCCCGCTTTGGCAGAACGTCGAGGGGCGTGCGGCTTATGCGCTTGAAAGACGGCGTGGTCGCTACCGTAGCGCTTACCGAGCGCGACGACGAGGCGGAAGCGCAAGCTCCCGAAGAGAGCGCGGCGGACGTACCCGAAGAACCTACGGAAAGTGAAGAATAATAAAAGCCAATTTACTAATTAAGCGCAACAATTGGCAAAAAAGAAGTTAAGTAAATAAATGAATTTTAAAGCCCTGCCGAGTTAGCTCGGCAGGGTTTTCGTTTATACGTACAATTGCGCGTAGGCGCGGTTTAGTAAAATGCTACGCGCCCGCGGCATTAAGCCGCGGGCGCGTAGCATTTTATTAAATTTTACTTAACCGCTTTCTTTTTGTTTTTATGTTCGTCCGCGTTCTTCTTTGAATCGGAAGAAGTGGAGGACGGCATAATAATTTGCATTATCTTTATCAGCGAGGAGGATATGGGGAAAGCCGCCTCGATTGCAACTACTACAATAAGTATCTTAGGATATGTCCAGTTAAGAGTATTCCAATTTTCGCACAGCATCTTGGCGGTGAACGGTACGGACATAGCCACAATGCACAGCGCCGTCATAAGTACGAACAGTACAAGTCTGTAACCGTTAAACGGTTGGCAAACCCTGTACAGCATTACAAGTCCCGAGAATACGAGCGCCATCATACACATCGCCGTCTGGAAGCCGCTGAACTCGGCTCCCCCAAGCGTGCAGGTAAGATACATTGCCATTACGCATAGAATCATTACCACCGCGCCCGAAATACTTCGGCTCATAACGTGGGTTATGAATTTGCCTTCCACCCTCGAATTGTTGGGTTGTAGCGAGAGGAAGAATGAGGGTGCGCCTATTACGAACAATTCCAACAGCAACATATTGCTGGGCACAAACAGATACGCCTGGCGAAGAATAATGAATATCGTTGCCAAAACGGCTGTAAACAGCGTTTTCATAAGGTACAGCGAAGCCGAGTTTTTAATGTTGTTAATAACTCTTCGCCCTTCCGCAACGACCTTGGGCATATTGCCGAAGTTGTTGTCCATCAACACAAGGTGGCTTACGTTTCTCGCCGCCTCGCTTCCAGATGCAACGGATATCGCGCAGTCTGCTTCTTTCAACGCAAGTATGTCGTTTACGCCGTCGCCCGTCATTGCAACCGTGTTGCCCTCGGTTTTAATCGCCCTTACAAGCACAGCTTTCTGTTCGGGCGTAACTCTGCCGAAAACGGTGTACTTGTTGGCTACGTTTTCAACTTCCTTTTCGTTTAAGCCTTCAAGCGAAATAAACTTGTCTGCGTGGTCTATGCCCGCGCGCTTGGCAACTTCGGAAACGGTTATGGGGTTATCGCCGGAAATAACTTTAACCTGAACGTCGTTTTCCTTAAACCACTTAATCGTTTCAATAGCGTCCTCGCGGATGTTGTCGGCAATCGAAATTATAGCCAGCGGCTTTACTATTGCGGGCAGTTTGTCGCCGATAATGGGCGAGGAGGAGTGGGCGAGCACTATAACGCGCAAACCCATCTGCGCATACTGTTTTACTATTCTTTCAACCTTGGTGGGCAGGGGCTTTAACACAAACTCGGGCGCACCCATAACAAACGTTCCCACGTCGGCAAAGGATACCGCCGAAAGCTTGCGCTTTGAAGAGAAGGGTATTTTTGCCGTGGGCGAAAGCGCGTCGCTGTGCCCGAAGTGATTGTACAGCGCAATCGAAGTCTGGTTATTGTCGTCCAGCGCGGCAAGCATACTGCCCATTATATCGTTCAGCGAGTATTCGCCGACGGTGTTGAGTATTACCGCGTCGTTTACTTTCATACGCCCGTCGGTAATTGTTCCCGTCTTGTCAAGGCACAGTACGTTTACCCTCGCCAGCATTTCCAGCGAGTACAAGTCGCGCACAAGCGTGTTGTTTTTCGTAAGCCGCAAAACGCCTACGGCAAGCGCAACTGAGGTCAAAAGCAACATACCCGAAGGTATCATACCTATAACTACCGAACAGGTCTTTGCCAGCGCAAGGCTGTCCCTTTCGGAGAGAAGCCAGGCGGATACGGTAACGCCTTCAACCGAGTTTGCCGCCCTCGTTACAAGGAAAACGCCGATTGCTATGGGGAAGATAACTATGGAAACAACCTTAATTATCGCCTGCATAGAGTTTATAAGCTCGGAGTTGGGGCGTTTGTATTTCTTTGCCTTTGCGGTAAGCTTTTCAAGGAAAGTTTCTTTACCTACCTTGTCAACGCGGCATTTGCCGTTTCCGCTGGCAATAAAGCTACCCGCATACAGTACGTCGCCAATCTTCTTTTTAACCGATACCGATTCGCCCGTCAAAAGGCTCTCGTTTACTTCAACGTTGCCGTCCGCAAGTATACAGTCGGCGGGCACTTGATTGCCCAACTCCATAATTATAATGTCGTCGAGTACAACCTCGCTTGTGGGAATTTCTATAACTTCACCGTCGCGCAGCACCTTTGTCGAAGAGGAAGCCATAATAGCCAGCTTATCTATGGCAAGTTTCGAACGGATTTCCTGAAAAATACCGATGCCAACGTTCGCCGCGGTAATAACTATTACAAGGTAGTTGGTTATGCCCTGCATACCCGCAAGCAAAAGCGCGATAAATGCGATAAGGCACAGCAGGTTGAAAAACGTGCAGATGTTGCCAATGAATATGCTTGCGTACGACTTGGAGTATTTCTTGTTGGTGTCGTTAAACAAAAACTGTTTAAACCGCGTTTCAACCTGTTCGGGCGAAAGACCGTTGTTTAACTCGGGGGTAAATCTGTCTACTTTTGTGTTTATCGTCATCTTGGGATGGCGCTTGAAGTATTTTAAAATTTTACCCTTGTCAAAGCTCTCTTCCTTGGTTTTTTCCTCGCCGCTCTTTTCTATTTCCGCGCCGTCGTCCTCGGCTGGCTGTTCGGCTTCGTCCTCCAACGCCTGAACGGAAGCAACCGCAACCTCTTCCTCGGCGGGGGAAGCGGCAGTCTGTTCTTCGGCTTGTTTTTCTTCCTCCGCGGGCTTTTCGCTTTCAACAGGCGTTTCCTTTGGCTTGGCGGCGCGGGTACGCGCAACTTTCCGCTCGGTTTTAGGGCGCGCGGGCTTTTCTTCCTGCGCGCGTTGAGCGTCGGCGTCCGCAGAAATCTCTTCGGACACGTCTAAACTGCTGTTGACTTCCGCGCTTTCAGCTGTCTTTTCCTCGGGGGGAGGGGCGGACTGCGTATTATCGGACTGCGTTTCCACGGAAGAAAGCGGCAAGCTCTCTTCTTCGGCGGCATCCTGCGGCGCGGCGGCTTTTTTTCCTCTATAAATAATTTTGCTCATATATATCCTTTGCGCTCTGTTAAAACGTCAAAAATATTACTACTTGATAATTATATCACTATACGCTCTTTTTTTCAACAGAAAAAAGCTTAATTTAATTGCTTTTGAGTATTTTTTGCCGTATAATATTTCCATAATTTACAATATATTAGCGGAGAAGGCTAAAAATGATTGATATTAACCTTATAAGGACTAATCCCCAATTAGTAAAAGAAAATATAAAGAAAAAGTTTCAGGACGCCAAGCTTCCGCTTGTTGACGAAGTACTTGCTCTCGACGAGAAAAAGCGCGCTTTACAGCGCGAGGGCGACGACAGGCGAGCAAAACGCAACGAGTACGCAAAAAAAATCGGAGCGCTGATGCGCGAGGGTAAGAAAGAAGAGGCGGAAGAGGTTAAAAAGCTCTCCAAAGAAAACAACGAAGTCGTGGCGCAAATCGAGGCGGAAACTGCGGAGATTGACGAAAAACTTAAAAAGGATATGTTCGCCATTCCCAACATCATTGCCGACGACGTGCCCCTCGGAAAGGACGACAGTTGCAACGTGGAGTGGAACACCTATCTCGAAGCTAAGGAAAAGCCCTTCGACGTGCCCTATCATCAGGACATATTGGAGAGCTTGGACGGAATAGATTTGGACAGCGCCCGCCGCACGTCCGGCAACGGCTTTTACTATCTTACGGGCGACGTGGCTCGCCTGCATTCTGCGGTGCTTTCCTATGCCCGCGACTTTATGATTGACAAGGGCTTTACGTACTGTATACCCCCGTATATGATTAGAAGCGACGTCGTTTCGGGAGTTATGAGCTTTGAAGAGATGGACGGTATGATGTACAAGATAGAGGGCGAAGATTTGTACCTTATAGGTACTTCCGAACACTCTATGATAGGTCGGTTTATGAATACCGTAACCGACGGAGCAAAGCTTCCTTTAACGCTCACGTCGTATTCGCCCTGCTTCCGCAAGGAAAAGGGCGCGCACGGCATAGAGGAGAGGGGCATATACCGCATACACCAATTCGAAAAGCAGGAAATGATAGTTGTCTGCAAGCCCGAAGAGAGCGACTATTGGTACGAAAAACTGTGGTCTTACACGGTTGAGCTGTTTGTATCTATGCAAATTCCCGTGCGCACGCTTGTGTGCTGTTCGGGCGACCTCGCCGACTTGAAATACAGGAGTTTGGATGTGGAGGCTTGGAGCCCCCGCCAGAAAAAGTATTTCGAAGTTGGCAGTTGCTCTAACCTGACGGACGCGCAGGCTCGCAGGCTCGGCATAAGGTACAAGGACGCTGAAACGGGCAGAAACCGCTTTGCGCACACTCTGAACAATACGGTAGTAGCTCCTCCCAGAATGCTGATTGCCTTCCTTGAAAATCATTTGCAGGCGGACGGAAGAGTATTTATACCCGAAGTCTTGCGCAAATATATGGGCGGTAAGGAATATATCGAACCAAAAAAGAAATAAAGTAGGTTTTGTGCGGCGCAGTTGTAATTGCGCCGCAATAATTTTTTACAGTGCAATGGCGCCGCTTGCCAACCGCGCGCCCGTTTGTTATAATTATAAGGTATGAATTTATTATTTTTCGATATAGAGTGCGCAAGCGTATACAAGACGACGGCTAAAATATGCGCCTTCGGCTATGTGCTTTGCGACGAAAATTTCAATATAATAAAAAAGGAAGATATTTTAATCAACCCCAAAGGTAAATTTCATCTTACCGACGGCAGGGGCGAGCACGGTCTTGTGCTTCCTTACGAGTATACCGAGTTTAAAAAGTACCCCGTTTTTCCGCAGGTTTATCAGACTATACGCGACCTTTTGGAGGATAAAAACAATTTAGTTTACGGGCACGCGACTCTTAACGACGTAAATTATCTCGACTTGGAAACAAGGCGTTTCAAACTGCCGCCCTTCGATTTTGCTTTTTCGGACAGTCAGCTGATATATATGACTTCGATAAACGATTTTTCCCGTCAGGTGGGCTTGGAATACATAACCAAAAAATTGGAAGTGGAGTTTACCCCGCACCGCGCGGCGGACGACGCGTACGCCACAATGCGCGTTATGCAGGCAATGTGCGCAAAGTACGGCTGTAACTGCGCGGAACTCGAAAAGAAACTGGGAATAAAGAAGGGCACAAGCAAAAACCATAAAATTACCCGCCCTTCGGCGCGCGCTTACGGCGAGTATAAGGATAAATGCAGGCGGGAGAAAGCCGAGCGCGCCAAGCGCAGAAGCAAGTTTTACGGCAGGGTAAATTGCCGCCATAAAGCCGTGTCGGATAAGTTTAAGGGCAAGGTGTTTACCTTTTCGCGTCCGCTCGAATACGAAACGGATATTTCCATACCTTTCGTTGATAAGATATATGCGCTCGGCGGCAGATACTCTCAAAAACTTTCGGAATGCTCGGTATTCGTCTGCGAGGATGCGGACGAGTCCGTCCGCGCCAAACAGGCGCGGGAAAATCCCGCAATTTTAACCGTCAGCCCGCAGAAACTAACGGAGCTTCTCGATGATTGAACTGCCCGAAAAATTCAAGGAAAGAATGCGGCTTGAACTCAGCGAAGAGTACGACCGCTTTATAGCTTCCTACGATAGACCGCCGTACAAAGGCATACGCGTAAACACTTTAAAAATTACTGCCGAACGCTTTAAAGAAATTTTCCCTTTCGCCCTCGAACAAATCGCTTGGGAGAAAGACGGTTTCTATATAAAAGAGGAAAAGGCGGGCAAAACGGTAATGCACGCGGCGGGGCTGTACTACGTGCAGGAACCCTCGGCAATGTGCGCCGCGCCGCTTTTAAACGTAGCGGAGGGCGAACGCGTACTCGATTTGTGCTCGGCTCCCGGCGGCAAGGGCACGCAGCTTGCCCAAAAAATGCGAGGCAAAGGCGTTATTGTTTTGAACGAGGTGAACCTTTCGCGCGCAAAAATTCTTTCGCAAAACGTTGAAAGGCTGGGGATAACCAACGCCGCCGTCATAAGCGAAAGCCCCGAACGCATAGCCGCGCATTTCGGCGGTTACTTCGATAAAGTGCTTGTAGACGCGCCCTGCTCGGGCGAGGGGATGTTTTTAAAGGAAGAAGCCGCGGTAAGGGAGTGGAGCCCTGCAAACGTTGAAGCCTGCGCCCGCCGTCAGGCGGCTATCCTCGACTGCGCGCAAAAAGTTGTAAAACCCAACGGCTTGCTGGTATATTCAACCTGCACTTTTGCCGAGCAAGAGGACGAGAAGCAGGTGGAAAATTTTCTTGTAAAATATCCTGATTTTCAGCTTGTATCAATGAAAAAGCTGTTCCCGCACGAGTGCGCGGGCGAAGGGCACTTTGCCGCGCTTTTCAAAAAGCTGGACGGCGAGGAGTGCGAAGTTCCGCCGTTTAAACTTACCGTTCCCGATAAAAAAACGCTTGCCATATACAGGCAGTTTGAAAAACAGACGCTTAAAGGCGTTAGTTTTCAAAATTTGCACTTTGCGGGCGGTATGCTTTATTCCATTATGGGGGAATGCCCCGCTTTGCCTTTCAATACGTTGCGGGCGGGCGTACGTCTGTGCGAAGTGCGGACGGGCAGGGTAGAGCCTTGCCACGCGCTTGCAATGTGCTTAAAGTCGCAAGAGGTTGCCGCTCTGGAAGTAGAGCGCGAAAAAGCAGTTGCTTATTTGGGCGGCAATACGTTCAACTTGCAGGAAAATATTTCGGGTTGGGCTGTCGTAACTCACGGTGGCTATCCGTTAGGTTGGTGCAAGGCGGTGGACGGAGTTGCAAAAAACCATTTGCCTAAGGGGTTAAGAATATAATAAGTAAGGGCGCGGTTATTCCGCGCCCGTTTAATTTGCGCGCTAAAAAACAGCCCCGCAATTCAGCGGGGCTGTTTTTCTATTTATTATTTGTTTTCGCCGTCATCGGGTTTAGGTTCTTCGCCTTTATCCTCGTCGGGCTTTGCTTCCTCGGCAGGCTTTTCGCCGCTTTCGGGTTTTTCTTCCGCGTTTTCCGAAGGTTCTGCAACGTTGCTTTCCTCTTGGGCTTCTTCAACCGTTTCCGCGCTTTCCTCGGCGGGAGCCTCGGTTTCTGCGGGCTTGTCGCTCAGCAGACTTTCGTCAACTTCGCCCTCGGCTATTTCCTCAACGTCGCCGTTAGCTTTAACGTACTTTTTAACGTAACGCTTATTCTTGTTGAAGTTGTAAGAATTTTTACCCGCGGTCTTACTGCGGCGGCGTTTCTTAACGAAGTCCTTAATAAATATTGCCGCAATTGCAACGAATATAGCCACTACAAGCGCGATAGAGGCGGCAAGCAACCAGGCGTTTACCGTATCCTGCTTAGTGTCGGTATTATCTCCGCTGTTGTCGGGAGCGGTGGGTTCGCCAATGATTTCTATATCTTTATCGATTACCGAGTAGTCGATAAACGCCGACAAAGTGTAAATGCTGTCGTCCGCGCTACTTCCCGAAGGTCTGCCGTTATCGGTAACTCTAAGGAATGCAAGGCTCTCTAAGCTTTCGGTGTAGTCGAACGAATAGCCGCTCTTGTCGTTTTTCGCCGTTTCTCCGTTGAAGGGGATAAACGCCTGCGAATCGTAGAGGGAGAAGGTGTGGTAGGTTGCGATATAATCGAACAGGTCGCTTCTGTTGTCCGCGCCCGCAAGCTTTTCAAGCTCCGCAATGTTAGCGTCGTTGTCGGCAAGTCCGCCGCTAATCTTTTCCCTGTAATCTGCTATGATTTGGTTTGTATATCCGCTTACGAGTCCGTCGTAGGTCGACTGGTCGAGAGTAATGCTACTGTAATCGAAAATTACGTAACTCTCGGCGTTTGTGTCGTAGCTCGACTGTTCGTCGCGCGCGCCGCTCCAAAGTTCCAGCCTGAAATCTTTTGCTTCGCTACCCGCGTGGATATAGAAAGTTACCGTTACCCACTCGCCGTTGTATTTATCGCCGTCTATGGTGAACTGATAGGGGGTAGCCTGCGCAGCGGTGTTGTCGTAACGCATCTTTGCAACTTCCGTGTTTACGCCGTAAACAACTTTGTTTTTGTTGGCTTTGCCGTTTTCCATATAATAGTAGCAGGCTTCGCCGTCCTTACCGGTGTTGTATTCGTAAACTTTGTTGTTGGCTTTTCCGCCCGCAATCAGGTGGTGGGGAGCGTATTTGGTCTTTGCGCTGTCCGCATAATAGGTTTCGCCCTGAACAAGATTTTCAAAACTTACAAGCTCGCCGTTTTCGTTATAGAAATCGTTGTGCTCGAAACTCGTGTCGTAGTATCTGGTAAGGTTGTAGAAGTTGGCGTAAAGCTTTCCGTCGCCGTTCTCATACAGACCGTCCTTTCTCAGCTTGTAGGCTATGTTTGCCTTTTTGTCAGCGGAGGAGGTTGCATTTTTGTCGGGTTCGCCTTTAAGAATGTTGCCCGCGTCGTCGTACCAGAAGTTGTATTTGGGTAATTCGTAGGACATTACCTGACTTCCGCCGCCTACTTTGTTCTCGGTGAGGTAAACGTTGGCAATCGCGCCTCTGCTTGCCTTTACCCTTACGCTGATAGCCGAATAGCCGTTGGCGCTTACCGTCTGGCTTCCGCCGATATAGCCGTAGTTATAAATCTTCTGCTGTTCAGCAAACGTCCTCTGTCTGTTTACAATGAGGAGGGGCTGAACGGTGTAACCGCCGAATACCGATTTCCAAACTTCGTTAGGCGTAGCAGATTGAAGATTATCGATAAACCTTAGCGAGTTGAACCATTCTTTGTCGGTGTAGTTGTTTACGTATTCCTTGTTCAAAAGTCCCGCGTAAGCGTTTTTATTGGTTGCGTCGTACTCGGTAGCTTTGTCGCCCGTGGGCACTACGTTTATGCTTGCGCCGTTTACACCCGTGTAAGCGGAGGGAACGGCTAAGTTGTTTTTAATTACGTTTTTGTCGCCCTGCTCGCTGTCAAAGTTGTGCGTAGTGTTCTGTTCTACTTCGTTGAAAGCAATCGTAGCGGTGTGCGCTCCGCCCGAAGAGTAGCCGTAAACGTCCTTGTCGAGCTTCATAAGCGAAACGTTGGTAAGCGCAAGCCAGCCCGATTTGTAGGAAGAAGCGTTGGTGCCTTTAATGGTGGTGTTGCCGAAGTTTACGGTAATTTTAAACTGCTTGCCGTCTACTTTGGAAACGTTGGAAACCCTTACAAAGCATTTTACCCAGCCGTCGTATACGTTTTTGTTGTCGCCTATATCCACAAGCGATTGCGTAGTGGTGTCAACGTCAAACGCCGCCTTGTTGTCCTTGTCGTCGCCTATGCCCGATACGGTAACGGTAGCCGCCGTCTTTCCGCCCATATCCGAAGTTTTAAGCCAGAAAGAAATCAGCGCGTATTCGCCGTCGTTCAAAACGAAAGAGTCGTCCGTAATAACCGCTTCGTAAGCCGCGCCGCGCGCGCTCATCATAACCAGCGTATCGCTTCTGCCGCCCTCTACGCCGGGCAACTTGACCGCCGATTTCAAGGCGTTGGTCAAAACGTCGGAATAGATATAATTGTCGCCGAACGTAAATTTCCAATTCTCTTCGTTCGTAACGGTGGTAGCCGCCAAAACGTCGTCTTTCGTGTTAAGCCCGGTTGCGCGCAGGTTGGAGGGGAGGTACGCGTCAGCCGCGCCGTTGTCCAATTCTCCAATGGACGAACCGTATTTATCGCCAGCGGAAGGCTTCGCGCTTACGTATTTACCCGTGCTCGTTTCCTCTACCGTAAGACCGCCCGCAACGTTTTGCGAGTTGAGCGGTAACGTGTCTTCGTTGGTCGAACTTGCCAAATCGATAAAGAAATGCCTGTCGGCAAAGTTGTTTTCCTTTATTACTTCCTCAATTGTGCCGTTGTTGCCGTTGGTCTGGTAAACTTCCTTGTCCGCGCGGAATTCGGTTTTTGCGTCGGGAGCGAGGGGATAGGAGGTGTTGTTCTTCTTTACGTTTTCGTTGAACGCTCCGCTCTTTTCGCTCATTTCCGACTTGTTAAGGTATTTTGTAAACGTTAAATCGTCGAAGAACGCGTAACCTTCAACAGTGTAGGCGCTGTCCTCTCCGAGACCGAGGGTAACGTTTACCGTAGTGTCGGCAAAGTTGCTCGCTTCTACGTAAACGGTGTACTGCACCCAACCGTTGTTTGCGTTGTCGGTATTTAATTTTTTGGTGTTAATGTTCTTGATTGTAAAGCTGTCAAGGCTGTTTCCGCCGACGGAGGTATCAACCTTGATATACGCGCCGCGCTCGAATTCAACTTCCGTCCTCGTTGCGGTCGCGCCGCCGTAATACAATTCCGAAGTTTTTACCCAAACGGAAATTTCGCACGCCGTGCTCGCTTCGAGGGTAACGTTGGTGGAACTCTTGAAATAGCACTCCGTACCCGTAAAATAGCTCTTACGGTAGTTATGAATCATCAATACGGACGTTTCCAGCGGCGTTTCGTGCTTTTCGTCAAGGTAAAGCTTGCCGTCCTCGTCCTTGTAAGTCGTAACTTCCTTGCCGTCGACGTCGTAAATTTTTCCGTCGGCGTCATAGCTGTAACTGTGTGTGAACGGATTGTCTATATACGCCTTGTCGTCGCTCGTGGCGTCGCCTTCGGTGGCGGCGTGGGGATTCTTGTATGGCATATCGTCCGTAAGCGCGCCGTTGTAATCTTTCTTATTCTTGTCGTCCGATTTAAGGTCGTCGTTGTCTTCGAGAATCTGCGGCAGGTCGGGGTCGGTAAGATAGTCCCAACGCTCCTTGCGGGTATCGATAACGCCCGACATAGAGGCGGAGGAGCTGCCGTTTGTGGAGCCTGTCCAGCTGTCGGGATTGCTTATGGGGTAAAGACCTTTATTGTCCGAATAAAACTCGAAATTGCCGTTTTTGATAATCTGGCTGTCGATTTTAGTGGTCGTCTTGTCGTCTTCGTCGTCGGAGTTTCCGTTGCCGTTAGAGCAAGCCGCCATACCGAAAGTCAGCGACGTCGCAATCGCGGCGAAACTCATAACGGTTGTTTTGAATACGGTACTTCTTTTTTTCTTCATATAACACCTTTGGGAAAAAGTTTGTCTGCCAGCCTTTCCGCGCGGCTTGTCCGCCTGCGAAAGACTGTAAATTCATACCCTATTATTTTAATATAAAAGTAAACTTTTGGCAACTGATTAGTGCCTTTATTGGAATAAAAATAATCATTATTATAAGAAAATTGCAAAAACTTTAATTGCGGATACTTAATTTAAACAATTATTAACTTATGCGAGGGGAAATTATGGGTAAGATAAATAAAAAAGCCGTGTGGGGCGGCTTGGGCTTGGGCGCAATAAACGGACTGTTCGGCGGCGGGGGCGGTATGATTGCCGTGCCCGTACTTTCCGACGTGCTGGCATATCCCCGCAAACAGGCGCACGCCACGGCAATTTTAATAATAGCCCCCGTGTGCGCAATAAGCGCGCTTACCTATATTCTGTACGGTTTTATAGACCTCTCTATAATAATACCCGCCGCGCTCGGTAACGTGGCGGGCGGGCTGTTAGGCGCCGAATTTTTGGGTAAACTGCCTAAATTTTGGGTTGACGCCGTCTTTATCGCCGTAATGCTGGTGGCGGGCGTGCGTATGGTGCTTGGCTGATGTCCTTTATAATTTATCTTCTTGTCGGCTTTGCCGCGGGCATAATAGGCGGAATGGGTATGGGCGGCGGTACTATTTTAATACCCGCGCTTACCATACTTCTGGGCGTAAACCAGCATATCGCACAGGCAACCAACGTTATAGCCTTTTTGCCTATGGCGGCAATCGTCTTGCCGCGGCACAAAAAAAACGGACTTCTGCGCACCGACGACGTGTGGGAGATAGTGCTTCCCGCGCTTATTACAACCGTGCTCGGCGGACTGGTAATGGCGGCGTTGCCCGTCGAAGTGCTTAAAAAGCTGTTTGGGCTGTTTTTAATCGCGTTAGCAGTCAAACAGGTATTTCCGCTACTCCGCGGAATACTCGAAACCTGATTTAAGCGCGGTTAAACAGCTTCTTTATGGGGCGTGCGGATAGCATCTCCATACCGTAAAACGCCAAAACGGCAAATACGCCCACAACGCTTCCGCAAACTACTATTTTCCAAACCGTAGGCAAAACGCCGTCGAAAAGATTTGCAAACAGCCTGCCGAAAGCGCACACCGCCGCGCAGATAATTATGCTTCTTATAAGGTAGCCCGCGTAGTTTATCTCTGGACAGGTCTTTTTCAGTAAATGCAGGTTGAAGCCCGCGGTAATTACAAAGCTTGCGGTAAGCCCGACCATATATGCGTTTATGCCGAGGAGGTGCGTAAGCCCCAAAATTATGCCTATCATCACTATCGCGCCGACAAAGAAATAAATAAGCGTGCGCACTTCGAAATTGAGAGAGTTGAGTATAGTGGTGGTTATTATGGATATGCACATAGGCAACATCATAAAGGCAAAGCGGCTCATAACCGTTCCGCTCAGTTCGCTTGCATAGAAAAGCGCGCCTATGTCTTTGCCGAGAGTAAACATAACCGGGATAAGCACCGTTGCAATAAGAACCGACGACTTTATAGTCCGCTCTATGTCGCGCTTTAAAAGGTTAGTGCGCTTAGCGTAGAAGTTTTCGCTCATTTCCGGCGCGACAACAACGGCAATCGAGCCTATGAGCGAGTTGGGGATAAACAGCATAGGCACGCTCATTCCGATTACCGTGCCGTAAAGAGCGATTGCTTCGGCGGAAGTGTAGCCGCACGCGCGGGAGAGCAGGGCGGGCAGGAACATTGCCACGCAGGAGTTGAGCAGGGAGGTTGAAGTGCGCATTGCCGTTATGGGCAACGAAGCCTTCATAAGCGGTTTTAACTGTTTGAACGGATTTGCCGGTCTGCCGCCCTTTATAAAGTACCAGGCGGTGGATACGGCAAACGAGAACACGTAGGATATAAGTACCGCGATTATGGCGGCGCGCGCCCCGTCCTTGGCTGTGTGCGCAAACGCGACGAGAGCGCAACCGCAGGCAACCATTACGGCGTTTTCGGCAAGCTCTATTATGCTATAAGGCAAAAATTGCTTGTTTCCCCAGAAAGCGCCCCTCATTATCGCGTAAATCGACGTTAAAACCAGTCCGGGGAGCAACCACAGAAAAATTTCAACGCAGTCCCTGTCGGGAAAGAGGAATGCGTACAAGTCCCTCGCAAAAAACAGTATAATTGCGGCGGGAAGCGTAAACAGTAGCGTGCAAAGCACGCCCGAAGCAACGACGCCGTGCTTGCCCTTGGCGTTGCCCATAGCCGTGTTTTTTGCAATCAGGCGGGAAACGGTTATGGGAATTCCGCTTGACGCGGCTGTTAAAAATACCGCAAAAACCGATAGGCATATCTGATATATGCCAAGCCCTTCCGCGCCGATTGAGCGGGAAAGTATGATTCTGTAAACAAAGCTCAGCATTTTTTCAATAGTAGAAAAAATCGTAACCTGAGCGGCGGACTTGTAAATATTGCTCTTCATCAACAATATTCTACAAACCTCGCCCGCCGATTATTCACAAAAAAGCGCGAATAAGAGTATAATAGAGTATGTTTTCGCTGGTTACGGAGAGGAGCAAATACCTGCGGATTAGGAAAAACGTTACCAAAGAGGACGTTATTTCCGCTTTTTCCGTGCCCGTAAAAGAAGTTTTTTGCGGGCAAATCATACCGCTATCAGCCCCCGCAAGATACTGTTACGCCCTTGCGGGCGATACCTACCGCAAAATTGCCGAGAGGGAAAAGACGGACGAGGAAACGCTGAGGCGGCTTAACGACAACGCAAACGTCTATCCTACGCTAAGAATATGGTTGCCGTAGCACATTTTCGGGCGCAGGCATATATTACAGTAACCGAAATAATAAAGCTTTAATGCTACGGCGTATATAAATCAAACGGAGGTAAAAATGTCGTTCTTTTCCAATTTTCAGTCGGATAAGTGTCCCGGCGCCATCAGCGGCAACCCTTTAAACGGTATGTGCGAAAAGGTGTGCATACAGGCACAGAAAATATTTGACGCGTGCATCAAACAGGTGCAGATAGAAAACTATACGATGCGGGTCTCGGAGTTCACTCCCGCAAATCCTACATATCCGCTGACTTTCATCAGCGCGCGCTCCACAAGCGCGGGCGCCACGCTGACGGACGTGAGCGTGGAGAGGCTGGCGGATAAACAGGGCTGTGCGAGAGTGCAGGCTACCGTCAATATTCCCGTAGAGGTGGCGTACACCGACGCTAACGGCGTCGAGGGCGTCGCCACGGGCACAATAAGCGTAAACGAGGACGTTCTTCTCTACGTTCCCGCGCCCTCTATAATGCCCTTCAAGGTGGTTGCCGAAGCTTCCGCAGTTGCGGCGGAAGGCTCGTTCAACAGCGAGGGAGGCACGTTTACAATCAACGCCTGCGTAACGGTTATTTTGAAAATAGCCATCGACGTAGAGTTGTTGATACCCAGCTACGGCTATTGCGCGATTCCCCCCGCGCAGGACTATTCCAAAGAGGTGTGCGCGGGCTTCTTCGAGTTGCCGCTCTATCCTCAGGGCAAAAACTGCAACTGCAAATAGGCGGTAATTGCGGCGGCTTTTGTCGCCGCATAACTCAACGGCTGAATAAAACCAAGGCGGCAAAATTAACTGTTTTGCCGCCTTCTTTACGTGTTTTAAAGCAATTAAGTAGTACTATGCCACGCATAATTGCCTGTTTTATGTCTATTTAAACAAAATAAATTGGCTGTGCAAATCGCTTTAAAAATCGGGTGCGCGGTGCTATAATTTAAATATGAAAATATTTTCTATAAGCGATTTGCATCTTTCTGGAATGAGCGACAAGCCTATGGACGTGTTCGGCGCAGGCTGGGAAGGGCACTTCGAAAAGATAAAAAACGATTGGCAAAACAAGGTTGCCGAGGACGATATAGTTTTGCTGTGCGGCGATACAAGCTGGGGCACCAAGCTCGAAGAGGGCGTTTTCGACTTAAATTCTTTAAAGGGACTTAAAGGCAGAAAGGTGTTTGTAAAAGGCAATCACGACTACTGGTGGAACGGCATTTCCAAGCTCAGGGACGCCGCGCCGGACGATACGTTTTATTTTTTGCAAAACGACTGCGTAAAGTTCGGCAATATTATAATTTGCGGTTCGCGCGGGTGGTCCTGCCCCGGCAGCGCGGATTATACCGAGCACGACGAAAAGCTGTATTTGAGGGAGGCACAAAGGTTTAAGCTGTGCTTTAAGGAGGTTGAAAAGGTTAGGGAAGAGGGCGATATTTTAATAGTTATGACGCATTACCCCCCTATGGGTTTAAAGCTTCAAGATACCCTTTTCACAAAACTCTTTGAAGAAAACGGAACCGACAAAGTAGTTTTCGGGCACATACACGGTCAGTCGTTTTTCCCCTTCCGTACTGTTAAAGGCGGAATAGAATACGTGCTCACTTCCTGCGATAAGGTCGGGTTTGCGCTTCAACTTATTCTTTAAAATATTAAAAAGTTTCCTCTATTTTCTTTACTTTAATAATAAGGTGTGATATACTTGCTAAAAAATAAAGGTTTTGGCAGAATGATGGCTTTTAGAATTGCCGTATCCGTAAAGAAACGCGCGTTCGGCACACTTTTATAACTTGTATTTTCGGCGGAATAATTGTCGTAGAGCATTAAAAATTGCTTACGCGGCATTTGTATCCGCTTTTTTACTGTCAAAAAAACTATTAAGGAATATTACATATGCTTAATCGTAAAGATTTGCTTGGGTTGAGGGACGTTTCTGCGGAAGAAATCACGCTAATCCTCGACACCGCGGAGAAAATGAAGAGGGCGCTTAACGACGGCGACAAATGCTCGGATATTTTAAAGGGCAAAACGCTTGTAACGCTCTTTTATGAAAACAGCACCCGCACGCGTTGCTCGTTCGAGCTGGCGGGCAAATATCTCGGCGCAACCGAGGTGAATATTTCCGCTTCGTCAAGCTCCGTGCAGAAGGGGGAAACCCTCATAGATACGGGCAAGACCTTGCAGGCGCTTAAAGCCGACTTTATAGTCATACGCCACCCTATGGGCGGCGCGCCCGCACTGCTTGCCAAAACGGTGGGCTGTTCGGTGCTTAACGGCGGCGACGGTATGAACGAACACCCCACGCAGGCGCTTTTGGATATGCTGTCCATAAGGGAAAAATTCGGCTCGTTAAAGGGCTTGAAGGTGGCGATTCTTGGCGATATAAAGCACAGCAGGGTGGCAAAATCGAACCTTTTCGGGCTTAAAAAGCTGGGCGCGGAAGTATGGGTTTACGCTCCCAAAACGCTTATTCCCAAGGGCTTTGACGAGCTGGGCGCGCATATCGCGGCTTCGCGGGAGGAGTGCGTGGCGGGCGCAAACGCCGTAATGGGGCTGAGAATACAGCTCGAAAGGCAGTCGGGCGGTCTGTTCCCGTCCCTTTCCGAGTACGCGCGTTTCTACGGCGTAAACGACGCTGTTATGAAATACGCCGATAAAGACGCGATAATCGTTCACCCCGGTCCCGTAAACCGCGGAGTTGAACTTACTCCTCAGCTTATCGACGGCGAAACAAGTTATATAGAGGACCAGGTAACAAGCGGCGTCGCGGTAAGAATGGCGGCTTTACAACTGCTTGCCGAGTATAGAGAGGTGCGGGTATGAAAACTTTGATTTGCGGTGGCGATGTAGTATTGCCGCAGGGTATTAAGAGGGCGGATTTACTGCTTGAAGGCAATAAAATAGTTAAAATTGCTGAAAAAATACGGCGCGAGGCGGACTATAAGGTTATAGACGCTAAGGGCAAAACGGTTTTGGCTGGCATAATCGATATACACGTGCACTTGCGCGAGCCTGGTTTTGAGGGCAAGGAAGATATAGAAAGCGGCTCCAAGGCGGCGGTTGCGGGCGGCGTTACGCAGGTTTGCTGTATGCCCAACACCGACCCCGTTTGCGACAACGCGGTGGTTATAAAATACATTTTATCGCGCGCGGCGGAAGTAAATTTGTGCAAGGTAAAGCCGATTGGCGCAATCACCAAGGGCGAAAAAGGCGAAGCGCTTGCCGAAATAGGCAAAATGGCGCAGGCGGGCGCGGTAGCCGTGTCCGACGACGGAAGGTCGGTTATGAATTCGCTGATAATGCGCCTGGGTATGGAGTATGCAAGCGGCTTCAACTTAAAGTGCCTTTGCCATTGCGAGGATATAAATCTCGTCGACGGCGGGGTTGTAAACGAGGGCAAAAATTCCACGCTTACCGGTTTAAAGAGCAGTCCTCGCGCGGCGGAGGACATAATGATTGCCCGCGACATCAGTCTTGCGGAAAGCCTCGGCGTGCCCGTGCATATCTGCCACGTTTCCACTTACAGCGGCGTTGATATAATCCGCTCGGCAAAAAAGCGCGGAGTAAAGGTTACGGCGGAAACCTGTCCGCACTACTTTATACTGACTGACGATATTATAACCGACTTCGATACTTTTACTAAGGTAAATCCGCCCGTAAGGGAAGAAAAGGACAGACTGGCTATTATCGAGGGGCTTAAAGACGGCACGCTCGACTGCATAGTAACCGACCACGCGCCCCACTCCAAAAAGGATAAGGAAGTGGAGTACAATTTAGCCGCGTTCGGTATGAGCGGAATAGAAACGAGCTTTGCTCTGTCCTATACCTATCTTGTAAAGAGCGGAATAATGAGTTTGAGCGAGCTTTCGCGCCTTATGTCGGCTAATCCCGCAAAGACGCTCGGCTTGGAGGGCGGCGAAATTGCCGAGGGTGCGGTAGCCGACCTTGCAATAGTCGATTTGAATGCAAAATATACGATTGACGGCAATAAGTTTATTTCCAAGGGGAAGAACACGCCGTTCAACGGATACGAAGTGTACGGCAAAGTTTGTTGCACGCTGGTTGACGGCGAAGTAAAATACGAAAATTAAAAAACCGAGAGGGAGTATAAATATGGTTGACAAGTTAATAGAAAAGATTATAGAGATGCAAAACCCCACGTGCGTGGGGCTTGATACCGATTTTTCCTATCTTCCCGACGAAATGCGGGACGGTATGGCTACTTTCGAGGGCGTTGCCGAGCAACTCATCGAATTCAATATGAATATCATAGATAAGGTATGCGACATAGTGCCCGCCGTAAAAGTGCAGGTTGCCTATTACGAGCAGTACGGCTTCGAGGGTATGCGCGCTTTCGACTGCACCGTAAACTATGCCCGCGGCAGGGGGTTGTACGTAATAGCCGACTGCAAGCGCAACGACATCGGCTCCACCGCAAAATGTTATTCCACGGCATACCTTGGCGAAACGGATATAAACGGTAAAAGGCTTACGGCTTTCCCCGCAGATATGCTTACGGTAAACGGCTATCTCGGCACGGACGGTATACAGCCGTTTGTCGAGGACGTTAAAAGGCACGACAAGGGTATATTTGTACTCGTTAAAACCTCCAACCCGTCAAGCGGGGAATTGCAGAATTTAAAGCTTGAAAGCGGCGAACCGCTGTACGAGCGTATGGGTAAGCTTGTAGAGAGCTGGGGCGCGGACTGCGTAGGCAAGTACGGCTATTCCGACGTCGGCGCGGTTGTCGGCGCAACCCATCCCGAGGAGGCGGAAAGGCTGCGCAAACTTTTAAAACACACGTTTTTCCTTATTCCCGGTTACGGCGCGCAGGGCGCAAACGCGCAGATGCTTAAATGCTGTTTCGACGAGAGTGGGTTGGGCGGCATAGTCAACAATTCCCGCGGAATAATCTGCGCCTATAAAAAGCCCGCGTATACGGGGCTTGGATATGCCGAAGCGGCGCGCGCGGCTTGCATAGATATGCAAAGGGACTTGGTCAATACTCTGGGTAAAATAGGAAGATGAAAGAACTTGTTACAAAAGTAAAAGAGGTAAAAAATATTGCCGAAAACACCTTTTCTCTGACCGTTACGCTGCCTGAAAGCGTAGGGGCAATCAAGGGCGGTCAGTTTTTGAATATCTCCACGGGAGATAACTCCCGCCTGTTGAAACGCCCTCTCGGCATAGTCAAGGCGGAGGGGAACGATATTACGGTTTGCTTTCAGGTCAAGGGCGAGGGTACCGAGGCGCTTGCAAACGCCAAGCGTGGCGAAGAATTGTCCGTTCTGCTTCCGCTCGGCAACGGCTTCGATATACCAAAAAGCGCAAAAAACATAGTCGTATTGGGTGGCGGAGTGGGCGTTTTTCCCCTGTTGCCCGTTGTGTGCGGCAATACAGGCAAAAATTTTTACACGTACTTGGGTTTCCGCAACAAAAACTGCGCCTGCCTTTTAGACGAGTTTAAGTCAAGCAAAAAGCTTACGGTTGTAACTGACGACGGCTCTCTGGGCGGTAAGAATAACGCGGTAAACGCATACTTTGAGGAAATAGACGAAGTGCCCGCCGACCTGATTATAGCCTGCGGACCTCCCGTAATGTTGCGCGCATTAAAGGCTAAGCTCAAAGAAAGCGGGGTAAAAACGCCCTGTTTTGTATCGCTTGAAGAGAGAATGGGGTGCGGTATAGGCGCTTGCCTTGTATGCGTGTGTAAAAAATCGGACGGAGGCAACGCCCGCGTATGCAAAGACGGACCCGTTTTCGATATTGACGAGGTGGAGTTGTAATGGCAAATTTAAGCGTTGAAATATGCGGGGTAAAGTTTAAAAACCCCGTAATTGCGGCAAGCGGCACTTACGGCTTCGGCAGGGAGTACGACGAAATTTACGATATAGGTCAAATCGGCGGAATTTCTACCAAGGGCTTGACGAACGAGCCGCGGCTGGGCAATCCCGTGCCGCGCATTGCCGAGGGGCATAGCGTTATTTTAAACGCGGTCGGCTTGCAAAACCCCGGCGTAGAACACTTTATAAAGTACGATTTGGACTTTTTAAAGAGTAAAAACACGGTAATAATCGCCAACGTTGCGGGAAACACTCTTGAAGATTACGGAAAAATCTGTCATAGGCTCGACGGGCTGGTCGATATGATAGAGCTCAATATTTCCTGCCCCAACGTTCACGCGGGCGGTATGGCTCTTGGAATCAAGCCGAAAAATATAGAAGAAGTTACTTCGCTTGCAAAGAGCAATTTGCGTAAAACTCCGCTTATAGTCAAGCTTTCGCCCAACGTCGAAAGCATATCAACCAACGCAAAGGCAGCGGAAAGCGGCGGAGCGGACTGCATTTCGCTCGTAAACACGTTTACGGGTATGGTAGTCGATTTGGAGAGGCGCAAACCGATAATTGCAAACAACACGGGCGGCGTATCGGGCGCGGGAATCAAGCCCATCGCGCTTAAAATGGTTTACGATGCGGCTCACGCCGTCAAAATTCCCGTGATAGGTATGGGCGGAATTATGACGGGTAAAGACGCGCTTGAATTTATGTGCGCGGGCGCAAAGGCGGTGCAGGTCGGTACGGCGAATTTTTACGACGCAAACGCATTGCCCCGAATAATAGCCGAAATGAACGGTTGGCTTGATAAACACAATATCGTAAACGTGAACGAGATAGTCGATACGCTTACGCTCAACGCAAGATAACAAAGTACGGTTAAAAATTTACAAATAAAAAAAGGAAGGAAGGGGTACAATGGAACTTACTTACAAACAGCAGTTTATAAAGTTTATGGTAGACAACGGAGTGCTTAAATTCGGTGAATTTACTCTGAAAAGCGGCAGAAAGGCGCCCTATTTTATCAATACGGGAAACTACAAAACGGGCTCTCAGCTCGCCCGTCTGGGAAAATATTACGCCGCTTGCATACAGCAAAACGGCATAAAGGCGGAAACTTTGGTCGGACCCGCGTATAAGGGTATTCCCCTTGCTGTAACTACGGCTGTGTCGCTTTCCAATGATTACGGCGTAGATATGAATTACTGTTTCGACCGCAAGGAAGTTAAGGACCACGGCGAGGGCGGTCTGTTTGTTGGCAAACAACTCCAAGACGGCGAAAAGGTTATAATAATAGAAGACGTTATGACTTCGGGCAAAGCGTTAAGGGAGATTCTTCCCAAACTCAAAGCTACCGCAAACGTTGAAATTGCGGCAATGGTCATTTCGGTCGACCGTATGGAAAAGGGGCTGGAAAGTCAGCTCTCCGCCGTGCAGGAAGTTTATAAAGAATTCGGAGTTAAAGTCTATTCAATCGTTACTATGTCCGATATCATCGAGGCTATCGAAAGCGGAATTATCGACGGTAGCGAGTTTCTCGGCAGGATGAAGGAGTACCGCTCCGCTTACGGCGTGGAGTAATTTCAAATCGTTTGCAAACGCGCGTCTGCCCGCAACCCTGCGGGAAAAATTAAAAACATTCAAATACATAGCCTTTATCCTTATAATAACGTATTATGCTCTTCAACGCCTGCGCTGTCGCCGTCTTGTCGGTGGTGTCGTGGGCGAGAAGAACTATATGGTCGCGGTTAGCGGGTGTGTCTATCGCAGCCTTTAACAGCTCGGCAGGGGTGGGGTTTATAAGCTCCGCGTCGCGGGTGGAAGCGTTCCAATCTACGTAGCGCATTCCGTGCGCAGTTACGGCTTTTATAAACTTTGAATTCAGCCCGAAGCTTCCGCCAGGGAAGCGGTAAACGTGTGAAAAACTGCCCGTAACCTCCTTAATCAGCGCGTTGCAGCGGTCTATATCCTCCAACAGTTTTTCCGTGGAGGAATATATGTCCTTGTATACGTGCGAGTAGGAGTGCACGGCAACGGTGTGCCCTTCGTTGAATTGGCGTTCGATAAGGTATTTTCTGCGTTCGGCAAGCTTGCCTACGATAAAAAACGTGGCTTTTACGTTTTCTTCTTTAAGAACGTCCAATAATTTGGGGGTAACTTTGTCGCTCGGACCGTCGTCGAAAGTAAGATAAACGCATTTTTGCGGTTCTTCGGCAAGACCGATTTTTATGCCCGAAAATTGCGACAGCGATAAAAACTGCGCGGCTACAAGCACGAACAACAGCATAAAAGCGCAAATTACCGTGTTTTTTCTGTTCATACTCCTATGATGTGCAAAAAACCAAAATTTACCCAAACCCGCCAAAATTTATCAGTCAATTTATTGGCGTATTTTTTAAAAAATATTTTCAATGTTAAGTAAATTTGCTTGATTTTATTTGAGTTTTGATATAATATGTTTAAGCAATTGAATTTTCGCTACTGTGGCTCAGCCGGTAGAGCAGCTGATTCGTAATCAGCAGGTCGCCAGTT
>CAJUHT010000009.1 GCA_910586035.1 uncultured Christensenella sp.
GAACTCGGCAATATGTTCTCTTCGTACATAACTCCCACAATTACGGGTATGCTCCGCAACTATTTCCGCGATTATTCCCGTTCGGTGCGCGTTCCACGCAAACTGTATCTACTCAGCGCCAAGGTTAAGCAGGCGATAAACGATTACTACAAGCAAAACGGGGTAAAGCCTACAATAAAGCAGGTCGCCGCCGAACTTAACGAAAGCGAGGAGGCGGTGATAGAGGCAATGGAGTGCCGCACGCCAATCAGTCTGGATTCCACCGTAAGGGGGGAGGACAGCGACGTGCCGCTTTACGAAGTGATTGCCGACGCGCACAACTCGTTCGAAAGTTTCGAGGATGGCGAGGCGCTCCGTACGGAAATTGCAAAGCTTAGCCCCATAGAGCGGGAAGTGGTTTCGCTGAGGTTTATAAAGGGCAAATCTCAGGCGGAGGCTGGCAAAGAGCTCGGCGTAAGCCAGATGTTCGTATCGCGCGCGGAACGCCGTATTGTGGAAAAACTGAGGGAAGCGCTGTCGCAATGATTACTTTCGAAGTTGACGATTTAAAGATAATGAACGCGCGTCTGTGGCGGTTTTTGGAATATCTCGAAACCAACGGAGTCGACGCCGACGCCGTGTTTGACAGCCGTTTGATAAGTTGCGAGCTTATTACCAACGTGCTACGGCATTGCGGCGGCACGGCGTGTTTTTCGGGCGTTTTCCGCAACGGTGAAATAGAAATAACCGTTTGCGCTTCCTGCCCCTCTGGGGAAATTAAAATTCCCGATTTGCCAGGCGTTCTTGCGGAGAGCGGGCGGGGGCTGTACATTATAAACGCGCTCAGCGGCGGCAACGTCAGCATTGCGGGCGGTAAGGTTACGGTTAAAATTATTACGGATAAACAATGAATAAAGCCCCGCGGACGGTTTAGTCGGCGGGGCTTTAATATTAAATAACTGCGCCCGTGAGAAAGGCAAAATTTCATTACGGTAGCCAATATTTAATTACGAAGGATAATACTATATTTTTAAACCGCGCGGTTATCGCGCGGTTTTTCCTGTACAAAAAAACACGGCGGTTAAAGCCGCCGTGTTTTAAGTTCGATTTAATTAAACGCCTTTGCCAAGTTGCTTGTACATTTTGGTCATAAGCGCGTCGGAAACTATGTTGCGGTATCTGTTGATGTGAATGAATACCGCGGGGAAGAAGTCGGAGTTGTCGGCGTTGATTGAGTAAGCGGGAACGCCCTTTACTTCGCCCTTGCTTCTCTTTACAAACATTTCAACAAATTCAACTTTTTCGTTATCGGTAAGCGTATCCATAAACTCGTCCGTGTCGCCGCCGTAGTAGTAGATGGGAGTGGGCTCCGCGGGTTCTGCGGGCTCTTCCAAGGGAGCGGATAAAGGCTCGGCTACGGGCAGAGGCTCGCTATCGAGCATAGGGGAATAGTCAGCGGGAACGTATTCGGGTTCCGCAACGTATTCTTCGGCGGGCTGGTAAACGGGCTGCTGATATACGGGCTGAGCTTCCGCAACCGCCGTTTCGGGCGCCGCAACGAACGCAGGGTCCTGAATAATAACGGACTGCGCGGGTTCGGGCTGCTTGTTAGCCGCGTTGTATTTCCTTACTCTTGCATTTGCGCACGCCGTTCTTATAATCGCGTTAATAAGCGATATAAACAGTATTGCAACAAGCACGTAGAGGTAAATGCCAACCTTAACGCCCGCTTCTTTCAAGGAGGGAACAAACATCGCAAGGCAGATTATAGCCGCCGCAACGATTAACGTTAAAATATATCTTACAAGCGCAAAGGTGTTGGAACCGGAGTTTGCGCAGGGCACGCCCTTCTTGAATTTTTTGCTCGTTCCAAGACCGATTATGTCTATTACAAGGTTCAGGAGGGTGAACAGCGAAACGGCGATAAGAAGTATATAGATTATAATCTTGAATACGTCGGGCTTGCCGTTGGAGCCGGGGGTGGATATGAAACTGCCCCAGGAAGTTTTAATGGTGAGCAGGATATTTAAGCCGTCTATACCCAAAATGGTTTTGCTTCCCGCAGGGTTTTCCAGCCCGAACAAGAAACCGATTTGCTCGCCGCAGTGCACTTTATTCGAAAATTGGCTGAGCGGAGTTTTGAGCGAGGGGATAAACAGCGTTAAGTCGCACAGCGCGACGACGCCAATTGCCGAAAGTAAAACGGCGATGACCTTGGATACGCCTATGCTACCCTTGGAGGAAACCGTTTGGATAATTGCCATAAGCAACGCGCCGCCGAAGGGGATAAAGAAGTTGTAATCGTGCCACTTAATGTTTTCGGTGTTGCCCGACTTTACCATAAAGTACGTGTTGTAAGCAATGTAGGTAATGGTAAGAAGAAGGGTTAAAATTTCAACCGCAAGCGCGCTGTTTGCGCTTGTGTTCTTCTTTTTGCTTCCCAGACATACGGGGATAAACATCAAAAGAGCGATTACGCATACCAGGGCGTAAAGCACGCAAATAAACGATAAAAACGTGTCCGTGCCTGCGGGTACTTCCCTTTCAAACCAAGCGGGCAGTTTTTCAGTGGGCACAAATTCCTTTTTGATAACGAAGCTGGTTACATAGTTAATCATTAACGGAATGTATTTCAGCAACATCATCTGTACGGGCTTAATCGGTTCGCCGTCAAAAGAAGTCCCGCTTCTGAAAAGTGGAACAAGCAAACCTGCCAACAGGCAGAGTACGGTTATGAAGTAAGTGGAAAGAATAGTGGCTTTTTTAGCCTTTAATTTCTTTGCTTCCTTCTTCTTTGCCGCCTTGTCGGCTTCCAACTTAGCCGCCTCTTCGGCTTCTAACTTGTCGGTCATTACAATTTCTTCCATAAGAATAATCTCCGTGGTTTTCCGCACCGCGCCCCTATATAATAGAGAAACGGCGTTTTTTTGCCTTATAAAACTGTTTAACTGCTACTAATTGTAATACAATTACGCGCGTATGTCAAGGCGTAGACGGGCAAATTGTTGCAACTTTTAATATTTTTGCCGTTTCAGGCGATATTGTTATTGTTGCAACGCCGTTATTTTCCCTGCGGCGCACCGGCATACAGTAATAGTTTTGACATAACGCGTTTTTTAAATTCGCTTTTATAGAAAAGTGGTTGAAAATATTGAAAAAAAGGTATATAATATAAGTGATTTTTAATGTGCGCGCGCCGTTCGTCGGGGTATATGTGCGCACCAAATAGAAAACGGAGTGTAAAATGCCAACTATTAAAGACGGTACGGGCGGTAAAACGTTTAACGCGCTTATGGACGAAGCATTGCTGGTAAAACTCAAATGTCTGCCAGCGGCAAGCGGCTTACAGCCCTATGCGGAAGCTTTTGCAGACGCGGAACTCATCAAGACGTGTATGTGCCTTTTGGAAAACGATTTAAACGTAAGCAGAACGGCGGAAAAGCTGTATATGCACAGAAATACCCTGATATACAGGATAGCTAAACTCAAAAGGCTTACGGGGTTAGACGCGCGCGTATTCGCCGACGCCGTAACCTTTATGATACTTTACCGCTGTTATTGCGGAAGGGGGGCGGACAATGAACAATAAAAAGACGCGTGTAACCGTTACGGTAATTATAGCCATAGCCATATCGCTCGTATCGTTTTTCGGCGGCTTTGCAGTCAGCCGCTTGGCGCGCAAAAAAGAGGTGTCGTCTTTCGAGTGGGCTTTAAGGACCATAAGGGACAATTACTACGAGGATATCCCCGAGGAAAAGCTGTTGTACTGCGCTTTGAACGGTATGACGGCAAGCGGGCTTGCGGGCGCGTGTTTAGACAAATATTCGGCTTATTACACCGCGGAACAGTACAGGGAATTGGTGGCTACGCACGGCGGAAGTATGAGCGGCGTGGGCATATCGTTTACCTACGTTCCGTCGGACGATAAGTACCCGCAGGCGGCAAGCGGAGTAATAATAGAGAGCGTGGTGGGCAATTCCCCGGCGTTTTACAGCGGGCTTGAAGCGGGCGAATACGTAATTGGCGCCAATGACAGAGAGGGCGCGTTCGGCTCGCAGAAAGAGTTTATAGACTATATCGACGGCAAAAAGACGGGCGAAAAGTTTACGCTTATCACCGACCGCGGCGAGTACGAAATGGCTAAGAGCAACTATACGGCGAGTTATTGCACTATGTCGACTAAAACCGCCGATTGGAATATAAACTACGACGGCGGCGGTATGAACGTGGTAAAGACTTCGGAAAACGCCGGCATCGATTGCCTGCCAGACGGCGCGGCGTATCTGCGTTTGGACCAATTTTACGGCAACGCGGCTTACGAAATGGCGGAGCTTATAGGGGAGTTCAACGCCGAAAACTGCACTTCCTTAATTCTCGATTTGCGCGGCAACGGCGGCGGATACGTGGACGTTATGTGCGATATGTCGGGCATATATACGGGGCAATTGCAAAATCCGCATAAAACGGCAATGCAGGCGGTGTACCGCAACGGCAAGAAGGAAGTGTATTACGTAAACAATCTGTTCCCGCAGAACAAACGGCTTCCCGCGGGGACGAAGGTAAGCGTTTTGGCGGACAACGGCACGGCGAGCGCTTCCGAAGCGTTGCTTGGCGTGCTTATCGACAACGGCGTAATCGATTACGGCGACGTGTATATATCCGAGTTTTCGGACAGGTATCTCGACTTTACGGGTACGCGGGCTAAGAACGGACGCACTTACGGAAAGGGAATAATGCAGACGACTTTCGTTCGCCCTTTCACGGGCGAAGCGTTAAAGCTTACCACGGCTAAAATTTATTGGCCTAAGGGCGCTACGAGTATTCACGACGTGGGGCTGAGCGCGGCGGACGGGGAAAACAAGTGCAACGCCGTTTACACCGATTGGGACGTAACTTACGGCGACTTGCAACTGGCGGAAGCCGTTAAAATGATTTACGCGGACTGATAATAAAATTTTGAATAACGCAAATGGCGCGGCGGAGATTTTTCGCCGCGCCATTTAAATTTTATCTTGGTTTTTTGAATTTCTTTACGCGCACTGCGTCGAAGATAACGCAGACCGAAAATCCCTTTTCTGTGCGCGTTACGTCCATTGAATATTTTTCGTCCGTTTCGAAGTACTCTGCGCACACGCCCTTTAAGTCGGCTAAAAACAGTTGCTTTTCCTCTTCCGTCATCTGGTCGCGTTCGGTCGTTATCGCCGCCGTCATACTCTTTCCCTCATTTTACGTTTTATAAGTCCCCTTACGCCCGAATAGGGTTTTATCACTCCGTACACCTTTTTACTTTTTCCAAGAAGAAGCTGTGCGGTAACATCAAACGCCTTGCCCGTCGCCGCGCGCATTTTGCCGAGTGGCAGGTTCAAATCCTCCGGTATAACTCCCGCAAGCGGCAGGCGCACTATGCTTGCAAACTCCTGCGGGGTGAGTATGGCTCCGTCGAAAACCAGCCCGCCGTTCACCTTGTTTACGATTAGCGTAACCTCGGCTATTCCTCCGTCGGCAAGCTCCGCCCCGCGCCGTTTGGCGGCGGCTATCGAGGAGTGGTAGGGGTCGCTTACTACAATGGCTTTCTTGCAGGCTGCCTGCGCCGCGCCGTCGCAGATGATAAAATCGAAGAGCGGTTTGCACTCTTCAACGGCGCGCTCAATAGTCGTTCCGCTCTTGCAATCGAGCGAGGGCAAGACGTAAAGATTGGGGGAGGAGGGGTGTTGCAAAATCGCCTGTTTAACCCTGCACGCGCCCTCTTCAACGTCGGCGAGGGTGTAAACGTTAAGCCCCGTAAGTCCGCTTGCTTCCAGCCCGTCCGCGCACTTGCAGTCGCCGTCAACAACGAGGGTGCGTTCACCCTCTTTGGCAAGCGCAAGCCCCAGCTTTACCGCGCAGGTGGTTGCGCCCGCCCCGCCCTTTGCGCCGGATATGTGTATAACTTGGGTCATATGACAAATTTCCTTTAAACGGTTTTTTGCCATTATATATTAAAGTTTTAGGCGTTTTTTAATAACAAAAGTCGCATTGTGTAATAATTTATCACCAAGAGTAATATTTTTTTATGACAACCTCTGAAATTTCATTGACAGTTACGGTATTTATTATTATAATAGTCTTATCGTGAGTATTGTCATATTTCAACATTATGTCGACAACTCGCCGAATCAAGAGATAAATTTATGAAAAAATTTTCACTTAAAAAACTTACGGCTGTAATACTGTCGGCTGCGGGAGCTTCCGCGCTGGCTGCGGGCGCGGCGGGGTGTATGCCCAAGTCGTCCGACCTTACCGAGCCGGAAAATATAGAAATAACGCGCCTTGCACCCCCCGACGACGGCAGTTTGCCTACCGCGCACACCTGCGCGGAAAATATGGCGTATCTTGCGTACGTGTTCGACGGGCAGACGCAATACCACTCGTATTCCTACGGCGTTACAAACGCTTCAATCGCCACGCAGACAACGCGCACCTTCCGCGACTTTAAGGACGGAATACTTTTAACCACCGATTTGACGCACTCGTCAATGGTCAAGAGCGGCTCGCAGACCTGCACCGTGTTCAATGAAAACGGAGAGGGGGAAGTTTACTTCCGCACGAGTAAGGCGCCCGACGCCGACACTCTGCCCGCGCAAGCCGTATGGTCGGAGGAAGCGCCCACCTATTTCAGCGAGAGGGCGTACCACTACACTTACGGGCTGTTGCCCACGGAGCTGTTCAACTATATAGTAAACGAACAGAACATTGTCGAGAGCGAGCAGGTAAAGGAAAACGCCGACGGCACATACACGCAAAATTTTGCATTGGACCCCAAGGCATCGACTTACTTCTACCAATTCGGTATGAAGACGCGCGGCGGGCTCAGCGGCTATCCCGAATTCGAGCGCATTGCGTTTTCGGTTACGTTCGACGCCGATTGGCGCATACTTTCCACCAACGTTCACGAAGTAGCCAAGGTAAACAAGGGCATTGTGGTAACTTCGATATCCGACTTTACGGTTGAATACAGTTACGGGGAGGACGGTTTCGACGCCGCTCATTTCTCCTACTACGACGATTATTTTAAGAAGTATTTAGGCGACGATAATCTCGAACAGGGCGGCGCGACGGGCGACAAGCCGATAATGGACGTTACGAACGTGCTTTCCAACGGCTTTTCTCAGATAATGAACGGCGGCGCGCAGTTTGAAATTACCGCCGATTTGGGCGCGAACAGGTATACGGGCTACGTATTTGTGGCGTTAGACCTTGCCGACCCCTTGGAAACGCTCGTATTAAAACTCAGCCTCGGCAAAACTTTGCAGGAGCAAACTCTTTACGTAGAGTACGGCAACGGGGAAATGGCGGCTTACTACGGCAAGGACTTTGCACTGAGCGCAAACCTTGCGGAAGTTAAACTTGCCGTTGAACAGCTCGGCAAGACGATAGAAAAGATAAGCAACGCGTTTGCAGGCGGCTCTTCCGAAGGCGCGCCCCTGCCCGAGGGGACGGAGAACGACTCAGACCCCGTAAGCGAACTTATGAACGCTATGGCGCTTACCGCAGGCGAGAAGCAGGCGGTGCTTACGCTTGACACCGACGACTTGCTCGGTATGGGAATAGGCGTCAAAGCCAATCTGGTATTCGGAATAAACGGCAACGAAATAACCTTCCGCGGCGGCACCGTGGGCGATTTGTCAATGGGCGGCGAAAAGGTCGATTTGGCTTTGACGGTGCTTACAACCACGGCTCCCGAAATACACAGGGAGAATACCCGGGCGACAGCCGACCTTTCGGAATATATAGCCGATATAAATTCACTGCTCGGCGCCGACCTTTTAAAGATAAGTTTAAACCTTAACGGTTCCGACGAAAAGGTTAATATAGGCGCGTTAAAGGGCGTAAACGCCAACGTTACGGCTTATGCGGACTTAGACGGCGTAACCGTGGGCGCTCAGGCGGAGGTTTCTTATACCTATTGCGGAAAGACTATTTCCGCCAAGGCTGAAATTTATTACTGCTACGACCCGCTTAAAGGCGGTTACGGCTCGGCGATAGTAAGGCTGACCGAACTCAACGGCTCCCCGCGCGAGTTTGCCTTAAAGTGCGATATAAAGGAAGTTGCCGAAGCCGTGGGCACGCTGTTGCAATTCTCCGGCGCGGAAGCGGGCGGGGCTACGGACGGGCTCGTTTCAATTTTAAACGGCGCGCTGTCCGCCGACTTCTCTTCGCTTCTTACCGAGCTGTATGCGGACAAGGCGAGCATAAGGGTGGGCGTAAGCGTAGACTGCCTGTTGGAAATGCTGAACATCGACGCGGGCGTGCGTTTCGGCTCCTGTACCCTCGGGTACGAGCGCGGCGCGGGCGTTTACGGCGGCAGGCTGTTTGCCTCGCTTCCCGCGCTTGGCTTCTCGCTCGAAGTTACGGGCGAACAGGGCGCGGTTGAAATTCCCGAAAGTCAAAACTGTTTAGATTTGATTTACTTGGTCGAGGACGTTAAAAATTTGGTTTCCGCCGACTTGTTAAAGGCGGAAATACTGCTTGACGGCTCGGCGGAAGGGGTGGCTATTCCCCAACTTAGCGGACTTAAAGCCGGTTTAAACGTTTACTTCAACCTGCAAAATATAGCCGTTGCGGCGGACGCGGATATTTCCTATACTTATAACGGGCAAACCGTTTGCGTAAAATTTACGGCTTGGTACGGAAACGACGAACTTTTGTTGAGCTTAACGCAAATAAACGGCGTTGCGGTAAACGCAAACGTCGGTTGCAGGGTAGACGAGCTGACCGAGGCGGTTACGCAACTTTTGAATTACGCGGGCGTTAAACTTTCCCCCTTCGGCGACGCGGAAACGGGCGGCGCGGGCGACGTTATCGCCAACGTGTTGGGCGCCGATTTCAATAAGCTTCTTCCCGTAATGGAAACGGACGCCGACGGTCTGCGCATCGCATTGAACGCGGAGGAACTTATTAAACTTTTCGGCGCCGATTTGAGCGTAAACCTTGGCAGAATAAATTTGGCTTACGACCGTTTTGGCGAAAACAAGTTTGTCGCCGCGGCTCCCGCATTGGGGTTAAAGGTCAATCTTAACGGCGCGGACGGCAACGTGGAAAAGCCCTCGGCAACGGATATATTCGATTTGTCAAAGCTTGTAACGCTGGTCAATTCCGCTTGGGTGCAGGTGGATAAAATTATCGACGGGCAGAGCGTAGGCTTTGAAATAATGCAGGGCGAAACGGAGCTCTCCCTCGACGGAATAACCGTAGACCTTTGGGGAAGCGGCGAAGTCGGCTGGCAAAAGGGGCGCGAGTACGTTGCGCTCGACCTGTGCGCGGCTATTACCGAAAGGGGAACGGACGCCGTTTCTTTGAAGCTGTTGTACGATAAAAACGCGGTTGATACCCCCCTTGTAAGGCTGGCTATAAACGGCGTGGGAATAGATATTTACAGGGAAGATATTGACGGCGTAACGGCGGGCTTCAACGATATTTACAACAAAATCGCGCCGCTGTTGGGTTTGGGCGGCAAGAGCGCGGAACAAGCCTTGACGGAAGAGTTTACCGCCGTTGAAACTTCTTCGACGGACGGACTGATGACCGCCGTGTTCGGCTTGCTCTCTTCGGATAAGTGGGTGGACTTCTTAAACGATTTCACTCTTACCACCGACGGCAAATCGCTTGCTTTAAAATATCTTTCGGACAATGCGGTAAATATAGAAATAGGCGCGGACGGCGATTTGTCGCTGTACTACAACGGCAGGTTGGGCAACCGCTTCTCGTTCGGCGGCGGCATCGTGGCTACTTCTGTTACGGGCAGTTTGACGGAGGTTGTAAACTCCAAGCTTGAAAGTTGCAAATTGTCCTCCTCCAAGGACGAGGGGAGCGCGGGCTTTGTAAAGCTTGCGTACGACTTCCTGTTCGAAGCCGTTTCCAATATTTCCGTAAGCAATATTCTCGGTTCGGATACCTATGCGGTAAAATTTAAGCTTAACGGCGACAACTCCAACGTGCCCGAACTTGCGGGAATATATATAAGCGCGGATATCTACGTAACGGGCGAGCAGGGCGAACAGGGCAAACTTGCCGAAGCCGACCTGAATATCGACGCGGCGGGCGTGTCCGTAAAGCTAAACGTAATAACCGAAAGGCGCGGCGGAACTACTTATTTCTATATAAATTTAAGTCAGATTGCGCAGGTAAAATTACCCGACCTCAAATTGGTTGCCACGCAGGACAGCCTATTCGATACCTTCAAAGTGCTTGTATCCGCTATTAACGACACCGACATAGTAGAGGCGCTGGGCGCGCTTATAAACAAGGGCGGCGAAAATACCGCTCCCGCGGAAACGCAAACCAAACCGACGGTTACGGAAGAGCAGACGGATAAACTTGTCGGTTTGCTTGTAAAGCTCTTCGACTTCAACTTTTCAAGCGCGGTAACCGCAACCGAAACAGACGGCGTAACCACGGCTACTATCGATTTGGATAACATAGTAAAACAGCTCGGCATAAACGCTGGCGCGCTTGGTACGGTGGAAGCGGTAATTGACCACAACACCCACGCCATTAAGACGAGCGGCAAAACGCTTATAACCGATAAGGACGGGGTTTCCTCTTTAAAGGAATGGCTTTCGCTCTCTTCGGAAAAGACGCACCGCCGCGATTACTCCGATTTCGAAAGAAAGGACTATATTTCCATAGAATTCCTGCCCACGCTGTTAGACGATTTAATTAAGTTTGCAACCGACGAAAACGGCAAACTTCACGACAAGTTTACGCTTAGCGGCAACATAAAGGCAAACCTTGTGGGAATGATTGACGTCAATATCGACCCCTTCACTCTCACGGTGGATATAGGCGAAAGCGGTCTGTCCGTATCCGCGGTAATGCACGTAAACAAGGCTAAGGTGATAGGTATAGGCATACCCGAAAGCACGGTGGGGCTTACTTACGCAAACGGCTTGCTTACGCTGGCAAAGGGGCTTGACGGTTCTTCGCCCGAATATAAGGTGATGACTTTCGATTACTTCCTCGACCATATGCTAACCAAAAACGATTCCGTTTTGAAGTGGCTGTTGGATATAAGCGGCTGGGACTTGATAATGAGCTTTTTGACGGTTGACGTCGGTTCGGGGCTGACCTCGCCGGAGGATATTTACCTGTATAAAGCTACTTCCGTAAAGGAGGAGCAGGAAATATCTATGTACGACTACGTCGACGCTCTTCGCGTAATAATAGACGGGGTGCAGACGGCAAGCTTCGGCAACGGCATAGCCGACCTCGAAAGCACGCTGGGCGTTTACGACAATTATTACGGTTTCGCCCTCAACGCCGGCGCGGTAACAAACGGCGTTTTAACCAAGCTGTACGCGGCAATCACCCGCGGGGCGGAAGGCATAAACGGAGTAAAGGCGAGCGGCGCGGTACAGTCGTACGTAAACTTCTCGTTAGACCTTGCTTACAGGGAGAGCTGGACGCAGGCGTATACGCTCGGCACCTCTTTACAGGATGGAGTAACGGCGGTTAATCTGTACGACAACGCGCTCAAAATTGCGGCGGACAACAACTATAACGTAGACTTCGATTACTTTGTAAAGAAGCCCGGCGCGGGATACGACGAAAAATTCGGGTGCCTGTCGGTGCTTAACGGCGCAAGCGGCTACGCGCTTTCAACGGAGTATTCCAATATCTTATACTCGCACGAGCTTACGGTAATAGGGCTTGACGGACAGAAAGAAATTCGTAACGTGCGCCACGGCTCAACCATTTACCTGTACGACAACGATTCGCCCCTGTATACGGATACGAACAAGAGCCATAGAATAATCTACTCGCTTTCACCCGACAGTGTGGGCGGCACGCAGGTTACTATGAACGGCGACCTCACGGTATACGCGCTTGTACGTAAAGCCGTAAACGTAATAGTTCACAGCGGCGGCGAGGAGTACACGGTAACCACGTTCGAGGGCGCGGATATGCCTTTGAGCGTTACGGGGCTCGAAACGGTTTCAGCGCCCGTATACGAGGACGGCTCGCCCGTAATCGCGGGGGATAAGGTGAGCGGCTTGCAGTCGCAGATACATATTTACGGCGTATTCGTCAAGAGCGAAACGGTTGTAAACTACGTTAAATACAGGTTCGACGGAGCAACGCTCTCATATACGGCGGTAGGCAAGGCGGCGGGCTTTAACGACTATTACAGCGTAAAGGGCAACACCCTCGTACTTGAAAATACAATAGGCGGATATCCCGTAACGGCGGTCGGCGCGGAGGCGTTCGCCAATACCGAGGGCAAGCCTATTAAAAAAGTAATTGTGCCCGAAAATATCACTTCGGTTGGAGAAAAGGCGTTCTATAACAACACGGATATGCAGTCGATAGTATTCCTTGCGGAAACGGTTGACTTTAAGGGCGACGATTCGAACGGCACGTTCGCGTTCTACGGCTGTAACCTCTCTTCCAACGAGGAAAAGACCCAACTTATAATATATTATAATAAGGTAACGGCAAACGGCGGCGAAAGCAATCTGTGGTCGCACTTCTTCACCGCAAAGACGGCGGGCATTTCCTATTATAAATATATAGGTATAGACCCCAACACTTCCGAGTGGATAAACTATCACGAAAACGGCGGCGGCGCGCTCTACGGCGCGGGCGGCTGGCAGTATGCCGAGTGCGGCGTAACGGTGGACTTGAACGGCGCGGAGGGCGGCAAGCTCAACGCCAAGGCGGTTGAAGCGACTCTGTCCCGCTATTTCCCCTACGTAACTGCGGGTGAATATCTGGGTAGCGCGTACGAAGAAACTGTAAATAAGGCTCTCGAAGCAAATCTCGCTTCTATGGACTATACAAGCGGCGGCATAACTTACAAGTGCGTTTACGGCGTAAGTCAGTCGGTAGAAGGCTCTAAGGTAATTTTAACTTTCAACGTATCCTACCAAAAGGCGGCGGAAGTTTACATAAGAAGCGCGGTTGACTTCACCGTTTACGGCGTGCAGGTTAAAGCCGGAGTATTGACCAAAATAACCGTACCCGTGGAGGGCGAAGATATCAGCCTTGCAACTCCTTCTTTGGACACGCACGACTTCAACGGTTGGAGGACCTCGGTTGAAAACGGCGTAACCGTTTACAACGCAGATTGGACAGCTAAGGAATTTAACCTGAAAATAAGGCTGACGAGGGGCGGAACGGATACGAATATCGTCCACGTAAATTCGCAGAGTATTAAAATTAGCGGCGGAGTGGTTAGCGGCACTACGGACGTAACTACCGTTAAAATTTACGGCGGAAACGCAACGTTTACCCTGTCGGATAAGGTGCTTACGATAGTATCGGGCGACGTTATATACACCGTTTACGTAAACGAAGCTTCCATTTTCGGTAGCGATAAAAATATAAAGCGCAACATAACCTGCGACGTTAGCGGCGCGGTTACGGTAAACGGCGATATGGTCGTTACCATTGCGTACTGACTTTATAGTTAAAAGGCGCACGGCGAAAAGCCGTGCGCTTTAATATTATTAAGCCGTATAGCATAAACTATCTTATGAAACTTTTGCAACAGATTTTAAGCGAGGCGGGCGCCGAGCTGGACAGGTCTTTTACGGTTGTGCCGGGGTTCGGCGGTTACTTCAAGTCGGTTAAGAGCGTGGACGATTACTCGCCCGAAAGGGTGGTGCTTACGGTCGCAAAAATGCGATTGACAGTAACGGGCAAAAAGCTTATAATAGACAAGTATTTTCAGCAGGATTTGCTTCTGCGCGGCGAAATTACGGGGGTAGGGCTTGAATAACAGGGTAACGTTTGAAGTAACCGCCCCTATGGAAACGGCTTTAAAAAAGCTTGCCAAGGCGGATATTGCCGTTTACAGGCTTAAAAAACGCGGTTCGAGGCTGAGTTTCGGCGTGTCGGAGGAATATGCGAAAAAAGTTTTTGCAATTTTCGCGCATCCGTGCTATAATACGGTTATAGTACAAAAGAGCCGTAAAACGCGCTTTGCTACGTTCGTTTCAAAGCGGTTCGGGCTGTTCGTCGGCTCGGCTCTGTTTGTGGTTGCGGCGGCGCTTTCGGGCAGAACGGTACTGCGCATAAAGGTCATAGGCAACGGCGGCTATTTAAGCCCGCAGGTTATATCCATAGCCCGTGAGTGCGGCGCGCGCGAGTGGTCGCTTTGCACTAAGTTGGACGCACCGCTCTTGCAGGCAAGGGTAATGGCTTTGCCGTACGTAAATTTCTGTTCGGTACAGCGCGCGGGCGCGTATCTTTTAATCGATGTGCGCACCGAGGAGGAGCATACTTCCCGCGCGGACGGGTTGCCCTTAAAAGCCGATGTTTCCGGCGAGGTGTACAGGCTTGTGGCAATCTGCGGCACGGCGGAGCGAGCTGTCGGCGACGCGGTATCGGACGGCGACGTGCTTATAGGCGCGTACGAACTGACGGAAAGCGGGGAAAAAATGCCCTGTCTTGCCGTGGGTTTTGCCGAAATTAAGGCGAGCGCCAGCGTTTCGCTCTTTTATTCCGAGGAAAACGAAGAGAACACCGCAAACGCGCTTAAAGCGGCAACGCTGTATTCCGAAAAGGTTTTAAGCCGCGAATATTCAGTAAGCCCCTGCGACGGCGGGGTGAAGTATGAAGTTTCGTTTACATACCTTAAAACGGTAGCCGTAAATATGGAATAAGACAAAAGAGGTGTATTTTTGGATATCGAAAGAAGAGTTTCCTCGGGCAATATAGAGGAGCTTTCCAGACTGTTGGGAACCTTTGACGAAAATTTGAATATAATCTCCCGCGAGTTGCAGGTTTTTTGCCGCGTCGACGGGTTGGATATCGTAATTTCAGGCGCGGACGAAAACGTTCATATCGCGCAGGAAGTCGTAAAAAACCTGTTGGTGCTTGTGGAAAACGGCGAGCGGGTAGACGGCGGCAGGGCGGCGTACTGCATTGCTCTTGCCAAAGAGGGCAGGGCGGCGGATATTACCAAACTTTCTTCCGGCACGGTAGGCGTAACCTTCCGCGGCAAGCCAATAAAGTGCAAAACTGTGGGGCAGAAAGCGTACGTCGACGCAATCAGAAAGGATACGGTAGTATTCGGCGTAGGTCCCGCGGGTACGGGCAAAACCTATCTTGCGGTATGTTTGGCTGTGCAGGCTTTCAAGCAGAAGCAGGTGGAAAAAATAATTTTAACGCGCCCCGCGGTTGAAGCGGGCGAAAAACTCGGCTTTTTGCCGGGCGATTTGCAGACTAAGGTTGACCCCTATCTGCGCCCCCTGTACGACGCTTTGCAGGAAATGCTCGGCGTGGAGAGCTATACCAAGCTTATGGAGAGGGGAACTATTGAAATCGCGCCGCTTGCATATATGCGCGGCAGAACGCTTTCCAACGCGTTTATAATTTTAGACGAAGCGCAGAACACCACGCGCGAGCAGATGAAAATGTTTTTAACCCGCCTGGGCGACGGCAGTAAAATGGTCATCACGGGCGACGTTTCGCAGATTGACCTGCCCGAAGGCAAGCAGAGCGGGCTTATACACTCCACAAATCTTTTAAAGGAAGTGGAGGGAATTTCGGTAATAAACTTAACGGATAAAGACGTTGTCAGAAATACTTTGGTTATGCGCATTGTGCGCGCATACGATAAGGAGAACAAACAGTGAAAGAAAAACTGAGCAAAAAAACGGCGTTAATAGGCTTACTTATGTTTGCGCTCAACGCCGTGATATTGTTGGCGATTGCGTTTTTAATGATTGAACTCAATCAGGAAATGCACGCTATACAGTACATCACCGAAAACCCCGGCAAGGTGGTATTCGTCGTGGCTACGGTACTCTTTCTGTCGGTGCTCACGTTCGGGTATCTGTACTTTGAAAGCGTTTCAGTGCTTACGAGAATCATAAGGCTGATAGAGATGTTCACGCTCTTGGACCTTTCTCTATTTTTAAGCTTTATTTTTGGCAAGTACATCAACCCCGACGCGCGCCCCTTCGGCTTCTTCGCCATAATGTGCGCAACCCTTTTGGGCAGGCGTCAGGCAATGTTTTTAAACATAATAAACACCATACTTATATTCATAATGGATATAAACATCAACCTTGTAAATTTGGCTTCCACGCAAATGTGGCAGTACTGCGCGGGGCTTTTAATCACATTCTGCGCGGGCACAACGGTAGTTTTCGTATCGCACAAAATCAAGACGAGGTTGCAAAGCATACTGCTTGTGTTCGTGCTGTTGGTACCCATAGAGCTTATCATCGGCATAATGGAAATACTCTTCACACAGGAGGGCGGCACGCAGTGGATACTCTTGGGCTACGGCGCGCTGGGCGCGCTGTTGAGCACGCTGTTGTATATGGTGCTTCTGCCGCTGTTCGAGCTTGTTTTTGCCGAGCTTACAATCTTCCGCCTGCGCGAAATAACTTCGCCCAACGCCGCGCTCATAAAGCGGTTGAAGGAGGAGGCGCCCGGCACGTATAACCATTCGGTGGTGGTTTCACAGCTTGCCGAGGCTTGCGCAATCGCCATTGGCGAGGACGGCGAACTTGCCCGCGCGGCGGCGTACTATCACGACGTGGGCAAACTTGTAAAGCCCGAAATGTTTACCGAAAACCAATCCGATTACAACGTGCATAACGAGCTTTCGCCCGAGCTTTCCGCCGACATCATACGCTCGCACACGCGCGACGGCGCAAAGCTGATTAAAAAACAGCACCTGCCCGAATTTTTGTCGGACGTAGCCATACAGCACCACGGCACTCTGCCCATAAAGTATTTCTACGCCAAGGCGTTAAAGATGACCGACGGCGAAATAAGTATGGCGAATTACTCCTACACGGGACCCGTACCCCAGACGCGCATAGCGGCTATACTTATGATAGTCGACGCGGCGGAGGCGGCAACCCGTTCGCTTGCAAACAGAACGCCCGCAAGTATAGAAGCGCTTGTTGGAAGCCTGATTGAAGAGCGTATGAACTTAGACCAATTTGTAGACTGCAACATAACTATGCGCGATTTATCCATAATAAGCCACACCATAGCGCAGTCGCTTTCGGGCGTGTACCATTCGAGAATTTCTTACCCCAAAATCAAAATCGGCAGAAGCAGATAAGGCGCGTAAAAGTATGATTGACCTCAATATATGTTGCGACGAATACGATTTTTCGGCGTTGAGCGGCGCGTTCAGCCGCGAAGCCGAAGCCGACTGCCCCGTATCTTTGGAAGTGGTTTTTGCCGACGGGGAAGAAATAAGGCGGCTAAACGCGCAATTCAGAAATACCGACAGGGAAACGGACGTACTCTCTTTCCCTACGCTCGACGGCATATGCGGCAAGGCGCTCAGCGGCAAAGATTACCCTTACGACGTCGACGCGGACGGCACGCTCTTTCTCGGCTCGGTCGTCATTTGTAAAGACGTTGCGCGCAGGCAGGCGGAGGAGTACGGACATTCTTACGAGCGCGAGCTCAATTATCTCGCCGCGCACGGCGTTTGCCATTTGCTCGGTTACGACCATATAGAGGAAGCCGACAGGGCGCAGATGCGCGCGGTAGAAGAGCGCGTGTTAAATAAAATCAACCTTGCGAGGGAGTAGATGAAAAGCGGATACGTGGCATTGATAGGAAAGGCAAACGCGGGCAAGTCCACACTTGTAAACGTGCTTGTGGGCGAAAAGGTGGCGATAGTTTCACCTAAACCCCAGACCACGCGCGACGCGATTATGGGCATAATAACAGAGCCCGACTATCAGATTGTTTTTATCGATACCCCCGGCATATACAGGGCTAAAACGGCGCTTTCGCAGACGATGGCTAAAACAACCGAAACTACGGCAAAGGGCGTCGATTTGATACTTTACGTGCACGACGGGCACGCGGGCGTTACGGACAAGGATATCGAGCTTATAAAGCGTTTTACAGGCGGAAAAATACCCGTAATAATCGCTTATACAAAAACGGACATTATGCCCGCGGAAAAAATTCCCGAGGACTTTAAAAAGCTATACGAAGCGGGCGTTGATTGCGACGTGTATCCCGTTTCCGCGCGCAAGGGCAGAAATCTTAAAAAACTTGTAAGCGCGATAGTCGAAAAACTTCCCGAGGGGGAAAAGGTGATTGTTGACGACATAGTGTCGGACAAGAGCGAAAGGTTTATGCTCGCCGAGATTATGCGCGAAAAAATTCTGCTTAAATTCGATAAGGAAATTCCGCACGGAGTGGCGGTAATAATAAACACATTCGAAAAGCAGGATAACGGCGTGTACGACGTCAATCTGGATATAGTATGCGAAAAGGCTAACCATAAAGCCATACTCATAGGCAAGCAGGGCGCGGCTTTAAAGGAAGTAAGCTCGTTTGCAAGAAAGGATATGGAAAAGTTTTTGGGCGCGAAAGTTTTTCTAACCACATACGTAAAGGTCAAAGAAGATTGGCGCGACCGTCCGTCCCTTATGGACAGTTTGGGCTACGGCAAAAAATCGCAGTCATAAAAACGCAAATTCCGCACACCCTAAATTTGGGAGGGCGATATGCGGGAAAGAGATAACGACGCCGCCGAACTTGCCTGGAAAATGTTTGAAAAGACGGGCTCGGTAAGCTACTATATGTTATACAAAGAATTGAAAGGAAGAAAGTAATACGTATTATTTTCAACCGAGCGGTTTACCTTTGTTGTAACACGCGAGGGGAAATGCGGAAAATTTACGCGTTGCTAATAGCAAACCAAGAATTTAAAAATGGATAATATAAAGGTAAACGCGCTTATGCTGCGCGCAACCGATTACCTTGAAAACGATAAAATACTCACCCTGCTTACCGCCGAAAGGGGAAAAATTACGGCGGGAATAAAGGGGGTTAAAAAGGCGGGCGCAAAGCTTAAATTTGCCGCCCAGCCCTTTTGTTTTGCGGAGTATATTTTAGCCGAGCGCGGCGGCAGATACACCGTTACTCAGGCAAGCGAGTGCGAAAGCTTTTACGATTTGAGGACGGACGTAAACAAGTTTTACGCCGCCTGCGCCGCGTGCGAAACGGCGGCGGCTCTTACGTTCGAAGGGGACGGAGGCGGCGGTATTTTTTACGGTTGCGTAAAGGCGCTTACTCAGATGTGCGGCGGCGACGAAGACCTCGCGCTAATAAGCTTTCTTCTCACCTCTTTAAAGGGCGCGGGGTACGGAATTTCTACGGAAGGGTGCGCGGCTTGCTCGGCAGATTTAACCGGCGCGGAAAAAATGCGCTTCGATATGGACGCGGGCGCTTTTTACTGTTGGGAGTGCGGCAACGGCGCGGGCGTAAGCGGCGCTACATATACGGCAATCAAGGCGGCGGAAGGGTGCGGCGGCAACGCGGCGGCGGAGGGCAAAAAACGCGCTTTGAAACTGCTTAAAGAGTATCTTTCGTACAAGACGGAAGCAAAGTGTTTAAGCCTTTCGGAATACATCGCGCTGATATAAGCTTTCAACATTTCCGCCGACTACTTTCTCGGAATTACGGAAGAATATTGAATTTTAAAACTTCTCCTTTGGGGGAAGTTTTTTTGCGGGAGGACGAATAAAATTTATTTTAGTTGAAGAAGAGGAAAAGAGGAATTATTTCGATTTATTGCTTTCGGCGGACGAACAGCCGTCTATGATAGAAAAGTATCTCGGCAGTGGTACTATGTACGCGCTTGAAGACGACGGCGTTAAGGCGGTGTGCGTTGTTACGGACGAGGGGGAAGGTACGCTTGAAATTAAAAACATAGCCGTGCGCGAAGGTTTCCGTAAAAAGGGGTACGGCAGGGCGCTTATAAATTTTTTGCAAAAGGAGTACCGCGGCAAATTTTCAATTTTACAGGCGGGCACGGGCGACAGCCCTTTAACCGTTCCGTTTTATTTGAGTTGCGGGTTTGAAAGGGCGCACGTCGTAAAAGACTTTTTCACGCAAAACTACGCCGAGCCTATCTACGAGGGCGGGGTACTGCTTACCGATATGGTGTACTTCCGCAAGCGCTTATAAGTAGATATATTTAACCATATTTTGGTTTTTATTTTACATTTGCCAATTGTGTAAAAATATTCCGTAAAGTACTTGAAATATGGACGAATATGTTCTATAATGAGAAAGTCAGTAAGAATAAACGATTTGAAGGAGGAATTTTATGGCAAAAAAGTATTGCTACCTTTTTACCGAAGGTAATGCAAAGATGAGAGAACTTCTGGGCGGCAAGGGTGCAAACCTGGCTGAAATGACCAATATAGGTTTGCCCGTACCTCAGGGTTTCACTATTTCTACCGAGGCGTGCACTCAGTACTATGAAGACGGGAGGCAAATAAACCCCGATATCAAGGCTGAGATAATGTCGTATATCGATAAAATGGAAACCATTTGCGGCAAGAAGTTCGGCGATAAGGAAAACCCCCTTCTCGTTTCCGTCCGCTCCGGCGCGCGCGCTTCGATGCCCGGTATGATGGACACCATTCTCAACCTCGGCTTGAACGAAGAAGTTGTAAACACCATTGCAACCAAATCGGGCAACCCCCGCTGGGCTTGGGACTGTTACAGAAGATTTATTCAAATGTTCTCCGACGTCGTTATGGAAGTCGGCAAGAAATATTTTGAAAAGCTCATCGATAAAATGAAAGAGGAAAAGGGCGTTGAATTCGACGTAGACCTCGACGCCAACGACCTTAAAACGCTTGCCAACCAATTCAAAGCCGAGTATAAATCCCAGCTTGGCAAAGATTTCCCCGACGACCCCAAGGAACAGCTCTTCGCCGCGGTTCAGGCGGTATTCCGCAGCTGGGACAACCCCCGCGCAAACATTTACAGAATGGACCACGACATCCCTTACAGCTGGGGTACTGCCGTAAACGTTCAGATGATGGCGTTCGGCAATATGGGCGACGATTGCGGCACGGGCGTTGCGTTCACGCGTAACCCCGCAACCGGTGAAAAGGGACTTATGGGCGAATTCCTTATGAACGCTCAGGGCGAAGACGTAGTTGCGGGCGTTCGTACTCCTATGCCTATTTCCAAGATGGCGGAAGTTCTTCCCGACGTTTATAAGCAGTTCCTTAAAGTTTGCGATACTCTTGAAAATCACTACCGCGATATGCAGGATATGGAATTTACTATCGAAAAGGGTAAGCTCTATATGCTTCAAACGCGTAACGGCAAGCGTACCGCGGCGGCGGCTATTAAAATCGCCTGCGATTTGATTGACGAAAAGATGATAACCGAACAGGAAGCGCTGATGCAGATTGACGCAAAATCGCTCGATATGCTTCTGCACCCCCAGTTCGACCCCAAGGCTTTAAAGGAAGCCGACAAGAAAAACGTTGTCGGCAAGGGTATAGCGGCTTCCCCCGGCGCGGCGGCAGGCTCGATTGTATTTACCGCCGAGGACGCGGTTATAGAGGGCAAGAAGGGCAAGAAGGTAGTTTTGGTACGTCTTGAAACTTCCCCCGAAGATATCGAGGGTATGAAGTACTCGCAGGGTATCCTGACCGTTCGCGGCGGACAGACCTCGCACGCGGCGGTTGTTGCCCGCGGTATGGGTACGTGCTGCGTATCCGGTTGCGGCGACATAAAGATGGACGAAGAAAACAAGTGCTTCACGCTTGCGGGTAAAGTTTACCACGAGGGCGACGGCATTTCCCTCGACGGTTCCACGGGCAATATTTACGATTGCCTTATTCCCACCGTACCCGCAGACCCCAACACGGGCTACTTCGGCAGAATTATGGAACTTGCCGATAAATACAAGGCGCTTGGCGTAAGAACCAATGCGGACACCCCCGCGGACGCCAAGCAGGCGGCGGCGTTCGGCGCGCAGGGCATAGGTCTTTGCCGTACGGAGCATATGTTCTTCGACCCCGCGAGAATAGGCGCGTTCCGCGAAATGATTTGCTCGGATACGGTTGAAGAAAGGCAGGCGGCTCTCGCTAAAATCGAGCCTATGCAGCAGGCGGACTTCGAAGGGCTTATGGAAGCTTTGGAAGGTCAGCCCGTAACCATCCGTTTCCTTGACCCTCCCCTTCACGAGTTTGTACCTACCGACGAGGAGGACATTAAAGCTCTTGCAAAGGCGCAGGGCAAGTCGGTTGCGCAGATTAAGCAGATTATTTCCGACCTTCACGAATTCAACCCTATGATGGGACACCGCGGTTGCCGTTTAACGGTTACCTATCCCGAAATTGCCGTAATGCAGACCAACGCGGTTATCAAGGCGGCTATTGCGGTACAGAAGCGCCACAAGAATTGGAAAGTCGTTCCCGAAATTATGATACCTCTCGTAGGCGAGATAAAGGAACTTGCTTTTGTTAAGAAGACGGTTGTAGAAACTGCGGACGCGGTTATCAAGGCTTCGGGCGTTGCTCTTAAATATGAAGTCGGCACTATGATTGAAATTCCCCGCGCGGCATTGACGGCGGACGAAATTGCTAAGGAAGCGGAGTTCTTCTGCTTCGGCACTAACGACTTAACGCAGATGACTTTCGGCTTCTCGCGCGACGACGCGGGCAAATTCCTGCCTTCGTACTATGCAAATAAGATTTACGAAAGCGACCCGTTCAGCCGTTTGGATACCGTCGGCGTAGGTAAGCTTATGGAAACTGCCGTTAAGCTTGGCAAGAGCGAAAGAAAGGAACTGCATATCGGTATTTGCGGCGAGCACGGCGGCGACCCTTCTTCCATAGAATTCTGCCACAAAATCGGCTTGAACTACGTTTCCTGTTCGCCTTACCGCGTGCCCATCGCACGTCTTTCCGCGGCACAGGCGAATATCAAAAATCCCAGAAAGTAATTGTTTTGCGCGTAATTGCAAGCAGCTATAAATTTTAATAAGTAGGGCTTATTTTAAAATAAGCCCTATTTTTAATTTTTTAACTATGTTACTCTTAATTTTGTGCGTAAGTATCGGAATTTTTCTACAAATTAAAATAGCTGTTGATTTTTAGGCGTAGTTTAAGTATAATTATTACGTTGTTAAAAATTACGGAAGAGATTAAAGGAGTATTCTTATGTGCGATATATTTATTTCGTTTAAGCATACTGACGAAAACGGCAACGTAACGGAGGACTCCGTAATCGCCGAAGATTTGTATAAAATGCTTACCGCTAAGGGCTATAAAGCATTTTTTTCTAATAAGAGTTTAGAGGGAACGGGAAACCCAAAATTCAAGAAAGAAATCGACGACGCTCTGGATAAGGCTAAAATTATGATAGTAGTTTTAACAAAGGCGGAATACGCTACATCGCGGTGGGTAAATTACGAGTGGGATACTTATTACGGCGATTTTTTGTCGGGCGTCCGCAACGAAATTTTTATGTATACCTACACAAAAAATTTCTCTGTAAACGAGCTTCCGCGGACTTTGCGCAATTTGCAGAATTTCAGCGCGGAGGACGGCGCGGAAGAACTTTTAAAGTATATACGCAGTGTTTTGCCTGTTGAAACCCAAACTCGTTATAAATTGAAAGACAATAGCGCAATAACCTTCGAAGATATAAAGGACGCGGTAAATTTAGACCATTGCGTTTTCGAGGGTATGGAGCACGTAAGTCCGGAGGAGTGTTGGCGGTGGTTTAAACTCAATCCCGACATATATTGTTTTATTGAAGATACCCAAACGCAAAAAATAGTTGCCTATACGAATACCGCGCCCATAACGGAAGAATGTTACGACAAAATTAAGTCGGGCAAGTTTCTAACGACCAATATCACGGAAAATATGATTTTGAGCTTTGAAATGCCGTATCTGTACAGTCTATACTTTTTTTCAGTGGTCATACACCCGCAACATCAAAATACCCAGCTGTTTTTTATGTTGGTTAGCGCATTGGTGGAAAAATTTATTGGTTTAACGGCGCGGGACGTATATATAAAGCGGATGATTGCCGACGCGGTTACTCCCAACGGCGAAAAATTTTGTAAACTTTTCGGAATGAACAAGATTACTGAGAGTACCCATTCGTCATCGCTGTACGAGGTGCAGATGATTCCCCCTCAGTTTAAAAAAATTTCTAAAAAAGTAAAAGAATTGTACGACTGTTATCAGGCGGTATATGATGAGATGCCCGATTTATTTACCGAGTAATTGTAATATGGAAATTATCGTAAGGTCAGTAAAAGAAAATTTAAACGCAATTAAGCACGTTGAAGAAATGATGGACGGGCTTTTCCCCGAGGAAGAGCAATCGTCTGTAAACGGTTTGCTTGAATTGTCGGTTAATTCTGGCGTGCATTTCGATTTGTATTATTTAAACGGGGAAGTTTGCGGCTTTTCGTATATCGTTTGCAAATATGATTTGGTATTCATATATTATTTGGCAGTTAAAGAAAAATATCAATCGATGGGCTGCGGAACAAAAATATTGGAAATTATAAAAGGTTTTTATAATAATTGTACCTTGGTTTTGAATATCGAACCAATAAACGGGCAAACGCACAATCAAGTGCAAAGGTTACGCAGATTGAAATTTTACAAAAAAAACGGTTTGAAAGAAACAAATTATTTTCTTGAACATAAGGGCGTTGAGTACAGTATTTTATCTTCGGCTCAAAATTTGGATATGGTTAGATACAAGAAACTTTTAGAAGACATTTCCTGCGACTATATGCCGAGTAAGATTTACAGATAAAGTTGTAATTGAAAAAAGAGCGGCTTTTACGCCGCTTTTTTTATATGAAAATTTAATATATTAGTGGCAACAACAATATAATGTAAGCTTTAATACAACTGTGTATTTATGTTTGTAGATATAAAATATATATGTCAACAATAATATTAAGGTTTGCAAAATGACGGTAAAGGAAAGAATTTTACAGCTTTTGGAAAAGCGCGGCTGGACGAAATACAAGCTTGCGAAGGAAGCCGGTATGTATCCCACAACGGTTTACGATTGGTACAACGAAAAAAATTTTACGCCCGACAGGGAGTCTATTGACTCCGTTTGTCTTGCATTCGAGATAACGCGCGCCGAATTTTATTGCGGGCTGGACGAAAATCAGCTAACCGCCGACCAGACGGCTTTGCTCGAACTTTATGAAAGAGTGCCCGAAAACAAGCGCAAGATTGTAACCGATTTGATGCAGTCGCTTGCGGAATAGAAGTTTTAACGGTTAATATCATACAAAAACGCAAAGCTTGTTGACAATTTTTGACAAAATAATTTACTTATGCTAAAATTATATGACTACTATTAAAGATAAAAGTAAACTTCTATGCACAAAAACAGATTCGACGAATTGACTTCGCTTATGGCGAAAAAGGATACGAAAGCCTTTGATTTGTTTTACAACGAATACGGCGGTTTTATATATTCTGTTATCAAAGTCGTTTGCAAGGAAAAAGAGTTGACGGAAGAAGTGTTGGACGACGTTTTGATTAAAGTTTGGAATCTTGCCCATAAACTCGTGCACATTGAAAATCCCGAAGGTTGGCTTTATAAGGTTTCGCGCAATACCGCAATCAATGCGGTAAAGGTCCGCCGTTCGGCTCCGTTGGTTTACGAAAGCGGCGTAAACGACAAAAATATAGAAATGTTGCTCGGCGATATGGTGTTTGAAGAAATTATTTCTCGTTTAGCCCCTGTCGAACAGGAAGTGTTGATTTTTAAATTTAAAAGAGATTATACTTTCAGGCAAATAGGCGAAATTATGGGTAAACCTACAAGTACGATATCGAATATTTATTACGGAGCAACGAAAAAATTAGAAAAAATAGAGAAAAATAATAGAAAATCAGATAAATAATCGGCTTAGCCTTTGTCTTATTGTTAGTAAATTTACAAAGGAGACAAGTATGTTAAAAACGGTTATTGCAGGCGTGTTAAGCTTAGCACTCCTGCCTGCGGGCGGAGCGGCAAGCGTGGCAAAGGCGGAGGTGTTAGACCAAGCGGACTATGCATTTCTGGAATTTTTTTCTGAAAACGAGGCAATAGATTACGGCAGGAAGCCGCTTTATAATCAGCAATTACAGCAAAACGGCTGGGAATATAAATTTGAAAGAAACGGCGAAAACGGCTACGCGCTTATTTCGGAAGTTACGGTATGCGGTCAAAGTTATTTCGAGGTGGAAGAGGTTTATTTGCAGGGTACTTCGCCCTTTGACGCCTGCGCTGGCTTACCCGTTTATATAGCTTTTAACAGTTATATCGACTGCGTAGACGGCGCATATTTCGACTTGGCTACGGGTGCGGAGCTTTCTGTTGAAGAGTTGCAGACGATTGCGGAGCGGGGCTTCAATTATCAGGGAGCGGGCACGGAAGTTAAAAGAACGGAAACTATAAGCTATGCTACCCGAAGCGAAACCCAATACAATATTGTGAGTGATGTGCCTAATTATATAGGTGTGGAAGGTGCAAATAGTTGCGCTAATGTGGCTGGTGGCATTTTAATAGGCTATTATGATAAACAATGTGAAGATTTAATTCCGAATTTTAAATCATATAATACTCTTGGTGATTATGTTGTATGGAAGACGACAAATGCTGCTGCGGCAGAGGTAATTAAAGAATTAAATATTTTAATGGGAACTAATAGCGAAGGAACTACTTTTTCTGGGTTTCAAGCAGGAATGAATGGCTATGTTCAATCCCACGGTTATACATACAGTAGTACAAGCGTAATGACTAACGGGTTGTTTGATTTTTCAAAGTACGTTCAAGCAGTTAAAAGTAATAAGCCTGTTTCAATTTTCTTTAATTACTATTCTAGATTAAGTAATGTTTTGACTGAAACAATAGGAACAGATATTATAACTTCTTATAGTAGTAGCTCTTCGCACGTTGCAATTGGGTGCGGATATAAGCAACATACCTATTATGACGCAAACGGAAAAGTTTTAACTACAAGAACATATTTAAAAGTTGCAAGTGGGTTTGTTACTTCTGGAATATGTTATTTTAATATAAATAATTATAGCAAAATTGATAACGCGGTAGCAATCACCATTTCGTGAGGTGTTTATGGACGATAAAGATATAGAAAGAATTTTAAAGGACAGCGCAAATAAAACCGAGCTTATGCCAAGCGAAGAAAGGTGGAACAGAATTAAAGACCGCCTCGATATGCAGGTTAAAGTGGGAGAGCCTGTTTTGCAGGAAGTTACCGTTGCCGCGTCTGCGGGTAACGCTAACAAAAATCTTTTCAACAGCGCCCGCGGCAGAGTTACGTTTGGCTTTATAGTTTGTTGCGTTTGCTTAATTCTTTGCCTTGCAATTGTTTTGCCAATATATTTTTCTCGTCCTGGTGAACATAGATATATGGATGAAGAAGATTTAATTTACACAATTTGTTCGGATGATGAGTTTTTTGAAGCTATTAAACAAAATAAATTTCAAGTTGTGAATTTCACATCATATATATTAACTGATGTACATTTGTTAAAGACAGAAGAAAGTATAGTATTAGGCGGTGGTTTTTCAAGTGAAACAGACGGTGCAATTTTTTCTTTAACATTTTTATCAAATAGTGTTTTAATAAAAGATGATGATTATGTGAATTATAAAGAGTATACTGTTTCTGATACAAATATACAATATATAAGTCTGAACGATGAGGATGGCACTGTAAGTTATAAAGCGTTGGCAAAAAGGAAGGGCGTTACTTACAAAATTGAGTATACCGCCGTGGAAGATAACGTACTTGCGTTCTTTGACGAATTTTTTAAATAATAAAACTTTTTTTAGCGGGTTGCCGAAAGGCGACCCGCTTATTTATTTGTATTATATCTCGCTAAGCGTTGCTCTTAGTTAGACAATTTACTTTATAAAAATCACTGTTCTACGTTGTTTATTTTAATGCGAACGCATAATTTATCCACAAAAAAATGTAATTTATGTTCATATAACGGCAATTTGTGTCATAAATGCGCAAAATTTTCGGCGGTTATGTATACTTAGCACAAATAAACTTACAACTATTTCAAATTTTTTGCAAAGGTTAAACGATGGAAGAGAAAATAACGGACAAATTGACGTTGCGCCAAAAGGCAGACTTGCTTACGGGCAAAGGTTTTTGGCAGACGAAGGATATAGAAGAGGCGGGCATACCCTCCTTATTTTTGTCCGACGGACCGCACGGACTGCGCAAACAGGCGGCAAAGGCGGACCATTTGGGTTTTAACGCAAGCATACCTGCAACCTGCTTCCCCACGGCGGCGGCAATGGCTAACAGCTGGGACGAAGCTCTCGGCGAAGCCCTCGGTAAAGCTTTGGGCGAGGAGGCGGTTGCGCAGGGCGTAAACGTTATACTCGGACCGGGTGCGTGTATGAAGAGAAACCCGCGTTGCGGCAGAAACTTTGAATACTTTTCCGAGGACCCCTATCTTGCGGGCAAAATGGCGGCGGCATATATCCGCGGTATTCAAAAAAACGGCGTTGCGGCTTGCGTAAAGCACTTTGCCTGTAACAGTCAGGAAGAGCGCAGAATGGTGTCCGATTCGGTTCTCGACGAGCGTACTCTGCGCGAAATATATTTAACGGCTTTCGAAATTGCCGTAAAAGAGGGCAAAACTTACTCTATAATGTCCTCCTACAACAAGGTGAACGGCACTTTCGCCGACGAAAACGAGCATCTCATACGCGATATACTGCGCGGCGAGTGGGGGTTTGACGGCGTGGTTATCTCCGATTGGGCGGGGTGCAACAATAAAGTTGCTTCCACCAAAGCGGGAAGCGATTTGGAAATGCCGTCCTGCAAGTACGGCGCGGACGATATAGTAAAGGCAGTCGAAAGCGGCGAACTAAATGTAAAATTTGTAGACGAAAGCGTTGAGCGAATTATTGCGCTTGCGGAAAAGACAACGGCGGGCAAAGGCGAAAAAACTTTCGATACACAAGCGCACCACTCTCTTGCAAGAAAATGCGCGGGTGAAAGTATAGTTTTATTGAAAAACGACGGAGTATTGCCCTTGCGTGAGGGCGCTTCGGTTGCGCTTATAGGCGACTTTGCACAAATTCCCCGCTATCAGGGCGCGGGTTCCTCCGTGGTTAATCCCACGCGGCTCGACAGCGCTCTTATGGAAATAAAAAACGGCAGCTTTAAATTTGCGGGTTACTGCAAGGGCTTTAACCGCTATGGCGGAAGCAGTAAAAAGCTTATAAAAAAAGCCTTGAAACTTGCCGAAAAGGCGGAAGTCGTTTTGCTCTATCTCGGCTTGGACGAGTACAGCGAAGTGGAGGGGTTGGACAGGGAACACGTTAAAATTCCTTATAACCAGACGGCGCTCTTCCACGCGCTTGCCGCTACGGGCAAAAAAATCGTGGTCGTGCTTTCTTGCGGAAGCGCGGTTACAACCGATTGGGCGCAGAGGGCTAACGCCATAGTTTACGGCGGGCTTTCGGGTCAGGCGGGCGCGGGCGCGGCGCTGGACGTAATAAGCGGTAAAATAAATCCTTCGGGCAAGCTTGCCGAAACGTTTCCCACCCCTTACGAGCCGTGCGCTTCTATGCACTATTTCCCCGGCAGACAGATGACTGCGGAATACCGCGAGGGCATATATATAGGCTACCGCTATTACGATACGGCGGGCGTAAAGGTCGCCTATCCGTTCGGGTACGGACTTTCGTACACGACTTTCGAGTATTCCGACCTGATTGTAGACGAAAGCGGAGCAACTTTCACCCTTACAAACGCGGGCGAAAGGGACGGCGCCGAAGTTGCGCAGTTGTACATACGTAAAGATTCGGAAGATATCTTCCGCCCCGCAAAGGAATTAAAGGGCTTTAAAAAGGTCTTTTTAAAGGCGGGCGAAAGCAAAAGGGTTAGTATTCCTTTCGACGATAAAACTTTCAGGTACTTTTCCGTAGCCACGGACAAGTGGGAGATTGAAGGCGGCGAGTACGGCGTGCTGATTGCCTCCGACAGCGCAACAATAAAGCTCGAAGGCGCAATTTCGCGGGAGGGCACTACGACTATCCGCCCGTATGCTCCCGAAAAACTGCCCTCCTATTTCAACGGATGCGCGGCGGTAGTCGGCGACGAGGAGTTTGCAACGCTGTTGGGCAGGAATATTCCCAAATCTGGCTACGACTTTTATAAAAAGAAGCGTATGGTAATCACCGAAAACAGCACGGTTGCCGATTTGCGGTACTCCAAACGCTGGGTTGGCAGGGCGTTTTCGGGCTGTGTGCGTTTTGCAATCGCTTTCTGTAAAGCGTTCGATATGCGCACCAACGCCAACACGCTTATAATGGGCGTTTTGCACCAGCCCGTGCGCGGACTTGCCAAATACGGCGGTATGAGCCGCAGAAAAATGGAAGGGCTGCTCGAAATGTTCAACGGCAGGTTCTTTAAAGGACTGCATATGTTCCTGAGCAAGGAAAAGGCGGCAAAGAAAAAAAACGAGGCAAAATAATTACGACATATTTCATTTTTTTCTCCTTATTGCGAACGTTCCGCGCGGACGGTGAACAAAATTTCACTTGACGCGCGGGCGGTTCGTAATTTTTGCTCTTGATAATTTTACGGCAACGTGATAAACTATATATAGGCTTAGGGGGCGCGGACGTTTGTTAAAGGCATACGTCTGCGCAAGGGGAATTTATGGTTATTAACATAGCGATAGTGGAAGACAGCCGCGAGGAGATGCAACGCCTCACGGCGTTTTTGAAACGCTATCAGGAAGAAAACGCCGACGTCGAATTTGTTATAAGCAAGTTTACCGACGGCGACGAAATTTGCGAAAATTTTCAGTGTCAGTACGACGTCATTTTGATGGATATCGAAATGAAGCGCGTGGACGGGCTTAAAGCCGCGGAATATCTCCGCCGCTTTGACGAGCGCGTTGAAATAATATTCATTACCAACTGCACGCAGTACGCGCTCGTCGGGTACAAGGTGCGGGCTTTCAACTATATAGTCAAGCCTATGAGCTACACCGTTTTCAGCGCAGAGGTAAAAAGATTTGCAAACTCCGTTGCAAAAAAGCGGGAGGAGTTCATTTTAATTTCCCTGCGCAACAACACCGTAAGGCTTGCGCTTAACGAGATTATTTACGTGGAGTGCATAAAGCACAAAATCATCTTTCACACCAAGGATAACGATTACGAAATTTTCGGCACTATGCGCGACTATGAGAGCAGGCTGGAAAAGAATAATTTTTTCAGGTGCAACAGCGGCTATTTAATCAATCTTATGATGGTAAACGGGGTAAAGGACGATATGGTCAGCGTCGGCGGTTACGAGCTTAAAATAAGCCGCCCCCGCAAAAAGCAGTTTATGGAGAAGCTTGCAAGCTTCTATTGCGGAGGTTGATATGCCCGATACCGTAATGCCCGATATCCCGAGGCTGTATACGGCTGTTTCCGAGTGGCTCGCCTGTCTTGTGGTAATAGTCTTTTCGGTAAAACGCTTTTCAAGAGTGCAGACGGCGGTGCTGTATATATCGTCGCTTGTAGTGTTTGCCGTCTTTCACATAATCGCGGGTGTGCTTCCGCTCGGTTTTTGGGTGCCGTGTATGATTTTTGCGGTAGTCTTAATGTGCCTTTTCGTATGGCTGACTACCAAAACCAAGATAAAAACGGCGTGCTATCTCGGCGTGCAGGCGTTTATAGTAGCCGAATTTATCGCCTCGGTGGAGTGGTGGCTGTACTACTTCTTTGCAACCAATTTCCCCGTAATATCCTCGGATACCGCCAATATCCTGTTTGCCGTGGGCGTGTACGGCATACTGTACGCCGTAATGTTTGCGTTAGAGCGGCATTTCAGCCGCAAGGCTTTAAACTCCGTTTCCACAAAAGATTTAATTACAGCGGTAATTATTGTCGTAACGGCGTTTTTGATAAGCAACATAAGTTTTATGCGCTGGAATACCCCGCTTACGGGTAAATACGCGCTTGAAATATTCTATATACGCACGCTGGTCGACTTGTGCGGTCTGCTTGTACTTTACGGCAACAGGGAGCTTAAAATAGCCAACAGCGCGGAAATGGAGCTTATGCAGATACGCCTGCTCTTGGACAGGCAGTACGAACAGTACTGTCTTACGCAGAGCGCAATGGATTCCGTCAACCGCAGATATCACGATTTGAAGCATCAGGTTGCAATGATTAGGGAGCAGGGTTCGGAAGCCGCCGAAAGGCTTGTGAACGAGATAGAGAACGAAATTAAGACGTACGAGGTCGTTTACAAGACGGGCAACGATATTTTGGATACCATTTTAATGTCTAAAAGCATATTTTGCGTGCAGAACGGCATAACGTTTACCTGCGTGGCGGACGGCGCGGCGCTACACTTTATAAGCGACGCGGATATCTGTTCGCTGTTCGGTAACGCTCTCGATAACGCGATAGAGAGCTTTGCGGGAAAGACGGACGGGGAAGCCAAGCTAATTAAGCTTGCCGTTTATAAAAACAACGGTCTGCTAATTATAAGATGCGAAAATACTTTCCGCGGCAAGTTAAAAACTTTTAACGGCGAACTTGTAAGCACAAAGAAGGACAAGTTAAACCACGGCTTCGGCGTAAAGAGCATAAAGACGGTTGCCGAGAAGTACGATGGTACCGTAAGCTATGCGGTGGAGGACGGAACGTTTACTCTGTGCGTGGTTATACCAATTAAAATTTAAAATACTTTAACGTTTTGGCGGCGGGGCGCAAATATTGCGCCCCGCCGCTATTTTTTTCGCTCTTTTGCAGAAAGTGTTTAAAATTTAACAGAATATGTAATTGTTCAACATTTTTCGACAAAGTTTGATATTCTATGGAAAAACAAGAATGCCTTAAAAACGAAGGGGGTACCCCCTTCTACGTGTGTAACGCACACGTAGAAAAACATTTAAAAGTAAAGCGGCGAAAGCCGCGGTAAAAATATAGCCTCCGCGGCTAACGGGAAAGGAGGTTCAACAAAAGAAAAAAGGCGTAGGGGAGATGCGTGGCGCAAGTTAAACGCGCCGAAGCCCGAAAGGGAGAAGCAAGGCAAACCGCAGGGTTTGCAAAAAAATTCAGGAGACTTTTTGATGAAACACAAAATAAAAAAAATCATTGCTGCAACCGTGGCGGCGGCAACGCTCGCCGCAGGTTGTGTAGGTGCGGCAGGATGTAATTATTGCGCTCATCAGCTCGAAGTGATTGAAAAGGAAAATTCAACCTGTATCGAACACGGGCACGCTTATTCCTATAAGTGCAAAAAGTGCGATAAGTTATTTGCCTACACCACGGAAAAGGGTTTGTACGAAATTTCGCAGGCGGAAGAGCTTCCTTTGGGCGACCACGTCGCTTCCGACGCGTTTAACGTAAGGTTGAAGGAGGGCGCAACCTCCGTTCTCGATTACGAGGTTACCACCACTTGCAGCGTATGCGAAGCGGAAATGGTTATGCCCGACGAGCATCTTGCCACGATATTGGCGCCCAACCTTAAAAAGGAGGCGGGCAGTCTTGCGCAGGCGTACGTTGGCACTTACCTGTACGGTACGGAAGCTTCAACCGAAAAGGGCGCGGGTAAACCCTATACGGCGATTACTTTTAAAGCCAAGACCAAGGCGGACGATATAATAACTCTCAACGCCCCCACCTATACCAAGGATAAGGAGTACATAGACAGCCACAAGGGACAGGGGCTCATATATCAGGCGGACGGCGAATGGGATTGGGCGCACGGCTGGGGTTCGTACCAGCGCTTCCCGCTATTCATACCGTTCAGGGAAGGCGTGGAAAGGAAAGCGTGCTACATAGTAAAGAACGTTACCAACCCCGATTACTACTCCGACCCCATTAAATTGAGCTGGTGTATAGACGGCAAAAATTGGGCGGACGTTACGGTAGCTCCCGGAGAATTCGGCTTGTTGAATATTACGGGCACTCACGAGGATATCAACGTTATCAACCAGCTGGTAAAGGTAAGCAACCCCAACAGCAAAAACGGCGAGCTTGGCAACGGCAGCGCAAGACCTATGAAAATAGAGATTGTCGGCGTCTTCTACACGTACGGTTCGGTGCAGAAACTCGATATAGATAAAATGCCTGTTAAAACGGAGTATACCGCGGGCGAAATATTCGACCCGACGGGTATGGAAATTTACGCGACTTACGCCGTGGACGACAAAGAGTATTACCTCGGCAAATTGGTCGATTTGGATAAGTGCCAATTCAGTTGCGGGCAACAGCCTTTAACCAAGGACGACAACAAGGTAACAATCAGCTACGGCGGAGCAAGAGTTTCTATAAATATTACGGTAACGGAAGGAGGGGCGGAAAATGGATAAGGTCAAAAAGTTTTTTGCAAGCGTTTGGGCTTACTTAAAGACGCGCGGAATAGGTTTCTATCTGCTTATACCCGCCGTAATCTTCTCGTTTGTAATACCTTTCGTATACAAGGCGGAATACGGCAATCAGCCCAGCTATTGGGACCCCGTGGCAATGGTGCTTCCCCTGCTTGCCTGCGCAACGTACGCAATGTGCTTTTTCAAGTACACGGCAAAGTATGCGGGCGCGGCTATGTTCGCCTTTAATCTCGGCGGTCTGCTGACTTTTGTAAACACCGTTTACTACGACGTTGCGGACAAGCTCTTCAAGGCGGGCGACATAAGCATTGCGGGAATATTCAACAAGATGGGCGATAATTTTGTGTTTATCCTTATCGCTTACTTTATCAACATTATTATTTGTATAGCGGCTTCTTTCTTCAACCAATACAGAAAGGTTAAAGAGGAGAGGGAGTTGACGCCTACGGAAGCGCAGGAGGTAGTATCGTGAATAAAAAAGTCAAATTGGCAAGAAAGATTTTAACCCCCGTTTCCAGAGCGATGATGTTCACCTTTACGCTGGCTTTCGGCGTAATTACGGTGGGAGCAACGCTGGCAAACGCCAACGAAAACGAAGTTACAAGTTTTTTGGGCGGCGGCGGAAACAACATAGTATACGTTGACGACGGCACCGTTTCCACAGCTTCCGATTTCTACAAGTCCGACTACAATTCCGTAAAGGAAGTAAGGGAAAAGGGCTTCGGGTATTCCCAGACGGTTACCGAAGAGGGCGCGGTGCTTTTGAAAAACGACAACAACGCGCTTCCTTTAAAGCCGACCGACAAGGTGAGTTTGTTTTCGGCTTCTTCTGCAAAACCCGTAATTTCAGGTTACCGCGAAGGGCAGGACAAGGCGGAAGACGCCTGGTCGTTTAAAAAGGGCTTAAACGAGGCGGGCATCGAAATAAACGACGCGCTGTACGATTGGTATGCGCAGTCGGGTTACGGAAGAAAGTCGCTTTTTAACAGCACTTCGTTCGGCAATGCGTACGCCATAAACGAAGCCCCGTGGAGCGCGCTTCCCGAAAGCAGTAAGACTGCGGCGGGATACAACACCGCGGTGTTTGTAGTTTCCCGCGTGGGCGGCGAAGCTTCCGACGTTCAGCTTAGAGATTTGGGCGAAAAGAACTATACCACGCACGCAACTTTCGACGGCAAAAACGGCAACTATCTGTTGCTTTCCGCGCAGGAAGAGGACGTGCTTGCCAACCTTAAAGCCGAAAAAGAAAAGGGCACGTTTGAAAAGATTGTGGTAGTTATGAACACCACCAATCAGGTTGCCTGCGACTTCGAAGATAAGTACGACGTAGACGCGTTGATTTATATGGGCTCTACGGGAAGCAAGGGCACGGCGGCGTTAGGCAATATTTTGTCGGGCAAGGTAAATCCTTCGGGCAAGCTTGCGGATACGTTCTGGAAAAATCACTACTTAAACCCCGTGCTTGCCAATTGGGGCGCGTACAGCTTTAACGCTTCCAGCGCAAACCACTATTCAGCCGTTCCTTTCGGCGGCGTAGACAGCTCCTACGGCTCGGTAGTATATCAGGAAGGCATTTACTCGGGTTACCGCTACACTGAAACGAGATACGAGGACAAGATACTCGGCGCTTCCAACGTGGGCGATTACGTATATTCCGACGTTGTGGCTTATCCCTTCGGTTATGGACTTTCCTACTCGCAATTCAGCTATTCCGATATGACTTGCGAATATAACGCCGAAACCGACGCGTTTGAAATTGCGGTAAACGTTAAGAACGTAAGCGGCGCGGACGGCAAAAACAGCGTTCAGCTTTTCCTGCAAAAACCCTACACCGAATACGACAAGCAAAAGGGCATAGAAAAGGCGGCTGTCGAGCTTGTGGACTTTGCAAAGACGCAAACGCTTTCCGAGGACGGCGACAGCGAAACGGTTAAATTCAGCGTTTCCCGCCGCGAGCTTGCAAGTTACGACAGCTACGGCGAAAGAACTTACATACTCGAAAACGGCAAATATTACTTTGCGGTGGGTACGGACGCGCACGACGCGGTAAACAACATACTTGCGGCAAAGGGCAAGAGCGGTATGACGGATATCGCGGGCAAGCCTGCAACGGGCGACGCTTCGCTTGTAAAGGCGGTTGAAATAAACGACGACAATCTGTTTAAAGCCTATTCCAAATCGGCTAACGGCACGGAAATAACCAATCAGTTCGATAACGTGGACTTGAAACTTTACGAGCACGCTTCCGAAACTGATAAAAACATTAAATACGTTTCCCGCAACGATTGGAACGGCACCGTTAAAATGGGCTTTACGGCGGACGGCACGCATCTTCCCAACAACTACTACAAAGTTACGATGACCGAAGCTATGAAGGGTGAAATGACCCAGCGCGTGGAAGGGGTCGAGGGCGACCTGCCTACAATGGGCTCTTCGGCTACGGCTTGGCAGTTGTTCGATTTGATGAAGGACGAGGAGGGCAACCCCATTCCTTACGACGACCCCAAGTGGGACGAACTTCTTAATCAGCTTACCTATCAGGATATGGCAAACCTGCTGTTGAACGGCTACGGCTTTACGGCGGCTATGACCAACATTTCCAAACCCCGCACCTACGACCAGGACAGCGACCTCGGCGTAATCGGCAGGTATTCTTCCGACGCTCACGGTCTTGCAAGCAAACTTGCCGACCCCGACAAGGACAAGCACCCCGCGGCTTATGCGGACAACGGCATCGTTGCCGCAACCCGCAACAAGCAGTTGCTTTTGGAATACGGCAAGCAGTGGGGCGAAGATTGCCTCTGGTCGGGCTACGTAGGACTTTACGGCACGGGCGCAAATATTCACCGCTCGCCCTATAACGGACGTACTTACGGCTATTACAGCGAGGACCCCGTGCTTATGGGCAAGTGCGTTGCGCAAATCAATATGGGAATGGAGGAGAAAGGCTCGTTTATGTTGTTGAAGCACTGCGTGCTCAACGAACAGGAGGCGGGGCGTATAGGCTCTTCCAGCTGGGCAAGCGAACAGACGATTAGGGAAGTTTATTTAAAGCCTTTCCAGATTGCGATAGAAGAGGGCGGCGTGCAGGGCGTTATGACCTCGCTCAACCGTTTAGGTCCCGTATCGGCGCCTCACCATCCCTTTATAAACAACGTGCTTCGCGGCGAATTCGGTATGGTCGGCTACTGCGTAACCGACAGCTGGTTCCCCGAAAATAACGGTAACCCTCATATGAATCTTCCAAGCTGTCTTGTGGCGGGCAACGACCTTCCTTTGGGCACTGCAAGCGAGCTGAAAGATAACGAAAGTAAATACAACACCCGCGCCTATGCCAACGTTGTCTGGGCAATGCGCAACGCAACACACAACATACTCTACTCGGTAGTCCACTCCAACGCAATGAACGGTTTAAGCGCAAACACCCGCGTAATAACCTTCCAGCCCGAATGGCAGTACTATCTCGAAAGAGTAATACCAGTAATAACCGCGCTGTTTGCAATAAGCATAGTGTTCTGGGTAGGTATGGAAGTTTGGGGATATTTCGGAAACGGCAAAATGAAAAAGGTTGAAGAAACAGCCGAAGCCGAGGAAGAGAAACGACCCGACAAAACTGACGAATAATAAAAATTTCATAAAAACAAAAATTAAAAATACTTGGAGGATAATGATTTTATGAAAAAGTTGAACAAGGTTTTAGCAATTCTTTGCACAAGTGCGGTTGCCGTAAGCGTTGGCGCGTTTGCAGGCTGTACTAAACCCGACGACGGCGGCACCCACACGCATAGCTATAATTATACGAAAGTAGACGATACAAATCATAAAGGCGAATGCAATGTGGACGGTTGCGACGCTCCCGAAATTACCGAAGCGCACAATTGGGGTACGGACAATAAGTGCGAAAAGTGCGACGCGGTTAAACCTACTCCCGTAACGGTAACTAAGGTTGAAATAAGCGGCAAAACGGAAGCGAAGGTTGGCGAAGAAGTTCAGCTTACCGCAACCGTAACGGGCACGGGCAACCCCGCAAAAACGGTTACCTGGACTAAGGTTTCCGGCGAGGGCGCGGTTTCTGCCGACGGCAAGGTAACGGCTACCGCGGCTGGCGAAGTTAAGGTAAAGGCTACTTCTACGGTTGACACTACAAAGTCGGCGGAGCACACCGTAACCTTTGCGGCGGCGGAAGTATCCCTCACGCTTGCAGACAGCTATGTGTGCGTGGACGACAGCGGCGAAACCACGGCGGAAGTTACGGTAAACTACGACGGCGAGGGCACGGTTACCGCAACCTCTAAAAACGCCGAAGTGGCAACCGCGGCATATGCCGAGGGCAAAATAACAGTAACAGCTGTAAAGACGGGCAAGGCGGTAATAGAAGTTACCGACGGCGAAAAGACGGCGGAGCTGACCGTTGAAGTTGCAACCGCAGGTTTAACGTACGAAACGCTGAGCGCGGAAGACGCGGAAGGCAACGCATACGAATACGTACAGGTTTCCGACGGCGACGGCAGAACTTCTACCGACGTTTATATCCCCGGCTACCGCTACTCCGAAGAAGCTAACGAGGGCGAGGGCGCATACCTTCCCGTAATGCACATTAAGGGCGCAAACACGTCGGACGAAACTATTTTCGAGGCAAACGGCGGGGCTTTCCAAGCTTCAAATATAGTAAGTATCTATACGGGAGATAACGTTTCGAGAATAGGTGGCAGAGCATTTTCTAAGTGTTCAGCTCTTACAAAAGTTACTTGCGGACCTGCTCTTAATTATATTATGGGATATGCATTTGACAGTAGCCCTGTTTTAGAGGAAGTAGATATTTCTGGCGTAACTTCGTTAAATAAAATCGGTCGTGTTGCATTTAGTGGTTGTACGGCGTTGAAAGAATTTACTATTCCTAAAACTTGTGAAGGAGTTGGCGATGCGGCTTTTAAAGCTTGCACTTCGCTTAAAAAAGTTAGGATATTGAGTACAAAATTAACTAAGTTATGGGGTGAAACATTCCTTAACGCCGGACTTGATGAAATATGGATTTCTAAATCCGTAGTAGATATTGCAAAAGATGCTTTTGGTTCATTTTCATCAGGTGCTGATATTACAATAAAAGTAATTTATAACGGAACGCAAGAAGAGTATGACGCAATAACATATACCAATAGTAGCTTTGATTTCAGTAATGCGTTGAAGCCCTCTGCAAACAGTGGTTGCACACTTGTTGTTGGTGCGGATTTTGACGCTCTTCTCGAAGCTGAAAAAGGCGAATAATATATAAACTAAGCAAGATTATTCATTCATTTTTTCCCTCTGGTAAGACAGGCAGTCGAGTAATCGGCTGTCTGTCTTCTGCCAAGGAGCCAAGGCGCAAAAATTAGCTTGGTTAAGGCATATATGCGCCCCAATCGGCTTAAATTAAATCCCTGTGGAGGGTTTTATGTCAAAAAACAAGACGGGTATATTCGAAAAGCCCTTTCTTTCAACTAAAATAAAATCGGCTAACGTAAAGTTTCCCGAAATGCTGTTCGGCTACTTTTTGGGTCCGTTCGGCGCGCTGCTTGCAAGCGGCATCTTTGCCAACTTCTTAAACAGATATTGGACGGACGTGCTTTTTGCCGACCAAAAACTTGCGGACGGCTCTCTGCCTGCAAACATTACAACCTTTTTAACCCTGTTGCCTTTACTTTCGGCAATACTCATTGTGGCGGGCAATCTGGTTGTAGGGCAACTTATCGAGCGGACTAAGACAAGGGCGGGCAAGGCGCGCCCCTGGCTGTTGTTGTCCTCGGCGCTTTTGGCGGTTTCGTGCATATTTATGTTCGTCGTGCCCAGCGCAAACCCCGTGGCGAAAATGGCGCTAACGGCAATTTCTTACAACGTGTACTATTCGGTGGCGTATCCGATGTATAATACGTCTAACAGCACCCTCGTGCCCGTATCCACGCGCAACGGCAACCAGCGCGGACTGCTTGCCTCGTTTACCAACTTTGCCAATCTCGGCGTAATGGGCGCGGGCGGAATGGTGTTCCCTATGGTGGTGGGCTGGTTCCTCGGCGGCTGGGATAAACCCAATCAAACGGCGTGGATGGTGGCGTTTCTTGCCATAGGCTTAATAACCTTCCTCGTAACCGTTCTGCAATTCTATTTCACGCGCGAGCGCGTTACGGAAGAGAGCTTTAATTCCCCCGCGTCGGCGGAGAGCAAGGTGTCGGTTAAAAAGCAGTTAAAGGCGGTTGCAAGCCAGCCTTTCTGGTGGATAATAATAATCTTTTATCTGCTCTTCCAATTCAGCGGAGCGTTTAAAAATCTGTCCATAACCTATTTCTGCTCGCAACAGTTCGGCTCTTCGGCAATAGGCGGCGACCTTGCCAACACCGTAATAAACGTTTGCGGCGCGATACCTATGGCGATTGCTATGGCGTTTATATGGCCGCTTTCGGTCAAGTTCGGCAAGCGCATAGTAGTGCTTATAGGGCTTGTTGTCGGCGTTGCGGGCGGCGTGCTCGCTGGTGTGTTTGCAAATAACTTCTATATAGTCGCGGTCGGCGTTGCGTTAAAGAGCTTCGGCTCCGCGCCCGCCTGCTATATGATACTTGCAATGATAGCCGACGTTTTGGACCACGTTGAAGCCAAGCACGGATACCGTTGCGACGGCTTTACTATGTCGATATACAGCTCCATTATGGCGGCGGCAACGCCCGTTGCGACGGGTGTGTTCAACGCTATTTCTGGCGGCGGCGTAAACGCGGCGGCGGTTACCGTAAGCTACATCTGGATAGAAACGGCGGCGTACGGAATATGCGCGTTGCTGTTGGTATTCTTCTCGGTTGAAAAATTCTTGAAAGACGACAGGCGCGTCGTCCTCGAAAGGCAGAAAGCGGAAGCCGAAGCGGCGGGCTTGGAATGGCTCCCCCCCGAAGAGCGTTTACGCTTGGAGCAGGAGCAAGCCGACAGAGAGGCGGACGAAGCGCGAAAGGCGGAATTGAAGTCGAGGTGCGACAAAAAGGGCTTGAACTTCGAGGAGGAGGAAGCCAAATATCAGGCTAAGCTCGCTGAAAAGGCGGCAAAAAAAGCGGCAAAGAAAAAGGGCAAAGAGGAGCGCCCCGCAACCGACGGCGGCGCGGAAGCCGAGGTTGTTGCCGAAGCGGCGGAAAAACGGATTTAAACGGGCTAAATTGAAATACGGTGGGTGCAGGACATATGAAACTTATTACGTTTGCGGTACCGAGTTATAATTCGCAAGACTATCTCAACAAGTGCGTAGACAGCCTTTTAATGGGCGGTGAGGACGTGGAAATAATAATCGTTGACGACGGCTCTACCGACGGCACGGCGGCGCTTGCCGACGCGTACGAGGCGGCTTATCCCGCGATTGTGCGCGCAGTACACAAGCCCAACGGCGGGCACGGCTCTGGCGTAAACAAGGGCTTGGAGCTTGCTACGGGGCTGTACTACAAGGTGGTGGATTCCGACGATTGGCTGGACGTGGACGCGCTTAAAACGCTTTTATCAACGTTGAAAAGGCACGTGGCGGAGGGCGAAACCGCCGACTTGTACGTTACCAATTTCGTCTACGAAAGAGTTGCCGACAAAAGCCGTTACGTAAGCAGATACACCGGCACGTTGCCCGTAAACAGGTTTTTCGGGTGGGAGGAAACAAAGCCTCTGCGGCTGTGGAAGATGTATCTGATGCACGCGTTGATATACCGCACGGAGATGCTGAGGGCTACGGGCTTAAAGCTTCCCGAGCATACCTTTTACGTGGACAATATATTTGCCTATACGCCCTTGCCGTACGTTAAAAAGCTGTTTTATTTAAATATCGACTTATACCGCTACTATATAGGCAGAAGCGACCAGTCGGTAACGGTTGACAACGTGGTAAAGCGGTTTGACCAGCAAATAAACATAACGCGCATAATGTTGCGGGAATACGGTTATAACCGTATAGAAAGTATGTGTAAGCCGCTCCGCAGACAAATGTATCACTGCCTGCACGTTATGCTTATGAACACGTATTTTTTTACTACGGCAAAGGACGAACCTCTCCGCAGACAGCTGTTCGCGCTTATGTGGAACGAACTTAAAATTAACGATAAAAAACTATACAGAAGATTAAAGAGAATGCCGCTGGTGTGGATTCTCGACAGGCTGTGCTGGAAGGTCAAGGGCAGGGTTACAACAACATCCTACCGCTTTCTGTGCAAGCACGTAAAGTTGGGTGCATAGTATGAAATACGATTTTTTGATTGTCGGGGCGGGGCTGTTCGGCGCGGTGTTCGCGCGGCAGATGAAAGATTGCGGCAAAAAGTGCCTTGTAATAGAAAAGAGAGGGCACGTGGGCGGCAACTGTTATACGCGCGACGAGGGCGGCATAACCGTTCACGAATACGGCGCGCATATCTTTCACACTTCGGATAAAAGAGTGTGGGAGTACGTAAACGCGTTTGCGGAATTTCAGCCGTTTATAAACTGTCCGCTTGCCAATTACAGGGGTAAGCTCTATCACCTGCCGTTCAATATGAACACCTTTTACGCGCTTTGGGGGGTGAACACCCCGCAGAAAGCAAAGGACAAAATCGCCGCTCAGATAGAGCCGTGCGCCCAGCCTAAAAACGTGCGGGAGCAAGCTCTTTCGCTTGTCGGCAGAGATATTTACAAGACGCTTATAGAGGGCTACACCGAAAAGCAGTGGGGCAGAAGCGCGGATAAGCTACCCGCGGAAATTATAAAGCGTTTGCCGTTGCGGTTTACGTTCGACAACAATTACTTTGACGATTTGTATCAGGGCATACCCGTCGGCGGATATACTGCGCTTATACAAAACCTGCTTGACGGAACGGAGGTCTGCACGGATACCGACTACCTCGAAAACAGGGAGAAGTACGACGCGCTTGCGGACAGGGTTGTGTATACGGGCGCGCTCGACGAATTTTTCGGTTACTGTAAAGGCTATCTCGAATACCGTTCTCTGCGGTTTGAAACCCAGCGTTTGGAGGAGGAAAATTTTCAGGGCAACGCGGTTGTAAATTACACGGAAAGGAGCGTAAGTTACACGCGCATAATCGAGCACAAGCATTTTCAGCCTTCGCTATGCGTGCCGCACACCGTCATTACGCGCGAATATCCCGCGGCTTGGGAGGCGGGCAAGGAAAGGTTTTACCCCGTAAACGACGCGGCTAATACCGTGCGCTACGCCGAATACAGGCGGCTTGCCGAAGGGCAGAGCAAGGTTATTTTCGGCGGCAGGCTGGGATTGTACCGCTATCTGGATATGGACGACGTAGTTGCCGAAGCTTTGAATTTGGCTGAAAAATTAAAATAGAATTTTGAAATGCGGCGCCGCGCGGCAACTTTATAAAGTTGCCGCGCGGGTTTTTTGTCGTTTTTATGAAAAAGTCGCAAAAAGTTGGGGATTTTTGCGGAAAAATATATAGTATAATAATATTACAAATAAGCCTTGGCAAGGCAGAGAGAGAATTTAATGAAAAAACTTAATGCAAACGATACCCTTGTTTACCTTACCGAATTGCTTCTTACAAATCTAAACGATTTAAAAGAGTGCAAAAGTTCGGACGCGGAACAGTTCGGCTACGGTTCGAAAACCGCCTACACCGAATGTCTTGAAGTGGTTCAGCGGTGGGAGCGCGCGGCGGAAAATCGCCTCGACTTCGAAATAGGGGAAAAGTTTCCGCTTTAATTTTTCATTGCGCAAAAAAGCGGCGCGAAAGGTAAATTCCGCGCCGCTGTAAAAGCCGATAAAAATTACTTGTCGAAGTTGACGATTGTGGCAAAGTCGAGCTTTAAAGAAGCTCCGCCTATAAGTCCGCCGTCTATATCGCTTTGAGCCATAAGCCCCTTGCAGTTGGCGGCGTTCATACTTCCGCCGTACTGTATTATTACCTTTTCCGCGCACTTGGGGCAGAAGAGCTGACCTATTTTTTTGCGGATATAGGCAATGGTTTCCTGCGCCTGTTCGTCGGTAGCCGTTTTGCCCGTTCCGATAGCCCAAACGGGTTCGTAGGCGATAACGACGTCGGCAACGTTTTCAACGCCCTTTAAGCCCTCTGCAAGTTGCTTGTCCAAAACTTTTTCGGTAATACCGCCCTCGCGCTCGGAAAGGGTTTCGCCAACGCATACTATGGGGGTAATGCCGTTTTTAAGCGCGGCTAACGTACGCATATTTACGCTTTCGTCCGTTTCGCCAAAGTATTGGCGGCGTTCGCTGTGCCCTATAATGGCATATTTTACGCCGTACTCTTTAAGCTGTTCGCAGGAAATTTCGCCCGTGTAGGCGCCCTTGTCCGCCCAGTGAACGTTTTCCGCGCCTATTGCGATGTTAGTGCCCTTGGCGGCTTGCGTCATAGCGGGTATAAGTATGGCTGGCACGCAAAGCGCAACGTTGCAGTTTGCGTCTTTAACAAGGGGGGCAAGCTCTTTAATGAGCTTGGCTCCGCTTTCCGCCGTCATATTCATCTTCCAGTTGCCTGCAATAAAAGGTTTACGTAACATAAAAAAATTTACCTCTTTTTTATTCTTTAATCTGTTTTAAATAAATCAAGTTAAAGGGGGCGGGCTAAACCCGCCCCCAGATATTTCGAAGCCGAACGATTACTTTTTATCGTTTAAGCAAGCTATGCCGGGAAGCACCTTTCCTTCGAACAGTTCAAGCGAAGCGCCGCCGCCAGTGGAAATGTGGCTCATCTTGTCGGCAAAGCCCAATTGCTGAACAGCCGCCGCCGAATCGCCGCCGCCTATAATGGTGGTGCACTTGCCGTAAACGTCCGCCAAAGCCTGCGCAACCGCAATAGTGCCCTTTGCAAGGGTGGGGTTTTCGAATACGCCCATAGGTCCGTTCCATACAACCGACTTTGCGCTTGCAATAGCTTCCGCATAAAGCTTGCGCGTCTTTTCGCCGATGTCCATACCCATCATATCCGCGGGTATTTTGTCGCTGTCGACGGTGGTAACTTCAACGGGAGCGTCGATAGGGTCGGGGAAAGATTTGCAGACAACCGTATCGATGGGAAGAAGAAGCTTTTTGCCCGCCTTTTCGGCTTTTGCAAGCATTTCCTTGCAATAGTCGATTTTTTCTTCGTCCAGAAGCGAGGTGCCTATTTCGTAGCCCTTTGCTTTAAGGAAGGTGTAAGCCATACCGCCGCCGATTATAAGCGTGTCGCACTTTTCCAAAAGATTGGAAATAACGTTAAGCTTGTCGGCAACCTTTGCGCCGCCCAAAATTGCCACGAAAGGTCTTTCGGGCTTTTCAAGCGTAGCCGCCATAACCGAAAGTTCTTTTTCAATCAAAAAGCCGCAAACGGCGGTTTTAACAATGCCGTATTCAACTATTGCGGCGGTGGAAGCGTGGGAGCGGTGAGCCGTTCCGAACGCGTCGTTTACGTAAATTTCGGCGTCGTAAGCAAGCTCCTTGCAGAAAGCTTCGTCCTTTTTCTCTTCTTCCCAGTGGAAGCGGAGGTTTTCCAAAAGCACTGCTTCGCCGTCTTTAAGAGCGTTGCGCTTTGCTTTGGCGTCCGCGCCGATAACGTCGGTTGCAAACGCTACTTTTCCGCCCGTAAGCTCGGCAAGGCGCTTTGCAACGGGGGCAAGGGTAAGCTTTTTAGGCTCGTCCTTTTTAGCCTTTTCAATAATGGCTTCCGCGGTAGTTTCGCCTGCGTCAACCTTTTTCTTGTCCTTTTTATTCAGCTTTACTTCCGCCGAAAAAATGGAGTGGGGTTTGCCCATATGCGAGCAGAGGGTAACGCGCGCGCCTGCGTCCAAAAGATATTTTATGGTGGGAAGCGCGCCTAAAATTCTGTTTTCGTCCGTGATTACGCCGTCCTTCATAGGCACGTTGAAATCGCACCTTACAAGCACTTTTTTGCCTTTAAGATTTTTTAAATCTTTAACCGACATTTTGTTCATTGAAAACACCTCGTTTTTTATTTTTGTCCGTAAGTAATTATATATATTTTGCCAAACTTTGTCAATTGAAATGGCGCGGTTGGCTGTAAGCCGATAAGTTGCGCAATGTTTTATAAAAATGTGAAATAATAGCACGGGTAAGCGCGGTTACGCCTGACTGTGCCCGTTTACGGCAAATATCAAATTTTTACGGTATGCGCAATTGGATATTGCTAAAAGTAAAAATTTATGTTATACTCTGTATATAACTAATCAGCGGGATAGGTAAAATGAAAATTTGCGTTGCGGGGCTGGGGCTTATAGGCGGCTCGTTAAGTATGGCGTTAGGGCGCGCGGGCTATAATACTTGCGGCTATAACCGTTCGAAAAAACCGCTCGAATACGCCGTTGAACACGGCATAGTCGGGGGTGTAGCTGAAAATTTAGAGGAGTACGACGTTGTTTTTGTCGCGCTTCCGCCCAAACCCGCCGTTGAATTTATTTTAAAAAACAAATTTAAGAGCGGCGCGGTAGTCGCCGATATTTGCGGCGTAAAAAAATATATCGAAGACGCGGTTTATAAGGAAGCGCGCGGCATAAGATATATAGGCACGCATCCTATGGCGGGAAAGGAAGTTTCGGGCGTGGAAAACGCCTGCGCAGACCTGTTCGACAACGCGAGTATGGTAATTACCCGTGGCATATATACGGATGAAAGCGCTTTAAACGTTATAAAAACGCTGACGAAGGAAATGGGGTTTGCCCGAATCGTCGAGTGTTCGGCAGAGGTGCACGACAGGAAAATAGCGTATACTTCCCAGCTTGCGCACGTCGTTTCCAACTGCTATGTAAACGACCCCGAAATAGACGGCTGTCTTGGGTTTACGGGCGGAAGTTTTCAGGATATGACGCGCATTGCGGGGGTTGACGAAAACGTTTGGGCGGAACTGTATCTCAACAACGCCGACAATCTGCTCGTCAGCGCCAAAAACCTTTACGCCTCGCTCGGCGCATTTATAGGCGCGCTGGAAGAGGGGCGGGAAACGGGCGATACTCAGCCCTTACTCAAAAATCTATCGGTGGGCGCGGCGGCGTACAGAAACGGCAAGGCGAACAACTTCGAAGGCGACGGAATTAAGGTTACAAAACTCAAATAGGCGGAACATATGAAATACGGTTTGGAAATAATAAGTAAAACGGGCGAAGATACAAGCGTGGTTGCCGTAGACGCGCAGGGCGAACACGGCGAGGAGGGGCTTGCGTTAGTCTACTCTTTCGACGGCGCGGAGTACGCTCTGTGCATTTCGCAGGAGGCAATGACGCAGGAGCGCAGGGGCGAAGTAAATATTTTTACCGAATTCCGCGCGGGCAGGACTACGGTATGCCGCGTCTCCGACGGTACGGGCTACGGCGCTTTCAACGTGCGTTGCGAAAAATTGGAAGTAAGTTTCAACGGCGGCGACTGCGTTGCGGTTTGCGCGTTCAGCGGCGGCGACGGGGCGGAACGGACGACGATAACCGTAACGGCGCGCGCTTTGGGCTGAGCTCAATTTGCTTGACAAAATTTCGTTTATATAATATAGTTTAATGGCAGTACGTTTTAATTGGCGGCGTTTCTAATTTGTAACGCGTCGTCAAGCGGTATTTTCCGCTTCTTTTTAATTTTACTTTTGTAAACGATTTTTCTTAAATTCAAGTCTTACATTCAGAAAGGTAGAAAAAATGAAAATAAGATATTTGGGACATTCAAGTTTCCTCTTAACGGAAAGCACGGGCACGGCGATAGTCTGCGACCCGTACGGTTCGGCTGTCGGCTATTCTATGCCAGAGGTTTCGGCAAACGCCGTTACCGTATCGCACCATCATTACGACCACGACAACGTTTCGGCTGTCGGCGGCAACCCCGTAATTCTGGATAAGGAGCAGGGGTACGAGTTGCCCGGCGTGGACATCAACGCCGTAAAGAGCAGCCACGACGATAAGGGCGGTACGTTGCGCGGCGACAACGTAATTTTCAAATTCCGTATGGACGGGCTGGACGTCTGCCACCTCGGCGACCTCGGCGAGGAGTGCTCGCCCGAGCTGATAGAAGCCGTGTTACCCGTAAACATTCTGCTTATTCCCGTCGGCGGCAACTACACAATCGACGGGGCTATGGCAAAGGAATACGTGGACAGAATTATGCCCGACGTGGTTATACCGATGCACTACCGCACCAAGGGTTGCGAGTTGGATATTGACAAGGTAGACGCGTTTATTTCGCAGTTCGACGGCGAAAACATCGAGTGCGAGGAGGCTGGGGAAGAAATAGAGCTTTCGCGCGAGGATATAGACGGCGAAACTACGAGAGTTATTATTATGAACAGAGGTAATTATTGATGGATTTGTGCGATAGCGTAAAAATCAAACTCGACGTTAAAGGCATTCACCAACTTCGCCAGATAGGCAGGGTGGTGGGCGTAAGTTTCCCCACGAAGAAGAAAAAAGCCGAGTTGATTGACGAGATTATGGCAATAGCTAAAAACGAGCTCGAACCCTGCCCCCGTTCAACGCGCGGCGCGCCCCCCAAGTCGGACGAGTACGACGCCGATTTGGTGGAGGAAGTAAACAAGTGCAGGCAGTTCTACTCGCATATCGCCGAAGAGACGGAGGAGAGCGCGGAAAGAAACACGTTTACGGTGGCTTCCCCCGACGAGGAAGAGGAGCTTATCTATTCGGGCGTGTTGGAATCTACCGAAAAGTTTTGGTTTGTGCGCACCCAGAATATGCAAATCACTTCGGCGAACGACGTGTTTATGCACGTTTCTTTCGTAAACAGATTCCGCCTGCGCACGGGCGATAAAATCGTCTGCAAGGCAAAAAGGCGCAGGGCTAACGAGTGCCCCGGCGCAACCTACATTATAAGCGTAAACGGCAGGTCGCCCGAAATTGCGCGTTCGCTTCCGTTCGAAAGTCTTACCCCCTGCTATCCCGACAGGCGCATAACCTTGGAGCACGCGGGTTGCACGCTTACCGACAGGGTAATCGACTTGTTTTCGCCGATTGGCTTCGGGCAGAGGGCGCTGATAGTTTCACCCCCTAAGGCGGGTAAAACCACAATGCTTAAAGGTATCGCAAGCTCTATAAGGCACAATTTCCCCGAAGCGGTCGTAATAGTCTTATTGGTTGACGAACGCCCCGAGGAAGTAACCGATATCGCCCGCTCGGTGGAGGGCGCGGAAGTAATTTATTCTACTTTCGATAAGGGCGACGTTCACCATACGCACATTGCTTCGCTCACGCTCGAATACGCCAAAAGACAGGTGGAAACGGGCAAGGACGTAGTCGTTTTATTGGACAGCATAACCCGCCTTGCAAGGGCGCACAACGCGCTCAGCAATTCAGGCAGAACGCTTTCGGGCGGACTCGACCCGCAGGCGCTTGTAGAGCCCAAAAGGTTTTTCGGCGCGGCGCGTAACATAGAAAAGGGAGGCTCGCTCACAATAATAGCTACGGCGCTCGTGGATACGGGCAGTAGGTTGGACGATATTATTTACGAAGAATTCAAGTCGACGGGCAATATGGAAATAGTCCTTTCGCGTTCGCTTGCAGAGCGCAGAATTTTCCCCGCGATAGACATACGCGCTTCGGGCGCAAGAAAGGAAGAGCTGCTTTTAAACGCAAACGAGCTTTCCGCCTCGGCTACAATCCGCGGACTGCTTGCCAAAAATCTCAGCGAGGACGAATTATTTTCTTCTATGAAGAGCACGGGAGCGAACTCCGATTTCTGCGTAAAGTCGCAGGCGTTTTTTAAGGCGTACAACGGCAGATAAGCGCGCTTCAATTTTGATTGGACGGCGCATATAAGGGCACCAAATGGCAGATAACAGCATTTTTATTGATAAAGTTAAAATAGTAATCAAGTCGGGCGACGGCGGCGACGGAATGAATTCGTTTAAAGCCTATAAGGGCAAACCCGCCTGCGGACCCGACGGCGGCGACGGCGGCAAGGGCGGCGATATTTATATATTTGCCGACCGTTCTTTAAATACGCTTTTGCCGTTCAGATACAAGACCAAATACGTTGCGGGCAACGGCGAGCGGGGCGGTACCAACCTTTGCTACGGCAGAAGCGGCGAAGACGTAGTAATACGCGTGCCCGTGGGAACGCTTGTGCGCGACAGCCAAAGCGGCACGGTTATAGCCGATATGTTTACCGAGGGCGAAAAGAAACTAATTGCCGAAGGCGGCAGGGGCGGCAAGGGCAACGTAAGGTTTACAACGGCGCGCAGGCACGCGCCCAACTTTGCCCAAAAGGGCGAAAAGACCGACCTGCACGAGCTGGTGTTGGAACTTAAAGTTATTGCCGACGTGGGCATAATAGGTTTCCCCAACGTGGGCAAATCTACGTTGCTGTCAAAAATTTCGGCGGCGCGCCCCAAAATTGCCAACTATCATTTCACCACCCTTTCGCCAAATTTGGGCGTCGTGCGCGTTTACGACGATACTTTCGTCGCGGCGGATATTCCCGGTCTTATAGAGGGCGCGGCGCAGGGCGCGGGGCTTGGGCACGGCTTTTTAAGGCATATAGAGCGCACGCGTATGCTGTTGCACGTAGTGGATATTTCCGCCTGCGAGGACAGAAATCCTTTGGACGACTTTGTGAAAATCAACGCGGAGTTGAAGGGATATTCGGAAAAACTTGCCTCGTTGCCGCAGGTCGTCGCGCTTAACAAGTGCGACGTTGCGGGCGCGGAGGAGAACGTAGCCGCATTCAAAAAGAAGTACGGCAGAAAGTACAAAATATTCCCCATAACGGCGGTAAGCGGCGAGGGCACGGACAAGCTTATTCAGGCGGTAAACGAAATTTTAAAGACGCTTCCCGCGGCTCAGCCCATAGAGGCGGACGAAAATTTCACCTACCGCAAGAGCGGCAATTTGGACTACGAGATTTATCGGGACGGCGAAGCGTACGTTATAGTCGGCTCGCTTGTAGATATGCTTTGCCGCAACGTTGCGCTTAACGACGCGGAATCTATGGCGTATTTCCAGAAAATTCTGCGCGAAAAGGGCGTGATTGCAGAGCTGAAAAGAATGGGAATCAATGAAAAGGATACGGTTATAGTCGGCGACGTCGAATTTGAATTTATACCGTAATCAAGGTAAAAACATAAATTGCCCCGCATATATGCGCGGGGCAATTAAAAACGGAGATAAAATGCTTACAAGTAAACAGAGAAGTAAATTGAAATCTCTTGCCGCAAATATCGACCCTATCGGTCAGGTCGGCAAGGAGGGAATAAGCGAAAATATGTTAAAAAGCTTTTCCGACTGTCTGGAAGCGCGGGAGCTAATAAAGGTGCATATTTTGGAAAACGCCGACGGCGAACCGCAAATAATAGGCAGGGAGCTTGCCGAAAAGTTGGGCGCCGAGTGCGTTATTGTAATAGGCAGAAAGGCGGTGCTTTACCGCAAATCTTCCAAAAAGGATTTCAACCACATTCAACTCGGTTGACTGAAAAGCACGCTTACCGCCGAAAGGGTAAGCAACAGCCCGCCGGAAACTATGTAGTAGACGGGGTAAAACGTAAAGAAAGAGAAAAACAGCAGCGAAAGTCCGCAAAAGAACAGAGAGGGGCAAAGCTTGCGGTTAAAGCGTTTTTTAACGCGCTTAAAAAAACTCGGCTTCTTTACGTTGCCGAGCGCGTACTTTTCGGGCAACAGCTTTTTGTCTTTAAGCGTTACGTAAATTTCCGCTATCGTCGTTATTTTTATGCTAAACGCTTCGGCAAAGGACAGGGCTTCGGGCGAAACGTCGCAACAGAAAACGCATTTGTTTTTAACCGTTTCGCACTTGATTACTTCGGCGATATCGTCGGGGGAAAGGGGCGAAAGTTTAAAGTTGAAAAAGTACACGTTTTCCCCGTCTTGCAGTCTGCCGTCCTCTACAAACGCGCCTTCCAACGCGTCTTTGAAAAGGTTGTTGAGATAGTGCGCGCCGCACACGGACAGGTGGAGGGAAAGCGATTTTTTTTCGCTTTCGCCGAGTGAAACTATCAAATGCTTTCTGCGTTTGGCATACAGCGCGAAAAACGCGGCTATTCCGCACACGGCGGCGCAACCCGCAGCGCATACAAGCGCGGTGGCAACGTTTTTAAAGTAAAAGCGTATGGCGGTAAAGGAAAGTATAAACGCGCACAGCGCAAAGAAAAACACGTCTGAAATAAGCGCAAAGTTAATTTTTTTCATCGCCGCAATTATTGACGGATAAAACAAAAATTATACAGTATATGAAAATAGCCATTTTCGGCGGGGCGTTCAACCCCGTCCACCGCGAACACGTAAATCTTGCGCGCGCGGCGGTAAACGAGCTGGGGCTCGATAAAATAATTATAATGCCCACGGCAGTCAGCCCGCATAAGGGCGGGCGGCTGTCCGCGGATTTTTGGCAACGCTATGAAATGTGTCGTTTGGCTTTTTCGTGTATTCCGCAGGCGGAGGTAAGCAATTACGAGCTTACGCGCGGCGGCGTTTCGTATACCTATCTCACCTGCCGCCACTTTGCAAAAATTTATCCGCAGGCGGAGCGTTGGTTTATTATAGGCGCGGATATGCTGGAAAATTTTCCGCGATGGAAAAACCCGCGCGATATTTTAGACTGCTTTTCCCTTGCCGCTTGCGCGCGGGAGGACGGTAAGAGTTTCGGGTTGTACAAAAACGACGTAGAGCAGACGTTCGGTACCGAGGTGCGCGCAATTTCCTACGTGGGAGAAAAGGTAAGCTCTACCGCCATAAGAACGCTTGCCGCGCTAAAAGAAGATTTCGGCGGGTATGTAAACGGGCGGGTATGTCAATACATTACCGAAAAGGGGCTGTACTCAATCGACGGGCTTGCAGGCGTTAAAGATATGTTAAAGCCCGAACGCTGGCGGCACACCGTACGCGTTGCCGTTATGTGCGCCAAAAACGCCGCCCGCGCGGGGTTGAGCGAAAGGCAGTCGGTAACTATGGCGGCGTTGCACGACTGCGCCAAAAATCTTCCGCACGACAGCGATTTGCTTAAAGGTTTTAAGCTCGACCGTCCCGTTCCCGCGCCCGTATGGCACCAATATGCAAGCGCGTACGTTGCGGAGCATACATTCGGCATAAAAGACAAACTTTTGCTTGACGCAATCGCCTGCCACACCACGGGCAGGGAAAATATGACGAACGCGGACGCGTTGCTCTTTCTTTGCGATATGCTGGAAGAGGGGCGCGCGTTCGATGGAATAGCCGAATTGAGGGCGCTTTTTAAAAAAGATTTGCGGGCGTGCCTGTACGCCGCGCTTTGCCGCCAGATTGAATATTTGGAAAGAATTGGCGAACCTATTGACGATATGACTTACAGGGCATATAATTATATTAAGGAAAAATTTTATGAATGAAAAGGACAAACAGTTGAACCCCGCGGTTGCGGCAAGTAAAGAAAAAACGCTGGATATTTGCAAATATCTCAGCGATAAAAAGGCAAGCTCGATAGTTTATATCGACGTGGAAAGCAAAACCTCGCTGTGCGACTACTTTGTAATTTGCAGCGGCAGGTCGTCTACGCAGGTTAAATCGATGGCGGAAAACCTCGAAGAGAAAATGGAAAAGGAACGCGGGCTATCTCCCCGCCGCAGAGAAGGCGTGCGCGAGGGCAGATGGGCGGTATTGGACTACGAGGACGTAATCGTGCATATCTTTAATGATGAAGAGCGCGATTTTTACCGCCTTGAAAGACTTTGGGAAGACGGCAAAAACCTTACCAAATACGAGGACTGAGTTTAACAAAGTTTATTTTTTAAACTCTATTTCCCTCGGCGAAGAATAGCTCTTCTTTGCGCGTTTCTTCTCCACTATATAATATACGGGTTGGCTTTTACTTTCGGTCTTTTGTTGCTTTTCGGGCTCTTTCTTCTTTTTAAGGCTGAAAAAGCCTATAACGGTGAGTTTTACAACGTGAACGGCGGTAAAACAGATAACGAAAGTGAGAAGCAGATAAACCAAACCTAAAACAGCCATAACCGTATAATAAGGCATTAAAACGGTAAAAAATTGTAAAAAAATATATTTAAAGGTGAAATTATGCAGGACAGCAATCAGCAGACATTAAACGCAACCGAGGACGCCCAGTACAGGGAGTTTAAGAGAATCAAGAGAATAGAAGAGGCTAAGGCAAGCCTTTTGAAAATAGAGTGCGACTGCCTTACGGCTTACGCCGATAAAAACTCTTTAAAGGAAACCTGTAAAACGGCTAACGCGCTGGAAATAGGCGCGATTGTCGTTTTCCCTGCGTTTGTAAAAACCTGCGTTTCCTATCTCGGCAAAGACCCTAAAATTTCTTTAATCGCCTCCGTAAGCTATCCGTACGGGGAAGAAACTACCGAGGTAAAGACGGCGGCGGTTAAGCGCGCCGTTAAGGACGGGGTGGACGAAGTGGAAGTTTGCGCGCCCACGGCGTTTATAAAAGACGGCAATATGATGTACTTCAAAAAGGAGTGCAAAAAGCTGAAAAAGGCGGCGAGAATGTGCGCTTTGCGAATTGTTATCGACTGTTCGCTTTTAAACGATAAGGAGCTTGCCAAAGCCTGCGTAACCGCGGCGGACGCGGGCGTAAACTGCCTGCGCCTTAACAACGCCGACGGCGACGTGGTTGCAAGCGTAAAGGCGGCGGTAAAGGGCAAGTGCCTTATTAAGGGGGATAAAGCCGATAACGCAATTGCGTTTGCAAACCTCTGCACAATGGGTGCGGATACCGTTGGCTGTACTTCGGCAATAGAGCTTGCAAACTATATTTTAAAGCAGGCGGAAGCTGAATAATAATCATTAAAAATACAGCCGCCGCGCTAATTTTGCGCGGCGGTTTATATTTGCAAAAACTAAATGGGGGAAATAGATGAAAGTAATTTTTTTGGATATAGACGGCGTTTTGAACTCCCGCAAGTACGATAGCGTGCGCAACTGGAACGAGCAGACTGACATAGACGTTTCGCGCTTGCCGCTATTAGGCGAAATCGTCGCCGCGACGGGCGCGGAAATAGTGCTAAGCTCCACCTGGCGCGTGCATTGGGAAAAGGAGGAAAGCCTGTGCGACGAGGACGGCGCATACATAAACCAAACGTTCGCGCGCTACGGCTTAAAAGTTTACGATAAAACTCCTTACCTCGGTTTGACGGCGGAGCGCCGCGAGGAAGTAAAGCTGTGGCTTGAAGAACACGCCCAAACCGTTGAAAAATTTGTAATCATAGACGACTACGGTTTCGGTTGGGGCGAACTTGCCGATTATCTCGTTAAAACCTCTCCGAGATTGCGTTTGGGGTTGGAGCGGGAGCACGTCGACGCGGCTATAAGAATACTGAACGGTTAATTTTCAGCGGCGGGCGTATCGTTATCGGTTTGCTCTTCAATCTGCGCGTCCGCGGGCGCGCCGTCTGCTTGCGGTGTTTCCGTTGCCTGCGGCTGGGGAGCGGCGGGCGCAAATTTGCCCTTTTTAAGTAAAAAGAAGGGCAATACAATCAGCGTGCCAAATGTAAGCCCCAAGAAAAACGCTACATTGTGGCAGACGGTAGTCCACCCGAAGCTGACAACGTAAGTGGTAAGAAAGCCGTATATGCCGACAACTATTATCGTGGGCAGACCTATCTTTTTAAAACTCTTTAAGTCAAAGAATATCGTTGCGAGAGAGGCGCCAATCAAACCGAATATTCCGCCCGAAGCGCCCATACTCGGCTGTTCGGTAACAATCGCCGATTGAGAGGGAGCGATAGCAAGAAATAGCGGGTCGGTTATAAAGCTTTCTATAAAGCCTACGGCAAAATATATTATGTACGCAAGCCACCAGCCGAAACGCTTTTCGGCATAATTGCCTATAAAGTACAGCCCTACAAGGTTGGCAATCAGGTGCAAAATGTGCCCGTGCAGAAACATAAGGGTGATACTTCTGTATATCGCCGTGCCGTTTTCCAAAATTTCGCCCCTTGCCATATAGTTGGTAAGCAGACCTCCGCAACTGCCGAAAATGTAGTTAAACGCCGGCGGAGCGTCTTCTATCCAGGCGTTGTAGCCCGTGTAGCCTTCGGGGAAGGGTAAAAATCTGTCTAACAGATAAATGATTAAAAGAATAACAATTAAAATGTTGGTAGCGGTAAACAACTTTTTTATTTCGAATTTCTTTTTCATATTCTTTCCCTGCTAAATATTGCTTTTTTTTATTTTATCTTGAATTTTAAAAAAATGCAACCGTAATCGCTTGTGCGATTGCGGTTGCCTTGCGTTTTCGGTTAATTTTAATTTTTGTTGAGTTTTTCTACAAAATCATAATAAATGGCGTCGAAAGCGTTGTCGCTGTTCATATAATTGCCCTCTTTCTGGCGTTTAATGTACTTCCAATACGCCCAATCGTATTTAAGGTACTTGTCCGTAAAATCTTCGGTAAGACCTTTAAGTAAACTTATATCTTTTTCCTCGCCGCCGAGTATGGATAAAACGCATTCGTAAAGGCTGTCCAAAGCAGTTAAAAGCGCCTTGTCTATATCGTAAAACGGCTTTATGTAAGTTTTTATTTTTCCGTAGCCGTAAAACAGCTTTTGCGTAAAGTTAGCGGTTATTTCGGCATTGCTTTTGGCTAAATTTATGGCTTTAACGTTTGTCAAGCCTATAAAGTTAGTAAAACCTTCCCTGATTTCGTTCATATACCTTATTCTGTTATCCAGAATTATTTTTTGAATTCTGTTCTTCCTGTTTTGGATAAGATTGTAAGTGAAACTTGCCACCGAAGTGCAAAAAGCAATACTTGCGGTTACTATCGCAATTACAGTTTCAACGCTCATAAAAACCCTCGTAATAATAAAACAAACCACTTGTTCAGTGGTTCGTTAAAATGGTTTTGGTGGAGTAAGGGTGTTAGAGTTTGAACACGCTTTCAACCTTTCCACAACCTCGTTTGTTTCGTCAAGTCTTATCTTTTCTATGCTTTCGTCAACGCCTAAATTCAGATAGCCGACAGTCTTTATTCTCTCATCGTCATAAATATACACCGCGAAAACAAGGTTGTCAATGATTTTCCGCTGATAGTCCTTGTCTGCTGGGTTGCCTTTCAGTAGGTCGGCAATAAACAGCAAAATGTTTTTTGCGGTAACTTTGCGCCCGCGCTCTAACAGTATTTGCGCCTTGCTCTTTTGTAGGTCGGCAAGCATTATTTCATAGTCTGACATTTTCTTTTCAATGCCCGCGCGTAACAGCGGGCTTTTTGCCTCTATAAAAGCGTTTGTCAATTCCTCGACTTGTGCTTGCGCTTGGGCTATACGCGTTTCAATGCTTTTCAGTCCGTCGTCGCCCGTGCGCCGTTCATAGTATGCTATTGTGTCGTTCGCGGCTTTCTCGGCGTTTTTCTTGTCGCTCAAAAAGTCATAGACTTGTTGTGTAACGCGCTTCTCTAAATCGTCCTTGCCCTCGCGTGATTTGTCGCAGTTGCCTTTCTTGCGTTTCTTGCAAGCGTAATAATAATGCTTTTTGCCGTTTCTGCTCGTGCCGCCGTCTGACACCATAGGCGTACCGCACCGCCCGCAATACAATTTGCCCGTGAGCAAATACGGCTCAACCGCCGAATTTGCGCCCGCTAAATGCTTGTTCTCGGCTAAACGCTCCTGCACCTTTGCAAACGTCAATTTGTCGATTATGGCGGGGTATGTCTTTGTGCATAGCCTTTCGCCAAAATAATACTCGCCCGTGTATTTTGCGTTTGTTAGCCATTTTTCAAAACTGCGGAATTTGAACGGCTGTCCTTTAATGCGCTTGCCTTGTGCGTTGAGCGCGTCGGCAATAACTTTTTTGTCCGTGCCTTTCGCGTACTCGTTGAAAATGTAGCGAACGATTTCCGCTTGCTCCTCGTCAATAGCAACTTTATGTATCGTGCCTTTTTTGCCCTTGCGGTCTGTGTCAATGAGTTTGTAGCCGAACGGCACGCGCGAACCCGTAAATGTGCCGTTTTCTACGCAAGTGTCAAGCCCGTTTTTAATGCGCTTTGACAGTCGCTTGCTGTATTTCTCGTCGTTCCACTCTAAAAACATTTCGTAGAACTCGCCGCCTTCGTCGTCGCTGATGGGCTGTGTTGCCGATACAACTTTAATGCCGTAATCTCGCTTTAACATTTCCTTGTATAAAATGCTGTCGTGCCTATTGCGGGCAAACCTATCAAACATATAAACGATTATGTATTGAAACTGACCGCTGGCGGCGTCCTTAATCATTTTTTGAAACGCTGGGCGGCTGTCGTTCGTTCCCGTCCTTGCCTTTTCGGGGTAAACTGTCAAAACATTGTAGCCTTGACTTTCTGCATATTCGCGGCAAATGCGAACTTGCCCCTCGATAGTCATTTCGTTTTGCCCGTGTGAACTGAAACGTGCATAAATAACTGCGTTTTCCATTGTCTGCTCCTTTGCGCCGTCCGTGGGGACTGCGGCTTAAAAAATTTTGTGTTCGCTTTGGTGCTTACCGTCTTAACCAGCCAAAAATGCCGTCGCAGACAAATTGTCAAGGGTTTGCGCCGTAGGCGACGACGGTTTTATGCCTTACGGGAGATAAATCGTCGCCCTTTACAATTTGTCAAGGCGGCGTATTCCGTCCCCAGACGGTAAGCACAAGCGACACAAAAACTATTAAACACTTACTAAAAATAAATAATAGCCCACAATGATTTTATCAGAAAAAGAACAAATAATTTTATCACAATAAAATTGATATTGTCGAAAAATTGATTACGCAAAAATATAAAATCCACTTTAATAAATAATCAAATCATTTACTTATGACAGCAAAAATGATATAATAGTTTTATCATAAATACAAGGAGGCAAGCGTATGCACATTGGGCTGGTTTCTACCTTCTAAAATTACAAAAATTTTAGGAGGTTAAAATGGAATATAAAATAATCAATTTAGACACTTGGGAAAGAGGTAAACTTTTTCGCTTTTTTATTGATAATTTACGCAATGTAATGAGTATGACGGTTGATATTGATGTTACGCCGTTAAAAGAATTTATAAAAGCGCAAGGGTTAAAATTCTATCCTACTATGATGTGGGTTATATCAAAGATAATAAACTCACATAACGAGTTCAAGTACGGCTGGGATAACGACGGTAATTTGATATGTTGGGAAAATGTATCACCTTATTATGCTGATTTTCATAAAGAAGATGAAAGTTGTGTAAAGTTGGTAACTGAATTTTCTGACGACTTGGAAGAATTTCACTCTCATTATTTAGCCGATAAAGAACGTTATCAAAATTTAAGAGCGTTTGACTTAAAAGACAAACCGAAAAATACTTTTGACGTAAGTTGTTTGCCGTGGGTAAAGTATAAGTGTTTTGATATTCACGTTTTTGACAGCGGAACATATCTCGCCCCCGTAGTTACTTGGGGAAAATATGAAATGGAAAATAATAGACTTATTATGCCGCTTTCAATGAATATACACCACGCAGTCGCGGACGGCTTTCATTTATGTAGGTTTTTTAATGAAGTTCAAGCGTTAATCAATACTATATTTACTTAATTTTATTAAAGGAGTTTGCACAATGAAACTTTGCATTGTCTTTGCCGGAATAGTCTAAAAAAATAAATTTATAAGGAGATGACTAAAATGGCTATTCCGGATAGCACTAAAATATATCCTCGCAGTGAGGACAAACAAATTGTATATTTGAAAAATGTTATAACAAACCCGAATATCGAAGTCGGAGATTTTACGTTTTATAACGATTTCGTAAATAACCCGAAAGACTTTGAAAAAAACAATGTATTGTATCATTACCCTATCAACCACGACAAACTTATCATAGGCAAATTTTGCTCTATTGCTTGTGGCGCAAAGTTTTTGTTTAATAGTGCAAACCATACGATGCGTTCGCTATCAACATATCCGTTTCCTATTTTTTATGAAGAATGGGAACACGGAATATGGGCAGATAAAGCGTGGGACAATAAAGGTAACATTGTAATCGGTAATGATGTGTGGATAGGTTATGAGGCGGTAATATTAGCAGGTGTAACGATTGGCGACGGTGCAATAATCGGTGCGCGCGCCGTTGTTACAAAAGATGTGCCGCCATATACCATTGTGGGCGGTGTACCCGCAAAACCTATACGCAAGCGTTTTTCTGACGATACAATAAACGCGCTTCTATCTATGCGTTGGTGGGATTTACCACCCGAAAAAATATTGGAACGAATAAACTACATTCAAACAGGAAATATTGCCGCCTTAAAAAATATGAGGTGAGCGTATGAAAATGTATGTATGTTGCCCGATTTGTTCTAAAACACTTATACAAGCGGAAACAATAAAAAACGGCGTAATAAAATGTGAAAGTTGTCATAAGCGAATAATAGTTGAAGTCGATAAAGGCAAAATAACCGCTGTTCCGTTAGAAGTGGAAAATTAAAAATAGGAAGTTCCCCAGACTTGGGGGACTTCTTTTACATTATAAGATAAATCACGACAAAGCATTTTAATAAACGATAGCGCAAATCTTGTATTATTTGCTTATATGGCGCACCCGCATAAGCCGCAAAACGGATAAGGCGATTGCCATATAAAACAAGTGAATAATACTTTTTTACTGTAAAAGAACTGTATGCCATAAAATGGAGTTATGAGTTTACGCAGTAGATTAAGCCTTAAAGGGGTTTATTCTACGTTTTGCGTAAACTTTTTATTTTGCCCCGATAGCGTTTAGCCGCGCTGTCGGGGCTTTTTCTATATACGGCGAAAACTGCCGATAGCGATTTTTCAAAACAAAAATCAAAATCGGAGGGTTTTCAAAATGCAAAAAATCAACTACGAATTTGCGGACGGCACAACAAGCGAAATCGAGGTAACGGACGAATTATACGCTCTACACTTGGAATTAGTACAACAAGAAAAACGCAACCATTGGAAAGAAACACGGCGGCATATATCGCTAAACTATTTAAGCGACAAAGGAATAGACATTGAAAGCAATGCCGCCGACCCGTTGGACGATTGC
>CAJUHT010000010.1 GCA_910586035.1 uncultured Christensenella sp.
GGAGGACTACGAAAAGAAACACCCCGAAAAATTCAGCGCTACCACGGAGGAAAGCGCCGTTCCCCTCCCCTCCGCCGCGGAAGATAACCAATCGCCCGATAAACTTGTTGAAACACAAAACGCTCTTAACGAAGATGAATAAATTAAGAAGAGAGAAAAATGCCTCTTTATTTATGTAAAAACGAAAAAATTTTAAAAAACTGGACTTTTGCAAGCGAAGAAGCAAGCAACGGAACTTACAACCACTGCTTAACGGTTACCAATAAGAGAATGGTTGCAACAAGCGCTTCCCCTAACTCTATTTCGCGCACGGAGATTCCAATAGACAGCGTAAAGAGCATTAACGGCAGTTACTACGCAACCGAGGAAAAGACTAACAACCCCAACGGTAGCATCGTACTTGCGGGAATTTTACTGCTCATTGCCGGTATAATTCTTATTGCGGTATTTATAGGCAACCTTGCGGGAATGATAATCGGTCCCATACTCGGACTGACGGGCTTGATAATTGTTATAGTGGGTGCGACGCGCTCGAAAACCGTTACAGCTTCCGCAGGCTTTTCACTTATGGTAACCACGGCGGGAAGCGAGGGCACGCCCCTGTCGGTAGGAAAAAGCTTTAACTCCGCGCAAACCCAAACGCAAACCATACAACTGTCCAACGTTACGATTAACAAGGAAACCGTAGAAGAAATTTTAGATATGCTCGGCGCGCTGGTTTTAGGAAAGCAACCGCTTGAAACGCCCGCCGCCGCTAAAAACGATAACCGAGAATTATTGGACAAAGAAACCGCCTGACGGCAAAGCCCTCCGCAAACCTTATTGCGGAGGGCTCTTTTAATACTAATACTTTAAATTTTTCCGCCTGAATTATTGTTTTTTTCCACCGCCCCGTTATTTTCCTCCGCAACTTTATACCCAAGTTTTTTATATTCGTTTAAAGTTGCGTTAAAACTGCGGCGGGCAGAGCCAAACGCTTCAAGCACCCTGTCCTTTATTTCGTCGCTACTTGTCTTGCTACCCGTTGTCGTAGTAACGTCTTTATCGTTCCAAATGCTGTGCTTTGTAACGCTGACGCTACTGTCGAGCACAACGTTTTCAACAAAGCCATTACTCACCTTGCCGCACTTTTTGCATTTTGCCTCGATAAAAATCGAGCCGATAGATTCATACGTTGTTCGTGAAGAATCGTCGTTACTTCTTGTTTCTCTTCTCGTCTGCCCGACGCGCCAGGACAAATCGCCGAAAGCGAATTCTCTACCGCACCCGCAAACAGCGATACCGCCGTCGATTTCCACGCCGACGTCCGACTTTTTTATCGCTCCGCCTATTAAAACGCAAACGACAATCAACAGAATTATTGCGACAGCTAATATGCCAAGCACATACAAAAACCTAATTTCCCCGCCCGAAGTATGATTGGTCAGCAACATTTCCTTTATATTAGGAAACATTACTATAAACGACCCGACCAGAGCGGCGAGTATTATCGCGCCGACAAGCAAAATTCTTACCGAGCGCTATTTTTTACTTTTTCTACGCTACCTTTGGGATTGACAAGTTTCATAACCTCTCCTTTTCTTTCGATTACTTATAATTGTTTTTGTTAGCCGTGTACACGGCTAACAAGGGGCGCGCCCCTTGAAAAACTTTTCACTTGAAACGATTATATCACACGTCGCAGATTTTTACAAAGCAATCACAAAATATTGTCAATAAATTCTTCCGGGTCGAACAGCTCCAAATCGTCAATTTTTTCGCCCACGCCCGCAAACACAACGGGTATTTCCAGCTCGCCGCAAAGCGAAATTACAAAGCCGCCCTTTGCCGAGCCGTCGAGCTTGGTCAAAACTATGCCGTCAAGCTCTACCGCGCTATCGAACACCTCCGCCTGATTATAGGCGTTGTTGCCCGTGGTAGCGTCCAACACAAGCAGTTTATAGAAATTGGCGGCGGGGTATTCCCTGTCCACCACGCGCGACATCTTCTTTAATTCCTCCATAAGGTTAGATTTAACGTGCAACCTGCCCGCCGTATCCACGATTACCACGTCGGTGCCGCGAGCCTTTGCCGAAGAGAGTGCGTCGAACACAACCGCCGAAGGGTCGGAACCCTCCTCGTGCTTGACTATGCGCACCTTAGCCCTGTCCGCCCATACGGAAAGCTGGTCGCTTGCCGCCGCGCGGAACGTGTCCGCCGCCGCCACGGTAACGCTTTTGCCCTGCCTTAAAAAGTAAGCGGCAAGCTTGCCGACGGTAGTCGTCTTGCCAACGCCGTTTACGCCCACAAGCATAATTACGGCGGGATATTCTATGCGGGGCAGCGGAGCTTCCTCCAACTTTTCCTGCAAGATATCCTTTAAGCAGTCCACCACAAAGTCCTTGTCCTTAATTTTTTCCGCCTTGACTTCCGCGCGCAATTCCTCCACGACGTCCGCCGCGGTGTTTACGGAAATATCCGAGCTGATTAAAATTTCTTCGAGCTCGTCGTAAAACTCGTCGCCGAGCTTATTTTTGGAGAACAACGCGCCCAGCGCGTCGGAAAACGCCTTCTTTGTCTTTTTAAGCGCGTTTGCAAGTTTTGAAAAAATTCCCAATTTGTTTCACCTTAATTATTTTAACTGATACGCGGCGGGGCACAGAGCAATTCCGCCGCGCCGCCATACCATATAAATTATAGCCGAATTAAGAAACGGTATCGCCGCCCAACCTGCTTTCAACTTCGGAAAGCTTAACGGATACTATTTTTGAAACGCCCTTTTCTTCCATAGTAACGCCGAAAAGCACGTCCGCCTTTTCCATAGTAGGTTTACGGTGGGTAATAACGATAAACTGCGTCTGCGCGGCAAACTTTTTAAGATACGTTGCGTACCTGCCTACGTTGGCGTCGTCAAGCGCCGCCTCTATTTCGTCCAGCACGCAGAAAGGCATAGGGCGCATCTGAATGATTGCAAAGAGAATTGCTATCGCCGTAAGCGCCTGCTCGCCGCCCGAAAGCAACGATATTTTGGTAAGGTTTTTGCCGGGAGGGCAAGCGACAATTTCAACGCCCGCGTCCAGAGGGTCCTCGCACGCGGAGTAATCGAGCTGTAATTCCGCCCTGCCGCCGCCGAACAGTTCTTTAAACGTGCGCTTGAAGTTTTCGTTTATGGTGTTAAAGCCCGCGTCGAAAATTTTGAGCATCTCGCCCCTGATGTCGGCAAGAGCCTTTTCCAAATCTTCGATTGCCTTCTGCAAATCGTCCTTTTCCTCGCACATCTTCTGATAGCGGGCGCTTACCGCCTCGTAGTCCTCTATTGCGGTAAGGTTTACGGGACCGAGCATCGTGATTTGCCGCTTACAGCTGATAATAGTCGACGAAGCCGCGGAAACGTCGAAGTTTTCCACCTTGTACTTCAAACAGCCCTCATAGTCCTCGTGATATTCTTCGTCTATGCGCTGCTGTAAAAATTCCAAATCGGAATCGATTTTCTGCATAGCCATTTCCTGATTATGCAGTTTACCGTTCAGCTCTTCCAACAGCTCGGCGGTCTCGAACCTCGACTTGTCTATGTCGGCGACTCTGGCGTTGAGCTTTTTCTTACTCTCTTCGACCTCGCCGATACGCGCGTTCAAATCGTCGAGTTTAAGCTGTTCGTCCTTGGTGAGCGCCGCCCTCGCCGCCTTGTCGCTCCACTCGTCAAACTGCTGTTGAAGCTGTGGCAGAAGGGTGCGCAGGTTGCTCACCCGCTCGATAAGCTCCGCCTTTTCGGCTTTCGTCCTCTCGGCGGAATCGGTGTTTGACTTCATCGCGCTTTCCAACGAAGCCATTTCCACCTGCATAGAGTTGAGACGCGCGGTCTTTTCGTTGCGCTCCTTTACAATCTTGTCGTTCTGCTCGCTCATAGTGTCGATTTCGGAAGAAGCCTTGTGCGACTGCTCCGAAAGCGTGCTTGCGCCCTGACTCGTGGAGGAATATTGGCTGTCCAATTCGGCAAGCTTGCCCTCTATCTGCCCGCGCGACTGCCGGTATACGGAGTACTCGCTCTCCCTGTCGGCAATGTTGAACATCAGGCTGGAAAGTTTTTCCTTTGCGCCCGCAAGCTCCAAACGCGCCTGTTGCAGTTTGCCGTCCAGCTCCTCCCTGAACGCCTTTGCGGCGGCAAGCTCCTTTTCGGCTTCGCCGCGCTTAAACTGCGAACTTTCAAGCAGGCTTTTCTTTGCGGTTATTTCATCCTCTATTTCCTTTATCTTTCTTTCGTTGGCAAGCAGGTTTGCCGAATTTTCCCTGCGGCTGCCGCCCGTCATCGAACCGGAAGTTGCAATTATATCGCCGTCGAGAGTTACTATTTTAAACGAGCGGGGATAGCGCCTTGCAATTACCGTTGCGCAGGCGATGTCTTCACAGACCAAAGTATTGCCCAAAAGATTGTGAATTACGTTTTCGTACTTTTTATCGTACTTGACCAAATCGATTGCAAGACCAACCGCGCCCCTTTCGTTGCAGGCGGACTTGATTTGCGGCGTTTCGAAGCGGGGACGGAGCGCGTCCACGGGCAAAAAGGTTACCTGACCGGCGCGATTGGACTTTAAGTACTCTATAAGATACTGCGCGTCCTCGCGCGTTTCGGTTATAACGTTTTGCATAGCCCCGCCAAACGCCGTTTCTATGGCTATTTCGTAACCCTTGTCGCAGGAAACGACGTCGGCAATCAAGCCCATAATTTTAGCCGACAGCTTAGGGTTGTCCTTGGCGTCGGACATAAGGCGGCGCACCGAATACACGTACCCCTCGAACCTGTCGCGCAGGGCGGTATACGTGCGCAAACTCTGTTGAAGGGAAGATATCTGCGCCTCGCTGTCGTAAATTCTTCTAACCAGAGTCTGCACCTTTTCGTTGGCGGTATTAACCGCCGTTTCGGCGTTTTCGTACAGCACGTTTTCGTCGCCGAGGTAGGAGTTGAGGCTCTCCTGCTGATTTAAAGTTTTGTCGTACTCGGCTTTGAGCTTTTCGTGCTCTGCGCGCACGGTTTCCATAGCCGCGTCCATTTCGGCAAGCCGCTCTTTCAAAAGCTCCTTCTTAGCCGCAAGCGAGCCTATGTTTTCCTTTATTTCGGAAAGGTCGCGGAAGGCGTCCATAACCTTTTTTCTGTGTTCGTTGGTCGAAAGCTCGTAACTTGCTATACTCTCGGTAAGCGTTACTATTTCGGCTTGAAGCGCCGCGCTCTCCTCGCGCAGTCTTTCTATCCTTTCGCCGTTCTTGCGGGCGTATTCCTCGCAACGGCGTATGCCCTTATCCACGTCGCCTATGCGCTTTGTGGCGAAAACTATGTCGTCCTGAGCCTGTTGAAGCTTGTATTTAACGGCGTTGGCGCGCTCCTTAAACACCTTGCTTTCGCCCGTACTGCGCTCCAACCCGACAGTATATTCCAACCTCTCCTCGTTAAGCCTTTTCAGTTTTTCGTCCGCGCCCGCCAAAAGGCTTCTGCACTCCTCGTACTCGGACAACAGCGTAGCCGCAAGGTCGGTATTTGTCTTAATCTGTTCGTTTATTTTAGTAATGCGCGCGTTGAGTTTATCCCTTTCTCCCGCCGCGCCGTCGTGTCGGAATATGTACATATTTATTTCGTTTTGGCGCAGAGTATTGTACAGCTCGTTATACTTTTTGGCGTTTTCCGCCGCCTTGGCAAGCGGGTTCAACTGCCTTTCCACTTCCGACATTCTCTGCGCGAACACAAAAAGATTATCGCGCGAGTAGTTAAGCTTCCTCTCCGCCTCAGCCTTTCTGTCCTTGAAAACGACTATGCCCGTAGCTTCCTCGAAAATGGAGCGGCGCTCTTCGGGGCGGGAATTCATTATCTGCGCGATACGCCCCTGACCGATAATAGAGTACCCCTCTTTCGCCGCGCCCGCTCCGTGAAGCAAGCCCGTAAGTATTTTCATACGCGAAGGCTGTTGGTTTAAAAGGTATTCGCTGGTGCCGTCGCGGTAGAGCCGCCTGGTCATTTCCAGTTCGTCCGCGTCGTAATCGAATATGCGGTTGGTATTGTCGAAGGTAAGCGTAACTTCGCAAAAGGAGGTCTTTTTCCTCTTTTCCGTGCCGTTAAAAATTACGTCGAGCATCTGCGTGCCGCGCATAACCTTCGCAGACTGCTCGCCTAAAACCCAGCGGATTGCGTCGGCAACGTTGGACTTGCCGCAACCGTTAGGTCCGACTATACAGGTTACGCCGTCGGTAAGCGGAATTTCCGTTTTGTCGGCAAACGACTTAAACCCGATTAGTTTTATTTTTTTAAACTGTACCATATACTCTCCTGTCGCGGGAAACGCCCCGCGCGGCTTTATGAACTATACGTTAAAGCGGTTTTAAACTCCGCCCTTTATAAACGCCAACAACTCTTCCGCGGCGCGCCTTTTGGCTTCGGAAAAGTTATCACCCCGCCCCGAAAAGGTTTTGCCGCCGTACTCCACCGTAACCTGATGCACGGGGCTTTGCGGCGTTCCTCCCAACAGCTTTTTATACTCCGGCAACTCCTCCCCGCGCGACTGCAACAGCTCCTGCACTTCGGCGATATAGTTTTGCGCGTTGGGAAGGGGCGTGAGCGTAGACAGCGCAAACTTACGCGCCGCGTCAAGACCGCCGTCAAGATAGATTGCCGCAACAAACGCCTCGTACGCGCTGGGCACGGCTTTCTTGTTGGTTGTGTCGCCCTTGTTCTTTATAAGCGCGGCGGCAAGCCCCAGCCGCTCGGAAACGGGTCGCAGAGCCTCGTCGGACAACAGCTCCTGTTTCTTTACGGTTATTTCGCCCTCCGTAAGGTTTTCCGCATAATATTTTTCGGCTACCAAAAACGTTAAAAGCGCGTCGCCCAGACACTCCAACCCTTCGTTGTTAAAGGAGTTGTCGTATGAGGAAAGCGTGAGCGCCTTTTTCAAAAGTTGCTTGTCTTTAAAAACGTAGCCGCACCGTTTTTCCAATTGTTCCCAAAGGCTCATTCTTCAACGGGGATAAGGTTGTCCAAATCAACCTTTTCCAACATCTCCTCCACTTTTGGTATAAGCCCGTTCCTGTAAATGGAAAGCGCGTTTTTTATGGCGTTTGCTATCGTTACGGGCTTCGAGGTGCCGTGGCTTTTAATTACTACCTTTTTCAACCCCAACAAAAGGGCGCCGCCGTACTTGTCGAAGTCCAGTCCCTTTTTCATTCTCTTAATCGCGCCCAGCATAAACAGCGAGCCGATAAGCGACGCGGGCGACGACTTAAACTGCTTTTTCATAGTGGCGAGTATCATCTTTGCGCAACCCTCAATCGATTTAAGCGCAACGTTGCCCGAAAAACCGTCGGCAATGACCACGTCCACGTTGCCGTAATTTATATCCCTGCCCTCGACGTTGCCCACAAAATTTATGCCCTGCATTTGGCTGAGGTACTTATACGTTTCCTGACGGAGCGGGTCGCCCTTATGCTCCTCCGTGCCGTTGTTTAAAAGCCCCACGCTCGGGTTGGCTTTATCAAAGCCCGCCTGAGCGTACGCCGAAGCGAGAAGGGCGAACTGGCAGAGCATAGAGGGCTTGCACTCGGCGTTTGCGCCGCAGTCGCACAGTAGAGTTGCTCCGTTTACGTTGGGTATTGCGGGGCAGAGCGCGGCGCGCTTTATTCCCCTTATCCTGCCGAGTATCAGCTGACCGCCCGCTATTATCGCGCCGGTAGAGCCTGCGGAAACAAGCCCGCAAACGTCGTCGTTCTTTTTCAAATGCCAATATGCCGCAGTCAAAGAAGCCTGCTTATTTTTGATAGCTTCCGTAGGCACGTCGTTCATACCAATAACGTCGGGGCAGTCGAGAATTTCCACCCGCGAAGCGTCGTATTTGTACTTGGCAAGCTCGGCTTTTATTTCGGCTTCCCTGCCCGCAATTATCAGATATAACCGCTTATCGTCCTTTAAAGCGCGTACCGCGCCTTCAACAATAGCCGCGGGCGCGTTGTCGCCGCCCATAACGTCGAGAATAATTTTGTCCACTATAAATTCCGCTCCGAAAAAATATACCGATTATGATTGTATCATAAAATTTGTAAAAACACAATAGTATAGCGGTAAAAAGCGGTATTTTTTTACAACGGCGCCCTCGCCGCCGAACAATTTTATTCGCCCTTAACCCGCTCGACCACGTCGGCTACGGCAAGATATTTGTCCTTACGAATAAGCTTGCACTCCTCGCCGCCCTCGCCGCGCCTTATCAAATACCCCTCGCTTTTGGTACCATCCCTGCCGTAGCTTACAATTCTGTCCTCTTCGCCCTCCACGTACTCTGCGGGCGGGCGGGGGATACGCTCGGTAACAGTGGATTTAAACGAATAGCCGTACCCGTCGCTTTCGCCGTAAATTATGCAGGTTATAGAGCTTAAAGTGCAGGTAGCCCGCACATATACGGGGGTCTTTCGCGTATTTTTAAATTTTAAATCGCACCTGCTACCGCTGACCATAGCGTCGCGCGAGGGGGCTACGTAGCTTACTTGCAGGCTGTGCGGGTGGTACTCGCACACTTCCAGCCCCGAAAGAAGGGCGGCGTTATAAAGCGTTGTGGATACCTGACATACTCCCCCGCCGTACCCCAGCACAAATTTGCCGTCCTCTATAATCTTTGCGGGCTTAAAGCCGTTTTCTTCCGTGCGCGCGCCCACGACACCGTTAAAAGAGAAAACGCCGTCGGGCTCGATTACCGTACCGTTTATTTTGCTTGCGGCAATTCTGATATTTTCCGAACGGTCCGCATTGTCGCCGTCGAAATATGTCGTAAAGGAATAAAGTTTTTTCGTGCGCTCCTTAATATCGCTTTCCGTAAGCGAACGCTTCAATACGCGGGCGCATATGTTCACCTGTTCGTAACCGCCGTTTAAAGAGGACTTTATATCCTGCTCCAACTTCTCCTTATCGCACTCCCTGCCGTCCTCACCCGCGTAATAGGTAAACGGAGCGCCCGCGCAGTTGTACACGGCGTAAGGCTCCCGCGGGGCGACGTAAACGTCAGAACAGATATTGTCGACTATTTCCCCGAACCCGTTCAAATAATAGTTTACAGGCGCGGAGTACTCGCCTTTCTTTTTAATCGAGGGGAGCAGTTCGCCGAAGCCGTCGGTAAAATCTATTTCCGGATATGCAAAGGAGTAAACGCGTTCATCGGCGCATATGCGCAGGCGTTTTTGTTTTAAATAATCTGCAATGTCCTCCCTCAACCGCGATTTTGCCGCCGCGACAGTCATTCCGCCGACGTTTACGCCGTTGACCTTTACGCCGCGCGGAAGCCGCGGAGTATAACCGCAGCCCAAAAAAATGGCGCTTGTAAAAAACACAAGCGCAGTAAACAGATACGTAAGTTTGGAAATGGTTTTCTTCAATATATTTTCAACGCGGACAACAGCCCGCCGCACGGATAAAATTCGGGCACGCCCACGCGCCTGTTCCCCTCGGCATAGTGCGTATCCGAACCGCCCGTAACCAGCAAGCCGAACCTTTCCGCCAACTCCTTATAGTACTGCGTTTCGATAGCAGTATGCCCCGAATACACGGCTTCTATGCCCCTTAGCCCGCAGGGTACAAGCCGCTCGATTAGGGAAATTAAACCTTGCTTATCAACGGATATTCTTGCGGGGTGCGCAAGCGAGCAAAAGCCGCCGCACCTTTTAACAACTTCCGCCGTTTCCTCGGGAGTGGGGCGGCAGATACACGAAAACCCCGCCGCGCCGTAATTGAGATATTTGGTATAAAAGGAATACGGGGAATTTGCGTAGCCCTTTCTTGCCCCCGCAACGGCGATATAAGTGGCGTGCACGGGCGATTTTTTGCATTTCCGTTCGCGTATAACCTCGCCGTAACTCAACTTTACGCCTACGGCGGCAAGCTTTTTCAGGATATCGAACGTGCGCTCCTCGGCGCCTTCCGTCAGCCTTTTATTAAAGGCGGTATACGCAGGGTCGGAATAGTCCATAGCGTAGGCAAGCATATGCACCTTAATATCCCCGTCGTAGGCGGAAATCTCCTCGCCGTCGACGGAAATTATCCCCGCGCGCAGGGCAAGCTCTTTTACTTCCTTTCTGCCGTTGGAATTGTCGTGGTCGGTTACGGCGATAAGCCCCACCCCGCGCGCTTTCGCCGCGCGCACGACTTCCGCGGGGGACTGACCGCCGTCCGAGTAGTAGGTGTGAATGTGCATATCAGCCCTAATCATCTCTTTACCTGTCCCCCTTCTATAACAATCTTGTTGGCTTCCCTGCCGTACAGCACGCGTTCGGCGTGGGTGCAGGTAATTATGGTCTGCAACCCCTCCGTGCGCCCCACAAGCTTTTTGCGGCGGGGCAGGTCAAGCTCGCTCATAACGTCGTCCAATATGAGTACGGGGTATTCGCCGCACTCTTCCTTGAATACGTTTACCTCGGCAAGTTTTATGGCAAGCGCCGCCGTGCGCGTCTGCCCCTGAGACGCGTAATGCTTGGCGTCGGCGCCGTTGATTACGATGTCCACGTCGTCGCGGTGCGGACCGCTTGCCGTATAGCCGAGGCGTATATCCCTGTCGTAATTGTTGGAAAGCTCGTCAAACAGCCGTTTTTCGAGTTCCTGCTCGCTTCCCTTGTATTTCTTGTCGGGCGTAACTTCCAGCGCTTCGTTGCCGTCGGTAAGGTAGGCGTGCGCCTCGGCGGCAAGCGGCGAAAGCTTTGCGAGATAGTCCGCCCGGCTCTTGGCAATAACGGCTGCGTACCTGCACAGTTGCGCATCCCACACGGGGAGGGTATCGAAAACAGTCTGCAAATCTCTGTTCTTTAAAAGGTTGTTTCTCTGTTCCAAAATTTTATTGTAGCGGGAGAGCGCGACGAAATACGGGCGGGACAGCTGGGAGATTGAAACGTTTATAAAACGCCTGCGCTCGTCCGGTCCGTCCTGTATCAGCCGCAATTCCTGCGGGGAAAAGAACACGGCGAAAACGTTGCCCAAAAGGTCGGCGTTGCGCGTAATTTTATTGCCGTTTATCTTTACTTCGCGCCCGCCGTCGGTTATGCTTGCGGAAATTTCCACGTCGCCGTAGCGCCCCGCGCACACGCAGGATATCTCCGCGCGCTCCGCGCCGTTTTTAATTAGCTGTTTTTCCCTGCGGGTGCGCGGCGAAGCGCCCGTACACAGGTAGAACACGGCTTCGGCGCAGTTGGTCTTACCCTGCGCGTTTTTGCCCGAAAGCACGTTCAATCCGGGAGAAAAACCGAACTCCTCGGCGGCGTAATTTCTGAAATTTTTTAAAAGCAGTTTTTTTATATGCATTTTATTTTGAAAAATACTTTATTTAAAAAAGGTTTTGGTATATAATTGAATGTGTAGCGCGGCGCATACGTGCCGCGCGCGATATAATTCTTTAAAAGATTATAACAGATTAAACGCAAAAACTCAAAGAAAAAAGGGCAGATTATGGCGGATACTTCAAACCTCGACTTTATTTATCAACCCATAAAGGAAAAGATGCGGGACACTATTACCCATATCACCTTTTTAACCTACATAGACAAGCTTGTGCCCGTGGAAATAGACGGGCGCTATATAGTGCTGGAAACGCTTACCGAAAATTTTGCGCAGTACATAACGGGCAACCTTGCCGACAAAATGCGCGACGCAATAATCAAAGCCAACGTCGGCGTTTCCGACTTCCGCCTCGTTGTAAAGGGCAACCGCAGTTACGGGTACGAGTCCGCGCCCGAAGAACCCGCGTATACCCCGCCCAACAATTTAAACAAGCGCTTTACCTTCGACAGCTTTGTCGCGGGCAACAACCTTTTCGCATACAAGGCGGCTTTAAACGTTGCCGACGACCCCGCGGGCGTGTACAACCCGCTGTTCATCTACGGCGGCACGGGGCTTGGCAAAACGCACTTAATTCAGGCAATCGCGCACAAGATTCTCGCCGAAAAGCCTCAACTTAAAGTTGTGTACGCAACCTGCGAGCAGTTTGTAAACGAAATTATAGACACTATGTTCGCCGCCAAGGGACCCGACGCGCGCGAAAAGGGCAACCGCCTGAGGCAGCACTACCGCTCCGCCGATGTGCTGATTATTGACGACATACAGTTTATTGCCAACAAGAAAGCCGTTCAAGAAGAGTTTTTCCACACGTTTAACGAGCTTGTTTCCCGCGGGAAGCAGATTGTAATTACTTCCGACCAGCCCCCTAAGGAGCTTACCGCGCTGGAAGAAAGACTGAGAACGCGCTTTTCGGGCGGGCTTGTGTTTGACATTATGCCCCCCAATCTGGAAACCAAGATTGCTATCTTAAAGAAAAAATCATTCGAAAAGCAGTGCATAGTGCCCGACGAAGTGCTTACCTTCCTTGCGCAGGATTCGGGCGACGACGTGCGTACGCTCGAAGGCAGGTTGACGAAAGTTATATTCGCAAGCAAACTGCACGAGTGCCCCATAACCGTAACGCTTGCAAAAAGCGCTCTTAACGAAGCCGTTTCCGAAGGCGGCGCGGAAGAAATTACGCCCGCAAACGTAATAAACGCCGTTACGAGCTTTTACGGCGTTACCAAGGGCGAACTTATAGGCAAGTGCAAAAAAAAGGAGCTTGTAATTCCCCGACAGGTGTGTTGCTATCTTATGTGCGAGCTTCTTTCCCTGCCCTTGATGTCGATAGGCAAAGAATTGGGCGACAGAAATCACACGACGATTTTGTATTCCCGCGATAAGGTTGAAAGCATTATCGCCGTAAACGACAAGATGGCTAAGGACATAGACGACATTAAAAACATTATATTAAAGAAGTAAAATAGCTCCGCCTGAACGCGGGCGCATATGAACAAATAACACAGATGCCCGCCATATGCGCGGGCGCAAATTTTTTAAAACTATGAAAGAATTTTTACTCGGCGATTTCGACGCCGCCGTAATAGGCGCGGGGCACGCGGGGTGCGAGGCGGCACTCGCATTGGCGCGCACGGGGCTTAAAACGGCAATGCTAACTTTAAACCTCGACAGCATAGCGTTTATGGCGTGCAACCCCTCCATAGGCGGCACGGCAAAGGGGCACCTTGTGCGCGAAATCGACGCCCTCGGCGGAGAAATGGGAATAAACGCGGACGCCACCTCCTTGCAGTTTAAAATGCTTAACGCGGGCAAGGGCGCGGCGGTGCAGTCGCTACGCTGTCAGTCGGATAAAAACGCATACCACGCGCGTATGAAGGGCGTTTTGGAAAACACCGAAAACCTGCGAATTATTCAGGGCGAAGCGGCGAAGATACTCGTTGAAGACGGCGCGGTTGCCGGCGTTTTAACGACGTTCGGCGGAATAATAAAGTGCCGCGCGGCTATACTTGCCACGGGCGTGTATTTAAACGCGCGAACCATTACGGGCGAAGTTATATGCGAAAGCGGACCAAACGGCTTTTCCGCGGCTTGCGCTCTTACCCGAAACCTTATTTCTCTGGGCTTTAACGTGCGCAGATTCAAGACGGGCACGCCCGCGCGCTTAGACGGCAGAACAATCGATTTAAGGCAATTGAGCCCGCAATATGGCGAAGATAACGTTGGTTGCTTTTCCTTTTTAACCAAGACCCAGCCCGAAAACAAACTGCCCTGTTACCTTGGCTACACCAACGCGGACACGCACAAAATTATAAACGACAACCTTGACCGCGCCCCCCTCTACAACGGCGCGATTTCCTCGACGGGACCGCGCTACTGCCCTTCGATAGAAACGAAAATAGTGCGCTTTGCCGACAAGGAAAGGCATCAGATTTTTATAGAACCCGAGGGCGCGGACACTTTGGAAGCGTACGTACAGGGTATGTCCACCTCCCTCCCGCACGACGTGCAGATTGAAATGTACCGCTCGGTAAAGGGCTTGGAAAACGCCGACATAATGCGCTTTGCCTACGCCATAGAATACGACTGTATCGACACCCTCGACGTATACCCCACGCTCGAATTCAAAAAGGTGCGCGGGCTGTACACGGCGGGGCAAATAAACGGCACTTCGGGCTACGAGGAAGCCGCCGCGCAGGGGCTAATCGCGGGGCTTAACGCAAGCTTGAAACTGCGCGGACTGCCCCCGCTTGTGTTGGGGCGGGACGAGGCGTATATAGGCGTGCTGATAGACGACCTTGTAACCAAGGGCACGGAAGAGCCGTACAGAATGATGACCTCCCGCGCGGAGTACAGAATAGAACTGCGGCAGGACAACGCCGACTTCCGACTGACGGAAAAGGGCTACGCCGCGGGGCTTGTAACGGAGGAAAGATACGCCGAATACCTTGCGCGCAAAGCCGAATACGAACGCGCGCTGAAATTTTTGGAAAATGAAAAGTTTGCCCCCGCGCAGACGGATGGGCTATTGTGCGCCAACTCTTTCGAGCGGGCGCAGGGCGCGCTGAGCTACGCCGACCTTATAAGGCGCGGCATACCCGCGCAGGACGTTTACGCCGCATTGGGCGCGCCGCAATTCAACGCGGGCGTGCTTGCCTCCGCGGAAATTTACGTCAGGTACGAGGGGTATTTAAAGAAAAACCGCGAGCAAATCGTTCGCGCCAAAAAGTACGAAAACAAGCTGTTGCCAGAGGACGCGGACTACTCGCAAATAGAGGGCTTACGCCTCGAAGCGAGGGAAAAGCTGAACAAGGTTAAACCGCGCTCGCTCGGTCAGGCTTCGCGCATATCGGGCGTAAACCCCGCGGACGTAGCCGTGCTCACCGTTTGGCTGTCTATGAGAAAACAATAAATAAAGCGTTTACGGCGGCTGTTTATCGGCCGCTTTTTTTACGCTATGGCGCGCCCATATATGCGCCGCGGCGCATTATACAATAAATGACAAAACACGCCGCACGCAGACAAATTCAGCGCTTGCCCCCATTATATAATGCGGTTATGCGCATTAAGCTTAATTACAAAACGTTACTGTTATACGCCGCGTACGCGCTCGCGCTCGTTGCGCTCAACTCCGCCCTTCCCCGCGTTCCCTTCTCGCTGGGGCTGTGCTTTGCTATGCTTGTGTGCGGCGCCAACATAATCGCCGCGCCCGTAATCTACGCGCTTTCATCAATAGTCAACCTCGATTGGATTACAATGCTTTTAAGCCTTTTCGAGTGCGGGTTTTTGACGGCAATAACCTTTATTTACAGGCGGACGGGTAAAAAAATACGCTTTGAAGGCGCGGCGTATATCGCCGTAGCCCTCGCGCCGTTCATAGCGTTTTCCCGCTGGCAGGGCATAACGGGGCTTAACTTTGCTTACAGCCCCTACATATTAAAGGCGGTTGCCGCCGTCGCCGTAGTGCTGTTTACGTTTTTCGCCTTCCGCACTACGTACGCCCTACTCTTCCGCCTGTACAGATGCCGCCTCCGCCCAGACGAACTTATTTGCATTGCCTTAACCTGCGCGGTTATAGGCGTGGGACTGAGAAATCTTATAGGCTTGCACGCGTACATATGCGTGGCTACGGGCGTATGCGCGCTTGCCGTAAGGCTGAGCAAATCGCCCGCCGCGCTGTTCGTCGCCTGCGTTGTTGCCGTCCCCTGCGCCGTTTCCGAACTCGATTTAAACCACGTTACCGCATTTGTGCTTATAACCGTAGCCGCGCTGGCTTTTGCGGAACTCGGTAGATTTGCGCCCCCTTTGACCGTTGCGGCGGGTTGCGCGCTGTACCTGTACTTTTGCGGCGCGTACACTGGCGCGGTTGCAAGCACGGTTATATTTGCCATAATGCCCGCTCTGTGCTGTCTGCTTGCCGTTCTCCCCTCCGAAAAGGGGTTGGAAACCGTGCGCGGGTTGCTTGCCGTAAAAAAGGTGTTGCCGCGCGCCGACGAAGAGATTTACAAGGAATACGTATCCGAAAAGCTGTACCGCACAAGCGAAGTTTTCAGGGAAATAGAAAACGCGTTTATCGCCCTCGACGACCGCCCCGACGACCTTGCAATGAAAAAGCGTATGCTTGCCGAAGCCAAACAGATTATGTGCGCCAACTGCAAGCGCAGGGATTCCTGCGCGGATACAAAGGTGTACCGCGGCTTTTCCGCGCTGATAGAAGCGGGTTGCTTGAAGGGCAAAGTCAGCTTTGTAGACCTTACCAGCGACGTAACGCTTAACTGCAACGAGCCCACCGCCCTTACCGAAACGGTGAACAGACTTTTATACGAATACCGCAAAACGACTCTCGAAGCCGAAAACGCCCGAAGCGGCAGGCGGCTTTTGGCGGGGCAGGCGCGCGGCGTTGCCGAAGTGCTTAAAAGCCGCGCCGTGGAGTTTTGCCGCGAGAGCGAGGACTACTCCAAACTCGAAAAAAAGATTGTGGCGGAGCTTGCGGCGGGCGGCGTTTCCTGCCCCGAAATACGCGTGCGCGGGCGCGCCAACAAGCAAATAACGCTTACGCTTGTAGACTGCAAAAACTTTGCGCCCGTAAAGAAAATAGTAGAAAAGACGGCGGGCGTAAAACTTATGCTTAAAGACAAAACCGTGTACGACGGGCAAAAGAGCGCCTACGTGCTTGCCGAGCCGCCCGCATACGACGCGGCTTTCGGCGTAGCCTATGCCGTAAAGGACAACGAAAAAGTTTCGGGCGATACGCACACCGTAATCAAGATTAACGAACATTCCTTTTTGATGGCTCTGTCGGACGGTATGGGAAGCGGCGAATACGCCCGCAAAGTTTCGGCAACGGCAATTTCTTTGATAGAAGCGTTTTACCGCTCGGAAATGCCCACCGACATAGTGCTTGATACCATAAACAAACTGCTGTGTTTTAACCGCGACGAAAGATTTACCTGCATAGACGCGGCGGCGGTAGACTTAAACACCCTTACAGCTTCGTTTATCAAGGTGGGCGCGCCCGTTGGTATGATTGTGCGCAAGGGCGAAATCAAGGTGCTGGAAAGCCGTTCCCTGCCGCTTGGCATACTCGACAACCTGCACCCCACCACCTGCAAAGAACAGCTTAAAAAGGACGATATAGTCGTGTTTATGAGCGACGGCGTAACTTCGGCGTTTAACGGCGTTTCCGACCTGTACGACTTTTTGCAGACTTTAAAGCCGCTAAACCCGCAGAGCCTTGCCGAAAAAATTCTTGCCGCGGCAAAGGAACGCGTGCTCGGCACGCCCGACGATATGACGGTGCTGTGCGTGCGTATATTCGAAAGACAGGTTTAATCTTTACCCGCCGCTACGACTAAATATTTTATACGGCAAATTTATCGGCTGCAACCGCTGTAACCTTTATAAAATTTAATCGGTATTAAAGTAATTTTTTACGTAGTAAAGCCGCGGGGCGCTGTATCGCTCCGCGGCTTTCAATTGCAAATTTATTAAAAAATTTAATTATCTGTTGCTTTCCTTAATAAGGTTTTTAAGCTCCGCCATAGCCTTGCGCGAGGGCATTGCGCTAAGTCGGAAGCGCCAATTGCCCGAAGAAGTTGCGGGAACGTTCATTCTCGCCGAGTTGTCAAGGCACATTATATCCTGCACGGGCAAAACGGTTATGTACGACTTGGCGTAAGCCGCGCACACGCACAATGCCTGCGCCACGTCCTTTCTGTCTACAAGCGGACGGTACGCGCCCTGCTCCTTTAAAACCTTTCTAAGCTGTTTTTTAAAAGTTTTAAACTGCGCGTCGCTCATTCTTTCAAGATAGCCCAAAGCCGTATCGTTGTCGTGCGTGCCCGTATAAGTTACGGAATTTTCCACGATATTGGCTGGCAGATAGGCGTTGTCCTCCCTGCCGTCGAACGCAAACATCAAAACGTTCATACCGGGGAAGCCGCAACTCTGGCGCAAGACGGTTACGCTGTCGTCGATAATTCCCAAATCTTCGGCTAAAATTTCCACCGAACCCAGCCGCCTTTCAACCTCTTTAAAGAACTCGCGCCCCGGTCCGTCCTCCCACTCGCCGTTTACGGCGTTGTGCGCGCCCGCGGGAATGGCAAAATACCTGTCGAAGCCGCGGAAGTGGTCTATTCGGACTATGTCGTAAAGCTCGCGCGCCTTGTCTATCCTCGAAAGCCACCAATCGTAATTATCCGCGCGCATAGCGTCCCAATTGTACAGTGGATTGCCCCACAGCTGACCGTGCCTGGAAAAATAGTCGGGGGGAACGCCCGCAACCTTTACGGGCTTTAAATCCTCGTCCAGCTGAAACAGTTCCGACCGCGCCCATATGTCGGCGGAATCATATGCGACGTACAGGGGAATATCGCCTATAAGCTTAATGCCGTTTGCATTGGCGTAGGCTTTAAGCTCGCCCCACTGCAATTTGAACTGATACTGTAAAAACAGCCAGAAGCAGTATTCCGAACGGTAAACGGCGTTTCTGAATTCGTATACCGCAAGATGCTCCTTGTACTTATACGCGTCGGGAAAGTGGTTAAACGTGCCGCCGTAACGCGATTTAAGCGACATAAACAGCGCGTAGTCCTCGAATTCGCCGCTCTCGATAAACTCTATAAACTTTTCGCTCCGTATGTTGAAACGCGCATATGCGCGCCTGAGCAACGCGTACCTCTTTTCGTAAAGCTCGGCGTAATTTATATCGCCCGCAGGCATTTTTGCGCTTTCCAGCTCCTCGTCGTCCAACAGCCCCTGCTTTTTTAAAGCGACTATATCTATAAAATAGGGGTTGCCCGAAGTACAGCAAACCGACTGATAGGGGGAATCGCCGTAGCCCGTCTGTTGCAGAGGAAGTATTTGCCAATATTTAACGTTGCTCTTTTTTAAAAGGTCTACAAAATCGTAAGCTTCCTTGCCCAGCGAGCCTATTCCGTACTCGTTAGGCAACGAAGATATATGGCATAAAACGCCCAAACCTCTTTGTCTTTCCATAAGCCTCCCTCCACGCGTCCGCATTTAACCGAGGTATAATTTTACTTTAAATAAACGGTTACCTGTTTTTAAGCACTCTCTTAATTCTTTCAACCGCTTCGGCAGTCGTATCCTTGCTTCCGAACGCCGTCAAGCGGAAAAAGCCCTCGCCGTTTTTGCCGAAGCCCGCGCCGGGCGTGCCCACAACCTGAGCCTCGTTTAAAAGCAGGTCGAAAAATTGCCAACTGCCCATATCGTCGGGGCATTTGAGCCATATGTAGGGCGAGTTTTTGCCGCCCGTATACCAAATGCCCAAACCGTCCATACACTCCGCAATAACGGCGGCGTTACGCTTGTACACGGCAAGATTTTCCTTGATTTGCGCCTGCCCCTCGGCGGTAAACACCGCCGCCGCGCCCCGCTGAATTATGTAGGGAACGCCGTTAAACTTGGTTGCCTGACGCCTGAACCAAAGCTTGTTTGCCGAAAAGCCGTTGCTTTCCAACGCGTGGGGAATAACCGTATAGCCGCAACGCGTGCCCGTAAAGCCCGCCGTTTTGGAAAACGAGCAAAACTCTATCGCGCACTCCTTCGCGCCCTCCGCCTGATAGATGGAGCGGGCAAGCCCCTCCTCGGATATAAAGCTTTCGTAAGCCGCGTCGTACAGGATAACCGCGCCCTTTTCGCGCGCGTATTTAACCCACTCGGCAAGCTGTTCAACGGAATACGCCGCGCCCGTGGGGTTGTTGGGCGAGCAAATGTAAATTACGTCCGCTTCGACCTTGTAGTCGGGCATAGGCAAAAAGCCGTTTTCTTTTGTGGCGTTTGCAAAAATCACTTTGCGCCCCGCCATTACGTTGGTATCCACGTATACGGGATAAACGGGGTCGGGCACAAGCACGGTGTTGTTCTTTGCAAATATATCTAAAATATTGCCCAAATCGCTCTTGGCGCCGTCGGAAACGAATATTTCGTCTGCGGCAAGCTCCACGCCCATATGCTTGTAATAGTCCTTTATACCCTCGCGCAGAAAGCCGTAGCCCTCGTAAGGACCGTAGCCTTTAAAGCTCTCCTTTACAGCCATTTCGTCAACGGCTGAGTGCAGGGCGGAAATTACCGCAGGGGCGAGCGGCAGAGTTACGTCGCCTATGCCCAGCTTTAAAACTTTTTTGTCGGGGTGAGCGGCGGTATATTTAGCCGCCCTGTCCGCCACCTCGGCAAACAGATAATTTTCGGCTATATCTTTAAAATTTTCGTTAAACTTCATATATTTTCCTCAATATAAACTATACCCGCACGGCTATATAAATTACATTTATTGCAGTATGCGGTCGCCAAACCTTTTACTTGGTTTGGGAATACTTGACCGCGTGCTTGATAAACTCGCGGAAAATGGGGTGCGCCGACTGCGGACGCGACTTAAATTCGGGGTGGAACTGCACGCCGATATAGAAGTCGAGCGAGGGGATTTCAACCGCCTCCACAAGCTTGCCGTCTGGCGAGGTGCCCGCGATTTTCATACCCGCCTTTTCTATCGCCTGGCGGTATTCGTTGTTGAATTCGTATCTGTGGCGGTGGCGTTCGGAAATTTCCTCTTCGCCGTACGCCCTCTTCATAATGTCGCCCAAAACCTTGCAAGGGTACGCGCCCAAACGCATAGTGCCGCCCATCTTCACTCCGTATTGGTCGGGCATCAAATCGATTACGGGGTGCTTGCTTTCGGGGTTGAATTCCGAAGAATGCGCGTCCTTGTAACCGAGCACGTTGCGCGCGTACTCGATAACCGCCGTCTGCATTCCAAGACATATGCCGAAGTAGGGCACGTTGTGCTTGCGGGCGTATTCCGCGCAAATAAGCATTCCCTCCACGCCGCGGGTGCCGAAGCCGCCGGGAACGATTATGCCGTCCGCGTCGCCTAACGCCTCCGCCTCGTTATCGTGGGTAAGCGTTTCGGTGTCCACCCACTTAATTTCAACCTTGGCGTAATTTTCGTAACCTGCGTGCGCCAGCGCCTCGGCAACCGACAAATATGCGTCGTGAAGCTGAACGTACTTGCCGCAAAGCGCTATTTTAACCGTCTTATCTCGGCTTGCAACGCGTTGCAACATCTTGTTCCATTCGGTCAAATCTATTACTCTGGGGTCAAGCTTCAAACGCTTGCATACTATTTCGGAAAAATTGCTCTCTTCAAGCATAATGGGGCATTGATAGAGCACGGGCATAGTCATATTCTCTATGCAGCACTCGGGCGCAACGTTGCAGAACATTGCAATCTTGTCGCGCACGTCCTTGGGCATAGGCGCGTCCACGCGGGGGATAATGATGTCGGGGTTGATGCCCATACCCTGCAACTCCTTAACCGAGTGCTGGGTGGGCTTGGACTTAAATTCCTCCGAACCGGAAATATAGGGAACGAGGGTTACGTGTATAAAACAGCAGTTGTCGCGCCCGACTTCGCGCGCAACCTGCCTTATAGCTTCTATAAACGGCTGACTTTCTATATCGCCTATAGTACCGCCTATTTCGGTGATTACCACGTCGGCGTTGGTCGTTTTGCCTACGTTATAGATAAACGACTTTATTTCGTTTGTAATGTGGGGAATAATCTGAACGGTCTGTCCGAGGTATTCGCCGTTGCGCTCCTTGTTTAAAACGTTCCAATATACTTTACCCGTGGTAAGGTTGGAGTATTTGTTGAGATTTTCGTCTATAAACCTCTCGTAATGACCGAGGTCGAGGTCGGTTTCCGCGCCGTCGTCGGTTACGAAAACTTCGCCGTGCTGATAGGGGCTCATCGTGCCGGGGTCTATGTTGATATAGGGGTCGAGCTTTTGGGAAGCAACCTTGTACCCCCTACATTTTAAAAGCCTGCCGAGCGAAGCCGCCGTTATGCCCTTACCTAAACCTGAAACCACACCGCCCGTTACGAAAATGTACTTTGTCATATCCTGTTTCTCCAACGGCAACCGCCGAAATTTATAGTTTTTCTTATGAATATATACTGTATATCATTGTAACATAAAGGCGGCGCAATTGCAAGATTTCGCCGCCCATTTATTTGTAAATTTGCAATAAAACTAAATTTCGACTTCGCCCGTAAACGCCAGCGTAGCCGCGCCCTCCATATACACCGTTTTATCCGTATAGGTAATTACCAAATCGCCGCCCTTTAAATGAACGGTTATAGGCGTATTCTTGTCGGCAAACCCGTTTAAAACCGCCGCCACAGCAACCGCGCACGCGCCCGTACCGCACGCCCAGGTTTCTCCGCTTCCCCTCTCCCATACGCGCATAGTCAGTTCGTTGCGATTGTCAACGCGCACAAACTCCGTGTTTATTCTTTCTGGGAACAGCGGGCTGTTTTCAAACAGCGGACCGATTTTTTCCAGCTCTAAACCGTCAGGCTCCTTAAACACCACGCAGTGCGGATTGCCCATAGATACAAGCGTAATTTTATATTCTTCCCCGCCGAACACCGCGGGACAGTCCACCACCTGCGCACCCTCAAATGTCGAAGGAATAAGTTTGCCGTTTAAAACCGCCGCCCCCATATCAACCTTTGCGGAGGCAACTTTGCCGTCCGCCCCGAAAGAAAACTGCAAAGTCTTTACGCCCGAAAGCGTTTCCACCGTGCATATATCCCCGTTGACGTAGCCGAGGTCGCGCGCAAGTTTGCCCACGCACCTTACGCCGTTGCCGCACATTTTCCCCTCCGAGCCGTCGGCGTTGAACATACGCATAGCGCAGTCGGCGAGCTTGGAAGGGCATAAGAGTATTACCCCGTCGCCGCCGATTGAAAAGTGCCTGTCCGAAAGCCTGACTGCCAGCGCGGACGGATTTTTGATTTTTTGGTTAAAACAATCGAAATAGATATAGTCGTTGCCTATTCCGTGCATTTTGTAAAACTTTCTCAACATAAAAATCACCTTGCGATTAGGATATTATACATTTTATCACGCAGAAGCGGCTATACGCAAGGAAAAGAATAAAAAAAACCGTTGACAACAACAAAAAAGCGGTGCACAATTAAAATAAGAGAGTTTAAGGAAAATTTTTACAGATGACAGACGACGCAAAGCGACAATTGAATAATCTCATTTGCGCCGTTGCGGAGGGCGACGCCGAAAGTTTAGACGGCGTTTACGTTATAGCGGCAAAGCGTATGTACGTTGCCGCGCTGACAATCGTGGGCGAAAGAGCCGCCGCCGAAGACGTGGTATCCGACAGCTTTATAAAGGTTGCGAGGTTTGCCAAAAAGTATAAAACGCAGACCGACGCGCTCGGCTGGCTTTTGAAAATAGTGCGCAACACCGCACTCGACTATTTAAGAAAGCGCAAACGCCGCGCGGAAGTGAGCGCCGAATGTCTTTTTAACCTTGCCGACGAAAACGCCTCCCCCGAAAAATGCGAGCGGGCGGCAATGCTGGAACAGGCGATTGCAAAGCTTGACGACGGGGAACGCAGGGCAATATATATGCGCTACTACCTGGATATGACCGTGCGGGAAATAGCGCAGGCAATAGGCGTTCCGCGCTCCTCCACAGAAAGATTGCTGTTGCGGGCGGAAAACAATTTAAAAAAATTTTTGCAAAGCGGGATAAAAGACTGACTGTAAACGTTATAGAAGTGAACTGATGAAAAAAGACAACGGTTTGGAAAGCGCGTTCAACGAATATTTCGAAACGGCGAAAGCCCCCGACGAAAGCGTAACGGACGGCGCAAAAAATTATATAAGACAACCCAAAGGGTTACAACCGGCGTTGCGGCGCGCGTTTATAGCGGCGGCGTGCGCTCTTTCCGCGTGCGCTTCGGGCATAGGGCTGTACTTTGCCCCCGCCGCAATGAGCGGCATTATAGACCGCGTAAACGACTACCAGCAGGCGCAAAGACCTTCCCCCCCCCAGATAAACTACTACGACGGACTGACTCTAACCCAAACGGAGCGGGACGTCTATTCCGAAAAGGTTGAAGGGCTGAATTTTTTGGGCGATATAAACCTTGCGAATAACTGTTCGGTAAACTCCCTTTACAGCTACTCTTCCGAGGACGGCGCAGTCTATTCCCAAGCCGCGCTTACCGCCACGGTAAACGCCCGCAGGCACGAAACGGTTATATACGCCGAGTATACGGACGGCAACACCGCCTGCGAACTTTTCAGGGAATACTACGGCGGCGAAAGCAATTACTACCGCGGCAACGCCTACCTTAAACTGCAAACGGAAGAAAACGGGGAATACGCGGTAAAAATAAAGACGGAGAACAACGGCGTAAAGTATTATCTGTACGTGATTAGCTCCGACGAAAACGCTTATACGGTGTGGCTCGATTTGATTTTTAAATAAATTATAAAAATTTTTTCTCAAATTCGGGACAGAAGCGCGCCTTGCGTCGTTTAAGTAACGAAACCAAATAAAAAAGGCGCGCCAAAACATTTGGCGCAAAGGGGAAAATTATGAAAAAGAAAGCTCTTATACTCGCCGCAACGACGCTGTCGGCAATATGCCTGGGGCTTACCGCCTGTTCAAAAAAGGGAGATAATTCGGGAGAGTATACGCCTTGGTTTCCTCCCTTCTCTTACGATGAAACGGAGGGCGGCAACTACGAATACGGCTCGGTTACCGAAAGTTCGTTTCAGGACGTTGCGGAAAACGCCTCCTCCTACTTCTCTCTCGACAGAAATACGTCGGGCTATTCTTACGTGCGCCGCCAGATAGAGCAAAACAATAAAATAGCCGAAGATTCCGTAAGGATAGAGGAAATGCTAAATTATTTCGACTACTCTTACCCCGAACCCGAAACGGACGCGGTAGCCCTTTCAGCATATCTTTCCGACTGCCCCTGGAACGAGGAAAACAAGCTATTGACCCTCGGCGTAAAAACGCAGACCATAAGCCTTGAAGAGCAAAACGGCAACTACGTATTTTTAATAGACGTGTCCGGCTCTATGTCGGGCGACGACAGACTGGGGCTTGCAAAGTACGGGCTTAACACCCTTGTGGAAAATTTGGGCGACAACGACGTGGTATCGGTAGTCAAGTACGCAAGCGGCACGGGCGTGGTGTTCGAAGGCGCGGAATGTACCGAGGGCAACAAGCCGACGGTTATGAACAAAATAAACAACCTTAAAGCAAGCGGCGCAACCTTTGGCAGGGGCGGGCTGGAACTCGCCTATAAAACGGCGCAGAAGTACTTTATAACGGGCGGAAACAACCGCATAATTATTATATCGGACGGCGATTTCAACGTTGGCGTAAGCGACGTTGACGAAATGAAAGAATTTATTTCGGAAAAGGCAAAGAGCGGCATATATCTCTCGGTTATCGGCGTGGGTATGGGCAACACGCGCGACGATATGCTTGAAACGCTGGCAACCAACGGCAACGGAAACTACGCCTATCTCGACAACAAAACCGAGGCGAGAAAAGTATTCTCGCACGATTTAAACGGCGTTTTAAAGACGGTTGCAAAGGACGCGAAAGCGGGCGTTACGTTTACCGACAACGTGGTTAAATACAGGCTGATAGGCTACGATACCAAACACTTATCCGAGGACGATTTTAACGACAGCCGCACGGACGCGGGCGAACTCGGAAGCGGGCTGTGCTCCACCGCCGTGTACGAAGTAAAACTAAAAGACGGCGCAGATGGCGACATAGCCACGGCGGAAATTAAGTACAAGGACGTGCGCGGCACGCAGAAAGACGCAAGCGTGAGCGCGGTTATTACCACCTCCTCCGCCGACGGCAACGACGCGCGCTTCGCCGCCTGCGTGAGCGAATTCGGGTTGGTACTGCGCAAATCGCAATACGCGGCAAACGCCTCAATCGCCGCCGTTTACGAAAGGCTTGAAAGCCTTGCGACTTATATCGCGGCAGACCCCTACAAATCGGAATTTGTAACGTTGGTGGAAAAAGCCATACGCAGCGAACTGTATTGAAATAATAAAACGCACTAAAATAAGCCGCCCGCTTTTACAAAAAGCGGGCGGCTTATTTTTAAACAGTTTTAAATATAAAAGCCAAAGCTATGTAACCCCCCCGGGCTACGATTGCCCGACAACTTTAACAGCCTTGGCTATATTATTATTTTACGCAAAACATACGCGTTTGTCAATACTCGCGTAGCAAAATTTACAACTTTTTAAATTCAGTCGAGCGTAATGCAGGCGTCGCGCTCCGCGCCTACGGAAACGTACTTTATTTTGCAGTTGCAAAGCTTTTCCAAAAGGCGGATATAGTCTAACGCCTCCTTGGGCAAATCTTCCGCCGTGCGGCACTTGGAAGTATCGCAGTGCCAGCCCTTAACCTTTTCGAACACGGGTTTGCAATCGTCAAGCACGTCGGTGAAAGGGAACTCGTCTATAATCTTGCCGTCAAGCTCGTAATGGGTGCAAATTTCAATCTCTTCGTACCCGTCCAAAATATCGAGCTTGGTAAGCGCGATTTCGTCCGCGCCCTGGCACATTATGCCGTAACGCGAAGCTACTACGTCGAAAGGTCCCACCCTTCTCGGTCTGCCCGTAGCCGCACCGTACTCGCCGCCGAGCTCGCGCAGTTTATCCGCCTTTTTGCCGAAGTACTCGCAGGTGAAAGGTCCCGCGCCGACGCAACTCGAATACGCCTTCATAATACCAATCGAGTTGTCAATCTTCAAGTTGGGCACGCCCGCGCCGATGGGCGCGTACGCGGCTATTGTAGACGACGAGGAAGTATAGGGCACTATGCCGTAATCTATGTCGCGCAGGGCGCCGAGCTGGGCTTCGAACATAATTTTCTTGCCGTCTTTGTGCGCTTGGTTGAGGTATATTCCCGTATCGATTATGTAATCGCGCAGGGGCTTGCCGTACATTTCGAAGTACTCGACCATATCGTCCACCTTTACGGGGTCGAAGCCGTACGCTTTAATAGTCATATTTTTCCAGGCGACTATATCGGGCAGGCGCTTGTATAACAGCGAGAGGTTTAAAAGCTCGCCCATACGGAAAGCCTTTTTCATATACTTGTCCGCATACACGGGCGCAATGCCGCGGCGGGTAGAGCCGTAGGGCTTGCCCGTAGCCTTTGTCAGCCTGTCCTCCTCCATTATGTCCTGCAATACGTTGTAGGGCATAGTTATTATAGCCTTGTCGCTTATTTTCAAATTTTCGGGCGTTATCTTTATGCCCGCGGCGCGCAGTTTATCCATTTCCCCGCAGAGGTGCTTGATGTCTATTACCATACCGCATCCCAAAACGTTTACTACGTCCTCGCGCAAAATACCCGAGGGAAGCAGATTTAAAATAAACTTGCCCTTGTCATTGATAACCGTGTGCCCCGCGTTGTTACCGCCCTGATAGCGGCAAACGACGTCGAAATCGCGCGAAAGAAGGTCAACCATTCTTCCCTTGCCTTCGTCGCCCCAATTGATACCGCAAATACTAGTCAACATTACCGTTCACCTCGTAAACAAAATTACCCTATTATTATAAGATAAAAGGCGTGTTTAGTCAAGTTAAAAATGCGGCGCATAAGCGTTGCGCCGCATTAAATTTAAATGACGTATTTGTTTGCCACTCCCCGCCGCGTTACAAGGTAAATGTACCAGATATAACCTATAACGGGAAGAAAGAGCACGAATATAAAATACCCGCTTCTGCCTATGTCGTGCATACGCCTTATAATCAAGTTGATTGACGGCAACAGCTCCACAAGGCAAAACAGCGAAAACAGCAAAATCATAATTACGCTGAAATTGTTGATTTGCGGCGTAAAACAAGTAAGGCTTATAATTAACAGCGCAAGCAAAATAACCATTATTATGGCGTTGCCCAGCACGCCCCACCAGAACTCGCCGCGGGAAGAATATCCCTTATAGTCGAAAGCCCTTTTCCAAAACAATACAAATCCGTTTTTAAGGTTCATAAGTACAGTATGCGCCGTTTGGTTTTTAATTTTCAAAATAAAACAATTCTTCGAATTTTTTGTTTAAGGCTATGCACAGTATTAGCGCAAGCTTGGCGGTTGGATTGAATTGCCCCGTTTCTATGCTGGACACAGTATTTCGTGAAACGCCCACCATTTCGGCAAGCTCCCCCTGCGAAAGCCCCGCCTCCGTCCGCGCCTGTTTAAGCCTGTTTTTAAATTGCAGTTTAGGCGTGCCGTCTTTCATTTAAATAACCCCGCAGAGCTGTAATATCCAATAGACTATAAAAACCGCGCAAGCGAATAGACACACCGCACCGCAAGCAAGAAACAACGGTTTACGCTTTGTAAACTTTATGCCGCAATACAGCCCCATCGTCCCAGACATACCCGTATAAACAATCATAAGTTCGGCGGAAAGCTTACCCATAACCGACGAAACAAGCATTATAACGCAGGTTAATATAAACCCGATACTGTAAGCTATCTGTATAGCGTTTTTATATATCTGCTTTTCCCTTTCGTCGCCGTTTTTGTTTTCGTTTCGGCTTGCCGCCAATATATCCTCGCGCGTAGGTTGCTCCGCTTTCCCCTCACGCGCATCAAAGTCTTTGTTTTCCTCTTCCATAACCTCTCTCCTTGCCAAGTTTTCTTTGCAATCACATAATATCATTGCCAAGTTTACTTGTTAATGATTTGAGAAAAATTTATTTGAAAAAAATTTTATTCTTACGCAAAAAGAACAACCCGCAAAGCTTTGACTAACAAAATAAATAGTTGTAATATTATGTAAAAATTAAAAGGAAATAAGCGATATGCTTGCGCCGATTATTATAGCCGTAGCGGTGTGCGCGGCAATGATAGCCTCCGTGCTGTTTTTCCCAAAACTTAAAATTGGCAAGCTGAAATTGAATACGTATTGGCTGATAACGCTTATAGGGGCGGCAGCCGTTTTTTTAAGTTCGCCCACAAACGTAAAAACCGTATGGTCCGCGCTTATTGCCGACAGCGACGTAAACCCCTTAAAGATACTCGTGCTGTTTTTATCTATGACGGCGCTGTCGGTATTCCTTGACGAAGCGGGATTTTTCGGCAAATTGGCGAATATGGCGCTCGCCAAAAGCAGAGCGGGGCAAAAGGGCTTGTTTTTCAGCCTGTACGCGCTTGTTTCCGTACTGACGGTATTCACCTCCAACGACGTAATAATACTGTCGTTCACCCCGTTTATCTGCTATTTTGCAAAAAACGCAAAAATCAGCCCCCTGCCCTACCTCGCCTCGGAATTCGTTGCCGCCAACACTTGGAGCATTGCGCTTATAATAGGCAACCCCACCAATATATACCTCGCCTCCTCTGCGGGAATAGATTTTGCTCAGTACCTTAAATACAGCATATTCCCCGCCGTTTTCGGCGGCGGCACCGCGCTTGCCGCACTGTATTTGACGTTCCGCAAAAAATTGAAAGAGCCGCTCTCCTGCGGGACGGAAGAATTTAAAATAAAGGATAAGTTTCTGCTTATCGTCGGTATAGTCCACCTTGCCGTTGCCACCGTGTTGCTTGCCGTAGGTCCTTATATAGGGTTGCAGATGTGGTTAGCCGCGCTTGCCGCGGCGGCGAGCCTTATTATAATCACTTTGATTTACGCCGCCGTCCGCAGAAAAAAACCGCGCGAGCTCGGCGCAAGTTTAAAGCGCACCCCGTACCAAATTATACCCTTCGTGCTCTCTATGTTCGTAATCGTAATAGTGCTCGACGACGTGGGCGTAACCGCGGCGATAGGCAAATTTTTGGGCGCAGACTTGCAAATACTAAAATACGGAACGCTTTCGTTCTTATCCGCAAACCTTGTAAACAACATACCTATGAGCGTGCTGTTTTCCTCCGTATTGGAGCGGAGCGGCGTAGCGAGTATTCCCGCGCTGTTCGCCTGCATAATAGGCTCCAATATAGGCGCGTATCTCACGCCGATTGGCGCGCTTGCGGGAATTATGTGGAGTTCTATAATAAACAAGCACGGCGTAAAATTCGGCTATGCCGATTTTTTGAAGATTGGCGCGCTTATTTCCGTGCCCGCGCTGTTTGCCGCGCTGGGCGGGCTGTGGCTTGCCGTTACAATATTTTAAAAGTTTTAATAAATTAAGCGCGCCCCGCGGCACAGTGCCGCGGGGCGCGTTTAATTTTTATAATCAGTTGTTTACGCTGTAAAGCAAATCGAAGTAAGTGGGATAGCACCAATAGTCGCTTGAAGTAAGCGTTTCCATCTTGTCTACGCGCTTTCTCATTTCCTCCATTAAGGGAATTACCTTGTGCGCCATTGCCTGCGAAGCGGGGCGTACGTCGGCAAGCTTTATGTCCCTCAACTCGCCTTCGAGCCGTGTTGCCAAAGCGCACACCTCGTCGTTGAGCGTGGCAAGTGCGGTAATGGTTTCCTTTTCGCCACGGCAAGGCAACTCCTCGTTTACCGCCTGCTTTGCGGCTACGTTGGAGCAGAGCGTCGCCACGTAGTCGGAAACGGCGGGAATAATGTCCCTGCGCGCCATTTCGAGCATTGTAAGCGCCTCTATGTTGATAATCTTGCAGTAATTTTCAAGCTGAATGTCCGCGCGCGCAATCGCCTCGCCCTTGGTGTATACGCCCTGACGCACAAACACGTCTATATTCTTCTGCTCGAAGCAGACGGGAACGGCGTCCGCGGTGTTCTTGTGGTTTAACAGCCCGCGGCGTTCGGCTTCGTGTTCCCAATCGGGACCGTAGCCGTCCTCGTTGAAGATTATGCGGTAATGGGCTTTCAACTCCCTTTCGATAATCTTGTTTGCCGCCTTTTCCTTATCGGAAGCCTTTTCCAGCTCGTCAGCAAACTGCCCGAACGCGTCGGCGACTATGGTGTTTAAAACTATGTTTGCGTCGGAAACGTTAGCCTGCGAACCGACCATACGGAACTCGAATTTATTGCCCGTAAACGCGAACGGCGACGTTCTGTTTCTGTCGGTTGCGTCCTTGGGGAAAATGGGGCTTTCGGGCACGCCTATGCTGCCCTTTTCCGCCTTTACGGGCACGTAGTTTTCACCCTTTACAATGGCGTTTACAAGCGCGCCGAGCTGGTCGCCCAAATAAACGGATATAATTGCGGGAGGCGCCTCGTTTGCGCCGAGCCTGTGGTCGTTGCCCGCCGAAGCTACGGAAGCGCGCAGTATGCCCTGATAATCGTCCACCGCCTTTATTACCGCCGCTAAAACAAGCTTGAACAGCGTGTTCTCTTCGGGGCAGTCGCCGGGGTTTAATAAATTAAAACCGTCGTCGGTAGACACAGACCAATTGTTGTGCTTGCCGCTGCCGTTTATCCCCTCGAAAGGTTTTTCGTGAAGAAGACAGGCAAGATGATGCCTCTGCGCCACCTTTTTCATAATTTCCATAGTCAGCATATTGGTGTCTACGGCAATGTTGGCTGTGCCGAATACGGGCGCCATTTCGTGCTGGGCGGGCGCAACCTCGTTGTGCTTGGTCTTGGAAAGCACGCCGTAGGACCACAACTCGTTGTCCAAATCGCGCATAAACTCAACTATGCGGGGTTTAAGCACGCCGTAGTAATGGTCTTCAAGTTCCTGCCCGCGGGATACGGGCGCACCGAAAAGCGTTCTGCCGCACAGGCGCAAGTCCTTTCTCCGCATATACTGCTCTTCGTCCACAAGGAAGTACTCCTGTTCGGGACCGACCGTAGTGTAAACCTTTTTGCACTTTCTGCCGAACAGCGCCAAAATGCGCTTTGCCTGTTTGTCTATGGCGTTCATAGAGCGCAACAAAGGCGATTTTTTATCGAGAGTTTCACCCGTGTAGGATACGAATACGGTGGGTATGTACAGCGTACCCTCCTTTACGAACGCGGGCGAAGTGGGGTCCCACGCGGTGTAACCGCGCGCCATATAGGTAACGCGGGAGCCGCCCGAAGGAAAGCTGGAAGCGTCCGCCTCGCCTACGGTTAAGCTTTTGCCCGTAAGCCGCATAATAACGCCGTCGCCCTCAGGCTCTATAAAGCTGTCGTGCTTTTCCGCCGTTAAACCCGTAAGCGGCTGAAACCAATGCGTGTAGTGGGTTGCGCCCTTGGAAACAGCCCACTTTTTCATTGCAGAAGCAACCGTGCCCGCAATGGAAGTATCCAGCGGTTTGCCCGCGTCTATGGTTGCGCGCAACGCCTTGTACACCTCGCTGGGCAAAGTTTCTTTCTGCACTTTGTCGTTGAATACGTTTTCGCCGAACTTATCGGGTAAAATCATAAAGCCCTCTCTTGCGCAACTTAACGCCTGAGCCGCGCGGGCTTTTCAACCGACCCGAGCCGCGCAAAACGCAGTTTTGCCTGCTTAATTATTTGTTTTTTATAATATACTTAAATTATATTTAATTTAACCGCCGTTGTCAACGATTACAACCCACACAACTTTTTATGTTTGGCATAAGCATAAATTATATTTCTTCGCCGTCGTCGAAGCGCGCAGGCTTTATAAGGTGGCTGTTTTTAATGTCGTTGGTCATTTCCGTGGGGTCTTCCGCAATAATTCCACGCTGAACGGCGGCATAGCCGTGCTTCTTTCTTATCGCGTCAACGCACCTTTCCGCCCGCTCGCGCTTGGCGTAGTCGCCCGCCGTTTCGTCGAACGTAAGTTGCGATTTGCCGCAATCGAACCCCGACACGGTAACGCCGAGGGCGCGCACTGCAAAGGGCGGCTTGAATTTTTCTTTAAACAGATTGAAAGCGTGCTCGGCGATTTCCTCGCAAAGGCAGGTGTGCCGCACCTTTCTTTGCGCCTGTTCGCTGTTTAAAGAGCTGTCGCGCACCCATAAATGCACCGTGTCGGCAAGCCCCAAATCCGCCTCCCTCAGCCGCGCCGCAACGCTTTCCGAAAGAACGAACAGCACCCGCTTTACTCCGTTGTAGTCGGTTAAATCCTTGGGGCAGGTCGTGGAGTTGCCAATCGACTTCAATTCCCTGTCGTCCCCCAATTGGCGCACGGGGGAAGCGTCCTCGCCGCGGGCGTATGTTAAAAGCGTGCTTCCGAACTTGCCCAAAGCCTTAAATATCCTGCCGTCGTCCGCCGCGGCAAGCTTGCCAATCGTGTTATAGCCCATAGCGCAAAGCTTGGCTTCGGTTGCGCCGCCCACCATAAGCAAGTCCCTTACGGGCAACCCGAATATTACGTTTTTGTAATTTAAATATGATATGACCGAAGTGCCGTCGGGCTTTTTCAAATCGGAGCCGAGCTTTGCGTAAACCTTGTTGAACGAAACGCCAACGGACACGGTTACGCCAAGCTCGCTTTTTACCTCGTTGCGTATAGTGTCGCCGATAAACCGCAGATATCCGTCGGTGAAATGCCTTTCCTCACCCTCGCCAACGTACTTTTCCCCGCCGTATTCAGGGAAGATTTTAGTAGAGCGCGTAACGTCCAGCCAGCATTCGTCTATGCCGTAGCCCTCTATAAGGTCGGTATAGCGCGCGTAAATCGCCTTTACCTTGCGAGAGTACGCCATATATTCCTTGAAGTGCGGGCGCACGACGATTAAAGCGGGGCACTTGCGCCGCGCCTGCCATACGGTGTCGCCCGTCTTTATGCCCGTCTTTTTCGCCTCCTCGCTCTTGGCGAGCACAATGCCGCGCCTCTCCTCCTCGTTGCCGCAAACGGCTACGGGCTTGCCCGCAAGTTCGGGGTTTAATATTTTTTCTACCGAAGCGTAAAAATTATTTAAATCAGAGTGCAGTACAATTCGCTCCATACGCTATAATTATACCACAACCTTCGGCTTGTTACAACGCAAGCGCGGCAAAAAATAATTTGGGAAAGTTTATTCCAAATTATTGTAATTTTTCCGACAAAGGCTTATAATTAAGCAGATAAAACCACGGAGGAATTTATGCTTAACAAAAAAATTGCAGAACTTATAAACGAGCAGGTGAACAAGGAGTTGTATTCGGGATACCTCTACCTTGACTTTGCAAACTATTACGAGGCGGAGGGCTTAGACGGCTTTGCGCATTGGTATCAGATTCAGGCGCAGGAAGAGCGCGACCACGCTATGATGTTCAGAAGATACCTTATAGACAACGGTTTCCGCGTAACGTTTAACGCAATAGCAAAGCCCGACAAAGTATTTAAAACGCATAACGACCCGCTTAAATTCGGCTTAGAGCACGAGCAGTACGTAACTTCGCTTATAAACGAAATATACGCGGAGGCGTTTGCCATTAAAGATTTTAAAACTATGCAGTTTTTAGATTGGTTTATAAAAGAGCAGGGCGAAGAGGAAAAAAACGCCGAAGATATGCTTAGAAAGTACGAGCTGTACGGACACGATGCAAAGGGGCTGTATGCGTTAAATCAGGAACTTGCCGCAAGGGTTTATACTCCCTCCGCTACGGGACCCGCAATGTAAATTTAATATTTTGTTTAATTGTTTGCCCGCCGCTTGCACAAGCGGCGGGCGTTTTGTTTTAAAGTAATTATTATTTTTCACAAATACCAAACAAATAGTCCGCCTTAACGCCGAAAAACTTTGTTATTTGCTTAACTACGTCCAATTTAGGCTCTGCATTGCCGAGTTCCCAATCGGAAATAGACCAAACGGTGGTATTAAAAATTTCGGCAAGCTGTTTTTGCGTTAAATTTCTTTCCAACCGCAATATTCTAAGTCTTTTTCCAAAACAATTATTTTCCATAACTTAACTCCTTGATTTTTATCTTTTGTATAAGGCAGTATAATCAAATAAAACACAAAAATCTTGACTTATCTGTGGCACAGATATAAATTTTTTCGAATGTTTAATTTGAACATATTTTATTCAATTGGAACATATAGCACACCCTTCACTTGCTCTCCCCCTTTTGTAATAAGGGGGAGAGTGGCGCCATTGGCGACGAGAGGGGGATAAGGTGATATATTACCATATGTAAAGTAAAAGTTTAGTATTTGAATAATTCAAATTATTTAATAAGGTAAAAATACATAACTTAAATAAGGTATAAAAATACACATCCCTCATCTGTCTGCTAACACAGACATCTTCCCCCTTTGTTAAGGGGGAAGACAAGAAATGCCGTTAAATTTATTGATTATTACACATCCTTGAAACGTCGCATAAACGCCGACACCTTCCCCCTTTACTAAGGAGGAATACAAGAAATAAGGAATAATAAATTTGGAAACGCCGCGACTAACGTCGCGGCGCATTTTTATAAATACTTAATACCTCACCACTTGCTCTCTCATTAGCTAACGTGCAAGCAATTGTGCCGTACTTTTCCCTTGCTCTCCCCCTTTGCTAAGCGGAAGGCTCCGCGCACACCCTTGCTCTCCCCCTTTTGTAATAAGGGGGAGAGTGGCGCCGCAGGCGACGAGAGGGGGATAAGGTGATATATTACCATATGTAAAGTAAAAGCTTAGTATTTGAATAATTCAAATTATTTAATAAGGTGAAAATACATAACCTCAATATAAATAGGGTATAAAATTACACATCCTTGAACTGTCGCTTAAAAGCGACACCTTCCTCCTTTACTAAGGAGGAAGGCAAGAAATATTGAATGAATTTATTGAAAGAACAGAAATAAAAGAAATTTCACAAGAATATTGGCAAGAAGCAAAAAAAACGCTTGACCGTGAAAATTTTACAGCCAAGCATTTATTAAATTTATAAAGCCGTATTATCTAAGTTATATCAACCGCTCGATTAAGTTATCAAGCGTTTCAAAGTACTCTTTAAAAGTTTTAGAACACACTTCCGCGTCCTTTATAACTATGCCGTCGGTGCGCAGTCCGCAAACGGAAAAAGCCATTGCCACGCGGTGGTCGCCAAACGTTTCTATTTCCGCGCCGTGCGGGGCGCAAGGATATATTTTAACGCCGTCCGCCCTCTCCTCGCAGGGCACGCCCATAGCGGTAAGATTGCGCTTTATCGCCGCTATTCTGTCGCACTCCTGCCCGCGAATATGCGCAACGCCGCAAATTTCGGTTGGCTCTTTAAGGTACGGCGCAACCGCCGCAAGAGTTAAAGCTTGGTCGGAAAACGCCGACATATCCACTTTGCCGCCCTCGAAATTTTTTAAAAGATTTATAAATTTGATATCGCCCTGCATCGTGTGCGGCATTACGCCCGCAACGCTTATATCCGCGCCAAGCAATTTATTTACCGCATAAAAGTAACACGCCGCGGAAACGTCGGGCTCTATATCGTACCTTTTAGCCTTATACCCGCCGCTTACGGTATAAACGCCCCCCACCTTTGCGACGTTTACGCCGAACGACCACATCATATCCAGCGTCATTTTAACGTAGTCGAGCCCGTGCGCGCCCACCGTGCGCACGCGTAAAGGTTTGCCCGCCAGCACGCCAGCCATTAAGAGGGCGGACAGAAATTGGCTGGACTTGGTTATATCCACCTTTGCGCAGTCGGCGCACTCAGCCGTGCCGCGAACAATAAAGGGGAAGCAGTTTTCTTCGCCGAAAAACGTAAACTTTGCGCCAAGACTTTTAAGCGCGGCAATAAGCGCGCCCTGCGGTCTTTTTTGCATCTGTTCGGACGAAGTAATTTTAAATTCGCCGCCGCTCAACGCGCAAATCGCCGTTAAAAACCTTGCCGCAGTGCCCGCGCTGCCAACGTAAATTTCGCCGCCCGATACGGGCAACTTGCCGCCGCACCCCTTAATTTTTACGGTTGAGCCGTCCGCTTCCGCGCTTATACCCAAGCTTTTTACGGCATTTAAAAAGGTTGCGCAGTCGTCCGAAAGCTGAGCGTTATACAAAACGCTTTCGCCCTCCGCCAAAGCCGCCAACAACAGGGCGCGCGCCGTTATGCTTTTAGAGCCGGGCACCCTTACCGCAACGCTTCTATTTTTAATTTTTCCGTAAATGTTTTTTACCTGATAATCCATAACCGTTTACTTTGGCATTTCCCCGTTTGTATGTAAAAGCCGCCCGCACAAATCCGCAACCGCGCGCTTTATTTTCTTCTCCGCAAAATGTCGCCCGCGGATAAATTATGGGGGCAGTTTATCGTGTAAATTTCCTGCACGCGCTTGCAGTCGTCAACCTCTTCACCCGCGGAATTTAAAGCCCGCTCAACCGTAAAAGATTTGCCGAAGTTTTGCGTAGGCGAAAGCACTTCCAAAGTATCGCCCACCTTAAAACGACCGCGCATTTCAACCTGCGCCTTGCCCTCGCCGCCGCCCAAAACGTTGGCTATATAGTCGCAATCGCCCTTAGCCTGACTGTCGGAATAGTTTACCGTTTGGTGATTTTCGCCCAGCATATAGGCGGTTGTATAGTCGCGGTGCGCCGCCGTAGTAAGCTCGCGCGCGACGGTTTCGTCAAAGCCGCCGTCTAAACACCTGCGGTACGCGTTTATAACAGTGGCGAGGTAATACTCGCTCTTCATACGCCCCTCTATTTTAAACGAGCAAACGCCCGCTTCCGCCATTTTGTCGAGATACGCGGACATATTCAAATCTTTACTGTTAAAGATATACGTGCCGCGCCCGTCCTCTTCCAAAGCCAGCTCACCGCTGTCCGCGCCCAAATCGCGCTTTTTTACGGCGTAGTTCCACCTGCACGCCTGCACGCATTCGCCGCGGTTGGAAGGTCTTGAAGCGAGATAGTCGGATAAAAGACATCTGCCCGAATAGGATATGCACATAGCGCCGTGCACAAACGCTTCAAGCTCCATATCGGGAACAAAGTCGTGAATTTCTTTAATCTCGTTTAAAGACAGCTCGCGCGCCAAAATTGCGCGGCTTGCGCCCTGCTCCTTCCAGAATTTTACCGCGTATTTATTGGTTAAATTGGCTTGCGTGGATATATGTACCGACAAGTCGGGGGCGGCTTTTTTTGCCGCGTAAAACACGCCGCCGTCGGAAATTATAGCCGCGTCCACACCTATTCGATATAGGTATTTAAAGTAATCGGAAAGCGCGCCAAAATCGGCGTTGCGCGCAAAGATATTTGCCGTAACGTATACTTTTTTGCCGAGTTTGTGCGCAAATTCAACCGCGCTTTTAAGCTCGTCGGCGTCGAAATTGTCGGCAAACGAGCGCAGAGAAAACGCCTTTCCGCCTATGTAAGCCGCGTCCGCGCCGAAATAGAACGCCGTTTTCAGTTTGGCATAATTGCCCGCGGGGGCTAAAAGTTCAACCTTCATTCGTCAATTCCTCTTTACGCTCATTGCAAGTCCGTTGCCAATATCCAGAACGGAAGTAGCCAATTGCCCGTCGGAAGTTACCGCTTCGAGATACTCGCGGATATGCTCCACAAGCATTCTGCGCTTTTTGGGCGTTTCCACCTCGCCGTTCACCCAGCCGTACATAAGCACGTCGTCGGCAAGCAATACGCCGTTTTTCTTTAAAATTCGCTTTAATTCGGGCAAAAGTTTTATGTATTGCACCTTGGCGCAATCTAAAAATATAAAGTCGTACGCCTCGGTTGCCAGCCCCTTACATATGTCCGCCGCATCACCTGAAAGTAACGTGCGCCTGCCCTCATATGCGCTTAAATTGGTTTGCGCCGCGCAAAAAAACGCTTGGTCCCGCTCTATTGCCGTAAGGTGCGCGCGGCTACACGTGTTTAAAAGCGCAAGCGAGGTTATCCCCTCCGCACAGCCCACTTCTAAGATATTTTCGGCGTTTTTAGCGAGGGCGAGGGCAAGGATAAAGTTTAGCGTTTCCTCCGAAGCGGTGGGCACTTCGCGCTCGTGTGCAGAAATGCGCAGTTGCTCAACTTCGGCGGATACCCGCAATTTGTTAAGCCCCGCCGTCCTGCTCTTTCTCTCGGGCGCGCTCGTATCGTTGTGCGCGTAATTGAATTTTGTTTCTTCCATATAGTTTAAATATCCGCCGCAGAAAATCGGCGATACTTCCATTGCTTTAAAAATTTTTAAGGCGCAATTTTACCTGAATAAAGTTTTAAATAATAATACCAAAACGCTCGTATGAATTTATTTAGCCAATTAAGCGGCTTTATAACCGCAACAACTGACGCAAAGCCAATTACCGTCAAACAATTTCGTCTTTTAAAGCTCTACCACCACGGGCACTACCATTGGCGACTGCTTGGTCTTTTTGGAAAGATAGTTGCGCAGAGCGCGCTTTATAACGCGTTTAAGCTCGTCCACCGTTCCCACGGACAAATCGTACCCCGAAATAGCGCGGTTTATTACCTCGCGCATTTCCCTGTTGTAGTCGTGGTGGAAATCGAACACAAACCCGCGGGAATTTATGGCGGGCTCGCCTATTACCTCCCCTCCCGATACGGCTACCGACACAATGAATAGCCCCTCGGCGGCAAGCTGGCGCCTGTCCTGCATAACCACCGAAGCTTTTTCGTCCTCTATCCCCTCGCCGTCAATCAGGCGCGAGCCGGAAGGCACGTCGGCAAGCCTCTTTATATATTTGGAAGTTACTTCCAGACAGTTGCCTATGTCCGCAATGAATACGTCGCGCTCGTTCATACCCAAGCTTTGGGCAAGTTGCGAGTGCTTTTTAAGATGACGGTATTCTCCGTGCACGGGAACGAAAAATTTGGGCTTTAACAGCGTGTGCATCATTTTATGCTCTTCCTGACAGGCGTGCCCCGAAACGTGAATTTTTTCAAGACTTTCGTAAACGACGTCCGCGCCCAGATGGTAAAGCTTGTTTATAACGCTGTAAATTCCGCGCTCGTTACCGGGAATGGGCGAAGCGGAAATTATGATAGTATCGTTTGCGCCCACTGTTATGGCGGGGTTTTCGCCGTTGGACATACGAGTTAAAGCACTCATAGGCTCGCCCTGACTGCCAGTGCATACAATGACAAGCTCGTCGTCGCGCAGGTTTTTAGTCTTGGTTATATCTACAAGCACGCCTTCGGGCAGCGACATTTCGCCAATCTTTTCCGCCGCCTCCACCACGTTTAGCATACTTCTGCCGTTTAGGGCAACCTTGCGCTTATACCTTGCCGCAAGGTCTATAATCTGTTGCAGACGGTGCACGTTGGAGGCAAAGGTTGCAATAATCAGCCTGCGGGCGGAGTTTTCGGCAAAAAGCCTGTCCAACGTTTCCGCCACTACCGCCTCGCTCATAGTATATCCCTGCCGCTCGATATTCGTGCTCTCGCCCATATACAACAGCACGCCCCTGCCGCCGATATCGGCAATCGATTTAAGGTCGATAGGCTCGCCCGCGACGGGCGTTAAATCTATCTTAAAGTCGCCGCTGTGGAAAATTACGCCCTGCGGGGTGTGTATGCAGAGGGCTACCGCCCCCGCAATCGAGTGGTTTACGTTGATAAACTCCACTTTAAAACAGCCCGCCTGATAGCTTTCGCCGGGGGAAACGACCTTTTCCTTTACGTTATTTAAGCGGTGTTCCCTTAGTTTGTTGTCCACAAGCGCAAGCGTGAGCTTGGTTGCCACAACGGGCACGTCCGCCTCCTTTAAAAGGTACGGAACGCCGCCTATATGGTCCTCGTGCCCGTGCGTTAAAAACAGCGCGCGAAGCTTCTTTTTATTCTCTACAAGATAGGTAATATCGGGCGCGACAAGGTCGATGCCCGGCGTTTCCTCGGTGGGGAAAATTATGCCCGCGTCGATAATAATGATATCGTCGCCGCACTCCAACGCCGTCATATTCTTGCCAATTTCGCCCACGCCGCCCAAAAATATTATTTTTACTGCGTTTTTGGAGGACTTGCGCTGATTGCCCCTGTCGGACTTTGCCCTGCGCTCGTTGCGGAAGGGCTCCTGAGCGGACTTCTTGCCCTTGCTCTCGTTGAGGAAGGGCTCCTGCACGGACTTCTTGCCCTTGCCCTCGTTGCGCTTTAACTGCGCCGCAGGTCTTTCAACGGCGGTGTTTTCGGGCGAGCCGCCGCGGCGCGCGGCGCCTTTCTTTCCGCCTTGCCTTGCTTCCCTTTCGCCCTTTACCGCTTCGTCCTTACGGCGGCGGGGCTTAAAACTCTTTGCACCCTCGTCTTCCGCGCGCGGCTTGGCGCGCTTTTCTCGCGGTTTCCTGTCCGCGCGTTCGTTTTTCTTTTCTCTTTCCATCGTTACATTTCCTTAAATTATTGCCGCCGACCGCGCGGCACGGATAATACAAACAAAAGGGGGGTTCTAAATTAACCCCCTTTTTATCTTACGTAAAACAATTCGGTCGTTTACTTGTTCTTGCTTACGTCCTTTACAAGACCGTCGTCGATAAGCTCTTCCATAGTCTCGTAAGGATACATAGCGGCGTAGTCGCGCTCGGCAATATTATGCTTTTCGCCGTTGCGCCTTGCCAGCATTTCGTCTATCAGCCTTATAGCCTTTTTAACGCCCAGCGGGCTCTTGATTTTAACCATCATAGGCGTGCCGTGCATCGACTTGTTGTCGGATACGTCAACCTGATGGTATACGGATACGGCAAACTCGTTGGGGTCGAGCGCGAGATACAGGCACAGCGTCTTGCCGCGGATTTTAAACCTTGCAATGGTTTCCCTGCCCTTGTTGAAACGTTCGCTTCCCCAGGCAACGTTGGAGTTTACCTTTTTATAGGAGAGCAAAGCCGTTTTAACTCTGCCGTAATACTGTTTCTGTTCGTCCGTTCCCTGAATGATTCTTGCAATGAACGAGCGGTTGTACTTCATCATATTGGCAAAGTCGACGCCGCCCGATATGCCGTCGGGCATTATTTCGCCCTCGGAAAGATTTTCGTCGATGTCGGCGACCATATCGTCGTCCTCGTCAACCTCTTCTTCCTCCTCGGCTTCTTCGGTTTCAACCTCTTCGGTAGCCGCTTGAACGGGTTCTTCTTCAACGGTTTCTTCGGGTTCTTCTTCAACCTCTTCTTCCGCTTGCTCTTCGGCAAGCTCCTCGCCCACCAAATCGCTTACGGTTACAAGCTCTTCCTCGGGCTGGGCTTCCTCAACGTACGTGGTATTTTCCGCCGCGCCCGCCGCAACGACAACTCCGCTTAAAAGCATAGCCTTTATTTCGGCTATATCGCTATCGATTTTATCGAATCTCTTGCCGTACTCTTCCTTGATGTCGGAAATGTCGCCCTCGATTTTGGAGTATCTCTCTATGCTGTCCTTTGCAATCTCTTCGGTGATATTGTCGGTTATGCGCGTAAGTCCGTCGTCGTCTATAACTATGTCGTAGTCGGAATTTTCCTGACTTTCAACAAGCCTTTCGCTTACAGAATAAGCAATACCGTCGCTGTCGATTACGGGAGTTGCGGGAAGCGCGGGAATTATGCCCGCAACAACCTTGTCGGCAATGTCCGCGCTGTCTATTTCGGGCATATAGTTGGAAAGTATCGCCGCGGCTTTATCCGCAAGCACGTCCTCGTTTATGTCCGCGTTTACTGAAAGCTTATCGGATATAGCGCGGGCAAGCTCGTCCGCGTCGATATCCTCGGCGGAAGCGGTAGCCATAAACGCGGGGTTGAGTTTTTCCGCAACCGCCGCGGCAAGCACGTCGTAGTCGAGCTTGCTTTCAACGGCTTTGGCAAGCGAGTCGCAACCGTCGTCGTCAACGGTAATTTCAAACTGTTCGGGGGAAATGCTTCCCACGCGCTTGGCAACGCAGTCGGCAATTTCGTCGGAATCTATTGCGTCGGAAAGGTTTTTGACAACCGCCGCGGCAATCAGCTCGTCGGAAAGCGAGAAGTTCAAGCGGGAAGCGATGTCCTCCGCAAGAGCCTGCTCGTCAAGATTGGCTTCATACGCAGCGGGGAGCGCTTCGGCTGTTTCCTCTCTCTCTTTAAGTCTTTCGGCAACGGCTTCCGCCAGCCTTTCCTCGTTTACCGCTTCGGAAGGCTCGTATGCGGGAATGGCGATTTTATCGGCAACCTTGCGCGAAAGTTCTTCCACGTCGAGGTCTACCGAATCAGCCTGCACAGCCGTCTGGGGAACGATAATTTGCTCGGCGACGCGCGCCGCTATATAGTCGGGAGATACCGCCTCCTGCACGGATACGGCTTCGGCAACCTTGGAAGCGAGCAGGTCGTAATCGATTTCCGCCTGCACCGAAAGGGGCTCGCCGACGGGTTCCGCAGTGGCGTACGCCGTTTCGGACGCCGCGGACGAAGCGAATGCGGGAATTTTTTCCAATACTTTATTTGCAATTTCGTCGTAGTCGACTTCCTCGGCAATCGCCTGAGGAATATAAATTCTCTTTGCCACGGAGTATCCGAGGTCGTCGTAGTCTACCGTAAGTGGAGGCATTTTCTCGGTAACTTTCTGCGCGAGTACGTCGTAGTCCACCTCTTCGGCAATCGCCTGCGGAACGTAAAGGCGCTTTGCCACGGCGTATCCCAGCGCGTCGTAATCGAGAGGCGCGGAGCCGAGCTTGTCCGCAAGCGTTTCTGCGTCGACAGCCGCCACGCCCGATTCGGGTATGATAATTTTTGCAGCAACGCGGGAAGCGAGGTCGTCGACGTCGATATCCGCGCGGGCGGTTACGGGCTCGCCGAGCGCGCCCCTTGCCGCAACCTGTTCGGGAAGTTTGGAAAGCGTTCTCGAAAGCGCGGTGAACAGACCTTCAATCTGCGCCGACACGTAGGAAATTTCCTTTTTGAGCGTTGCGTTCTCCTCGGTAAGTTTACGGATAACCGCGGCGCTTGCAACGTCGCCGCCGCCCTTTACAATGCGCGCTTCGAGGGACGCAACCTGCCTTGTAAGCTGTTCCACCCTCGTTAAAACTATATCCGCCTTGGTAAATCCCTTGCCGTTTTTGTTATCACTCATAACACACCTCGTTCTTTTTCACTTCCGTACCCCGAAAAAACGGTTACGCGAACCTGAAAACGCGTAAATTTTACCGCCGTATCCCGTTATTCGCGGGATATATGCGCACCAATTTACCGCCGTCAAATACATATCCGCTATTTAGTTTACACCAATTTTGCGCAATTGTAAATATAATTAAGGGGTTTTTTTGTCTTTTTAAAGAAATTTTTTACTTTTTGTTTCCGCGCGCGCCCGCGCAAACCGTTTCCGTTTTATCATTTTTTATTCAAAATTTTAATTTATTATGCAAAATGCTTGTATATTTTTGCGTTTAGGTGTATAATAATTCTAATTTATACAGTTTTATGCATAAACGCCCGCTAAAAAGCGTATATATGCAAAAACGCGGCGGCAGGCATAAGTTTTATAGACGGAAATTTTTTTGCGAGGTTTAAAATATGAGAGTTTACAATTTTGCGGCGGGTCCCTCCACCCTGCCTTTGGAAGTGCTGGAAAGAGCCAAAGCCGAATTTTTGGACTTTGCGGGCACGGGTATGTCGGTAACCGAAATATCCCACCGCGACAAGGCTTACGAACAGGTGGTTAAGGGTGCGGAAGCGCTTGTAAGGGAGCTTTTAGGCGTGCCCGACGACTATGCGGTAATCTTCGTTCAGGGCGGGGCGAGCACGCAGTTTGCGGCGGTACCCCTCAACCTTATGCACAGCGGCTCCGCCGACTACATAGTTACGGGCAACTTTGCCAAAAAGGCTTGGCAGGAGGGGCAAATTTACGGCGCGGCGCACAAAATAGGCGACAGTTCGGACAAAAAATACGCATATATCCCCGATTTAAACGCGCTTAACTACACCGAGGGCGCCGATTACGTTCACATCACTTCCAACAACACAATCTTCGGTTCGAGGTACGCCGAATTTCCCAAGTGCGCGGCTCCGCTCGTCGCCGATATGTCGTCCGAAATATTTTCGCGCCGCATAAACGTTGCCGACTTCGGCGTAATATACGCGGGCGCGCAGAAAAATCTTGCCCCCGCCGGCGTTACCATTGTAATTGCAAAGCGTTCGCTTATAGGCGAGCCGCTTAAAATATGCCCGACTATGCTTAAATGGAAGGTGCAGGACGAAAACGGTTCGCTGTACAACACTCCCCCCGCCTTCTCCATTTATATGGCGTGGCTGGTGCTTGAAAACCTTAAAGCCAAGGGCGGCGTAAAGGCTATGGAAGAGGTCAATAATTACAAAGCACAGCTTTTGTACGACTTTATCGACAACTCCAAACTGTACAAAAACAACGTGGAGCGCCCCTACCGCTCGGTTATGAACGTGCCGTTCGTAACGGACAGCGAGGAGCTTGACGCAAAGTTTATCGCCGAGGCGAAAAAGGCGGGGCTTGTGTCGCTGAAAGGGCACAGAATAGTCGGCGGTATGCGCGCTTCCATTTACAACGCGATGCCCGTAGACGGCGTAAAGGCGCTGATTGAATTTATGAAGAAATTCGAGAGCGAAAACGCCTGACCAAGCACATTAAAAGGACGGTTTAAGGAGAATAAAATGGCAGATATATTGAAGTTAAACGCAATTTCGCCCCTTGCTGACGGAATTTTTGCAAACTATAATTACAGCGACAAAATTGAAGAGCCGGACGGAATTATGGTGCGTTCGGCGCAGATGGCCGACTACCCCGTAGGCAAAAAACTGCTTGCCGTGGCGAGGGCGGGCGCGGGCACGAACAACATTCCCGTAGCCGCGTACACGGAAAAGGGAATAGTCGTATTCAATACCCCCGGCGCAAACGCCAACGCCGTTAAAGAGCTGGTTATTTGCGAGCTGTTTTTGGGCGGACGCAAGATATGCGAAGCCGTTGACTGGGTAAAAACGCTTAAAGGCAAGGGCGCGGAAGTAGGCAAGCTTGTCGAAAAGGGCAAAGGCGACTTTGTAGGCGGAGAAATCACGGGCAAAACGCTCGGAGTAATAGGTTTGGGCGCGATAGGCATTGCCGTGGCAAACGCGGCTTACGCTTTGGGTATGAACGTAGTCGGGTGCGACCCCTACCTTTCCACCGCGAACGCGCTTTTGCTGAATCCCGCCGTTAAGGTTGCGCCCGCGCTCGACGACGTTTACAAAGCCTGCGACTATATTTCGGTGCACGTGCCCCTCACCCCCGACACAAAGGGTATGTTCAACGGCAAAACGATTGCCGCGTTAAAGGACGGCGCGGTGCTTATAAACAACTCCCGCGGGGAGCTTGCCGATACGCAGGCGGTAATTTCCGCGCTGGAAAGCGGCAAGCTTTCGAGGTATATAACCGACTTTCCCGCAGACGAGCTTATTGGCGTTAAAAACGCCATATGCGTGCCCCATTTGGGCGCAAGCACGCCCGAAGCGGAGGACAACTGCGCGGTTATGGCGGCTAAACAGCTTACCGATTATATAGAGAACGGCAACGTTACCAACAGCGTAAACTACCCTGCGGTAAGCGCCCCGCGCGAGGGCGCCGCAAGAATTTGTATTCACCACAAAAACGTTGCAAATATGATTGCGCAATTAACCGCCGCGGTATCCTCCTTCGGCTTGAACATAGAGAATATGACCGACAAATCGAAGGGCGATTACGCCTACTGCCTTATAGACGTAAACGTTGCGCCCGCCGCCGAGCTTAAAGAAAAGCTTGCCGCCATAGACGGCGTAGTGCGCGTGAGGGTGATAATTTAAAGGCGCGGGCAACCGCTTAAACGGAATAAAAATTTTAAACTCCGCTCATAATGATAACAACGTTATTAGCGGAGGTTATTTTTATGTCCAAACCCAAGAAAAAAATAAGAAAGCTGACCGACGAACAGTACAACGAATACATTGCAACCTTAAAAAACAACGCCGCGCTGTACTCGGCGGACGGCAGTATGTTCGTGCCGCCCGAAATAGACAAATCCAAACAGGATAAACAAGGCGAGTAAGCGGGTTTAAATATAAAAAAACGGCGGAGGCTATTTAAAGCCTCCGCTTTCTTATTTTAAAGAAGTATACAAATGACTCCGCCCTTGCCCTCGTTTACTATGCGGGTGATTGTTCGCCGCATCTTGGCGCGGGTATCGTCCTGCATAGCGTTTACCTTGCCTTCCAGCCCCTCTTTTACCATACACCTAAGCGATTTGCCGAACAGCGCGGTGTTCCAGGTGCCCTGCGGGTCGGTTTCGAAACCGCTCATAATGCCGTTTACCATATCCTCGCTCTGGGAGGCAAGCCCCATAATCGGGCTGACTTCGCCGCTTACGTCCACTTTAACAACGTGATAGCTGGGCGCGGTAGCCTTTAATTTAATTCCGAGGTTTGCGCCCTGCTTTACGACCTTGGGCTTATCGAGGCTCAAATCGTTGTCGTCGGGACAAACTATGCCGTAGCCCGTAAGTTTGGCGCGCTCGAACGCGTCCTTTACCTTGTCGTAATTTCTCTTGGCTTCGGAAGCCGCCGCAACGTACTGCATCAGCGCGCCCTCGTCGCAAATGCTTTCGCCCGATATTTCCGAAAGCATATCGAACAGAACGCCGTCCTGCAACCCCACCTCAACGGTGGCTTTGCCCGTGGCAAGGCAAAGGTTTACCGCCACGTCCCCCTTCCAGAATTTGCTGTTTGCAAAAGCTTCGTCAAACAGCGAACATTCGCGCATAACCTCCACCTTGGCGCAGGCGTCGCGCACCCTTACAAGCAACTCGGATATTGCCGAGCTGTCGGCGGGCATAACGCGAATCCAATCGGGAATTTTTACGTCGACGCTGGTTACAGGGAATTCGAACAGCACCGCGCGGAGCAGAGCCGAAAGTTCGTCTACCGAAGCCGTTTGACAATTGACGGCGACTACGGGGGCGGAATACTTTAATTCGAGCTCCTCCTTCAACTGCTTAGCCGAAGCGCCCGCGGGGTCGGCGCAGTTTAAAACTATTACGAACGGCTTGCCTATGCGTTTAAGCTCGTCGACGGTACGCTCCTCCGCCGATATGTAACCCTCGCGCGGGATACCCGCAACCGAGCCGTCGCAGGTTACGCACAACCCAATCGTAGAGTGGTCGCGTATTACCTTTTGCGTGCCCAGAGCCGCCGCCTCCGTAAAGGGAATGGGCGTATCGCTCCACATAGTGTTCACGAGGCGGGGAGAGCCGTCCTCTTCGAAACCGTTGGCGCCCTCCACCGCAAAGCCCACGCAGTCAATAAGCCTTACGCGCGCTTCCGCATTGTCAACGGTAACTTTTACCGCCTTGGCGGGTATAAACTTTGGTTCGGTAGTCATAACCGTCCTGCCCGCCGCCGATTGCGGAAGCTCGTCAACCATCTCTTGCAGCCTGTCGCCGTCCGCGTGGGGCAGTACCAGCTCGGTCATAAACCGTTTTATCAACGTCGATTTGCCCGTACGCACGGGACCTACCACGCCGATATAGATTTCGCCGCCGCTCCTCGCCGCCATATCCTTATAAATATCGCTGTCAAACATTTTTTTGCCTCCGCTTGTTTAAAACTATTTCTTTACATATATTATTAGCCTCCTCCCGCTTTTATGCTTTCTTAATTCAACAAAAATAAAATTGCGCCCGCGCGGTGCTGCCGCGCGGGCGCTTATATAATTAGGTAATATATATATTTAAACTTTTTCGGCGAAAAACTCCTCTTCAACCCTTTTCCTTTCAAAAAATTTGCACGTCCAGCCGCCGTCAACCGACTTAAACGTTGCATAGCGGCACAGATGCCCTTCGAAAATCTTTGCGCAAAAGTACAATTCCTGCAAACCGTACTCCCTGTAAAAATACTCGCAGAGGCGGCACTGCCTTTTATCGTCGGCGTTGTCGGTTAAAATAATTTCGCCGTCGTAAGCTATCCTCTCGGAGGGAAGGAATATTCTCTCCCCGCCGCAGAACGGGCAAGCCACGCTCAACCCGATGCAAACAGCCCCGCAGCAGTCGCACTTTTTCATACGTTTATTATATAGGAAAAATGCCTATAAATCAACAAAAATATAGAAATTATTCCTATATTTTAAACGGAGGAAAACATTATGGGAATTGCGGAAACAGTAGGGGCAAACCTGCGCGCGGCGCGCCTTGCCAAGGGCTTGACGCAAAAGAAGCTTGCCAAAGAACTAAACAAATACCAATCGGATTACAGCAATTACGAAAACGGGAAAATTCAGCTTGACTATCAGAAAATCGTTTATCTGTGCAACCGTTTAGACATTACGCCCAACGATTTGTTCGATATGGATTGAGTTTACGCGCAAATTTTACAACCCGCGGCGTTCCTTTCGCCGCGGGTTGCAACCGTTAAAAAATCACTTTCTTTCCTCTACGATTTCCCTGTAAAATTCGTCGAGTTCTTTTTTGGTTTTAAAGTTGGCAATGTACATCAATTCGCCCATTGCGCCCGAAAGCGCGCGGGGCACTCTGCCCACCGTCTTTAAATTGTAATAATATTTATCCCTTATGTCCTGCTCGCTGTAAACGTAATCTCTGCCCTCGCGCCTGCCTGCAAAAGCGCAGTAAAACCTTTCGCCCTGATTTACCGCCGTACGGTCGAAGGCAATCATATCCGCCCAGATTTTGTACACGTCGGTAGAATTGGCAAAGTTGAACATATCGGGGGAAATTCCGCCCGAGGGGCGCATATTTACTTCCAGCGCAACCACCTCGCCCTTTTTGCCGATAGGCTGGTCGCAAGTCAGGCGGAAAAATTCGAAATGCACAAAGCGGCTGCGCACCTTAAACGCCTTTAACACCCTGCGCCCCGCGTCGCGCACGTCCTCGAACGGCTTGTTTACTATATAGAAAAGGGAATTGCCGTTTTCGGTTACCACGTCCATAAGCGAAGTGGGCGTAACGTTGCCCGTTTCGAAAATGGGCTCTCCGCGGCTGTCTACAATGGCGTCGTAAGAATTAACTTCCGCCTGTATAAACTCCTCCATTATGTAGGATACGGGGTACTTGGTACGGAAAAATTCCGCCAATTCGCCGTCGTTATTTATCTTGTGCGTATCGTTTGCGCCAACGCCGTTATCGGGCTTGACTATAACGGGATACCCCACGCTATCTATAAACTTTTTGCACGCCTTTTCGCTTTCGGCTATGCAGTAGCGCGCAACCTTAACGCCCGCCTGTTTATAAAACGCCTTCATTTCCGACTTGTACTTTACCTTGGGCATATCCTCGTCTTTAAAGCCCGTACAGATATTGAAGTCGGTGCGCAGACGCGCGTCCTGTTCCAGCCAATATTCGTTGTTGCTTTCAAGCCAGTCAATCTTGCCGTACCTGAACGAAAAGAATGCTACCGCGCGGTAAACTTCGTCGTAATTTTCCAAGGAAGAAACCTTGTAGTACTCCGTCAGGCTTGCCCTCAGCTCGTTTGAAAGCTCGAAGTATTCGCTGTCGCCGATTCCCAAAACGTTTAAACCGTTGTTTTTAAGTTCCCTGCAAAAACGCCAATAATTTTCGGGAAAATTCGGTGAAATAAATATAAAATTTTTCATATACTTTACCTCCGTATATGCAATTGCCCGCCGTATATGCCTTAACAACCGCGCTGTCTAACGCTTTGCCGCCGCGCTTTAAAAGCCCAAAACGCTTAAAAAGTAAGGTATTTCCTTTTCCCAGCTTGCTTCGCTGTGCGTACCGCCCGGAACAATGCGCGCGGTTACTGCAACGCCCGCCGAACAGAGAATTTCAAACGTCTTACAAAATAGCCCGCGTTGCGGCAAATGGTTTTTAAACTCCCTTTCGCCGTAATCGGTGAAAAGCACGCAGTCCTTTCTGAACTTACCGTTCTCAATAAAATGCGGTACCTTGCCGCCCTCCACCCAAAGGCTGGGGGAAAGCGCCGCCCCGCGGGAAAAGTATTTGCCGTATTTAGAAAGGGCGTAAAGCGTCATAAGCCCGCCCATAGAACTGCCCGCAATCATTGTATTCTTTCTGTCGGGCAGGGTGCGGTAATTGCCGTCCACGTAGGGCTTGAATTGAGTTACAAGCCAATCCATATACTTTTTGCCTCGCCCTTTTACGTGCTGACCGCGAAAATTGAAATCTACGGGCGAGTATTCCGAAAGGCGCATATTGCCCTCGTGATTGCACTCCACCGCGGCGACTATAAGCGGCGTTTCGTGCCTGTCGAGATACTCTTCCAACCCCCAGCACTTGCCGAAAGTCGCCTCTTCGTCGGTAAACAGGTTGTGCCCGTCGAACATATATAAAACGGGATAGCTCCGTCCGCTCTCTTCGTAGCCGACGGGCAGATATACGTAAGACTGCCTTTCCTTTTCGCCCGTTAGGGTTGGCAGTTTAATCTTTTTGCGTATTACCATCTTTCGTAACGTTTTCCCCTATAAAAGCGGCTATATCGTCAAAGAGCTGAGGCGCGCATAAATCGTTGCAAATTTCGTGGCGGCAACCGCGGTAGAGAGTCAAAGAAACGTTTTTACCGTACTTTACAAGCCTGTCGGCAAACTTCTCCACTCCCTTGCCGTAATCGCCCACGGGGTCGTCCGCGCCCGCCACTATAAACAGAGGAAGATTGGCGGGCACCGCCTTCATTACCGCGGGTTTGCACGCTTGGTTTATAATCGAAAACAGTCCGTAAAATGCGTTGCAGGTAAACGGAACGCCGCAGAGCGGGTCGGCGATGTATGCGTCTACGTTGTCGGGGTCGGCGCTAAGCCAATCGAACGCCGTCCGCTTTTCAAACCTGTTATTGTAGGAGCCGAACGCGCCGTTGTCTATAAATTTACTTCTGTGCCGCCAGCCCTTGAACAGGGCGACAAGTTTGGTCAAAGACTTTGCCCCGCCCGTCGTTGCGGCGCTTTTAAAACCCGTGCCCATAATAATTGCGCCCGCCAGCTCCTTGCCGTAAACGGAAACATACTTTCTGCAAAAAAACGAGCCCATTGAGTGCCCCATAACGAAATAGGGTGTATTCGGGTGCTTGGGCGCAACTATTTCGGTAAGCGCGCGCACGTCTTTAAGAACCGTCTGCCAGCCGTTATGCTCGGCAAAGTAGCCCAAATCGTCCTTTGAAAGAACGGATTTGCCGTGCCCCAAATGGTCCTCGGCGCACACGGTAACGCCCTGCTTTGCTAAAAATTCGGCAAGGGGAGCATACCTTGCGGCGTACTCCGCCATTCCGTGTATAATTTGCAAAACCGCCTTAGGCTCGCCCTCGGCTTGCCAGATACAGGCGTGTATCGTTGTTTTTCCGTCGGAAGAAGGATAATATATATCTTGCATAATTATTCCTCGCATTAAAATTAACCAGTCGGCAAACCGACGGCTGTAAAACCGCCGCCGCGCCGCCTTCGTCATAAATTATAGCACCGCCGCGCAAGTAAATCAATAAAATATAAAATTTTATCGTCATTTTTTTGTAAGCATTTTCCACACCCCGCGAAAAAAATGCCCGTCGCAGGCGAGCAAAAAGCCCTCCGCCTGCGCCCGATTAAAACCCATAAACTGCAAAAGCGACCTTAAACACAGCCAATCGAACACCGCCGACTTTAACGCGTTTTTCGATTTTTTGCTAATCTTTGCTATCAACCCGAATATTTTGGCAACCAGCCCGCGGCAATAAATCAGGTCGGCAACCTGCATTTCAAGCGTCGGTTTAAGCCCCTTTGCGGGCGGCGCAAGTTGCTCGCACGCGGTAATTCTGTTTTGGTAATACCGCTCGTAGCCGAGTTTTTCGCCCGCACAACCATACAAGGCGCAACCCTCGGGCAAATTATCCCGCGTAATTTCCACCTTTACGGAGGCAACAATCCTCTCGGCGTCCAAATTCAAAGTGATTTCGTAAACGCCGCCCGCCTCGAAGCGGCGGGTTTGCATATTCCATATGCGGAAAGCGTAGCCGTCGAACGGCAACCGCACGCGCTTGCTTTCGCCTGCGGCAAGAAAGACCTTGCAAAACGCCTTTAACTCGCGCGGACTGACTTCAACGTCGGCGCGCGGCGCTCTTATATAAATTTGAACGACTTCCGCGCCCGCAACGCTACCCGCGTTTTTTACGGTTACTTCCGCCCCGCTTTCGTCGGCAAAAAAGTCGGAATATTCATAGCGGGTGTACGAAAGCCCGTACCCGAACGGATACTTTACGCGCTTGTTAAAAGAAGCGTAATACTTATACCCGACGTAAATACCTTCGGCATAGTCGCTACTCAACGGGCTGTTTGAGTATATTTCGGCGCAGGCAACGTCCCTTTCGGACAGAGGATAAGTTTCCGCCAGCTTACCCGATGGATTTACCTGCCCGCACAGGGCTCGCACAACCGCCTCCGCCCCGCTCTGCCCGCCCAGATGCGCCAGCAATAACGCGTTGGTATTACCGTCCCAATCGGTTAAAACGGCGCTTCCGCAAAACAGAACGGCAACTATCTTTTTGCCCGTACTATACAGCGCCTTTAAAAGCTCTTTCTGGTTTTCGTTTATGCTTAAATCCTTTCTGTCGCACCCCTCCGACTCCTTGCGCTCGTCCAACCCAACGCAAACTATTAAAGTATCCGCTCTCTTCGCCAGACTGAGCGCGCCGCGAAGTAACGCCTTGCTTTTTCCGCCGAAACGTTTAAAACCCTTGGCAAAACCAACGTATTTTAACGGCGATTTTGCAATTACCCCCAATATATTGCCCAACGAAGTGGGTTTTATCTGCGAAGAGCCGCTACCCTGATACCGCGGTTTACGCGCAAAATCGCCTATTACCGCAACCCTTTCGCATTCTTTTAAGGGCAATGCGCCGTCGTTTTTCAAAAGCACCATACTTTCCTGCGCAACATTGGCGGCAAAGTCGGAATGAGCCTTTTTATCGAACGGCTTTTTCGCAATATTGCCCGAACGGTGCGCGAATGTTGCGATACGCTCAACGCAGTCGTCCACCGCGCTCTCTTCAAGTTGCCCGCACTTTACGGCGGCTACGATTTCCGCCGCAGACATACGGCAGTCGGGCATTTCGAGGTCGGCGCCCGCCGTAACCGCCGCAACCCTGCCGCGGCTTCCGCCCCAATCGGAAACTACCAGCCCTTTAAAACCCCAATCGCCGCGCAAGACGTCGGCAAGTAAAAATTTACTCTGATTGCAATACTCTCCGTTCAAGCGGTTATATGCCGACATCACCGCGCCCGCCTCCCCCTCTTTAACGGCTATTTCAAAGCCCGTGAGATACGTTTCCCTCAACGTCTGTTCGTCAACGCGGCTGTCGCAGTACATACGCGCGTACTCCCTGCTGTTTACCGCAAAGTGCTTTATGCAGGCGGTTACGCCCGCGCTTTGAATACCCCTTACGTATGCGGCGGCAACCTTTCCCGAAAGGTATGCGTCCTCCGAAAAATACTCGAAATTTCTGCCGCAGAGCGGACTGCGCTTTATGTTAAGACCGGGACCGAGAACCATAGCCACGCCGAATGAAGCCGCCTCCTCTCCTATGCGCTTGCCCAGCTCTTCGCACAGTTGCAGGTTGAAAGAACAGGCTACGGCGGAAGCTGTTGGGTAACAGGTGGCGGGCAACGAGGTACCCATACCCAAGTGGCTGGGGCGGCGGTTTTGAACGCGCATACCGTGCGGTCCGTCGGCAAGCTTTACCGACGGGAGCGAAAGCTCTTTACACGCCTTGGTGCGCCAAAAACCTTTGCCCGTCAAAAGCCCCGCCTTTACCTCTATATCCAATTTTTCAATTTCTTCTCTTACGCCCATATCATCACCATAATTATTGTATCACTTTACTCCTTTTTTAGCAAACGATTATTTATTTAAAGGATACGCCCGCGACAAAATAATTTATAATTATACAAATTTGTTGCATAAAAGAGTAAAATTATACATTAAAACAATTGACAAAATAACGGTTGCGTACTATAATTATTTACAGTTAAACAAACCGTTGAAGCGAAAAGTGCGGAGTTTCGTGCGCTTACAGAGAAGTCGGACAGGGTGAGAGCCGACGGCACGCAGTCCTCCGTTTGGGTCGCGGAGGGCGCGCGGGAAAGCCGAAAAAACAAGTATCGCGCGACGCGAAGATTGGCGTTATAAATCACGGGGCTCAAATTCCCCGCAAAGTTGCGGAAATTTTTCCGAACCAAGGTGGCACCGCGGATATTAAAATTCGTCCTTGACAGTAATATAATGCTGTCAAGGTTTTTTTATATTTTATCAAGGAGGTAAATAAAAATGAGCGAAGTTGCGTACAAAGTGTATCTTTCAGAAGAGGAGCTACCCAAAAAGTGGCTCAATATAAAGGGCTTTATGAAGGATAAGCCCGCTCCCCTTTTAAATCCGGAAACAAAGCAGCCCTGCACGGTTGACGAGCTTTGCAACGTCTTTTGCAGGGAGCTTGCTATGCAGGAATTGAACTGCACGGATAAATACGTAGACATTCCGAAGCCGATTACCGACTTCTATAAGCTTTACAGACCGAGCCCGCTGATAAGGGCTTACGGACTGGAAAAATATCTGGATACGCCCGCGGAAATTTACTATAAATTCGAGGGCAACAATACCTCGGGCTCGCACAAGCTAAACTCCGCCGCCGCGCAGATTTATTACGCAAAGCAACAGGGCTTAAAGGCTGTTACAACGGAAACGGGCGCGGGTCAGTGGGGAACGGCGCTTGCAATGGCGGGCGCGTATTTCGGGCTGCCCGTAAAGGTATTTATGGTAAAAGTTTCATACGAACAAAAGCCTTTCCGCCGCAACGTAATGAACGTGTACGGGGCGAGCGTAGTGCCCTCCCCTTCCTCTTCCACGCAGGCGGGAAGAAAAATTCTCGCCGAGCACCCGGATACTAACGGCTCGCTGGGGTGCGCCATTTCCGAAGCCGTGGAAACGGCGTTAAACGACCCCGAACGCGCCACCCGCTACGTACTCGGCTCGGTGCTCGACCAGGTGCTTCTGCACCAATCGGTAATAGGTTTAGAAACCAAAACCGCGCTCGATAAGATTGGCAGGAAAGCGGATATAGTTATAGGGTGCGCGGGCGGCGGCTCTAACCTCGGCGGACTTATTTCTCCATTTATGGCTGAAAAGCTCGAAGGCAAGGCAGACACGCGATTTATTGCCGTAGAGCCTGCAAGCTGCCCCTCGCTGACGCGCGGCAAGTACCGCTACGACTACTGCGACACGGGCAAAATTACGCCGCTTGCCAAAATGTATACGCTTGGGTGCGACTTTATTCCCAGCGCCAACCACGCGGGCGGACTGCGCTATCACGGTATGAGCCCCGTACTTTCCAAGCTTTACGACGACAAACTAATAGAGGCGCGCTCCTATACGCAGACGGAAGTTTTTCAGGCGGCGGTTACGTTCGCCAAAATCGAGGGCACGTTGCCCGCGCCCGAATCTTCGCACGCAATTAAAGGCGCGCTTGACGCGGCTATTGAATGTAAAGAGAAGGGCGAAAAGAAAGTCATCGTTTTCGGCTTGACGGGTACGGGTTACTTCGACTTAAAAGCCTACGACGAATTTTTGAACGGCAAAATGAAAGACTGCGTCCCTTCCGACGGGGAATTGAACGTTTAAGTAAATGCGCGCCTGCGCGGCGGTTTGCCGCGCAGGCGCTCCGTTTTTAAGCGTTTGCAAACGTAGCCGCTAATCACGTAATTTTATGGATTAGCGGCGGTTATAATTTTAATGTTTTTCATAGTAAACAAGCGTAAGCAAAGGATTTATAAACTTTGTTTCGCCCGTTTTACGGTAACCTAACTTTTCATATATGTAACAGTTAACTTTTTCTTGCAAAATTGTGTCCAGAGCCCAGTTATCCGCGCCGTGAATTTCTTCCGTCGCCTTTATTGCCGCTTGCGCAAAACCTTGGTTGCGATATTCCGGCAATATGAAAATAGGAGAAATTCTCTTGACGTTGCCGTTCTTTTTATCTTCTACTCTTATTGCACCCACAACAGTTTCATCTGATTTAATCAGGTAGAAAAACGTATACGGCTGTTCAATGCGGCTTTTAATTTTTTCAAACGGTTCGTTACCAGGGCTTGTATCATAGTCGCGGTACTTTTCCAACAGTTCGGCAAACGCCTGTCTTTGCATTCTATATATTATTTCGGCGTCAGCAATTGCCGCTCGGACTAACCTTATTTTCATTGTAATCTCTTTACTCTTTTTTATATTATAGCTTTTGCCTTGTTAAAAATCAACCTATGATTTGAAGAGTTTTTTAAGCGATTACAAAAATTTTAAGCAAAAATAAAAAAGACACGCAAAATTGCTTGAAATTTTAAGCGATGTCTTATATAATATCTACGCAATCAAATTAAGCGGTTGCAAAAACTGAATATTGGGGTGTCGCCAAGCGGTAAGGCAACGGACTCTGACTCCGTCATTCGTTGGTTCAAATCCAGCTACCCCAGCCAAAAAGCCTTGTTTTTCGTTATTTCAGCCACGAAATGAACGATTAACAAGGTCTTTTTTATGACCGAAACGCCGAAACTTGCGTGTGAATTGCGTGTAAACGGCGGCTATTATATAATATAGTCAACCTTTTGTGCCTGCTCTTTCATAAACTCCCGCGAAAAGTGCGTGTATACGTTGCTCGTCTGCGTATTATCTGCGGCGTGCCCCGCCCATACGCTTACAACCTCTCGCGGAACGCCGCACTCCTGACAGCGTGTAATAAACGTATGGCGCAATTCGTGCTGGTGGTGTTCCGGCATTAACCTTTTAAAGGCTTGCGTTAGCGCGTCAGGGCGCACCGTGCGCATTTTGTCAAGCTCGAAGTCCGGCAACCACGCCGCCAACATAGGCGTTATGGGAATAAAACGCGGTTTTTCCTTAAACCCCTTGCGGGTTTTTGAGTTTTTGACCTCAATGCAACCGTCAACGATTTTTGCGCTTGCAAGCTCCGAACGCCTGATACCCGTATAAAGTATGAAGATAAGCCCAGCGCGTATTTCTGGGGCGCATTTGCTCGCTTTAATAAGCCGAAGCAATTCGCGCTCCTCTTCCAACGTAAGCGAAACACCGTTTTGCTCTTCGTACTGCGGCGGTCTAACAAACCGCATTGGCGAACGCTCTATAAGCTCCTCACCGAGCGCAAACTCAAACACGGCATTTAATGTCTGATAAATCTTATCCGCCGTTCTGTACTTCTCGCAATCTATGTAGCGGTTTATTAGCTCCTGACAGTCTGACTGTTTAAGCTCGTCCACCCTGCGCCCCTCGTATGCAGGAAAAATATTTGCGCGGAATACACTTTCATAATGCTCATAAGTTGTTGCCTTGATTATCGGCTTACGAAGTTCAAGCCATTGCGCGGCAACGTCGTTAAAAGGCGGCTTAGGCTTTGCGACCTCTTCAACAACAGTAACTGGGGCGCGTTTGCCCCTTGCAGGCTTACCGCCGTTGCGTACATCTTGTAGAAACTTCCTCACAGCTTCGTCGCGGTTCTTGGACGAGCCGAAGTATGAAATACCGTCAATTTGCTTGCGTATCTCATAAACGCCCGTTTCTTCACGGTAGCTTATGTTTTTTTGATTTTCAAATTTTTCTCTAAAATTTTTTGGCAATGCTTTAATCTCCTTTTCTGTGAAATAAAAGCCTGCGCCTTCTTCCTCGTCTTTATCCTCCTTAAATACCGACGGAAAATTTAAAACCTTTCCGCAACCGTTTTTTTTGCCCGCTCAATCAGAGCGCCGCGCTCCTGCTCGTCCGTATCGAAGAGCCGAAGCAGTTCTACCGACAGTGCGAGCAGTTGCTCGCCTATTGCCTTAACCTTTTGTAAATCGTTCATATAAATAGCTCCTTTGCGAAATGTCGCAAAGGCTATTTTAATATTTATGCCTTTTTATGTAAATCACCTGCACCCGCTCCCGTAAGTCCGCGCACGGTATTTATCGCTATTCCCTGCAAATAAGGCGAGAGCTTACGAAAGTCCGACAGCAATTCCCTTTCGGAAGCCGTGAGCTTGTCGCCCATCGGCGCGGCGGTCTTAACGCCGTAATCATTTTCAAGACCTAAAAGAAAATCGACAGATACGCCGAAAAATTCTGAATATCCTATCAAAATATCTGCTGGGGGATTAACGTTTCCCTTTTCATAAGCCCAAATATTTTTATCAGTACTCCCAATTAGTCTTGCTAACTCCTTTTGAGTTAAACCCATTTCAAGGCGTAATTCTCTTAATCTATTGTTCATAGCTTTATTATCTAAAATTTTTAGATTAAAATCTTGACTTTCTAATATTATTCGATTACAATTAGACTAATCTAATATTATTAGATTTAAAGAGTTATTAACAACTCATATACGCGCGCACGGTTGCGCGCTTGATACGCTCCCGCGCGGGGAAATACCGCAAAGGAGCTTTCACCTAAACCACCCCGCAAACTTTACGTTTTGCAATTTTCCGTTATAGCTTTGCGGGGTTGGGGTTTAGGTGGTTCAATCAGATTGCAACTCTTTGGAGTGCAAAATATATTTAAAGGTTTTAGGTGAACAAAATGACAAAAGAAGTAAGAGAACTGAAAGAGCGCCGCCCGTTAATTTATATATCGGACGAAGATTTAGAACGGTTAAAAGAAATAG
>CAJUHT010000011.1 GCA_910586035.1 uncultured Christensenella sp.
CCTTGAATTTTTTATTTCTGTCGCTTGACAAGTATAGAATAGCAAGAAGAAGTAACAAAGTTAGTCAGTCAGTTGCAATAAATATGTAAAAAGAAACAGGACTTCGATTTGAAATCCTGTTCTTTTGTCCTCGCTTGAAAGTGCAACTCTTATAAAATTTTTGTTTTTTAATCCCTATGGAAATTGCGCATTTAGGCGAAGCCCTTTTATCACGCTTATATTTTAATTTTAAAAGGAAAGTTTTTCCACAAGGTCGCTTCTTGTAGCAAGCACCTGAGCGATATTGTCCGCTGTTACGCGCATTGTCCGCTTATCCCCGTCGGTTGCGACAAGCCTTACGTAGGCGATTTTCAACGTTGTTGAAATCTTGTCGAAATACACGCTCGTCTGCGAAGCTTTGTAAAGCTGACCGCCGACGATAAAGTCGCCTATTTTGATACCGCCCTCCTCCGACTGCGTATCGCTTATAGAAACCCCGTCGTAGATAAAGTCAACGGCGGAAACACTCTTTTCAGGCTCTACCGCGCCCGTATCGTCCGCGCCCGAGCTCCCGCCGTCGGTAATGGCGGCTGTATTTATCTTTAAATTTTTCGACTTGGTTTCCGTAAGCCCCGAGGTCTTAAAAAAGCCGAAAGCTTCGCCCGCGGAAACGGCTCCGCCAGCTTCGGAAGCCCTGTAAAAGGTTACCGCATCGGAAAGATAGCAGTCGAATTTATCCTCGCCAGCCACCTTTGTAATCGAACGCTCGTCGTTTTTGCAGGTTGCGTGTATTTCGTAATTTTTGCCCAGCTCCTGCTTGAACGCGTACTCTATGCGCAACAGCACGGCGGTAGTGCCGCCGTTAAGCCCGCCGTAAACCTTCATTTGGGAGGGCGAAAGCTCTTCCCCCTTTTTGTACCCGGTATCGCTACCCTCAACGGCTTCGAGCTGGTACGCGGTTATTTGGAACTTGGCTATATTTACGCCTTTGGCGTATGAATTGAAGCCGCCCGCGTCCACCTTTTTATTTGCGGAAAACCAGGCAAGACATACGCCTACGCACAGCACTGCGCTTGCGACAAGCGCGGCGATAGCGCGGATAAGATTTTTAGAAGCTTTCATATCCGTCCCCCCTTTTTTCCTTAATTTACACGCGCGCATACGCGTATATACGTTACTATTATATTATGCGCGCGCGGCTTTGTCAAGACATAACGGCGTTTTTTGCCTGTAATAACAGATTGAAATATACTGCGCAATCGCATTTTTTCGCATAAAAATTGTGTAATTATGCATAAATTTGCCATTTTATTCGTTATTTGTGTATAAAATCACCCTGCTTGAAGTTGACAAACGCACTTTATTATAGTAAAATATCAAGTAACAAACCAGCCTGCCGCGCGGCGAAAAAACGCCTGACTGCGCGGCGCGGGCACAAGGAAAACACTATGAAAATGACAGGAGCGGACATACTTATAAACTGCCTTGCCGAACAGGGCGTTGAAACGATATTCGGATACCCTGGCGGTACCGTGTTGGATATTTACGACGCGCTTTACAGATACGGCAAAATCAACCACGTTTTAACCTCTCACGAGCAGGGCGCGGCGCACGCCGCCGACGGCTACGCGCGCGTTACGGGCAAGGTGGGCGTATGTTTTGCAACCAGCGGACCGGGGGCGACCAACCTCGTAACGGGCATCGCCACGGCGTATATGGACAGCATCCCCTTGGTTGCAATAACGGGCAACGTGGCGTTGAACAACCTCGGCAGGGATTCCTTTCAGGAAGTCGACATTGCGGGCATTACTATGCCCATAACCAAACACAACATTATCGTAAAGGACGTTGCCGAACTTGCCGACGCGGTTAGGCAGGCGTTTTGCATTGCCGATTCGGGCAGAAAAGGTCCCGTTCTTATCGACGTTTTAAAGAACGTGCAGACGGCTGAATACGACTACGAGCCTAAGCCTCCCCTCCCCTTGAAGCATATAGAAACCGACCCTGCAAAGGTGCGGGCGGCGGCTGAAATTATAAACGGTTGCCGCAAACCGCTGATTATTGCGGGCGGCGGCGCGGCGGCGGGCAACTCGTCGGAAAACCTTAAAAAGCTTGCCGAAATACTTGACGCGCCCGTAACGTACACGCTTATGGGCAAGGGCGTTATTTCCGACGGCGACAGGCGCAATTTGGGTATGCTGGGTATGCACGGAACGGTTGCGGCGGCAAAGGCTTTGATTGAATGCGACTGCCTGATTGCGCTCGGCACGCGCTTTTCCGACAGGGTTGCGCTAAACCGCAATCTGTTCGGCGGCGGCAAAAAAATAATTCACGTGGATATAGACAACGCCGAATTCAATAAGAACGTTCCCGTTACGCTCGGCGTGCTCGCCGACGTTGACGACTGTTTGAAAAAGCTTATTCCCCTTATTGAAAAAAAGGACGGAAATTGGCTTGAAAGCGCCATATGCGCGGGGCAATCGGTTAAACTTGCAGATTGCAGAGCTTACGAAATTCTGCGTTCGGCGGCAAAGCACGCCCCCGACGGCAGTCCGCTGATTACCGACGTCGGGCAACACCAGATGTGGGCGGCGCAGGCTTATCCACTTGCATACCCCCGCCGCTTCTGTTCGAGCGGAGGGCTCGGCACTATGGGCTACGGACTGGGCGCGGCAATAGGCGCGGCGTTCGGGTGCGGCAAACTCTGCGTGCTCGTAACGGGCGACGGCTGTTTCAATATGAATTTAAACGAACTTTCAACGGCTGTTACCGAGGGCGTGCCCGTCGTTATTCTGCTTATGAACAACGGCGTTTTGGGTATGGTAAGGCAATGGCAGAAGATATTCTATCAGAAGAGGTTTTCGCAGACGACCTTAAAGAAAAAGACGGACTATATTAAATTTGCCGAAAGTTTCGGCGCAAAGGGCATACTTTTAAGCGAAAGCGACGATATCGACGCAAAGCTGAAAGAAGCGTTTGACTACGCGATAAAAAATTGCTCGCCCGTGCTTGTAGACTGCCGCATATCCAACGACGACAACGTTTTACCAATGATAAAGCCGGGCGCAACGTACGACACCCAGCTTAAAAAGATGGAGGACTGAGCTATGGACGACAAGATTAAAAAATACACAATCGGCGCGCTTGTATCCAATAAAAGCGGCGTGCTTACGAGAATTTCGGGGCTGTTTGCGCGCAGGGGATACAATATAGAGAGCGTTGCCGCGTGCGCCACCGAAGACACCGAACTTTCGCGTATGACGGTAGTGCTTGTCGGCGACGAGTATACTCTGTACCAGCTAATCAGGCAGATGGATAAGCTGGAAGACGTAAAAAAAATAGGTTGCGCAAACGAGCTTGACTGCGTCTACCGCGAGCTTTTGCTTGCCAAAGTTGCGGCAACCGCGGAGATACGCTCTCAAATAACGCTTATAAACGAGATTTACAAGGCGAAAGTAGTAGACTTATCCATAGACACTATGATATTGGAATTGACGGGCGACCCCGAAAAACTCGATGCTTTTCTAAAAGTAATCGAGCCGTTCGGCATACTCGAAATGTCGCGCACGGGCACAACGGTGCTTGCAAGGGGCAAGCACACCCTTAAAGACCGCGACTGCTACGGCGACCACGTAAATTAACTCGGTTATTTTGCGGCGGCGCGACGCAAAAGCGCGGTACTTTTTGCCACGTTAATTTTTAAAAACACATTCACCGCGGCATATGTGCCGCCCAATCAGGAAATTAAGGACAAAAATACGATGAAAAACATATTTACCGACGGCGCGGATAAAAGCTCGCAACGCTCGCTTTTAAGGGCGCTGGGCTGGACCGACGGAGAAATTAACAAGCCGCTTGTGGGCGTTATTTGCGCGCAGAGCGAAATTATCCCGGGGCATATGCATTTGGACACCATAGCCAAAGCCGCCTGCGAGGGCGTTATAGCCGCGGGCGGCAAACCCGTAATTCTGCCCGCGATAGGCGTGTGCGACGGCATTGCTATGGGGCACGCGGGTATGCGTTACTCCCTCCCCTCGCGCGAGGTGATTGCCGACAGTTGCGAAATACTGTTGCGCGCGCACGGCATACAGGCGGCGGTGTTTATAGGCAACTGCGACAAGATTATCCCCGGTATGCTTATGGCGGCGGCGAGGGTAAATATCCCCTCGGTATTCGTATCGGGAGGACCTATGCTCGCGGGGCGAGTGCACGGCAAAAAAACCTCGCTTTCGACTATGTTCGAGGAAGTGGGCGCGTACAACGCGGGCAAGCTCGGCGCGGAGGAGTTAAAGGAATTCGAGTGCAACGCCTGCCCTACCTGCGGCTCTTGCAGCGGTATGTTTACCGCCAACAGCTTAAACTGCCTGTGCGAAGCGCTGGGTATGGCTTTGCCCGGCAACGGCACCCTGCCAATGGTCTATTCGGCGCGGCTCGCGCTTGCCAAGGAGACGGGCGCGGCGGTTATGAATTTACTTGAAAAGAATGTCCGTCCTCTGGACATAATGACGCCCGCCGCGTTTAAAAACGCCGAAACGGTGGATATGGCGATAGGCGCGTCCACCAACACGGTGCTTCACTTAATAGCCGTTGCGCGCGAAGCGGGCTTGGGCGGCGACAAAATTTCAATGGATATTTTAAACTCCATAAGTGAAAAGACGCCCAACCTTTGCAGGCTTGCTCCCGCGGGCGAACACTATATAGAAGAGTTGCACGAAGCGGGCGGCATTTCCGCCGTTATGAACGAACTTTACAAAGCCGACCTTTTAGACGGCGGGGTTATGACCATCGGCGGCAAGCAATTGAAGGAAGTTATCGCAAACGCGTATATCCGCGACAAAGAAGTAATACGCCCGCTTTCCTCGCCCTACTCCGCTCAGGGCGGGCTTGCGGTATTGAAGGGCAATCTCGCAAAGGACGGGTGCGTGGTAAAAAAATCGGCGGTTGACGAAAAAATGTTAAAGCACAGCGGTCCTGCAAAATGCTTCGACGGAGAAGAACAGGCAATGAACGCCATTTCGAGCGGCAAAATAAAAGCGGGCGACGTTGTGGTTATCCGCTACGAGGGACCTTTGGGCGGACCGGGTATGAGAGAAATGCTTACCCCCACCTCCGCCATTGTCGGCGCGGGGCTGGGCGACAGCGTGGCGTTGATTACCGACGGAAGATTTTCGGGCGCGACGCGCGGCGCGGCGATAGGACACGTGTGCCCCGAAGCGGCGGCGGGCGGCGTTATAGGCATAATTAAGGACGGCGACGTAATCGACATAGACATTAACGCCTGCACCCTTAACGTAAGGCTTACCGACAAAGAAATTAAGGAAAGGCTCGCCGCGTTCAAACCCGTTGAAAAACCTGTTACGGGATACCTTGCAAGATACAGAAAGCTGGTTGCCTCCGCCTCCGACGGCGCGGTGTTTACAAAATAAATATTTAATTACTTTTACACGCATATAAATAATTACGATGAAAGAGAAAATTTTGAATTACACCGTGGAAACGGACGTAACCGATATCAACTGCGACCTGCAAAACGCAACGGTGATTATAGCCGAAGCCGCCGACGGAATTTTCCGCGTTGAGTACCCCCACTGCGACGACATATCGATAGGCAACGGCGAAAACAGCATATTCATAGCACAGAGAAAGCGCGGGCTGTTTTTTCAAGCGGCAAAGAAAATAGTAATTTCCGTGCCCGCGCACACCGTTCCCTCGGTAAAAATAAACGGCAAAAACTGCGCGCTGGAAATAGCCGAAGGCATTTACGGGCAGCTCTGCATTAACGCTGACGGCGCAAATATAAACCTTTGCGACTGCGCGTTGGAAGGCGTGGAAATTTCAGGCGGGGAAGTAAACGCCCGCGTGCACGGCGCAACCGTAAAGGGAACGTTGCTCGTTCAGGCGGAACGGGGAAATCTGCTTATTGAAAACGCTTTTGCCAAACGCGCCGAGTGCCGCGTAAAGAGAGGCAACATAGGGCTTGTAAACTTAAACTGTAAAGACTGCGCATTCGATACGCGCAAGGGCAACATAAACGCCGCCATTACGGGCGCGGAGGAAAAATTCAACACTACGATTGTAACGCGCGAGGGTACGGCTAACCGCGCAAGCGCAAAGCGCGACGGCGCGGACGGAGCTTTTCAGGCATATGCCGACAGGGGAAACATTATGCTTGAATTTATAGAGGAAAAGGAGAACGCTTGATATGGGAATGACGGCGTCGCAAAAGATACTTGCCGCCCACGCGGGGCTTGAAAGGGTTGAGGCGGGGCAACTTATTTCCGCGCAATTGGACCTTGTGCTGGCAAACGACATCACAGGTCCCGTGGCGATAAAGGAATTTGAAAAGACGGGCGCGGAAAAAGTTAAATGCCGCGACAAGATTGCGCTTGTTATGGACCACTTTGCGCCCAACAAGGACGTTAAGAGCGCCGAGCAGTGCAAAGCCTGCCGGACGTTTGCCAAACGGCAGGGAATAGAAAATTTTTACGACGTGGGCAAAATGGGCATAGAGCACGCCTTGCTTCCCGAACTCGGACTTGTGGGCGCGGGCGACCTTGTTATAGGCGCGGACAGCCACACCTGCACTTACGGCGCTTTGGGCGCGTTTTCCACTGGGGTCGGCTCCACCGATATGGCGGCGGGTATGCTTACGCAGAAATGCTGGTTTAAAGTGCCCTCGGCAATAAAATTCAACCTTACGGGCAAACCTGCGGAATACGTTTGCGGAAAGGATATAATTTTACATATCATAGGTTTAATAGGCGTGGACGGCGCGCTGTATAAAAGTATGGAGTTTTGCGGCGACGGCGTTAAACATCTAAATATCGACGACAGATTTACAATCTGCAATATGGCGATTGAAGCGGGCGCAAAGAACGGTATTTTCCCCGTGGACGAAGTTGCTTTAAACTATATGAAGGGCAGATTTAAGCGCCCCGTAAAAATTTACGAAGCCGACGCCGACGCGGAGTACGACGCAGTTTACGATATAGATTTATCCGCGCTTAAACCGACCGTGGCGTTCCCCCACCTGCCCGAAAACACCAAAACCGAGTGGGAAGATTTGCCCATAGACCAAGTTATAATAGGCAGTTGCACCAACGGAAGAATTTCGGATATGCGGATAGCCGCAAGCGTTTTAAAGGGCAGAAAGGTTGCCGACGGCGTGCGCGCGATAGTCATACCAGCCACTCAGGAAATTTACAGGCAGTGCATAGACGAAGGGCTTGTACACGTTTTTCTCGATGCGGGCGCAATTGTATCCACCCCCACCTGCGGACCTTGCCTCGGCGGGCATATGGGAATACTTGCGGAGGGCGAACGGTGCGTTTCCACAACCAACCGCAACTTTGTAGGGCGTATGGGGCACGTTAGCAGCGAAATATACCTCGCCTCCCCTTACGTTGCGGCGGCGAGCGCGGTTGCGGGCAGGCTGTGCACTCCCGACCGTTTGGAGGAAAATTAAAATGGCGATAGACGGCAAAGTTTTTAAATACGGCAACGACGTCGACACGGACGTAATCATACCCGCAAGGTATCTAAACGACAGCTCGGAGAGCGCGCTCTCTTGCCACTGTATGGAAGATTTGGACGCACAATTTACTAAAAACGTGCGCCGCGGCGACGTAATAGTCGCTGGCGACAACTTCGGGTGCGGCTCCTCGCGCGAGCACGCGCCCCTTGCAATAAAGGCGAGCGGAATAAGCCTTGTTATAGCCAACTCGTTCGCGCGGATATTTTACCGCAACGCAATAAATATAGGTCTGCCAATAATGGAGTGCCCCCAAGCGGTAAGCGCGTTAAAGGCGGGCGACAGGGTAAAAGCCGACCTGACCAAGGGTGAAATTTATAACCTTACCACGGGCGTAAAATTTAAAGCCCAACCCTTCCCTCCGTTTATAAGGGAAATAATAGACGACGGCGGACTTTTGGCGCATTTAGCCAAAAAATAGGCGGTTACCCCCATAATATGCCGCAACCAACGGCAAAAGGACAAGATATGAATTACAATATTACGGTGCTTGACGGCGACGGAATCGGTCCCGAAATATGCGCGGGCGCCATAAAAGTTTTAAACGCGGTAGGGCAAAAATTCGGGCATAAGTTCAATTTTACGCACAAACTTATAGGCGGTTGCGCAATCGACGCCTGCGGCGCTCCACTGCCCGAGGATACGGTAAAAACCTGCCTTGAAAGCGACAGCGTGCTGTTGGGCGCGGTTGGCGGCTACAAGTGGGACAACCTGCCCGTAGATTTGCGCCCCGAAAAGGGGCTTTTGGGCATACGCAAGGCTATGGGGCTGTATTCCAACATACGCCCCGCAAAGCTGTGGGCAAGCCTTGCAGAAGCCTCGCCGTTAAAGGGGCGGCTTGTGGAAAACGGCGTTGAAATTATAATTGTACGCGAGCTTACGGGCGGAATATACTTCGGCGAAAGGGGGCGCGGCGGCGACGGCGCGACAGAATACGCCTGGGATACCGAAAAATATTCGGTCGGCGAAATCGAGCGCATAACCCGCATCGCCTGTGAACTTGCGTTGAAGAGAAATAAAAAAGTTGTTTCCGTGGACAAAGCCAACGTTTTGGAAAGCAGCAGGCTTTGGCGCAGGACGGTGCACGCCTATGCGGAAAAGCACTACCCCGAAGTAACAGTTGAGGATATGCTTGTGGACAACGCCGCAATGCAGATTGTAAAGAACCCCGCCGCGCTCGACGTTTTGCTTACTTCCAACATTTTCGGCGACATACTCTCCGACGAGGCGGCGCAAATTACCGGCTCTATCGGTATGCTCGCCTCCTCCTCTCTCGGCGACGGAACGCGCGGACTGTACGAGCCCATTCACGGCTCCGCGCCCGACATAGCGGGCAAAGACATAGCCAACCCAATAGCAACGATTTTAGCGGCGGCTATGATGCTGAGGGACAGCTTTAAACTTTTGGACGAGTGCGCGGCGATTGAAAACGCCGTGGATAGCGTTTTGCAGGAGGGCTGGCGCACCGCCGACATTTACGAAGAGGGAAAAAACAAAGTTACGGGAAGCCGAATGGCTTGCCTGATTGCCGAAAGAATATGATAGAAGAAAACGTTAAAAAATTGCTTGAAACAATTCCGAAAGCCAACCCGTTCGGGGAAAAAGTTACGCTTGTTGCGGCGGTGAAACTGCAAAGCCCCGAGGATATTAACCGCGCCATATGCGGGGGTATAACGGACATAGGCGACAACCACGTACAGGAATTTAAGGATAAATACGAGCTTATAGAGAGAAACCCGACAAGGCATTTTATAGGTCATTTACAGACGAATAAAGTAAAATATTTGATAGGAAAAGTAGAATTATACCACTCCCTCGACAGGTACGCGCTGGCGGAAGAACTTTCCAAGCGCGGCGAAAAGGCGGGCGTGGTTTCCTCCGTTTTACTGCAAATTAACATAGGTGAAGAAGAGAGCAAATCGGGCTTTCAATTAGGTATGGCAAACGAGGCATACGCAAAAATCAAGGCGATGCCCGCATTAAAAATTAAGGGGCTTATGGCTATGTTGCCGGATATAGACGACCAAGCCGAGCTTAAACGCCTTGCCCTTTTAATGCGCGAAAAGTTTGAAGAGTTGAGAAAAAACGACGGCGATTTGCAATACCTTTCAATGGGAATGAGCGGCGACTGGCGGCTGTGCATAGACTGCGGAAGCAATATGATACGGCTTGGCACGGCAATCTTCGGCGCGAGAAATTACGCAAAACAATAAGCAAAAAAAGCCCCTGCAATGCGCTTGAACAAGGCATATTGCGGGGGCAATTTATTTTTTGCCCGCTACATAAGCGGCGAAATGATTTTTAACAGCCCTGCGGAAACGCGGTTTGAAGGCGTACTTTTCCTCTCCGAAAGAGTTTGACATTCCTCCAACGTGTTTGAAAAGTCCGCGCTAACCTCATCCATTACGGTAGCGTCGTTAGTGTACAGCGCGCTTTCGAACTGCTGATAAAAACTGCGCATATCGATGTTTACCGAACCTATAACCGCGCAGTAGTCGGCAAGCATAATTTTGCTGTGAACAAAGCTGTCGCGCATAAGATAAATTTTTACTCCCCTTTCGGCAAGCTTATGCGCGTTGTTAAGCGTAACCTTATAAACCACGGCTTTATCGGGCACGGCGGGCAAAATAATTTTAACGTCTACCCCGCTTGCCGCCTTGTTGGCAAGCATATTGAAAATACTGTCGTCGGGCACAAGATACGGCGTCATAATATACAGCCTGTCCTGCGCCTTTGCGATGACGTTCAATAATAATTCCTTGGCGACAGGTTTATCGTAGTCCAGCCCGCAGGCAAATGGAACAAACACGCTTTCGCCCGCGCAGGGCTGCTCCGCGCCGCTCAAATAATTTTCGTATTCAACGCTCTTTCTCGTCAAAAACTCCCACTGCCGCAAAAACATAAGGGCGAAACCTTTCGCCGCGCCACCCTCAACGCGCACGCCGCCGTCCTTCCAATAGCCGTGCATACGTTTGTCGTTGGTGTATTCGTCGGCAAGATTAGCCCCGCCCGTGTAGGCGATTTTGCCGTCGATAACGACTATCTTTCTGTGGTCGCGGTAATTCAGCCCCACGTCGATTACGGGAAGAAGCCTGTTAAACGACATAAGTTTAATTCCGCGCTTCTTCATACGCGATTTACTTTTGTACGACAGTTTTCCGTGGCTGCCCATATCGTCGTAAATTACGCACACTTCCACGCCGCCCGCGGCTTTCCGCGACAACTCTTTTAAAAATCTTTCGAACAGCCGCCCGTCGGCAATAATAAAAAATTCGATAAAAATAAACTTTTCTGCGCGCCGCAAGTCCTCAATCACCGCGTCGAAAAACTGCCCGCCCGAAGAAAAGTAACGCGCGTTCCCCTCGCCGTATGCGGAAAATCTGCCAACCTTTTCAAGGTATGCGCAGTCCTCGGCGCAACGCTTATCGGCGGACGGCGGGCAACTTTTCCCCGCATACTTTTCCGACTTTGCAAACACCTTTGCGTACCGCTTTTTAGAACGGTAAAAAAACACCTTTTCGTCGGTGAGAATAAAAAGTATGTGCCCGACAAAGAAGAAAATCAGCAGAATAAAGACCCAAACGGCTTTGGACGACGGGCTTCTGTCCGAAGATAGCGTGTAGATACAGCAGGCTACGCTAAGTCCCAGAGAAAGTCCGACGTACCAGGGGAAAACTTCGGCAAGCGTGAAGTACAGCGATACGAGTATTACAAGCTGTAAAAAAATCAGAAATACCGTTAAGAGGGTGCGGAGCGACCCCAACCCGCGCTTTTCAGCCTTTATTTTTATCACGGCGGCGTCGGGAGAGCGGAAAGGTTTAAACGCTTTCATCTTCAAGCCCCCTCAATTTTCGCGCCGCTCGTCGCAATCTTTCAAACTTTTTCACCTCTTCCTCTATTTTAAGCTTGCATTCCGCGCAGTCGTTTTTATAAATTTTAACGCAGATTAAAACGCCGACCCCAACGCTTGCCGCGGCAAACGCAAAGCTGACGGCGCCCAGCGCGACGGACAGCGCGCCGATATAAAATGCTAAAAGCATAGCCCCCTCTATTGTAAAAAACAGGGCGGAAAAGGCGGCAAACAGCCCGCAATAGGTTGCGCGGCGTTTGCTTTTTGCAACAATGTCGCCCATATTGTTGAACGCTATATCCATACGCACCTGCAAAAGCTGCAACCCGTCCTTATTTTGAATTGCGTGCGGACGGGAAAAGGAAAGGTGAACTACGTCGGAATAGGCGCCGTCCTCCCGCTCGTTTATTAAGCGCCAACCCAAGTCGGCGTATCCCTGTTTAATTGTTTCCGCCGCCGACTTTTTCGACTGCAAATGAACGGTGTCGTTTTCTGTCATATCCGCATTGTAGCACGCAAGCGTTAAAAGAACAATTTGGCAAGGTGATAGGCTTGTGAAATTTATTTGATTTTCGTGTTTTTTAGTGATATAATTTGTAAGGTGCGTATTTTTTTCCGCGCCGCAAAAGATTAACGTTAAGTGAGATACGATAAGGAGAACAGAATATGAAAATTGCCGTAACAGGCGTTACAGGGAATATGGGCGGCTACTTTTTGTGGGCGCTGAATATGTCCCCCGCCGCCGCTGATACGATAAAATTTTTATGCCGCGACAAGAAGAAGGCGAAGAAAATAATCAAACATAACGAAGCAATCACCGACAAATTGCAAGCCGTTATAGGCGACATATCCGACAAAAACGCCTGCCGCGAACTGATTGAGGGGTGCGATATAATATTTAACGTGTGCGCGGTGATACCCCCTAAGTCGGACGCAAACCCCAAAGCGGCGATAGCCTGCAACGTTACGGGCGTTAAAACGCTTTTGGAGGCGATTGAAAACGTAAAGGAAAATCAACCCGCCCTCGTTCACATTTCCAGCGTAGCCGTATACGGCAACCGCTCGGGCGAGCACAAATACGGCAGAGTGGGCGACCCGCTTGTTTCCGGTCCGTTCGAGCTGTACAGCGCAACCAAAATATTGGGCGAATACGCCGTATTGCAGTCAAACGTTAAAAAATGGGTGGTGCTCAGGCAGACGGCAATGCTCCACTACCGCATATTTTCGGACAACGTTCACGACGGACTTATGTTTCACACCCCCGTCGACGCGCCTTTGGAATGGGCGACGGTCAGGGACAGCGGCAGACTGCTTTTAAATCTTTTAAAAACTTTTTCCGACGGCACGCTGTGTGAAAAATTCTGGAAAAGGGTATACAACATAGGCGGCGGCAAAAATTGCCGCACCTACGGCTACGGCACGTACGACGAGGGATTTAAAATTATTGGCGGAAGCTTTAAACACTTTTTCAAGCCCTGGTACAACGCAACGCGTAACTTCCACGGCATTTGGTACACCGACAGCGACGAGCTGGAAAATTACTTCCACTTCCGCGGGCAGTCGTGTACGGATTTTTGGCAGGAAATGAAAAGGCGCAACAAAATTTACACTATGGGCAGGTTTGTGCCCCGCCCCCTAATTTCCGCGCTGTTCTTCAAAAGACTGTTAAGGGACGAAAACTCACCCTCCGTATGGGTAAAAAAGGGCGACGAAGCGAGGGCGATTGCCTACTTCGGCGGAAGCGACAAATTTTATGCCCGCAAAAAACTTACCTGGAACGACGTGCAATTGCCCGTGGAAATTCCCGAGCCCGTACCTATGACGAGCGAAGAAAATATTTCAGCTTACGGGTACGACATAGATAAACCCGATAGCGCTATTACGGCGGACGACCTCAGGGCGGTCGCCGAGGCTCACGGCGGCAGGTGCCTGTCGCCCGAAAAATTCGACGGCGACGTCTATACCAAAATCGATTGGCAAACGGGCGACGGCGAAAAGTTTACGGCGGACGTATACACAGTTCTGCGCGCGGGGCATTGGCTCAACCCCCTTTACACCGATTGGGTGTGGGACTTTGACAGGCTGTCAAAGACGGACAGAATTTTTGCGCGCATTTGGTACGACAGCCACGAAAAGGACGAAGATTACGTTTATTACTTCGATAAGCATTTCAAGGCTCACGCCGACAAAATTAAAAAACAATGAACATTGCCATATTTTATTTTTCGGGCACGGGCAACACCCGAAAGGTTGCGAAAGAGTACGCGGAAAACTTTGAAAAACGTGGAGAAACCTGCACTCTTTTCGAACTGCCCTTAAAGAATAAGCCCGACCTTGCCAATTACGATTTAATAGGCATAGGCTACCCCATACACTCTTTTAACGCGCCGCAACCCCTATTGCAGTTTGCCAAATCTTTGCAAAGGCGCAAGCTTAAAAGTGGCGAAGAGCCTAAACGCGCGTTTATATTCAAGACCTCGGGCGAGCCCGTGAAGATGAGCAGAGTTTCCTCGCTTAAACTGATAAGCATTTTAAAGCGCCGCAACATAGCCGTTAAAAACGAATATCAGTACGTTATGCCGTACAATATGATTTTCCGCCACACCGACCATCAGGCTTACGTTATGTGGGAAACGGCGAAAAAGCTTATTCCTATCGACTGCAACGATATTTTAAGCGGCGTTGAACGGCAGGAAAAGAAAATGCCTTTCGGCAATGTGTTGGCTTGGTTTTTGCGCATAGAGCACGGCGGAGCGCACATTGTGGGCGTGGGATACAGGGCGACTAAGGACTGCACCGGTTGCGGGCTGTGCGCAAAAAACTGCCCCGTAGACAATATAAAAATAGAGGACGGAAAACCTAAATTCGGCGGCAAATGCCTTATATGCGCGCGCTGTTCGTTCAACTGCCCCAAGGACTGCATCAGAATAGGCTTGCTTAACGGTTGGCGCGTTCACGGCGCGTACAGCTTTAAAGACGGCGACCCCAACGAAAAGAACGGGCACGACAATTACTGCAAAAAGGCATACGCGCGGTACTTTAAAGAAGCCGAAGAGCGCATATCCAAGCACGAAAACGACGGTAATTGAGGCATATTGCGGGGGCAATTGCAAAATATACCGTTTTAATAGGATACGGAGGAAAAATGAAACAAGACAACGATAAGAGTTATACGCAAAAAAATTACGGAATTCTATGCGGTATGCTCGAAGAAAACGGCTGGAAATACGAAACGAACGAAGATAAATTTACCGTACGCACGGCGGCAGTAAGCAGAAACAAGTCGGGCGGGGAATACGTATTCGATATTCACATAATTTTTAAAGAAGATTTGCAACTTGCAATACTCTACGCCCCTCTCCCGTTCGTTGTGCCCGAACAAAGGCGCAGGGAAACGACTTTTGCGCTGGCGTGCATAAACGACAAACTGCTTTACGGCAATTTCGATTTCGACGTAGATAGCGGCAAAACGGTTTTGAGGGTCAATTTAACCTACTTGAATTGCTCGCTCAACAAAAAAGCCTACGAATATATGCTGTTTACAGCCTGCCAATTGCTGGAAACGTACGTAGACGTAATTTTGGATATAGCGCAGTCGGGCAAAACCTGCGCCGATATTAAAAAGCAATTTGCCGTATAATTCAGGGGGAAATACAAATGGACAGAACTGATTTAATTGCCGCGCGGCAAACGTACGACACGCTTTTAAACGCGATTGCGGCAAACGGTTGGGCGTGCAGGCGCGACAACGGCAAACTCACCGTTAAATACACCGTTATCGGCAACGGTTTAAACGCCGAATACTACGTTTTAGTGGACGCGGAAAACCGTCTTTTATGGATTTACACCGAACTTCCCTTTGCCTTCGACGGCGATATGACCGAGGTAGGAGCCGTCGCCGTAAGTATGGTCAACTTCTATCTGGACAACGGCAATTTCGATATCGACGTAAACTGCGGCAAAGTTAAATTCAGAATGGCAACAAGCTACCGCGACAGCGTTATTTCCGAGGAGGCGATAATATTCGAGCTGTTGCACTCCGCCGCCACGGTGGACGAGTTTGGCAAAAGACTGCGCGAACTTGCTAATGGCGATATTACGATAGACAATTTTTTGAAATAAAACCTGCATATTTAAAGGCGGGCGGAGTTTAACTCCGCCCGCCTTTTTAAATTCACCCCGCAATATGCCTTAGTTAAAGGTTTTTGCCGCGCGCTTGCCGCGCGTTTTAGCGGACTTTTTAACGCCGTCTTTTGCCGCCGCGCGCCTGCCGCGGGCAAACAAATTGAAAATAAGCTTATACATTTCGCCAAACAGAATAACCGAAAGCGCGCCGCCGAATATTATTCCCCACAGCCCTGCGGGAAGGGCGGATATGCCGAACGCCGCCGCAAGAGGCGAGAAGCAGAGGGCAACGTTTATGCCTATGCCCAGCGCGACCGTGCCAAGCAAAACCTTGTTGGAAAGTATGCCCGCAAACGCCGAGCCGTTGCCCGAACGCACGTTGAACGCGTGGAACAGTTCGGCAAACGAAAGAGTTAAAAACGCCACAGTAGTCGCCTCCGCGTTGCCCCACTTAGAAAGCGTTACGGCATACGCAACTACGGTTACCCCCGTAATATACAGCGACGAAATTAAAACCGACAACATTGACGAGCGCGAAAACAGCGCCTTTTCCGCCCTCTCGGGCTTGTGCTTCATATCGTCGCCCGCGCCCTTTTCCACGCCGAGCGCAAGCACGGGGAAGCTGTCCGTAATGAGGTTTAACCACAGAAGCTGTGTGGAAGGAAGAAAATCGCACCCCGCAAAGATAAACGTTACCAACATTATGGCAAACACTTCGGCAAGGTTTGTGGAAAGGAAAAACTGTATGGTCTTTTTTATGTTGGAAGAAATTCTGCGCCCCTCGCGCACCGCCCCCACTATTGTCGTAAAATTATCGTCGGCAATTACCATATCGGCAACGCTTTTGGTAACTTCCGTGCCGCTTTTGCCCATAACGATGCCTATGTCCGCGCTCTTTACGGGCGGGGCGTCGTTTACCCCGTCGCCAGTCATAGCAACGACTTCGCCGCGCGCCTGTTTGAGTTTTACGATTATGTTTTTATGCCTGGGCGAAACCCTTGCAAAAACTTTGCACCTGTTTACCGCCTCCTTTAACTGCGGTTTGGTCATAGCGTCGAGCTGTTCGCCCGTTACCACTTCGTCGGGGCTGAACGCAATGCCCGCCTTGCGCGCCACCGCAAGCGCCGTTTCCGCGCTGTCGCCCGTTATCATAACGGTTGTAACGCCCGCCTGACGGCACTGCTCCACCGCCTCGTTTACGCCCTCTTTAAGCGCGTCCATCATACCGCAAAGTCCTAAAAAGGTCAGTCCCTCTTCGGTGAGCTGATTGCCGTCCTTGCAGGCGAACGCCAACACGCGCAGGGCTTCCGCCGACATATCTTTGCACTCGGCAAATATTTTTTCCCTGTCCCCGTCGGTAATTTTACGTGTTTTGCCGCCGCAGGAAATGCGCTCGCACCTCTTTAAAACTTCTTCCGGCGCGCCCTTTACGTATATGCCCGCGCCGTGCATTGTTTCAGCGCGCACGCTCATAAGTTTGCGCTCGGAAGTAAACGGAATTTCGCCCGTTACGGAATACTCTTTTTTCCAACCGCACTGTTCGGCAAACGCTTTAATAGCCACTTCGGTGGGGTCGCCTATATAGTTGCCCTCCGCCCCCTTTACGCGGGTGCAGACGGACATACAGGCGCACAGCTCCTCGGTTGCCCCCGACATATCCCCCGACGAAGCATTCTTTTCGGCGCTGAAAACCTTTACGACTTTCATTTTATTCTGCGTGAGCGTGCCCGTCTTGTCCGTGCATATGCAGGTACAGCCGCCGAGAGTTTCCACGCATTTCATCTTTCTTATAACGACGTTCTGGCGGCTCATACGCTGAACGCCCATAGCCATTATTACGGACACGACGGCGGGCAACCCCTCGGGAATTGCGGCTACGGCAATGGCGACAGCCGTCATAAAGTTTTTCAAAAGCCCCGTGCCGCGGGCAAAGAAACCAACCGCAAAAATGATTGCGGCAACCACCATAACGAAAGCGGAAATAATTTTACCGAGTTTGTTCAGGCTCTTTTCAAGGGGGCTTAAACCTTTTTTAACGTCTTCGAGCATTTCGGCAATGCCGCCGATTTCCGTCTGCGCGCCCACCGCGCACACTACGCCCTCGCCGCTTCCGCCGACAACGAAAGTGGAGGAAAACAGCAGGTTTGCGGCGTTGGAAACGGTTACGTTTTTGCCCGCAATTACAGTATCCCGCTTTTCCACGCTGTTGCTTTCGCCCGTAAGCGCCGCCTCGTCGCATTTGAGTTCCGTAGCCTTAATAACGCGCAAATCGGCGGGAACGACGTCCCCCTCCTCCAACAGCACTATATCGCCCACGGTCAGCTCGGTGGCGTCAATTTCCAAAACTTCGCCGTCGCGCCTTACCCGCGCCTTGGTGGAGTTCAGCTTTTTTAAATTTTCAATCGCCTTGTCCGCGCGGTATTGCTGAACGGTACCCACAACGGCGTTTAAAATTATTATGCAGGCGATTATAGCGGTGTCGGCAAGGTCGCTCTTTTCACCCGAAATGGCGGCGATTACCGCGGAGATGCACGCCGCGGCTATTAAGAGTATGGTCATAACGTCGCCGAACTGACTGAAAAACAGACCTATCGGAGAAGTCTTTTTGCCCTTTTTAAGTTGATTGTCGCCGTATTTTTCCCTGCGGACTTTCACCTCGCTTTCGCTCAGCCCCTGCTCGTCCGTCTTTAAAACCTGCAACACTCTGTCCTTTGACATATCGGCAAATTTAAGCATAGCACGCTCCCGAAAACATTTTACAAAATAACCTATTACGGGGCGTTGAAAAATATTCTATGCGGGCAAAAAAGCGCCCAGCGGCATAATGGTATTTATTATAGGGATTTCCTTGCGGGCAACGAAATAGCGCACTGTCTCCGCTTGCGAAGTATAGTGCGCTATATATTTTATTTCAGTATTCGGTATAAAATTGAAATTTAGTTGTTGCTATCGATGTGCGACTCGTCGAATAATATTTTCAAATCTATGTCTTTGCAATTGTATCCGACAATCTTCAACCGGTTTAATCCGCTTGTTAGAGAAACGGTTTTTGTCGCCGTTTGCTCATTAGAAATATTTTGCGAACATTCAATTAAAACGGTTACGTTATTATTGCAATCGATATATACGACTTTCGCGCTGCCGCTTGAAATACTAAAATCAAATTGTATTTCTATCTCCGCACTCTTTTCGAGAGTTTTACTCCATAGAGTTTGCCGTCCGCTGAATTTTGAAACCGTAAGAGAGTATCCGCCGTCTATGGGGTTAAAAACCGAATTGTCTTTTGCATAACTATCTTCGATTTGCGCTATTTTTTCGGTATCATTATATTCTTGTTTTGCAAATTCATTACCGCAGCCCGTCAATCCTATTGCTAAGCACACAATCGAGCAAATCAAAACGATTATAAAAATTTTTTTCATTATTAAAAACACCCTTATTGCCGCGGGGCTTTAAATTTATTTTAATAAAGTTCGCTTCCGTCCTTCAATTCGGGGAATTTTTTACACAGAAGCCCGAAGATGTAGCGCGCGCACTTTTCCGCGCCGTAGTTGCCGTGAACGGAAGCCGCCGCGTCCTTATAGGGTTGCAACCGCGCGGGATAAGCCACAAATTTTTCTATTAAATTGCACGCCTTTTTTACGTTAAACTGCTTTATGGCGCTGCCCACCGTCTTTATATAGTACCTGCCTATCCACCTCTCTATGTCGTTTGCATAGTGGGTAATCAACTGCGGCACTCCGAAAAAGCAGGGCTCTGCCATTAAGCTTGCGCCGCTCTTTCCGCAACAAATATCCGAGCAGGCTATATATTCCATAATGTTATCCACAAGGCTGAGGGGCTTGAACACGGTGTTGCCCTTAGGTTTTAAAGAGGCGAGCCGCTTGTACGTCTGCTCGTTTTTGCCGCACACGGCAATGAGATTTATAGGCAAGTCGCGCTTTATAAGCTCCACGCAGGTTTCTTCGGTTTTACCCACGCCGAAACCGCCGTCCGCGGCGAACACGGTAAACTTGTTTTCATCCAGCCCCAATTTCCGCCTTAACGCCTTTTTATCGGTGGATACGGCAAAGGCTTCCTTTCTTATAAGAAAGGGCACCAGCTTTAAATTTTCGGCGTTGTAGCGGTTTTTGTGCATCTTCAACGCCCGTCTGTAACCCGTGGGCATAGACACCAAAGTCAAATCGCAGGGGTAACGGAAGAGCGTGTTTATCTTTGCGTCGGGGCAGTACATTGCGGTCAGCGGTCTTTCTTCCATTTTCATAGCGTAGTAGTTGGTTGCCCAATGGGTGCTTACCACAAGGTCGGGGGCAAGCTCTTTCATATGCTCCACGCCCTTTTTGTCCGCGCCCTCGCCTATATACTCCACGGCGCCCCAGGAAGATATTTTAGTGCCCCAGAAGTCCATATTGAAGGTGGCGAAAAAGCCGAACGCGGGGTGCTTATTGTATCTGCGCACGGTATCGGAAAGCAGTTGCTCGTAGTCGGCAAGACACTTGTCCCCCGTTTCCTTGAAAAAATGCGAGCGGACAACTTCCACCCTTTCCCCGTACAGTCTTTCAAACTCGTCGGCAATACTGTTCATAGGCATAATATGCCCCAGCCCCGCTTCGGTAAATGGAAAGACGACCCTCGGTTTTTTCATAGTTCCCCCCCGACTAAGCTTATTTGCTTTACCGCATACATAGAACAGTATACAAGAAATTTTTAAATTAGTCAATCTATTGCGGCAAAGTAAAGGCGGCTTACATTCCGCAAGCCGCCTTTTACGCTTATTTTAATTAAATTTCTATAATTCCAAAGAGGATAAACCTGTTAGCCGAAGATTTTAAAACAACGCTTTGACCCGCGGCAAGGTTTAACGTGTAAACGTAAGCCGTACCAGCCTTTTTGTTGCCTGCGGTATTGGCGTCCTCCACTATCTGAACGCCGTCCACAGTCATAATACCGCTCTTGCCGTACGTGCCGTCCGTAGTTAAAAATTTGCTGTCCGAAATCGTATAGTAAACTTTAACCGTGCAAGCCTGATTTGCCGTAAGCGTGTACGCGGTAGTGCTTCCGCCGGATAAAAACACTTTGCCGAAAGTAAGCGAAGGGTCGTCGATTGCCGTTGCGCCGCTTCCGCCGGCGGCAAAATTCATATCGGTAACTTTTGCCTGACCGCTTACGGTTACGGAGAATTTTTCGCCGTTATAGGGTTTTGCATACAAATCTTCGCCCGTGGCGTAACCCGCGTCGGCAGGGGTAAACGTTTCTCCGCCGCCCAACGCGCGCTCGTACCCGCACTCGTTGCAGAAAGCGTCGGTTGCGCCGTCGTAAACGTGGGGCTCTATTGCGGTATGCTCGTCGGTATGTTCGCAGGTAGCCATTTTATAGTGCCCGCTTGCGCCCGCCGAAGTGTACGTGTCGGCATAGGTGTGCTCGTGCTCCGGCTCGCCGCCTCCGATATCGCCGCCGCCCGTGGAATTACCGCGCTTTTGCACGCCCGCAAGCTTGGGCACCTGCTCCTTGGTTTCCTCTGCGGTGAGCATATGCGTTACGTTCGATTTTTTATTTACGCTGTCGTAATAGAATACGGAGGAATCGACGTCGAAAGTCTTGCTAAAAACGTTGTCGTTAGTTACCGTCGCAAGCCTGTCGCTACCTACGTACAGGTGATTTTGGTCTACGCCGTCAGCAAACACAACGTTCTTTTTGGCAAACACGCTGTTTACTATCTTCGCCGCGCCGTCGCCGTTATTCTCGTCGTGCTGCAAGTCGATATTTACCGACTTTGTACTGCTGAAATAGCAGTTTTCTATAAACGCGTACGCGCCCGCCCTGAGAGAAACGTCCGTACTCGTAGTAGCGTGATAGTAGTTGTTGTACATATGCATATTGGCTTGACGAGCAAGGGGCAAACGGCTCTTACACCCGTTGTAATAATTGTGGTGGAAAGTTATGTTTGCTTGATGCTGGGAATTGCTTCCGCCGATAAGCCCCGTTTTATGCGTATAGTTGTAGTTGTTGTACGAAAGCGTTACATTGGAAAGGTATTTAAAGTCGGTGGAGCCGTCGCCGTCGTGCTTATCCTGCTCGTTGCAGACGTCCCAATAATTCACGCCCTCTTCGAAAGTGTTGTGGTGAATCCAGAAATTTTTAGTCTTAAACCCGTCTATGGCAGAGCCGTCTTCACTCGAACCGCCCTCGAACGAACAGGCGTCCTCGGTGTAGTCCTCGAACGTCAGGTTCCTAACTTCGACGGAGCTTGAAGTTTTAAACGTCATACCCCATTGGAATATGCGCGCGTCCTCGCCTATACCCTCGACCGTAACGTTTTTAACGCCAGAAATCGTGCAGTCGTTCCAGCAACTGTCAAACTCGACTTTTTTGCTGTCGTATTTAATACTGCTCGAAAGCCCGATAAGTTCGTCGTAAACCGAAGTGTCGAGCGTGTTGTAGCCGCCCGCGATAAGCTCTTCCTGCGTCCACTTTCTCTTTTCCAGCGCCTTGCCGTTTATGCCTACAACCTGGTCGGGGGTAATGGGGTTGCCGCCGTTATGTTCGAGATTGTTCCAGGTAGCCGCGCCTACCGTACCTATTATTCTTACTATCAAGGGGTTGCTGAATTTAGTTGTAAGCACGCCGACGATACCGTGGCATTCCTTACCTTCCACCGTTACGGTGGCGTTTTTGTTATCCTCGGTAAAGTAAACGACGTTGGCGTTTGCTTTTGGCGTGCCGTCGTTATTGTACGCACCCACGCCGTCCGTCTTGCCGAAGTGCGCGTAACCCGAACGGTCGTGCGCGGCGATAGCCATTTTACTTACCGTATATACCATTCCCTCGGAAGTGGTAATCTTAAAGTCGTAGTTTGAGCCGCCCTGCAACCCTACGACGTCGACTCGCGCCTGACCCTCGGCAGCCGCCGAACGCACAAGCTGGGAATCTACGCGCGTATAAGCGCTTGCGCTCGTCAGTTTATATTCAACCTTTGCCTGCGCAGGCGAAGCGTCTTCCCACTCGAACGCGGCGCACTCGTTGCCCGCATACGTATAAGCGATTGCACCCTCCACCTTAACCCATCTGGCGTAAAGGCTCAAATCCGACGTAACCGCCTTGGTAAAATCGAAAAGAGCGCCCGAAGAGTTTGAAGTTGCCCAACCTTCGAGATAATATCCGTCCTTGGTTACGGAAGGAGCCGAAACGGTTTTACCGTTTTCCACGCTGACCCTGTCCACTTCCACACCATCGCTGTAAAAGACGACCGTGTGCTTTACTACGGGTGTTACGGAATTGTCCTTGACCGTTACCGAGCATACGCCCCTTACGCCGCTTCCGTCGTTAGCCGTGGCGGTTATATTGGCGGTTCCCGCCGCCTTTGCAGTTACCGTGCCGTCCTGCGCAACCGTTGCAACCGCCGTATTGTCCGATGCCCAGCTAACCGATTTATCCGTTGCGTTTGCGGGCGCAACCGTGGCGGAAAGTTTTTTTGTAACGCCTATTTCCAACGTTGCGGAGGCGGGAGATATACTTATACCCGTTACGGAAACGTTGGGCGCGGAGCTTTCCGATACGGTTACCGTGCACACGTCAGTCTTGCCGCCGTCGTTGGTAGTAACCGTTATGCTTGCCGTGCCGACAGCCTTGGCGGTAATCTTGCCGCTTTGGTCTACCGAAGCGACTTCGGGCTTGGAAGAAGCCCAGCTAACCGTTTTATCGGCAGCATTTTCGGGCGCGACCGTGGCGGTGAGTACAAAACTTGCACCCACGCTCAACGCCTTTGTCTTTACAGATAAGCTTACGCCCGTTACGTTGACTACGGGGTCGGTGGACGCTTCGTCTGAAACCTCCACTTCGCAATAGTCCGTCTTGCCGCCGTCCGCCGTGGTAACGGTGATTTTTGCCGTGCCGACGGCTTTTGCCGTAACCTTGCCGCTTTCGTCCACTTCCGCAACTTCGGGCTTGGAGGAAACCCAACTAACTTTTTTATCGGTTGCGTTTTCGGGCGCAACCGTTGCGGTAAGCGTTTGGCTTGCGCCTACCTTTAACTGTAACGACGGGCTGGAAACGGTTACGCCAGTTACAGGCACCTTTTGCCCCTCCGTCTGTTCCTGACCGTTATCCCCCGTGCCGCCTATAAGGTTACACCCCGTAAGCGCCGCCGTTCCCAAAGCCAGCGACGCGGCAAGCATAACCGCCGCAATTCTTTTCTTTTTCATTTATTTCCCTTTCCTTTTAAAAAATATTATACCCCTTTTACCGTATTCGCCGCGGGCGCGCCCGCGGCGGCGTTTTCGGCATAGCGGAAAACGCTTATCGTCTTTTAACAAATAATGCCGAAAATACCCATAATACTTCATTGAAATTATAATATGAATTTTTTTATTTTGTCAAGCGTTAAAAAATAAAAACCTCCGCCCCGTTCAGGGTGTATTACATAGAGATTGAAACAAGGGCGGTTTTATGTCCTTGCTTTTTTTGTTACGGTTGTGCTATAATGATAGTACATAAACAGTAATTTAGAGGAATTAAATTATTATGAAAAAAATATTGATTTTTATCGCAACGACAATATTACTAATTTTAAGTAGTGTACTATGTGCTTGCACTAACACTGATGTAAACATTGAAAATACGAATTGGAAACTACAAGTAGCAATACGAGCAAATATTGAAAATCAAGAAAGTGAAGTTATTGCCCGAAATGAATTTTGGATAGTTGAAGATACAAACATTCCAGTTGTTGACATTATTCTTGTTGCAAAAGACGGAATAATCACTATAATGGATAGCACAGATACAAATAAATCATTTAGCGGTACTTATAAAAAGGTTGATGTGATAGACATAGAAACGATAGTATATCAAGTTACCATTAGCGAATTGTCGGGAAACGCAAATGTTTCGACAACAAAATATAACGACGGGAGCAAAACTAAAACTTTGATTTTTACATTATTGAAAAATGATATTCAATATACATTGAATTTTATTTCAAATTAACATAAATATAATAATTAAGCTAATAGAGTTATAAATTTCAGTTTATCTTACTTTGTCGGCTAAATTATGTATAGAAAAACACTCTCGGAGATTTGTCCGAGAGTGTTTTCTCATCGCTTGAAAGTGCAACTCTTAAAAAATGTTTTTTTATTTCCCTATTGGAAGTTCACTTATAGCGGAGATTTTCATATTTCGATTAAATATCCCGCTTCGCGCAGGGCGTTTCCTATTTTATCCAGCGTTTCCTCGCTGTCGGCGGATACGGTGTGGTAGTGATAGCCGTCCGTAACGCTCATAAGCGGCTTGGAAGCGCCCGACACAAGCGAGCGGTACAACTCCTCCGCGTGTCTTAAAGTTGAAAGTTCCAGCCTTGCGGAGAGCTTGCCGTACACCCTGTGGTTGACCGATATATCCTCCACCTTGCCGCCGCAATCGATAATTATCTGACTTTCGTTTACAAGCTCCTGCAAGGTATGCCTGCACTTGAACACACGCTCGGCGCCCAGCCCCGTGCCCAATACGTAGCCGCGGTTGGTGGAAATTACCACGTAGCCCTGCGCCCTTAAAAGCGCCACGTCCTGCACGATTACCTGCCTCGACACGCCGTACTTTTCGCTTAAAAAACTTGCGGGAACAGGGTTGCGGCTGTTTCCTATAAGGGAGAGAATTTCCGAACGCCGCTGTTGGCTTTTCATTATACTTCCTCTTCGGGGCGCAACTCTTTCAACGACAAGTCGAGTATGGGTGCCGAATGGGTAAGCGCGCCCGACGAAACGTAGTCTACGCCCGTATCCTTGATTGCCGCAATATTTTCAAGCGTTACGTTGCCGCTGCACTCTGTAAGCGCTCTGCCGCCAATCATTTCCACGGCTTTTTTCATATCTGTAACCGACATATTGTCAAGCATAATTATGTCCGCGCCCGCTTCCAACGCTTCCTTGCACATAGCAAGGCTTTCAACTTCCACTTCTATTTTGCGCACGAAAGGAGCATACTCCCTCGCCATTTCCACAGCCTTCTTTATTCCGCCCGCCGCGCCTATGTGGTTATCCTTTAAAAGCACCCCGTCCGAAAGGTTGTACCTGTGGTTGTTGCCGCCGCCGCAACGCACGGCGTACTTTTCGAAAACGCGCATATTTGGCGTAGTCTTGCGGGTATCCAAAAGTTTGGTTTTGCCGCCCTTTAACAGCTTTACGACGCTTCTCGTATAGGTGGCAACGCCGCTCATTCTCTGCAAAAAGTTTAACGCCACCCTTTCGCCTGAAAGAAGCACGCGGATATCGCCCGACACCATTGCTATGCGCTGACCCTTTTTAACCTCGTCGCCGTCCTTTACGAAAATTTCGATTACCGTATGCTCGTCGAGCAGTTTGAACACCCTTTCGAAAACGTTCAAGCCGCAAATTACGCCGTCCTGCTTGCAGATGAGTTTTACCCTGCCCTTTTTGTATTCGGGCATAACGGCGTTGGTGGTTACGTCCTCGTTGCCTATGTCCTCTTCAAGCGCCTGCTTAATCAGCCTGTCCATTATAAGTTTTTCGGTTAAATCGTTCATTGTCCTTTCCTCCCGTAATTTATGTTTACGTCCTTGCCCTCTTCGGCAAGCGCAAGCGCGCCGTGCAAGTCCTTTTTGTAATCTTCAAGAATTTTTTTATAGTCGCTATACTCGCTTATATCCACCTTTACCGCCGATAACTGCGCCATAGTGAGGGGGCAATAGACTTTTGCTATATCTTTCGCCGCGCTCTTTGCAAACACAAGGCTTTCCAAAAGAGAGTTGGAAGCAAGCCTGTTTTTGCCGTGCACGCCGTTACAGCACGTTTCCCCCACGGCGTACAGCCTATTTAAGGTAGTTCTGCCGTTGAGGTCGCTGTACACCCCGCCCATAAAATAGTGTATCGCGGGCGCGACGGGCACGGGCTGGGTGAAACAGTCGTACCCCTCTTCCGCGCACCTTTTTACTATCTGCGGGAAGTGGCTTTCCAACTCCTCCCTCGGCACGGGGCGCATATCCAGCCACACAAAGTCGGAGCCGTCCTTTTTCATCTGCGCAAGCACCGCTTCCTTAACCACGTCGCGCGGCTGCAACTCGTCGGTGAAGCGGTTAAAATTTTTATCGAGAAGATGCGCGCCCTCGCCGCGGACGGACTCGCTTATTAAAAACCTGCGCCCGCGCCTTTTGGAATACAGCGCGGTGGGATGCACCTGAATATAATTTATATTGTCCACGCGCACGCCGCGCTTTAAACAGATTGCAACCGCGTCGCCCGACACCGCGCGGAAATTCGTGGTATTGGTAAAGGCGCCGCCTATTCCGCCCGAAGCCAAAACGGTGTAGTCCGCGCGCACAAGCTTAACCTTCCTTGCCTTTACGTCGTAAACGACAAGCCCCGAACAGTTTTCGCCGTCCTCTATTATATCGAGCATTATGACCTGCGGAGCAATGCGCACGTTTTTCCTGCCTTTCACGTTGCGCATAAGCACGGAGGTAATTTCGCTGCCCGTGCAGTCCTCGTGGTAACAGATTCTTGCGGAAGTGTGTCCGCCCTCCCGCGTGTAGGCGAGCGAGCCGTCAGCCTGACGCGCAAAGTCCACCCCGCACGCAATCAAGTCGTCTATAATCTCGCGCGAGCCGCGGAGCATACGCTCCACCGCCGCGGGGTTGTTTTCATAATGCCCCGCGCGCATAGTGTCGTTGTAGTACTCCTCGTAATCGTACTCGCCGCGCAGTCTGCAAATGCCGCCCTGCGCAAGATAGCTGTCGCTCTCCCGAGGGCTCTTTTTGCATATAATAAGAACCGACTTGTCCGAAGGCAGGTTAAGCGCGCAGTTCAGCCCCGCAACGCCCGTACCCACGATAACAACGTCGTACTTTTCTTTCAATTTTGCCATATTTGCGCCTTTGATTTTTATGTGATTTGAGTATACAGAAAAACTTTACACCTGTCAAGTCTACTGTAAACTTTTTTTGGATATAAAAAGAAAAATTCACATTTTTTTACAATCGACAGTTTAAGTCAAATTTTTCCGTGATAGAGTTTACTTAACGCTAATATGATAGCGTGTAAGGAGAAACAGATATGAAAGCAAGTGAAATTTTTTGCAAACCCGTTGAGTGCGAAGATAAAAAAAGACGCGGCTACATACTCGGTATAAGCTGCGTTGAAGATTTGATTGAAGGCTATATATGTTGCAACGAACGCGAAAACGAATTTTTTGCAGAGAGTTTCGGCGTAAAATTCACCGACGAAAGCGCCGTAATAATAAAAGTCGGCAAGCAAAGCAAAAGGGGCGTGCGGCTTAAACTCGGCTACCCCCTCTACTCCGAAGCGGGCAAGTTTTTGGGACACGTTGAAGATTTTACGGTTAAGGGCAACAAAATAGTATGGGCGCACGTGGGCAAGCGCAAATACCCCTTTACGCGGCTGACCTTAGGCGACGTTGCCGTACTCAAAAGCGCGCGCGCCGACGCGGAAACCGCCGCAAAGGATATGTTTATAGACGCGCTGTGCAGCCCCTCCGAAAGCTGATTGAGCCGTTTACAAATCGTATTTAGCCATCAGCTTCAAAAGGGCGTTAAACATCTCGTTAAGCGCCTCCCCCTCCTGCGAGGAAAGTATCCCCTTTACCTTTAAAACGGTTAAAGCCGTCTTTATTTTTTCCAGCTCCTGCCTGTCTCCCCTGCCAAGATTTTTAAGCAGAAGTTTGTCTGCTATGGACAAGGCGTGTTCCAACCGCACCACGCTGGTTGCGGCGGGCGGCGTTTGCTCCGTTTGAGGCATAGGCGCGCGGCGGACCTGACCCGCCGCAGACTGGGGCGGAGCCGAAACGGGCGCGGGCGCGCTCTGCGCAAGCGGAGCGCGCTTTACTTTAAACACGTTCAATACTCCGTACAGCAGATACCCCGCGCACCAGAACACCGCGGACACGGCTACCGACTGCGCCAAGGTAAACTCGGTTAAAAACACCGCCAGCGTCAACGCGGAGAAAATGTTTACTATGTGGAAAAATCCGCGCTTGCTGTGCGCGCGCAATCTGTCGGAAAAGATACAGCCGACAAGCGCGAGAACGAATATAGCGCCGAACGCTGAAAAGTCGATTACCGCCAACAGCGCGAAACTCGCTTTATCGAATTGGGAAAGAATACCGGCAAAAAATTTAGTTACAGCTTCCATACAGACAAATTATACCCTTGCCGCGCCGCGACACCGCGGTTAATTTGTCGCAATTTGCCGTATTTGAACTAATCTTCGCCGCCCATATCTATCTGGCGGCAGGCGCGGATATTTATTATAGTAGTCTTTATCGCGCTTTCGTCTATTTTATAAATCTTTGAAACGACGCTCCTGTACAGCGCAAGCTGGGGGGCGTATTTATTTTTAACGTATTCGTCCGAGTGGGAAGTATACTTGTAGTCCACGATTTCGGCATATAAGATTTTTCCGTCCCGCCTTACCACCCTCAAAAGGTCAAGCGCGCCCTGAACTATAACGCCGTTTCCGTCGTCCTCGCCCACGGCTACGGCTTTACCGTCGCCGCTAAGCGCGCGGAAATCGTAGGAGGGCAACTTGCAGACAAACTCCCTTTCCCTGTAAATTTCCCCCTCCGTAAACCCGAACGCCGGCATAGCCAATATCTTTACAAGCGAAGATACGTTTAACAGCTTTCTCTGCTCGGAGGAAATCAGCTCGCCGCCCACAAAGCGGGCAATCTGCGCCTCGATACCCGCGGCGTCCTTAACGGAAAAGTCGCATAGCTCCAAATATCTATGATAAGCAAGTCCCGCGTCAATGCCAGTGTCCGCGCCCCTTTCTGCTTGTTCGTCGAACAGCAAAACGGCGTTTTCGTCGCCGCCGCGCATAGCAAGCAGGCGGGAAGCCGAACTTTTTACAGGCAATTCAATCCCTTCCTCAAAGCCGTACGAGTACGCGCCGATTTCTTGAAGCGCGGCAAGCGTTTGCCCGTCGGCGCGGCTTTCGTCAAGCACCCTGCGCACCTCGCCGTTATTGCCGACTGAAACGGGTTGAACGGACAATATGCGGGGGGTAAACGCCTTAACGTCGAACAGCTCGGCATAATTATCGGTAAAGTTAGCCTTTACCTCGTCATAGTCGGGGGCTTGGCTCGTAAGCACGTACAACGCGTATTTGGCGCGCGTGCAGGCAACGTAAAACAGGTTGATTTCGTTGCTGAGCTCCTCCCTTTCCCCGCGCAGTTTATACAGCCTTCTCAACAGGGTGTTTTTATAGGTCCTGTCCGCCGCGCCGTAACAGCGGGGGGCAAAACCGAAATCGTCGTCGAAAGGCATATCCTCCCTGCCGTCGCCGGCGAACGACGCGGCTATATCCGCAACGATTACCACGGGGAACTCCAACCCCTTGGAAGCGTGCATTGTCATAACCTTTATACAGTCGGCGGCAAGCGTTGCGGGCGCGGTAACCTTGTTTCCTCCCGCCCTGATTTTTGCGAGAAAGGCGTTTAAATACAGCTCGCCGGAGGGAGAATAAGCCTCTCTCTGCAACCGCCGCAAAGCCGACAGTTTGCGCTCGGTATCGAACGCAGAGGAAAAGTCGCCCGTGCGCATAATCTCGTCAATCAGCTTAGCCGCGCCTATGCTTTCGGCAAGCGAGCGCAACCCCTCGGTAAGCGCGAAAAACGCGTTCAGCTTGTCTGCAACGCCGTCCTTAACCCGCGCGGCATAAATTTTACAGCACTCCGAAAAGGTTGGCGCTTCCCTGCCGCCGCCAACGTAAACGCGCACCGCCGCAAGCTCCCTTTCGGTAAGCCCCCCAAGCGGCGACAACAGCGAAGTTACCAGCGGCACGTCCTGCGAGCCGTTGTCGAGATATTTCAATACGTCTAACAGCCTGATTATTTCGGGGCGTTCGCATATATTAACCTCCGCCGCGCCCGCAACGGGGTACTTGGACGACAGCGCGCGTATTATGCCCTGCGCGCTTTTGTTGGCGCGCTTTCTCGTAAGCACGCAAATATCGCCCGCCTCCGTCTTAACCGTCTTGCCGAGGTCGGGGTCGTAATGTTCGCCCTTCAACGCCTCCTCAACAAGTTGAAGCACGGCAAGCCCCTCCGCGGTATAGCCCTTAGACGCGGCGCCGCCCGAAGCGACCGAATAAACGCCTTCTACCGTCGGCTTTTCGTTTTCCGCGCCCTCGAAACGGCAGATTTGCGCGATGCCGTCCCGCCCTTCCGCATACCTTGCGCCGCCGCGCATAGCGTGCCCGTCGGCATAGTCGAACTCGCATACGGGCGGTTGCATTATCTTGGAAAACAAGTTGTTTACAAACGAAATTACGTTGCGCGAACTTCTGAAATTATCGGGCAAAACAACGTATTCGCCTCTGCCTCCGACGTAGCCGCACTTTTCCGCAAAAAAGCGCGAACGACTGCCGCGGAAGCCGTAAATTGCCTGCTTTAAATCACCCACGCAAAACACGTCGCCGCCGGCGACCGCAGTTATAAGTTTATCCTGAATGGGGTTTACGTCCTGATACTCGTCCACGAAAACATACTCGTATTTTTGCCGCACCGTTTCTCGCACGTCGCCGTCCGCCCCCTCCAACAGGGCAAGGGCGCAATGCTCCAAATCGCCGTAATCGAGCTTGCCTTCCTCGCGTTTGACCCCGTCATATGCCGCGACGAACGCCCTTAACAGCCTTATAAACGCCTTTGCCACTTCGCCGCTTGCAAAAAAGCGTTGCCGCTCCGTCTGCTCTTCTTCCAAGTCCTTGGTTAAACTTTTATACCTCTTCTTTATACCGTCTGCAAAGTCCGCAAAAGCCGCGTCCGCCTCCGACGTCTGAGGTTTAACGCGCGGCTTAACCGCGGAGGAAAGCTTTGACGGCGCAAGAAATACGTTTTGCTCTTCGGCAAGTTCGGCAAGCGTTACGCGCATCTCTTCCAGTACGCGGATATACCCCGCCCTGTTCTCTGCGGGATAAAACCCCAACTCGAACTTTTCAACCGCCGAAGCTAAAATTTTATATTTTTCGGCAACCAGCGCGCCCAGCTCGGCGCGCACCTTTAAAAACCCCTCTTCGGTGTAAGTTTCGTTTAAGCACCGCGCAAGAATCGCGTCGTAATCGGGGCGCTGGCGCACCTCGTCGTAGGCGGACAAAAGCATTTCCCTTATCGCGCCGTCGCTCCGCTTCTTTCTTAGTCGCGAAAGTAAAAACAACAAATCGGGAGAGTTTTCCGCATACAGTTTATCGAACAACTCGTCCATAGCGCGGGCGCGCAGGGCGTTGGCTTCCGCCCCGTCGGCAAGCACCTCGAAAGAGGAATCCACGCCGACGGCGTAAAAATAAGTCCTTATAAGTCGGGCGCAAAAGGAGTGTATCGTGCTTATGTCGGCGGTATTTATTTTGCCGAGCTGAACGCGGATATTCTCACGCTTTTCCGCGTCGTCCGTGTTGAGGCGGGAAATCAACTCCCTTCTGAGTTTTTCTTTCATCTGCGCCGCCGCCTTTTTTGTAAAGGTTACGGCAAGCACGCCGTCAAGGCTTGCGCCGCCCTCCAAGATGTCGGCAAGCCGCTTTATCATTACCGTAGTTTTGCCCGCGCCCGCCGAGGCGGATACAAGCACTTCGCCGCGCGCTTCTACGGCTCGCTTTTGTTCGGGTGTAAAACTCATTCTTCCGCCCCCCCTTCGGCTCTTTGCACCCTTACGGCTTCAACTATTTTTTTGCAGTCGCAGGAAATTTCCTCCCGCTCGCCTTTCGCCTCCGCGTCGTACCCGCAACAGCCGCCGAACGAGCAGTTTTTGCACGCGCCCTCCACGGGCGACGGCGCAACCGAGCCAACGGTAAGTCCCGTAGCCCCCGTCTGCGCAATGAGTTTGGAATAGTCCAAAAAGTCGGCAAAGTCCTCCCTTGCCATAGCTTTATCGAGCTTTCTGCCGTTTAAATACGCGCCGACGTAAGCGCTTCTCTGCTTTTCTTGCACGGAGGTATCCGAACTTCTTACCACTTCCTCGCTTCCGTCCATAAAGCCCTTTAACGCAAACGCGCCCACCCCGTCGGAAGAGTAGTCGAGATTGGCGGGGAAATAATATGCGCCCGCCGCTCGCTTGCCTTCCGCCGCCGCGGAGAGATACAGCGGCAACTGCAATTTTAAACCCATATAGTAGGATACGGGGCTGTCGTCAATCGAACCCGTCTTGTAGTCTATAATTCTTATTAAATCGCCGCTTTCGTCCACCCTGTCGATTCTGCCGCCGACGGAAAGCCCGCCGTCCAGAACAACGCGGCACCTACTTTCCACCGCCGCAACGCCGAACGAAGAATTTTTAAGCTGTTCGTACATTCCCAAGGAAATCGTCTGCGCCTCCTCGATAAGCGCGTTGGCGGCGTATGCCGAGCCGCCGTCCCCCGCCTGCACGAGAAAAGCCGCGTCTTCGAGCAGTTTTTCGGCGCACTCCCTCGCCGCCGCGGCGCACTCCTCCGCGCTGTTAAGGTTGTTGAGCTTGCCCGCCACGTTTTCCAATACGGCGTGAATAAAGTTGCCCGAATCGAGCGGGCGGAAAACGCCCTCCCGCCGTTCGTTAAGCCCCAGCCCCTGCCGTAAAAACGCCTTATACGGACAGGTAAAATACGTTTCGAGCGCGGTGGGCGACACGCTTTCGCCGTACAGGGCGCGGCGGTCGAACACGTACTCCGCGCCTGCGCTTGCGCTCTTTACCCCGTCCTCCTTTTCGGCAAGATATTTGTACACTGCGGCAATGCGCCTTTCGCCGTAGTCCTTATCCCCGCTGAGATAAAAATTTAAGTGTCTGTACGCGGGTGCGCTTGCCGCGCAGGAGTAAATAAAATTATCGTCCGCCGCGGCTAACGCAGATATGGGCACGGGCTTTACGGGGTTGCCGTTTACGGAGAACAGCCGCGCCGCGTATTCCAATATTTCGCTTACGCCGCACTCCTCGCCGCCGCTCCGCAACGGATAAGTCAAGTACAGCTTTTGGGTAAAGGCGCATAGATTGAGCGCCGTTATTTCCCTTACGCGCCTGTTGACCTGCGAAATTTTGGGGGAAACGGCAAGCTTTAACTTTTCAAGGGAGGTAAGTTCGCCATCGGTCAAAATGGCGGTATCCTGCGAGGCGGCGGGCACCGCGTCGGTAAGTCCGCCCACAAACAGCACCTTACTGCCCGTGTTGGCGCAGGATGACAAATCGCTAATAAATACCGCGTCCTGCTTGGGCGGTATTAAAGAAACTTCGGCGGCGGCAAAACCGCTCTTTAAAATTTTTATAAAGTCCTTAACCGAAATTTTTTCGCCCGCGATAAGTTTTACGGCTTCTTTAAGCACGCCGCCCACCTCCGCAAGCGCCCTGCGCGACATCTCCGCAACCGAGGCAAAGCCGCGCGCTTCGGCGGTTGCCGCCATACCGTTCAACCGCTCCTCCGCGCCGAAAAATTTAAGCATATCGTTTATTCCGTCGGCAATGAGGTAGCTTTCGCACTCCCTCGACGGCAGGAATTTAAGCCCCTGCAAAAAGGCGTTTCTCACCCTTTCGACGGCGGCGAAATCAAGCTTTTCGCTTGCGCAAATGCGTTCGTCCGCACCCCTTTTAACGCCCCCGCGGAAGTTTGCCGCGCGCAGTATATAGTTGACGAAAACGTCCCTGTCGGCGCGCGTTTCAGCCCCATCCTCACGTACGGAAAATAAGGGCGAAGCTACCGCCGCAAACACGCTTTCGGGGCGACACCCGTCCACGGCGCAGACAAGATAATCGATTATAAACGAACAGAGGGAATGCGAAGCGAGGGGGTAACGCCTGTCCACGTAAATGGGCACGTTATACTCGCCGAACGCCCTTTCCAGAGCGGGCTGAACGGCGTTTACGTCGGGAAACATTACGGATATTTCGCGGTATCGTACGCCCCCTTCCTTAACGCATTTAAGCGCCTGCGAGGCGATGAAGCGGCACTCCTCGTCCTCGTCAGTCGCCTCCCCCAAACACAATTGCCCGCGGGATATGTCCGTTTTAACCGCCCTATGAAAGCTTTCCGGCTCCAACGCAAACCTGCGCATACGCTCCGCCGCAAGCGGCAAGCCGGAGGGGATAAACTGCGTATAAGCTTTATCACCGCGGGCGCAAATCCCCTCCTCCGCGGCGATATTTACAAAGGTTGTCCAGGCTTCGTTTACGTACTTTTTTTCAACGCCGCCCACAAAAATGCCGTACACGTTTTCCGCCGTGCGCATACACGCGCGCACGCAGTCGGCAACCGTTGAGGTAAAAGCCTGAAAACCCAAAAACAAAACGTTTGCGCCGACTATCTTCTCCGAAGAGGTTATAAGCGCGGGCAACCGTCGCAGATACGCGTTTCTGTCAATCGCGCCGCTCTCTTTCAGGTACTGCGCATACTCCCTGTAAAGAAGCTCCAAATCGTTTAGCTTGCGCTTTAACAGCCTGCCGTCCGCTTCCGCGCCCGCAAGGTCGTCGGGCGTAATTTTAGAGGAGTACAACAGCGCGATTGTATCGTAAACTTCCTGCGCGGCGTCCGCCGCCGAAAGCCTTTTAAACAGTTGCAGTTTTTCCCTGTTAGCCTCTATCAGCTTGCGCACAGCCATAGCCGAGCCCTGACTGGTTAAAACGTTTTCGCACTGCCCCGCCTCCGCCGAAAGAAAGCGCGAGAGGGTGTAAACGGACACGGCGAACGTGCCGCCCACGGCTTCGCAAACGGCGCGCTCGGCGGCAAGCGACAGCCTGTCCTCGCAAAATACGACAAGCCGCCTGCCCTCCGCCCCGTCCTTTTCGGCGTGCGCGGCAACGATTTCTTTAAATTTTTTTAAGCCCGCCGATAAAACGGGCGCAACAAAAACCTTACTCATACGCTTACGTAAAATCCGTTGTAAACTTTATTACCTATCCATTATAACACGCCCGCGCTAATTTTTAATTATTTAACGCGCAAAAGTTTTTACATTCACGAAATTATATGCTATAATTTAGCCTATGAAAGCAATGAGTAAATGTTTTTCTGTCGTTTTGGCGGCGGCGTCCCTTTTAACGCTTGCGGGCTGTAAAAAAGCCACGCCCAACAACAGGGTGGCAACAACCGCAAACTGGAATACGCGCACGGCTACGATAGTAGAGAAAAATTACCTCGATTTTTGGCAGACGCACAAGGAGAAAGCCGTTTACTCCCTTTCCTTTAAGGAGAGCGGCAACCCCAAATATTCGGTAAGTTACGACACGGCAAACGCCGTTTACTCCACGGAATTCTATATGGAGAGCGCTTACGACTGGTCTTCGGACAAGCTTCCCGAAGATTACCGTAAAGAGGAAAAACTCACCGAACCCGTCTACGTTTACGAAACTTCGCTGACTATTAGCGGCGCGTATAAAGTAAAATCTTCGGGCGAGGAGTTTGCTTTCAGCGACGTGTTAAAGTCGGTCTGCAAATTCCGCCTTGCGGGCGAAAACCTCAAACCCGTTTACTCCCACCAGATTATACAGAACACCGCGCCCGCTTCGCTCGGCTCGGACAGCATAAAGGACAACTACGTACAAATCAATCAGATTGTGGAAACCTTTTACAACAAAGAATTTACCCAATCTACCGCTTATATAACCGACAAAAAGACGGAGAACGCGGAAACGGTTACCAAAAAGACGGGGCTTAACAACGGCTCGGGCTATTCGGTTTTCGACAACAGCCAAATAAGCGCGGCGGTGCGCGCGTTCACCTTTACGGGCGGCGCGACGAGGTTTTTTAACACCGTTATTCCGCAGGACAATACGCTTGCAACCTGCAAAGTAACCATAGGTTCGCCCGTGGAATTGAACAGAGAGGACGAAGTTCAAAGGCAAATCGTGCTTGCGCTTGAAAACTGCACCCCAAACGATTATATTTTCTTTGACGGGGCGGCAACGGGCGAAGAAAAGAACAAGACAATACGCTACAACGCGGTTGCGCTTTCGGTAGTGGCGGACCTAACCGGTCCCACCCCCGTCAGTTGGTATTCCACCGTTGAAAACAACGACGTAAACGGCACGAGATGCGTGCTGTTGCGCAGGGATACGCCCGCGGCGTTCGGCTTGGGCACGCTTACGTACGCGCTTAAATCGCTTAACGTGGAAACAATTTAATTTTTAAAATATAAAGGGGCGGCGCAATCTTGGCGCCGCCCCTTTCGTTTTGTTTTTTATCTTCTTATTTCAAAATTCTGGTTCATAAGCTGTATTATGCTCTCTTCGTCGTCGGTAATGTTAAAATCGCCGTGCATTGTGTGCTTTATAACGGAGGAAGCCACGGCAAAGTTGACTATATCGTCGGGCTTCATTCCCCGCATTATGGCGTAAATCATACCGCTTGCAAAGGCGTCGCCGCCGCCCACCCTGTCTAAAATATTAAAGCGGAAAGTCTTGCTTTCGTACGTTTCCCCGTCGTACCACATAAACGCTTTAAGGCTGTTTTCACTGCCAGAATGTACGTAGCGCACGTGCCTGCCTATCGCCTTGAAGTGATACCTGTCGGAGAGAGCGCGGAAAATTCTGTCCTGCTCCTTATAGGAGGGGTTCATAGACAGCCCGTCTTTAAGGTCCTTGCCGTCGGCGTCCTTTAAATTTATAGGCTCTATGCCGAAAAGCACGTCCACGTAGGGCAAATACTCGGTTATACAGTCCCTCGCCTCCTGCCAGCCCCACAGCGCGGAACGGTAGTTACAGTCGAAAGAAACGGTTATATTCAGCTTTGCCGCCGCCTTTAACGCAAGCAGGATAAGTTTTCTGCAATTGAGCGAGAGGGCGGGCGTAATGCCGCTCAGATGAAGCCAGGTGTAGCCCTTTAAAGTATTTTCAAAGTCGATTGAAGTAAAATCGTACAGAGCGAAAGCCGAGTCCTTTCTGTCGTAGGTAACTTTGCTTGCGCGCACGCCGAAGCCCTCTTCAAGGAAATATATGCCCATTCTGCCTTCGCCGTAAATGCAGGGCGAGCAGTGCACGTCGTTGCTTCTCAAATACCTTATAGCCGCCTTGCCTATGGATGAATCGGGCACGACGGTAAAATACGAACTGTCCACGCCGAGATTGGCAAGCGACGCGGCAACGTTTGCTTCCGCTCCGCCATAAGTTACCTTAAACTCGTCGGTCATACGTATCTTTTCGTTATTGGGGGGCGACAGCCTTAACAAAAGCTCGCCCATAGTTATAAATCTCTGCTGTGAAACGTCCATAAAAGTCCCCCGCTTTCTTTGCTTGAATTTATTATATCATTGAAATTGGCATTTGTATATATTATTTTAAAAATTTTAACGCGCAACGCCGCTAAATTTACAGTATGTGCATACGCGTAGATTTGCCCTTTGCGGGTATCTGCACGTCAATTTCGTCGCCCACGTTAAAAAACCGCGAAGTGTAGCCGCTGTAAGTCCGCCCGTTGACCGTTGCCGTAACGCGGTAATTTACCGCCGTTACCCTTACCGCCGAATACGTGTCCTGCCCGCCGCACGACGACAGAGCGTTCATAACGCACTTTACCACCCTACCGCGCGCCTCTATCCAGGCGGACGGCTCTTTCCTGTACGAGCTCCTGTATACGGCTTCCGTAATAGATTTGCCTACCGTCTTTATTAAAATTGCGATAAGCACGGCGGCGATAAATGCCGCTCCGCACACAATAGCGCCGATATAAATTTTAAAGAACAAGAAGCAGGGTATCGCGGCAAACGACAGTATACAAAAGGCGTAAAACACCCAACCCCAAATTTTACCCATTTGAGAGGACGCGCCGTATGCGTGAGCCGACTGCGCCGCAACAAATTTCGCCTGCGCGGTTTGACTTTTTAAACCCTGCGAAGAGTTGATTTCCTCTATACCGTCCTCGGCTCTTGCCGCGTTCATATCTTCAACCGAGGCTTCGTTATCCTCCGCAAACCTGACCGACTCGTCCGTGCCGAGTTTAAGTTTGCCCGTCATAATTAGCGCCAGCGCAACCGCCACGTACGCCACGGCGGTAAGCGGCAAAACAACAAACAGAATAAAATTACCCGCATACCTTACCGTCGGGTTGCCATCGCTCCGCAACCCGAACCCGACAATCAGCGGTATTAAAACGAACGGGAAAAAAGCAAGCAGTTTCCTCATACTCCTCCCATTTTTTACTGCACGTTTTCAGGCGCGTTTGGGGAATTTTCTATAATAACTCCGCCCTTGCCGTCCTTTCTGACCGATACCGTAAGTTGTTCGCCCGTATCGTAAAATTGCTTGCTGTACGTGTTGTACTCCCTGCCGTCGACTATGATTATAACCCGATAGGTAACCGAATTTACGCGCACGGTGGAATATCTGCGCGCACCGCCCGAACTTCCCATACTCGAAAGTACGCACGCTTTAACCACGCCCCGACAGGTTACATACTCAACGCCCTTGCGCCGCCTTGCGGAAATTGCAGTTTTCTCTAAAATTACTTTTATTATCAAGCTAAGCAAAATAGTGCCCGCAAAAATGCAGAAGCACACAAGCGCGCCCACTAAAATGCCGATAAACGCAAACACTAAAATCAAAGCGAAGTCGGTCATTAAAAAGCCGAAGAACAGCCAGCCCAAAACTTTATCTTTTGGGCTTGAATTTTTGTAGATATTTGCCGTTTGGTCCATTTGATACTCGGCAAGCTTAATTTTGCTTTCGTAGCCGTAGGAAGAATTTATTTCCTCTATCCTCTCCGCCTCTTCTTCCGCGGCGGCGCCTGCCCCGTTAAACGACTTGATTTCCTCCACAGCCTTTTCGGGCGCGGCGTCCGTATTCGGCGCGGGCGGAGTTGCTTCGTCCGTAAGCGGCTTATTATCTTTGCCGCCGCCGTTGCCCAGCCTGCCCGTAATTATAAAAATAAGCCCTATCACCACCAAAATAAACATTAGCGCGGGGGTGCCGTACGACATTATGCCCACGCCTATCTTAGACATTACGGAATTGTCCGTTTTGTTACCGATAAGGTTGAGTATAAACCCCAAAATCAGCGGCACGGGGACTAAAAACGCTAACTTACTTAACTTTTTCATATCTACTTTATTTTATCACCCGAACAAAATATTTGCAACCGAAAAAAAACTGCCCTTACAATGGCATCCTGTTATAGAGATTTCCTTCGGGGGGCAAAGAAATAGCGCGCTATACTTTATAAAAGATTATAAAGATAATTGAAATTTAATTCAAGTTTGATTAGCGCAACTAAAAGTATAAATGTAACTATTAAAACAGATATTCATTTTATATTTTTTAAATTGCGATTTCTTTTTTATCTTAAAGCCGTTGTTTACAAGCAATCTATTCGATGCAATATTATCTTGCGCAACTTCCGCAGTTATCTCAATGCCACCATTCTTGCGTATCAAAGTAACAATTAAAGCCAATAGTTCCGAACCAAATCTTTTCCCCCAATAGCCCTTATGAATACAATATCCTATATCAAATATTTCCTTTTTTTCGTCAGGGAAAATGCAAGCAGAACCTATTATCTCATCAGAACTGTTTAAAACAACTGTCAAATAATATCCGTTTGGGCTATCTTCAAGACTGTCAAGTGCTTTTTGAAAATGACTATCAACATATTCCACCGTCGGGTCGCTCATATATTTGCCGTTTTCCTTATCAAACCACATTGCGGTAAGATATGGCAGGTCTGACTTTTGATAATTCCGTACGGTTATTCTTGAAGAAATAAGTGGTTTCTCTATTAGCATTTTAAAAGTTCTCCGCTAAATTACTGTTTACCGTAATTTCATTATAGTATAACCGCACTAAAAAAGCAAGGACTACTATCGTCCTTGCTTTAATCCCTATGCAACACACCGTTATGTCGGAGGTTTTATATCAACCGTTTATAAATTTTACCACTTCTTCAAACATCTTTTCCTTTGCAACCGAAGTTTTAAACCTTACGGGCTTATCGCGCAGGGTGGCAAGGCTCTTGGGAACAGCCATAGCCGTTGCCGCGTGCAACCTTTTAATGCCCTTAAAACTGTCGCGCACGTCGTTGCCCGTAACGGCGTAAAGCACGTCCTGCGGGAACTTGTAGGGGCTTGCCGTGGAAACGACGACCATAGGCGTGGTATCCTTTTTATTTTTGTGCGCCCAATCGTTTACGACTTTCATTGCGCAACCAGTGTGCGTATCCATAGTATAGCCCGTGTCGCAGAACAGGTCGTAAACCGTTTCCACAACGGCGTCCTCGTCGGCAAAACCGCCGTCGAACACCTCGGAAATTGCAGCGCGCTCCTCCGCGGTTATTTCGTACACCCCTTCCTCTTTCAGCTTAGCCATACGCTCCGCCGTAATATCGGAGTTTCTGCCCGAAATTTCAAACAACAGCCTTTCCAGATTGGATGATACGAGTATATCCATAGAGGGCGACATAGTTTTATAGAACTCTCTGTGAACGTCGTATTTTCCGTTTGCAAGGAAGTCGGTGAGCACGTTGTTCATATTGGAAGCGCAATGCAACCTTCTTACGGGCAAGCCCATACGTTTTGCGTAATACGCGGCTAAAATATTGCCGAAGTTGCCCGTGGGCACGCAAAAATCTATTTCCTGCCCCTGCTCAATCTGCTCGGAGGAAACAAGGTCTAAATAAGCCGAAAAATAATAGGCGATTTGCGGAGCAAGCCTGCCGAAGTTAATGGAGTTAGCCGAGGACAACAACGTGTTTTTGTCCTTTAAAATTTTGGCGTACTCGTTGCTGTTGAAAATGTTTTTAACCGCCGTCTGGCAGTCGTCGAAATTACCTTTAACGGCAACTACGTTTACGTTGCCGCCCTCCTGCGTACACATCTGCAATTTCTGCATAGAAGAAACGCCGTCGTCGGGATAAAACACCATAATCTTTACGCCGTCGGCGTCTTTAAACCCTTCGAGCGCGGCTTTACCCGTATCGCCCGAGGTCGCCACAAGCACCAAGATTTGCTCCTTAACGCCGCACAAATCGCAACCCTTTCTCAAAAGATAGGGCAAAACGGTAAGCGCCATATCCTTAAAAGCGCAGGTAGGACCGTGGAAAAGCTCTAAGACGTACACGCCCTCCTTAATTTTTACAAGCGGCGCGGGGTCGGAACCTTCGAATTTTGCGTACGCCGCTTCGCAGGCGGAAAGCAAACCCTTCTCGTCGTAATCGTCAAGGAATTTATAAAGCACTTTTGCCGCGCGCTCGGGATAGCTCATATACAGCATTTCTCCCATTTCTTCCGCGCTTACTTGGGGAAACGTTTCGGGCACAAACAGTCCGCCGTTTGCCGAAAGACCCTTTACTATGGCTTGCGCGCCCGTTACCGTTTCGCCGCCCCTTGTGCTTATAAATTTCATTTTAATTCTCCTCGTAAATAAAATTGCAAATCGTATTTATTATTTATTCTTATTATCCGTCCGTTCGTCGGCGTCTGTACTGCTTACGCCGTCAGAATTCTTTTTCCTGAATTTAACGTTTCTTTTTTCCAATACAAACAAATATATTGCGTAAACTATAATATAAACGTCGCACGCGTAAAAGGTTATCCACCACGGCAACTTGTTTACATCGGTTCTGAAAAATATAAACGTGATAGCCGCTATCGATAGAGATATAGCAAGTAACAACAAAACGTTCATTATTATTGTTAAGACAATAAATTTTACGAACCTTTTCCCTTTTTTATCTTGTTTTTTCCAAGTCATTAGTTTCCTCCCAAAAATCGAGCCACATAAAAGCGCCGCCCGAAAGAGCGGCGCCGCGATAAATACGATTTACTCAGCAGTATTTGGCGATAAAATCGGGCAGTTGGCTCTGCTCGCAACTGCAAGTTATCGTTAAAACCAGTCCGCTCTGGTTGGCAATTTTGTCAAGCATATAGAAAGTTGCGGCAAGGTCTTTAAGCTCTTTGCCCGCAATTCTTGCAATTCCGTCGAGGTAAACGTACTCTATATCGTAATTACCCGCAATAATACCCTTAACAAAGCCGCACAGCGCGTCCTCGCCCGCAACGTTGTACTCCGTAACGTTTATAAATCTTACGGGGCGCTTAACGTCGTGCACATAGCGGTCGGTATCGGTTACGAATACGCTTAAACCTTTCTGGGCTGCGGCATTGGTGTTGGCAAGCTGAATAATCTGTTTTGTCTTGCCCGCGCCTTTGGGTCCGCAAATAATTTTTATCATTTATAAAAATCCTCCTTGTTCAAAGATATAAATCTTTCTTTTATCTTATTTTATCATAAATAGGGGGATTTTCAATACCTTTTTTAAAATTTCCTTAAAAATTTAACATTATGCTATTTTAGAGGCAAATTCGGCAATACGGCGCAAGCCTTCGAGCATATCTTCCATAGAAAGCGCGTACGAAAGCCTTATTGCGTCGTCGTCGCCGAAACATATGCCGGGGGTTGCGGCGACTTTTGCGTGCGTAAGCAAAAGTTCGCACAAATCGAGACTGCCGTGAATTTTAACGCCCCCGTAGCTCTTGCCGTACAGGTTATAGCACAGAAGCATTACGTAGAAAGCCCCGTCCGGCTTAACGTAGTCCAAGCCGTAGCTCTTCATACCGTCCAGCACTTCCAGCATCTTCGCGCGCCTTTCGCCAAACGCCTCCACCATATCGCACATAGGCTTTTGGTCGCCGTCGAGAGCGGCGATTGCAGCATACTGCGTAATGGTGTTTACGTTGGACGTGGAATGGCTCTGGAATGAAGCTATCGCCTTGGCTACGGGCAGGGGCGCGGCAAGGTAGCCCAAGCGCCAGCCCGTCATTGCGTAAGATTTGGAAACGCCGTTTATTACTATCGTGTTCTCCTTCATTTCGGGGGAAACCGCCGCTATTGAAAAGTGCGTTTCTCCGCCGTAAATGAGTTTTTCGTAAATTTCGTCGGCAAGTACGATTAAATTGTGCTTTAAGCAGACTTCCGCAATGTCGCGTATTTCACTTTCGGTATATACCGCGCCCGTAGGGTTGCAGGGGCTGTTGAAAATGAGCATTTTGGTCTTGGGCGTAATCATCGCCTCTATCTGCGCCGCCGTTACCTTATAGCCGTGGCGGGGCGTTGCGTAAATATACACTGGCACGCCGCCGCAACTTTTTATAACCTCGGGATAAGTAAGCCAATAGGGCTTGGGTATAAGCACCTCGTCGCCCTCTTCCAAAGTGGCGAACACGGCGTTAAAAATGGAGTGTTTTGCGCCGTTGGAAACTATTATTTGCGCGGGCTCGTAGTCAAGTCCGTTCTCCTCTTTCAGTTTTTTGCATATGCTCTTTTTAAGCGCGGGCAGTCCGGCAGCCGCAACATACTTGGTGTAGCCCTTGTCAAGCGCGTCCTTTGCCGCCTTAACGATGTGCTCGGGCGTGGCAAAGTCGGGCTCCCCTACGCCGAAAGAAATTATTTTTTCGCCCGCCGCTTTCAGCTCGTTTGCCTTTGCTGAAATGGCAAGGGTCATAGAGGGAGAAATTTCGGAAATTCTTTGCGAAAGCTTAATCATATGCGCGTTACTCCTTGGGTTAAAGCCGCAATACGGATAAACCTATGCAACTTTAAAGAAATTATTTCCATTTTATTATACATATAATCACTAATTTTGGCAAGCGCACAGCCGAAATTTTATAATTATGCACAATTTGTTAATATTTTTAATTGAAATTGCCCCGTTTAAACACTATACAAACGAAAGCGGCGGGAGTAACAGCATACGGGGCAAGCCTAAGCTTGCCCCGTATGCTGTTATTTGGAGTGTTGTGTATGCTTATTTTTTTCCGCGGCGGTTTCTCCGCGGCACTTGTTTGCGTGAGGACAGCCCTCGCACCCACAGCCGCAACCGCCGCCCTTATGCGTAAGTTTTTTATATATTATTACTCCCACAACCGCCGCGAACGCCACCGAAACGGCGACTATTATACATATATCGAAAGGCGACATTATTCCTCCGCTTGCTTATTTGACTTTTTCTTTCTTTTAAATATCTTTACTATATCGAACACGCCGATATTCCTTAAAACTATAAAGGTTACTATTACGGCTATAACTCCAAGCCAGATTAATAGCGTCCACCACCAACTGCCTACCGTATACACCATTGCCGAAACAAGATAGCTTGTAACCACCCAGAACAACAACGTCCATTTAAACTTGCCCTTAGGTAGTTCCGCTTTGGCGGTTGCGCAAGCGGCAAAGCAGGGAATAGTCGTCATATTGAATATTATAAAGGATATTATTGCGGGAATGGTTATGCCCGTGCCGGAAATCATAGCCACAGCCGAAGCCACGTCGCCGCCGCTCGATTCCCAGTCGATATACTGCCCCGCCACCACCGCGGCAAGAGCGCCGAAAGTTGCTATTACGTTTTCCTTTGCGACAAGACCGGTTATAGCCGCTACCGCAAACACCCAGCCTACCGACTTGCCCAACTGAGAGCCGAAGCCCAACGGCGTAAACAGCGGCTGTATAAACATACCTAAGCTTCCGAGTATGCTCTCGTTAGCGCGAACGTTTACCATACCTTCCACGCCTTCAAGCGACGCCCATTTTACGGGGTCCGCCTCGAACAGAGCCTGCGCGTCCTGCAATAAAAATTCCCAGCCCCAACTGAACGACTGCAACAGCCAGATTATTACGGTAGAAGCAAAAATTATAGTAAAAGCTTTTTTTATGAAGTGCTTCGTCTTATCCCAAAGGTGAAGCATTAGGTTTCTGAACCCCGGCATATGGTAGGCGGGAAGCTCCATAATGAACGGGGGCGTTTCGCCTTTCAACGAGGTGCTACGCATAAACAGAACGGCGCAAATGGCAATTACGATACCGGCAAGATACATTCCGTACGTAATAGCGTCAACGTTGCCTACGCCGAACACGGCGAGTATGCCGCCCGACATTGCCGTAAGTATGGGAAGCTTTGCCCCGCAGGAAAAGAAGGGTATTACCCTTACGGTTGCGGTACGCTCCTTTTCGTCGGCAAGCGTGCGGGTGTTAGCCATTGCGGGAAGCGAACAGCCGAAGCCCATTATCATAGGCATAAACGCCCTGCCCGAAAGTCCGAAACGGCGGAAAATTCTGTCCAGCACAAATGCAACGCGCGCCATATATCCCGTATCTTCGAGAATTGAAAACGCAAGAAACAGCGTGAGTATCTGCGGAAGAAAGCCGAGCACAGCAAATATGCCGCCGAGCACCGCGTCGACTATAAGGCTTTCCACCCAGGGCGCGCCGTGGCAAACGGATATCAACAATGTTATTCCTTCCGAAATATAGTCAAGCACAAAGTTGAGCAGATTGGTAAGTATTACGCCCGGTGAAAATACCGCGCCGTCGTAGATACAGGCTAAAAGCTTTGTGCCGAAGTTTTCCTGCCAACCCAATCCGCCATCTTCAACGGGGTCGAACAGCGTGGGAAGCCAAGCCTGACTTTCGGTAAAGCCGTTTAAATAGAATAAATTTCCCGAAAACGTCAGGTGAAATATCAAAAACAGAATGACCGCAAATATCGGCAACGCCCATATTCTATGAGTTAGCGCCTTATCGATTTTATCCGACCTGGTAAGCACTTCACGGCTCTTTTTAGACTTTGCGGAAGAAAAATTTGTTGAAATATATTTATATCTTTCGTCCGCAATTTGCGCTTCCAAATCTTCACCCGCGGAAATTTCCGCAAGCAGTTCGGTTGCTCCATCGTGCTTCAACTCTATTTCGTCGCTTTCCAGCATTTTAATTGCGTGGAAAAGAGGACTTGCAACTTCCTGCTGTGCAAAAAACTGCCGCGCGCGTTCGATTTTACCGGTGAGCGTTCCGCTTAAAACCGTCGCACCCTTTCTGTCCGCGCTCATTGCGGCGGCACGGCTCATAAGTTCGGCAATACCGCTCTTTCTCAACGCCGAAATGGCGACCACCGGCACGCCCACAGCCTTTTCCAACGCCTTTACGTCTATGCTGTCGCCTACCTTTTCCACCTCGTCCATCATATTCAAAGCTATTATGACGGGCACGTCCATTTCGAGCAATTGGGTAGTAAGATAGAGGTTGCGCTCCAAATTGGTTGCGTCTACTATGTTAATAATGCCGTCGGGCTTTTCGTCGAGTATGTAATTGCGGGAAACGACCTCCTCCGGCGTGTAGGGCGAAAGGGAATAAATTCCGGGCAAATCGATTATTGCAATTTTTTCTTCCTTGCCCTTATATACGCCCTCGCGCTTGTCTACGGTTACGCCCGGCCAATTGCCCACGTGCGCCGTAGAGCCGGTAAGCGCGTTGAACAGTGTTGTTTTTCCGCAGTTGGGGTTGCCTGCAAGCGCAAAAGTCTTCATTTTACTTCCACCTCCACGCAAGCCGCTTCCGCCTTTCTAAGCGTAAGCTCGTACCCCCTGACGGTAACTTCGATAGGGTCGCCGAGCGGCGCCTTCTTCCTCATAACAACGTCGGCTTGCGGAGTTATCCCCATATCGAATAACCTTCTGCGTATTCTGCCTTCGCCGCTGACTTTAACGATAGTACCGCGCTCTCCCACGGTAAAATCGCTTAGCAACTTTGTCATATATGCCTCCCAATAAATTTAATCGCAGAAATTTGGTATCGGTTACGCCACAAGAATTTTCCGCGCGAGGGCGCCGTCTAAACACAGCCTGCCCTCCTTGACTATTACAATAACTCCTTTGGGACTTGCCGAAAGCAAAGTCAATTTGCACGATTCTGCAATACCCAATTCCCTTAAATGCTTTTTAGTCTTTTCGTCTGCGGATATCTTTTTTACTTCCATCTCCGTATCTACGGGCGCCATTACCAAAGGCATACTCACACTCCATAGCGGCAACTCGCCGCAAAAATAAATACTTAACCTCGGTTAAGCAATGACATTATATATCCAAAATATGCACTTGTCAACAAAAAGTTAACCATAGTTAAGATTTTTTTAAATTTTTTTGCAACAAAAAAGAGGAAGCTTTTGCTTCCCCTATAATTTTACTTATTTAATCAGTACTTGGTAATTTCAACCGACTTAACTATTATCGCCGTTTTAGAAACCCTGTAAGTGGCTTCGTTTACGTTTGCGCCGACAAACTCGTCGTAGTTGTCAACGTAGAGCTTAACTTCGTCGGTAGTAAGGTTTTTGGTTATAGCCGTCCTGAGTTCGGTGAGCGGCTCGCTGTCCTTAATAGTTGCAAAAATGCAGTAGTTGGAATCGGACGAAGTGGACGTGCCCGTCTGTATTGAGAACATACTCGTAGCGCTGTTATACCTGTACTCGCCCATAACTCCCGCCGCAGAGCCCTGCTTGTTGAGGTATACCCTGTCCTTTATTTCCGACTTGGAGGTATAGTACATTCTCAACGCGCCGAACGACCCCTTCAACGCACCGTTTTCAATCTTGTGCTGATTGGTGGAAAACTCGCCTATAAGCGTGTTGAGGGGCTGGGAATATTTGCCGTCTATAAAGTCGCGGTATACGGAGGGCGTAATTTTGCCCGCCGAAGGGTCGGCAAGTATAGAATACTCCTTCTCCTTGGAAGTCGCGTCCATATAGTCGCGCAGACCGTCCTCTCCGTCGGCGTAAGCCTGCTTGTATGAAAGCTCGTCCGTTTCGGAATAGCTGTAACCGCCGCCGTACAGATACGTCGACTGATAATTGTGTATTATGGTGTTGTCGTAAAAATTATTGTCCGCAAGTTCAATAAAATGAAGCACCGTTTGCGGGTACATATTGCGGTACATCTTATATTCGAGCACGTAGCTAACGCCGTCGTACTCTATCGTAATTTTAGCTTCGGGGTGGTCGGTGTTGCAACCGCTGAGCATAGGGGCGGCTAACGCCATACCCGAAAGCGCAACCGCGCACAATACCCGACCGAAATTTTTAAACTTCATTTTTGTTACCTGTAAATTATAGAATTACACCTATACCATATTATTTTACTTGTAAATACCGCCTTAGTCAAGCAATTTTGCGTGAAATTAGTTACAAAAAAGACCGCCGTAAAGTTTTACAATGTTATAGAACAGTAATTTAAGTGTTCTATGACATTTTTTTATTGTTCTAATACAGGCGGCGGCGATACGCAAAGGACGGTAACGTATATGAATTTTGAAGTTTTTTGTTTTGATTGGGTTGGCGAAAGCCTTGAAGTAATACAGAAAGAGTATTTTAACACATACGCGCAAGCGTTGACTTTTGAAAATACTGACGGTAAGCAATATGAGAGCGTTAGTATTACGCCTATGAATGCGGCGGCAGAACGCGAAATGAGGTAATGAAAATGAAAAACGGAACTGAAAAATATATTGAAACGGTTAAATACCTTGAAAGGCTGTACGATTATTGCAACGAAAAGTTGTTTGATAACGGTCTTGAAAAGCCTGTAATAACGGTGCAACTTGACGGCAAAAACAAAGCGTACGGCTGGTTTACTTGCGGTAAGGTATGGAAAGAAAACGACAAAGACAACGGAGCGCACGAAATTAATATTACGGCGCAATATCTTAACCGCCCCGTTAAGCAAATAGCAAGTACTATGATACACGAAATGTGCCACTATTACGCCGAAATAAACAATATGCAAGATACCTCTCGCAGTGGTACATATCATAACAAATTATTTAAACAGATAGCCGAAAAACACGGCTTGACAGTAAGTAAAGTGCCGACGATAGGATGGTCGCATACGGAGTTAAATCTCGATACGGACGCGCTTATAACGGACTTTATAAAAAATAACCCCGAAACACTTATTTACCGTACCCCCGTATTTGCGGGGCAAATGGTTAAAACTTCAAGCACTCGCAAATATGTTTGCCCGTGCTGTCAACAGTCCGTAAGGGCAACTAAGCAGGTCAATATAATGTGCCTTGACTGTAACGAGCCTATGACGGTTGAAGAATAAGGCGGGGTGATTATATGGCAAGAAGTGTTTCTATTCCCGAAAGGTATGATATTTGGCAACAGGATTTAACAAAACCCTATATTGCGTTGCAGTTTATGGGTTTTGTTAAAACACAGAACGAGGCAAAAGAACTGTTAAAGGCTTTTAATTTTTGTGATAAGCAAGCGGTTGAAAGTGGTTTTCACGCATATTTCTTTACTTGTGGAAAGTTAAGAAATGAATAAATATAGGCTTACACCCGCCGTTTGCTCCTTGACGGCGAAAACAAAACAAGCGGGGGTTATCCTCCTGCCCCCGCTTTATATCGGGAAACGCAAGCGCGAAACAGACGGAAAAGTTTGTTAAGGCGGTGCAACTCCGCCATTCCCCGACCAACCCCGAAAGGGTAAACAAAAAATATGCGTGCCGTATGCAACAAGCGGTAAAGGAAAAACTAAAAAATGGCAGATAAGAACGAAAAGAAAGTAACGGAACAGACCACGGCAAACTTCGTAGCGGAAACAACGGCGGACGGCAATTTCATTATAACCCGCGAGCCTATCAAGGGCGCGAACGGCAAACAGTTAAAAACGCAGGACGGGCGTTTATATTATGCCTATCTTCTTCACGGCAAGTTGCGCGGTCGTCCTGTAAAGGTCGATTTCAGCCCGAAAGACAAGGGCGGTTATGAACTGTTAGACCTTGTGTTTGACGTCGCTCCGAAAGCGGAATTGTACATAACCGAAGTAACGCAGGAAATTAACGGCACGAAACAAAAACGCACGGTTTACACTGTCAACACCGTAGACGAAAACGGGCAGATTTGGAAGTCCGAAGTTAAGCCCACCCGCGCGAGCGATAGAGATATGCTCGCAATGTTGATAACTTTAATCGGCGCACAAATACAAACCGAAACGGAAGAAACTCCCGAAGCGGTATAAAAATTGAAAATACACTTTCAAAAACGGCAAACCCCGTCTGTGGAAAAACGGACGGGGAAACCCATAAATAATACTTCTCTTTAAAAGTAAATTCCCCTGCAAGGGGTGTTGCTCCCTGCAAGGGTGTTGAAAGAAATGAAACGGACGGAATTAAACAAAATCACGGGCGTTAAAAGTCATAACTAAAAAATTATAACGCAATTTTGTAGACGGATAGTAAAAAATAAATAAAAAGGTTGGTGATTAAGTTATGGCAAAGAAAAAGTACACGGCAAAAGAACGCAAAGCATTTCATATGGGGCGCGCTTATCAAACAGCAAAAGCGGGTAAGCGTGTAAAATGTCCCGACAAAAAGACGGAACAGTCATTCCGAAATGGCGTAAATTCGGTTAAAGGTAAAAAGCCTGAACGGGCAAACTGTACAAATTGCGGTGCCCCTCTTTATGTCGTTGACGGCAATGGCATAGTTTTAAAAGTTCTTAACGGAGGTAAAATATAATGGCAAAAAGAATATTAGGTAGCGTAATTTCGTTTTTTCTTTGCGCTATTATAGCGTTTGTATCCTGTTACTTTGCAATTCCTGATTTTAACGCTTGGGTTAATAATATTGTAAATCGGGGGCAAAATGAACAGGGAAATATAATTCCAGATATCCCAAACGATAACTACGGCGGTGCTATTGTTTCGGGCAGTGAAAATAGCGGCATAAAACTTTATAGTGCTGAAATTCCCTTTTCCGCCTATGAAGTTAATGGCATATCACCATTGGCAGATACGGCGTTTGTTCTTACTGCAAGTATTGCCCCCTTAGATGCCGACAACAAGCAAGTAGATTATTCCATCGCTTGGAAAAACCCCTCTTCTGATTGGGCAAGCGGCAAAAATATTCAAAATTATTTATCCCTTGCACAATCGGCGGACGGCACTCTTACGGCTACGCTTGCTTGTGCACAAGCGTTTGGTGAGCAGGCGATAATAACCGTTGTAGCACGTGGTGCGGAAAATGTAAAGGCTACGGCAACCGTAGACTACCGTAAGAAGTTGATTAACGCAACGGGCGGTATTTTTAACGGGGATATATCAACAACGAAAACTTGGGATAAAAGTTCTTCAATAAAAATTCCGTCAAATTATAATTGGTCTGTCGGCACTGTTGAAGATACGGTAAAATCAAGTCATATGTCTGTTTCTGTAAGTTCGGATTTAAAAAATTCTTTGACTTCAAACTTTACATCTTCTCTCGACCGTAACACATTTATGCAAACTGTTGATTATGACAAGTCAATTTCTTGGACATTATCCGAGGACGGTATGTTTAATAGCGGTGGTCCGTATAATTCAACAGGTTTGGAGGGTCCTGCGGGTATTCTGTCCTTCTGCACTGACCTTTACGACTATGGTGAGCAGGAAATTATTTCGTCAAAATATAACAAATTGAGAACGTGCCTTCTTTCTTGTGCAGTTGATTTTGTTATAGTTGTTTCGATTGAAACAACTAATGGCGGTACAATTGACGCAACTTATAAAGTAAATGTTTTGGACAGTTCGTTGGCAATATTGCCTTCGGGTATAACGCTTGACAATTCTTCTATTGTGTTTTAAGGCGGTGCGATTATGAAAAATATAAGGGTCAAAAACAAGTTAATCTGTGTTTTTATTTCTCTGTTGTTGATTATAATCGCGTTTATCGGCGGGCAGGGGTTCTCCCCTGCCTTTGCTGATAGTTCGGCAAATAACAGTATATTAACAGACTTGCAAAAAGACAGTAATTTTAATATATATAATTATCTCGATAATTCTAATGATTTTAACGTGCAAATCATTCAAGTTGCGGAAAGTAAGCAAGGCGGGTTGTATGTTTATACCTATCAGCCGTGCCAAAAAACAACGTATTTGTTTGCAACGAAAATCAGTATGTCTTTAACCGATAAAATGGGCGGCGTCCTCGACCCCGAAACAGAACTTACTGATAAAGATAAGCCTGATTTATATGACTTGAAATGTGTAGGTATAAATGGGGTTTTTGGCAAATATCTTGTTCAAGATTTTAAAGTAACCGCCGAAGCAACCCGTTACTATAACATTGCTACTATTTATCGTAAATACCTTGACGGCATAGACAAAAAGCCCGAGGGCGATAACACTACGCAAGGTAAAGGCTGTACTGTCGGTCAACTGTGGGAAGTTACGGGGTCGGGCAAAAGTATCAATTATGATATGACTTTGCGCGAAACAATAAAAATTGATAATCAGTACATAAGTTTTTTACGTTATTCGGACGGTTTTCAATTTGACGGTACAAAAAATACTGATGTGCATTTTTACGCTTTTTCTACCTCAAATGAAATAGATAATCTTCGTAGTGCAGATATGGTTTTTTATACTACTGCGTATAAGCAGTTAGCAGGACAAGCCGCAGACTGTGAGCCGCCTGTAAAACATACCGTTACCCTTTACGGCGAAGAATGTAGTAATGACGGTAGTGGCTGGGGCGGTAAAAAATACACTTGGGACGTGCTATCGTCTACGAAAGACTTTATTGCAAATGCTGAAAAACAGGGCTTTGCTTTTGACGCAAGCAAACGTGCGAAAATACTTGAAAATGATTGGATAATAAACTTCTACGATACAAAGCATACTACGGATGCAGGCGGTAAGGACGTGCTTATAACTGCGTTTATTCCGTTCGGCTGGATATGGACTATTGTTAACGCTTGCACTACTTCGGGCGAATATGTATCGGACGTAGCCCTTTTGCGCCTTGAATACGATTACGGCGGTAAGGTTTACAATGTTGGCGTTGTCGGAGATATTGGCACTGGCGACCCCAACCCCGTAAACGCTGCTTTTGATTTTTTTGCGTACATATGGAATTGTATTGTAAAAACGTTTAAAGGAACTGCAACGGCTTGGGAAATTTTTGTCGCTGTTTCCGTGATAGTAGTGTGCTTGGTTTTAATCGGTTTATTGCTTAAAGCCTTATCCCTATTTATTCCGTTCCTTGTGCCCGTTTGGGAAAAATTATGGTATGTTGTTACATTACCGTTTACGGGCATAAAAGCGTTGATAAATAAAATACGGGGTGAATAATGATTACGATTGTATTCGCCCCGCCCCGAACGGGGAAAACGCTTTATATGTCAAGTGTTGCCCGTAATGTTGCCTTTGATAGACAACGAATACGGGCAATGCAAAGCGAAATACTTTCAAAGCGTGCAAGCGGTTTTGAAAATCTTCAAACCATTCCGCAACATTGCGTTTCGGCAAACTATGATTTGTGCTTGCGCAAGTTCGGTTATCGCCCCCGTTTAAGTCGGCGTATAAACCCGTTTAAGTTAGGCTTTGCAAATCAATTTGTGGAAACGCACTTTAATATCCCTTATGAGTGTATTTTCATAGACGAAGCGCAAAAGTATTTGAATAGCCGTATGTCAATGTTTTACCCTGATTGGCAAAGCCGTTGGTACGAACAGCACGGGCATAACAATCTTGATATTTATCTTGCAACGCAACGCCCTATGCTTATTGACGTGAATATCCGTGAATTAGCACAGTTTACGGAAATAGTCAAGTGTGATTTGCGTTATGATAAATTCGGCAAGGTGTGCGGTTTTAAAGCGTTGCTTCGGCATATTGAAAATAGCGGGCTTTTTGATAAATATATGTCAAGCGGTAAAACGGACAAGTCCTGCTATACAGGAAGTGTTTATGAAGATTATTTTGACGTTTCCGCTTGCTATGACCACCAAAGTTGTAAACCGAAGTTTTATGATTGTCATATGGACGAAGATTTTGATTATTCCCCCGCTATACCTTATGGCGGTACTATGGACGGGTATATAAAATATCTCGAAGAAACGGACGACGAACTCCCGCAGGGGTTCTACCGTAAAGGCGGTTCACTATGTTGAATTACAACAAAAATAAACTTATAAATAAATGTCTTGTAACCTATTACGAAACTTTTGCGCATACGCTCGATACTTCGGACTATGTACCCGAAAAGTACAACGATAAAATTTTGAAATACATATTCAAAAATATGAAACGGCAATTCCGTAAGATTGATAAGGAAGATAAGATTTATCAAGCGGAACAGCGCAAAAAAGCCCGTTTAAAGGCTAAACAGTCAAAGAAAAATACTAATAAGGAAGATAAAAACAATGATTAAAAAGAATAATCGTAGCCGTAGGGGTGGCGGTTGGGCAAAAACTAAAAAATATCCGCACGAAAGACACCCTGCAAACTATGTGCGCAAAGTCGGCGATAAAATTGAGTACATAACATTTACACATTCGCCGCAAATACAGTTGTCTAACGGCGCAGTAATTCAAACCGTGCCTATGGCTGATAACGTAAGTAAGAAAGAACGTGAAAAGGCAAAGCGCGAGGGCAAAACACGTTTTGAAACACGTTCGTATGCATATCCCGTTGTATTTGTCGGGCAACGTTCCGCATTAAGTAATGAAATTAACGGCGAGTTTGACCCCGTTCCGTTTGACAAGGCGCGTATTGAAACAATGTTTAAAGTGTTTCCCCGTGTTCCCGTTGTTGTTACGGGTGGCAAAGGTCAATATAAAAAGCATAAGAGTAGCAAAAAGTCCCCGAAATAATTCGGAGACATAAAAATAAAGAGTGCCACGAGCTAAAAAGCCTATTTGCGTGGGGGCTACAAGCGACAAAACAATAAATGTTAAGGCGAGCCAAACACTCTTTATATGCTTATTATATGGCATAACTTGCCGTAAGTCAAATAAAAATAACAAACAAAATAAAATTGAAAGTACACTTTCAAAAAAAGGACGGTTTAAAAATGAAAAAAGAATTTTGTAGATATGCTATATATGACTGCTTGACAGGTGTTAGGCTTGTATGCGGTGAAAAATATAAGATTAATCGCAGTTTGAAATATATAGAAAGTTTTCGGGGCTTGTGTACACGATTTAGAAAGGTTTCGGCGTATGGTCGTAAAGCCGTTATTAAGGGGCGTAACGTGGATATTGTGTATTGGTTTAAATCCCCCGTCCGTACTCCTGCTCGTTTTATAACCGAAGCTGGTTTGATTTTGGGGTTGCAATAATGTTTTCAGTAGACGATAAAATAAAATTTAATAGAAAGCGTGGTTCGCTGTTTGGCAGTGGCTATATTTTCGGCGTAAAGCAATATCGCGGATATGCGTTAAAGGACCGCAAGCAAAAACAAATTGCTAAAAAAGCAATAGACGAATTTTCCAAAATGGCACGGAACGGGGACGAGTTCGCAAAAGGCATAATGTGCGGTATTAGAGATGCCGCGAACGAGCGCAAGGCAAAGAAACAATAAACTTTCCTTTTAAAAGGGAATTACCCGCAAAGCGGGTGCTATCCCCGCAAGGGGTGTTTAAAAGGGGCAATTTATGAACGCAAGCAATTTAATACCAACGGACGACTTAACGGGTTGTCCGTTCCCCCTTTTCGGCTCTTCGGTGCAACCGCCGAAAAAGGTTTATAAAATTTACAATGACGGCGGTCATTATATCGCAACGCAGGTATTCCGTCCGTATAACCGTAAACCGCAAGATTTACCGCCTAAACGCAATAAATCAGCCGATTACACGGACGAACAAAAAGCAACGATTTTACGCCGAATAATGCGTGATAAGCGAAAAGAACTCGGTGCAGACGGCAAAAAGAAAGATAAAAATGCAGTCGATAAAATAGACTTGTCTACGGCGTTCAGCGGTAAGCACTGTTCCCGCTCTGCTCTTGACATACTTTTTGACAGCCTGTATTTTACCGCTTTTAAGCAAGGTTTAAAGGATAATAAACTTGATAAGCCTATGACGGACTTTATAAGGACGGGCATATTAAAGTTATATCCCGAAATGAACGGGCTGGACGAGTATATCGCGGATAAGATAAAGCGTAAGTTAAATAACTTGCACCACCGTAAAAAGCGGTTTAGGCGCAAAGCAAACTTAAATAATTGGAATTACTTTGTAACGTTCACTTATGACGATACAAAGCATACCGAAGAAACGTTTAAAAAGAAATTGCGGAAATGCCTTTCAAACCTGCACACCCGCAGGAATTGGAAATATATGGGCGTATTTGAAACTGCGCCCGACACAGGGCGTTTGCACTTCCACGGGCTTATTTACGTGCCTGCGGGTGAAATGCTCGGAACGATAACGGAAATACAAGATTACAGCACTGCACAAGGAAAAATGCAGACAAGGAATGAAAACAAATTTTTTGCCGACAACTTCGGCAGAAACGATTTTTGCGAAGTGAGTAAAAGCGAAATGAAAAACGGAAAACGAACGGAATATATTTTAAAGTACATAGGAAAGACTAACGAACGTATTTGTTATTCGCGGGGCATACCAACGGAAATTTGTAAGGCACTTGACGGCGACGATATTATTACGAAAATGCGCGATTTCGGCACAAAGTACATATTATTTGACGATATAGTCGATTGGGAACGCGATATAATGCGTTACCGCTTTAACAAGCAAATGTCAATAACAGACCTGCTATGTAACCCGCCTTTAACGGCTTAACAACGGCAAAAAACAGAATACGAAAAATGTCTTTACACCTATGCACGCATACGGTGTTTTTTGGCGTTGTCCGCAAGGTGTTATTTTGCCGTTTACGGCAATGTTTTACTGCTTCGGGGTTGTGTATGGGGCGTGGTTTACCCCGCCCCTTACCTGTGCAAACTGCTTTTGCGTTGGTAAAATCGGTCTGTCGGTCAGCAAAACAGCGCGCCACCTTGTTACGGGGCGCGAAGCGCACCGCTCGTCTATAACAAGGTGGCGCGCTGTACTCTCTCGGTTAAAACTCAATAGAAAATCAACAATATACAAACGAAAAGGACGGTGATTTTTATGAAAAAGAAAGGAACAAAAAATCTAACTTATACACAACGCTTACAACTTGAAACACTTATTAACGCAGGACTACATAAAAAGCAAATCGCAAAACAATTAGGCTTATGCCTTGCAACGGTTTACAATGAACTTAAACGGGGTAAATGCACGCAAAAGAAAATTAGTTATACGGACTATTGGGGCGAAAATCATTATAAAATCGTTACGGCATATAGTCCTAATATTGCGCAGGATAACTACCGTATGAATATGACTGCTTGCGGTGCGCCGTTAAAAGTCGGCAATGATTATGATTTTGTCCGCTACGTTGAAAAACGGGTAACGAAAGATAAGATTTCCCCGTGTGCGGTTGCGGGTGAAATTAAGCGTAATAGACTTTGTAAAACGATTGTAAGCAAAACTACAATGTACCGCTATATTTCTATCGGTCTGTTTATGAATATTCATATGCGTGATTTGCCTTTCGGTAGCCGTGTAAAGCATTACCGCAAAGCGATTGCAAAGCGTGCGCCAAAGGGCACAAGCATAGAAAAACGCCCTGCGGAAATTACCGCGCGTGATACCTTTGGGCATTGGGAAATGGACTGCGTTATCGGCAAGCAAGGCACGCAGGAAACGCTGTTGACTTTTACCGAACGATTAACACGTTATGAAATCATTTATAAAATGCCTAATCATAAAACCGCAACAGTCGTACATTTTGTCAATAAACTTGAAAAGCAATTTGGAAAGGGTTTTCGTAAAGTTTTTAAAAGTATAACCGTTGATAACGGCGTAGAATTTTCGGACTTTAACGGACTTGAAAAGTCTATATACGGCGGTAAGCGTACAAGCGTTTATTACTGCCACCCGTATTGCTCTTGTGAGCGTGGCTCAAATGAACGGTTAAACCGTGAAATTCGCCGACTGCTTCCGAAAGGTACGGACTTTTCAAAAGTCAACGATAA
>CAJUHT010000012.1:0-30167 GCA_910586035.1 uncultured Christensenella sp.
GAGCAACTGACTCTTAATCAGTGGGCCCAGGGTTCGAGTCCCTGAAGGTGCACCAGAAACGGCGATTTTAGCGATAAAATCGCCGTTATTTTATTGTTTTGTTTGTCATAATTAGAATTTCAATTTGAAATAAGCGTACAAATAAGCGTACTTTTAACGCATTTGATAATGCGTCGCTAATACTTTTTTAAGGTGCAATATATATTTATATATTGGACTGTCGCCGCAAGTTAAAATATCTGTGTAAATTTTCAACGTCGTTGTTATGTCAGAATGCCCGCATTGTGCTTGTATGACTTTATCCGAAACGCCCGCGGCATACAAAAGTGAAGCAAATGTATGCCTGCAACTATGAGTTGCCGAAACACCTTGCACGTTCAGTGCAGTATAAACTTTGGTAAATGCTTTCTTTATTCCGTTATATGTAAATCCGCCCAGGCTTTGTACGTCGAAGCTGTCGAAGAGCTCTTCGGCAAAGTACACTTTGCGAACGCTGGTCGCCGTCTTGGTATCGCCGTTCTCGTGCGTTTCCAGGTTCTGACTTTCTTCAACCTTAATGCACCCGCGGACAAAGTCGACTTTTTGTGGCGTTAGTGCGAGAAATTCACCAATACGCAAGCCCGTTGCGCAGAGGAAGAAGAAAACCGCTTTATAGCGGTCGGGTAGTGCGCTTAAAATAGCTTTTTGCTCTTCGAGTTCGAAGGGGCGGCGCTTTTTTTGTTTATACTTAGGTTTTGCAATAACCTTGCAAGGGTTTTTTTTAATAATGCCAAAGTCCTCGGCTCGTTGTAGGCTGTCGTTCAAAACGCCGTATAGTTTACCTGTTGCGTTATTTTGGGGCAGTGAATTTAAATAACGTTGTATAGTCATTGATTCTATACGCTTCAAATTTAAGTTGCCAACAGCAGATTTTAACGTGTCAACGTATCTGCACAAATCTTTGTAATATTTCGGGCGTGTTTTGTCCTCTTTAAATTCTTTCAACCATTCGTCAAGCCATTGCCCATAGGTTTTTCGGGCTGGGGTATGGGTATCTGACTTGTCGCTTAATTTCAATAAAGCTGCTTTTGCGCGTTCTTTACGTAGTTCGTCAAGCTTGTCGTTGCATTCTGCAATTGTGTTGCCGTAAACTGAATGCTGTTTGCCGTTAATGTAAATTCGTCCTTGGTAGTACCTCCTTGTAGTTCCGTCTTTTCGTTTTCTTTGGCGTTGAATAATGCTTCCGTCGCCATATTTCATTTTTCGCATATCGTTTTGCTCCTCTTCGATACGCGCAATTTTGGCTGTGTTAAGGTTTTGCTTTGTTGCAGAGATTATCGGTGCTAAAAGCTTTTGTTGCCGAGAAATTAAAGCTTGTTCTTCGTTTGAGTACTCTGCGTGCATAAGAATCACGCCAAGACTTACGTAAAGTTTCTTTAATTTGTCATAGTCTTCGTTTTGTAAAATTATCATTAAAATTTCCCTACTTTGTGAAAGTAAAGGTAATTTTAGCATAAAATGGTGATAAAATTTTAGCCACTTTTTTATTAAAAGTGGCTATTAAAGTTTATTTAGAGAGTTCGTTGTCTTCACTTTGGTCTTCGTTTTCCTTGGTTTTTTTGTCGTTTTTCTTTTTCTTAGCTATTCTGTCTATCAATAAGCCTATGCCTATAATTGCAACTATTACTAAAAAAACGATTAAAAAAAAGAAAATGAACGCAAACATATTTTCGTTTGGGGAACTTTCATATCGGTTGGGGGGCGTGAATTCGCTAAATATTAAAAAATTCATATTTTTTCCTCGCTTGTATCGTTAAGCATAGCGGTAAGTGTAGTCCGCAGAATTTCACGCATTCCTTTTGGAAGCTTGCGAAAGTCTTTTATGAGATTTCTTTCTTCGGTAGTGTAAGCGTCGCCCATCGGCGCATCAATTGGTATATTAAATTCGTCTGTAACGCCGAGTAAATACTCAATAGACACTCCGAAAAATTCGGCAATTACAGTTAATGCCGTTGCTTTCGGTTCAACCGTTCCATTTTCCCAGCCTGATATATTTCCTTGCGTATATTTCAATCTTTCGGCAAGCTGTGCTTGCGTCAGACCCTTTTCTTGCCTTAACTCTTTAAAAGTTTGTTGAAAAGTACTTTTCATAGCTAAATTTTAACAAATAAAATCAATTTGGGAGGTGTGAATTCGCTAAATATTAAAAAATTCATATTTTTTCCTCGCTTGCATCGTTAAGCATAGCGGTAAGTGTAGTCCGCAGAATTTCGCGCATTCCTTTTGGAAGCTTGCGAAAGTCTTTTATGAAATTTCTTTCTTCGGTAGTATAGGCGTCGCCCATCGGCGCGGCGGTCTTTGCTCCGTAATCGTTTTCAAGTCCTAAAAGGTAATCGGCAGACACATTTAAAGCAACCGCAATTTTTGCAATTGCCGTTGCAGTAGGTATAGCTATATTATTTTCATAAGCTGATAAAACGCTACGCGAAATATCTGCCTTTTTCGAAAGCTCATATTGCGTTAAAGCATTGTATAAACGCAAATCTTTTATTTTTTCACCAATATTCATACTTAAAATTATATATTTTTTTGCCAATATGTTGACAAATGGCAATATATAGTCTAATATAAAAACGCAATGACAATATATTGTCCTGTAAAAATCAACGAAGAGCAAAGAAAAACGCTCTCGGAAGGGGAACGGAATGGTGGACGAGTTTAAAAAGGTAGATAGAAAGCTTGCGGAAGAATTTGCCGCAATGTTTTTCGGAAGAAAAATTGAAATGGTAAATACGCCGCTGGACGAGTTCACGTTCGAAGAGGGCGCAATACGTTTTAAAGTTTTCAAAAACTACGGGCGGGAAGGTGAAAAGTCTTATCCGTTTGAGTATCCTTTTGGGCAGGTTGCGGTAAATGGTTACGTTGTCGCGGGCTTATTGCTGGCGAAGGATAAGAAAGGCAAGAATATTTTACAAAGTATACTAAACGATTAAAGGCAGGCAGAGCCGCAAAAAGCGGTTTTGCTTGCCTTTTTCGTGATTTACGCCCCCGCGCGGGTAAAATACCGCAAAGGGCAACAGTTCCCTCGCCCGCCGTGGTCGTACATACGCGGCGGGTTACAGGGAGATTTTAACAGACTAAGACCCGAAAGGGAAATAGAATAAATTTTTGTGAGGGAACACAAATGCAGGAAAATTTAAAGGCAAAGTACGGAACAACAACTGAGGAGCTGAAAAACGCGGCAAGTCAAATCAAGTGGCAAAATATTAAGTGCAATGACAGAACGCGAGTTTCGTTAATTGACTTAATAGCGAACGGCGACATAGCGGGAAATGCGAAGCCCGAAATACTTTTTAAATCTTCGGAGCACGAGTTGTTTTACAACGAAATGCTTTCAAAGTGCGCATACGAAGACTGTTACCACCGCGCGCTTATATATGCGTTGGGTATTAACGAGGACACGCGCCACCATATCAACGAAATTTACGATTTCAGCACGCGTTGCATAAAATTAAATTCTTTAAAAGCGGGGTGGGTAACGAGTAGCGATTTACGCGTACTGCGGCTTGCATTTAATTTGTTTACCGACTGCGTGCCTGAAAGTACGCATAAAGAACGTTATGCGGTAGGTGAAGTATTCAACTACGGCGACGCGGAATATTTCTTCCAGGCAATAAAGCTAAGGTACAACTATTGAGGTGGCGGAAATGGAAGGAAAAATTGACGTGCGGATAATGCAGGGTGGCAAGTTATTAAAGGAGCTTTCCGAAGAAAACGTAATAATACTAACGGAAAGACAATGCGGGGAATTATTTTCGCACATAGGGATAGAAGAAGCGGCGATATTGGCGGCACAAATAAGTATAGAGTACGACAGATTGCTTAAATGGATAAATGACAAGTTTCACCTTGATAGCGAAACGGTGGGCGATTTAGTTAAATGGTCAAAGATACGAATAGGACTTGCGCGAATGAAAGAAGAAATAGTAATTCCGCAAGATAAGGGCACCGAACAATGAAAGAAATAAATGTATCAATGTGGGAGGTAGAGCCCGAAGAGGTTGCGGAACTTGCAGACGGAACGGCGGTTTTAGTACACGATACGCTTACCGGGCGTAATGAAATCAAGCACGCAGGCAAAAATAAGTTTTCCGCAGCAAAGCGATTTGTGTATCTGTTATTCGAGGAGCGAAAGAAATGATTAAAGTCAGACTGCACGGTGAACCTGCGGAAATAGAGAAGCTTATAGAAATTATTTGCAACGGCTTTCCCGCTGTTCGGGTGCTGTCAATTTCGAGGAATTACAAAGACCGCGGGGCGAGCGTTTATCAACGTGCTTATATCGATGTCGCAATAAACGAGCAGGCAACCCCGCCGCCCGCAAAGCCCGCAACGGCGGAACTAATCAAAATAATAAATAAAGCGAGTTCGTAATACGGGCGGGAAATCGTCCGCGGGAGGGATAAAGCGAGGGGTGGTATGACAAGAAAATCAGCGTATCTGAAAATAATAATGGCGTTAATTATAATCGGCTTATTCATATTTCCTTCTATATTCGGAGTAGGCGGAAGCGTTAAAGCTTCCGCCGAAACGAACGCGCAGGAGCGCGGCGTAGTAAAGGAGCTGGGCGGGCTTACCATAAACGGCAATAAATTTAACGTAGAAGATTATCCCGCAAACGCAGAGGGGGTTCCGCAGGTGCTGTATCTGAATGAAATCGGATACAGCTATTATGCTAATAAACAGGAAGCATACGGGCTGACAATCTACGTATATAACCCCGCGCAACTCAACGTAAAGGACGACGGGCGCAATCAGTTGCAAATGCTTACGGGCGGCGCGGAGCGGTATAAAAAATACGGGTTAAAGTTAGTAGACGCCAGCGCGGACAGGCTATTTTATAAGTTTGCGGTAAAATTCACTGCGGACGAAAAGGGCGCGTTGCTTTCTGCATTGGATAAGGAAAGCCGCGTATACGAGATAAGCGGAATCGAGTTGTATTCGGAGGGGTTCAATGCGGAAGAATACGCAATAGAGAGAAAGTACACGTACACGGGCTACGGCGCGGGGCTTGGCGAAGCAATAGGCGGCGAAAGCACGTTACAGAGCACGTTAAACTACACCATTGCGGGAGGGACAAAAACTATACCGCTAAAAATAGAGCATACAAGCTGGCGACCTGCGGGAACGAACGGGCGAACCTCCTGGACCCAAGACACGATACATAGCGTGTACTTTGCCGTTCCAAATGAATATAGCGAAGATTATGATTATTTAAAGTCGGTGCAGGCAAAGTGGCTTGAAGCGCGACTTGCGCCAACTTACATAACGGCAAATAAAGCGTTGGCGGACGATTTAACCGAGTTGTATTTTTACAATTTGAACAAGGCTATTGAGGACGCAAAAGAAATGTCTGACGGAGAGCTTCAAAACGTTACTTATGGCGGACTATCTGAATATACGTGTAAATCGGGTAAAAGTTTTGATTGGCTAATGCGTACATACGAGGTTAAAAATGCGGCGTTCGATGTAGGATATTTTGCTCTTGTTTTTGGGGGAGATAAGGTTTACAACCAATGGAAACCTACCCATCCTGGAAGTAAGGTTAATCGGCGATTAAATGATTTAACGCTATTTGCATATACGGAAAACCCCGAAGGATACGTAACGTCAAGCGCGGTAACGGAACTAATACAGCGGCGTCAAAACGAAATAAACGAAGCGTTTCCTAAAAACAAAGATTTCCCCGTAGCGGATAAATATTCTGCGGTGTTGTTCGATAGCTGGGACTTAGATTTTAAAACTAAAATTATAAAAATCGGTGAAGCCGATGAACAGGAAAAAGAGGACGAAACGATAATAACGTCGGATAAACTGAATTTGCAGAGCGAAGAGGTAAATCAAAGCTTTTGGCAAAAAGTATTCGGACAAATAACGACGGACAATAAAGAAAATTTCAAGAGTATAGACGCAATAAAGGTAATTGACCCGCAAGACGTTGAAAGAAAAGCGCCCGAAGAAATAAGTAACAGTTATTACATATCCGAGCGCGACGCGCTAACATTTAAAAATTATTGTAAAGCAAATAGTAACGATTCAACAATTTATATAATGCGATTTGCAATAAGCGAGTATTGGCGGCAACCTACGTATATAACAGAACCAGGATATTACAACGAAAAAGATGTAGGTTATAAAGGCTATTTTGCGCAAGAAACGGCTTATTTGGACTTTGATATACTTGATTTCGAGTACGTAAAAAACGACGAAAGCGTAATAGTGCCTGTGAAGATGTCGCCGATAGATATATTCAGTGAGTTTACGCCGCCGCCCGGGCAATACGATTTTACGCCGTATGCATTTGCGCTGTTAGGCGGCGGAACGGCAACGTACATAGTTTACTGCGTAATAACTACAAGCATAAGAAAAAGGGGGTATATGTAATGGGAATAGCGGGAAGTTTTTACGCCTTGTTTGTAACGTTAATTTTACGGCTTTTGGCGGGGCTTTGGGAAAGCAAGTTTAGCTGGCTTACAAAAGTAATACCTTATTTAAATTACGCAAGTATAGGTTTGGCGGCGTTGTTTGGGTTGTTTGTGGTAATAGCAATAATAACGGCGGTAATACGCAACAGAAATAACAGATAAAAAAATAAAAGGAGAAAAGTGAAATGGCAAGCAAAAAGAAAAAATTGACAAAGGGAACGATAGCAATGCGCGGAGCGGGCGCAAAAAGATTTGGTTGGGCAGGGCTGATAATCTTTGTGCTAACGCTGGCAATATCGTTATCCGTAGTCGGATACGGAACAAACGGGTTTAAAGATTGGGGTTTTAACCGCTTTGCCCAAAAGAGCGAGGTAAAAGCGGACGAAACAGTAAAAGCGGACAGCGAAGGAATGGTACTCGGCACAAGCGATAATACAAACGGGGTAGCTCTTGCAAGCCGCGTGTTGTCGCAGGAAGAGTATGCGGCAAACGCTGTCGGAGCAGGGGCGGAAAACGTTTACGTGTTAAGAGCCGAAGTTATCCCTGCGGAAGCTACGTTTGACGCGGTGGAATTTAGCGGCGCCTGGAAGAATGCAAATTCTGAATGGGCAACGGGCAAGGCGTTCACCGACTATATCGAGGTAAAACAAGACGCTACGGACAACCACAAGGCAACGGTAAGCTGTAAGAAGGAATTCAGAGAGCCAGCAATAATAACGGTAACCAGCGTCCGCAATAATAACATAAAAACGACGGTGCAGGCAGATTACGTAGGCAAAGTGTTGTACACGTCAAATTGGGGCGGGAGCAGCGATTTAGCGGATGGGGGAAATCTTTGGGGTTATCCTACAAACATAAATAGCGGAGTTACATATATTTACAAAGGACATACGGGAACTATTGCCCCTGACTTGGAAAATTGTGTGGCGTATAGATACTTTCCGTTTTTCACATCGGGTTTACCAAAAAAGATATACGACAGAGCAAGCGGGCAATCGTATGAAATGCCTGCGGCGGCAAAATTCTTTCAGGAGCGCGACATAATCGTATATAACGACGTGGAGGACGCCGCGGAAAATCAGTGGTATATGCCAAGGACGTATTCAGGCACAATATCGTTTGACGGTTGCTCGATAGGCGATGAAATCACAACGCCTTCATATTTTTATATGATGTGCGAAGCGCTCGGATACAGGACGGACGCGCAGAAAACAAAATTAAAAAATGCAATAAGCAAATATTTGTTGCCCAATTCTTCCAGCGTAAACGACGTTGAAATATGGTTGGGGAGCTATGATGAAGCGAACCGCAAATTGTATAACGGTAAAATTTACGGCGATAACGCAAGTTATGAAGCAATGTTGTCAACGGATAGCCTGATAGAGATAGAATACGGTTTTGACTCAATGGACGCGTATTGCTATAACACGGACGGGCTCGAAATATCCGTAAGTGATATAATAATCAATCAAGACCCGAATGGCGACGGGATAGTATTTGGTTAAGCGGAGAAGAGATATGAAAAGAATGACGGTAATTACTAAGGCGTTTCTAATAATATCCGCCGTTATAATAATAGCCATCGGGGCGGTAATAGGCGCGGGAATATATACCAACGGGTTCGAGAGCATACGGACAAGGTATGTAAAGGTGGACGGTGAAGCGGTAAAAAAGAACGGAAGCGTACGTTTAAAGCAAAACGATGAAAACACATTTGTGCTTGACGGTGCAGGGTTTAAAGCGGCAGATTGGGGAGAATACAGCGTAAAGATAGAAACCAATGCGGACTACGGGCTGGGTTTTGAGCTGGCGGGGAAACCATATCAATACGCGGGCATAGAAGTAACGGAGTATTTAACGGTGCGGTTAAAAGCCGGTTATTTTACGGTATCGGGAGAAAGTAACCCAATAAGACTAATGAAAAAAATCTACGGTTCAGAAGTAAAAATAACGCAAAAAGGCGCTCCAAACGTGTCGGCGTATATTATGACGGTTACGCCAAGCAGAGGCAAAGCGGTGCGGCTCGGCTTACTTGAATACATAGTAGAGCCCGAAGGGATAGAAATGCCCGGCGGCGTGGTGGTGGGATAATGAGCGCACCTAAAAAAGCAAACAAGCCGCGGGGAAACGCGGCGAGAAATAAAAGCTCACAGGCGGGAAAACGTTCAGAGCAAGGGGCAAAGGCGGCGCAAACAACGCCGCCCAAAGCTCCCGCAGGTGATAAGTCAACGAACGTAGTCAAACAGGGTGAGAAAAAAAGCGGGCTTTTCAAATTCCGCCGATATAAAAAAGTCGAGGGCGGCAAAAGCAAAAAGGCAAGACACCCTAAACTAATTGTTGAACAAGAAGAAAATACCGTAGGCTTTATGGGGTTGACGGAAAGCGAAAAGCGCGGACACCATAAAAATATTGAGCTGGATAAAAACCCTGAGCAAGGGAACACAAATAAAGCTTATATTAGAAAAGAAGTAAGGTATGCGGACTTGGGAGAATTTGGCGAAATTTTGCAAGATTATAATTTATCTGAAAGTGATAAGGTCAAAGTTATCAAATATTTGCAAAAATTGAAAAACAAAAAATAGGAACAGCCCTTCGGCGGTAGTCATTAGCTACCACAAGCCATTCCCATTACAAGTATTGTAATCTATTAGAATAAAAAAGTCAAGAAGAAAAGGCAACAAAAAAGTAGTGGAGTGCCAAACACTTAAAAGTATCAGCCAGACCGTTGTGGTCGCCACTACTTGTACCGAATATAAGATATTTTAGGTAAAAAGTCAAGAGGAAAAGGGGACAAATTTTTATGGCAAAGAATAACGGTGAGGGAAAACGTTCAGGGCAAGGGGCAAAGGCGGCGCAAACAACGCCGCCCAAAGCTCCCGCAGGTGATAAGTCAAAGAACGTAGTCAAGCCTTCGGAAGAGCAAGAGAATAAGCAAGAGCAACAAAACTTACTAATGCGTCTAATTGCGTGGTTGCGGGCGGCATTGAGTTGGAAGAAAGGCGAACGCGCAGAGTTCAGATATAACTATGACGAGGAACATCCTGGGTATGTATTTAAGGAAGAGGACGGAAAGTTAAAGTCTTTCGGAATTACGCATAGCGATACAACTTTCGGAATTGGGAATATGCCACTTGAAGAAAATCCCGATAAATCAGATACTGATGCGGCTTACATACGAAATGGAGTAATAACAAGCAAGAAAAGACGAAACGGCGGCAGAATGAAAAATATGCAACTGTCGCCAAATGATAAGGCAAAAGTTAAAAGCAAGAAGAGAAATTATAAAAAAATTGCAAAACAGCAGAAAGCAAAAAACAAAAAAAGCAAGTAAGCGACGCGGAACTACCCGCAACATTGCACTTACTTGCTATCCGCAACATTGCTGTTGCTTATAATTATTATATGCAAAACTATTAAAAAAGTCAAGAGGAAAAGCGATGAAATTTTTCACGATACTATTTATAGTGTTTTTAATAGCTTATGTAATATCAAGTTGCTTTGTGGGTTACTTGCCGTTCCTCGGCAAGCTTGCAACGGTGTTAAAGTGGCTAACGGTCGGCGCAGGCGTGCTAATGGCGGTATTTATAGGTATACACATTTATAAAGAAATTCGGGGTAAAAAAGGAGACAAAGAATGAATTACGAGTTAAGAGGCGGCGTTGAAATCAAGGTATTAAAGACAATGCCAAAGGGCTGGAAAGAAACCAAAGGCGCAATGACAGCGCCGCGGGGAACAATAATGGTGGATAATGGCGGAAGTTTATTCGGTAAAGGTGGAAAGCGTAGAGAAAGCGCACTTGTCATAGTAGACGAAGATTTGTTTAAAGAAAGCTTAAAAGAAAAAAGCAGTAAAAAAGCGAAAGAAAATAAGGGGGTGAATAAAACCGTGAAGCCTGCGGTAACGCCGCCCGCGAATAAACGCGCCGGCGTTCCGAAGCCGCCGAAGGTGAAAACATATACAGTGGCGGGCAGAACGTTTGCAACCAGGGCGGAAGCGCAGGCGTACAAATCATTAAGGAAGAGAAAGGCAAGCAAGCCTTGCGAGATAACGGAAAGCACGCGAAAGCCAACCCATAAAATAGTAAGCTTTACAGCTAAAAATAAATGATAGTAATAATCTGCGGCAAGCCAGGCGCGGGGAAAACAGCGTTAAATACGTGTTTTGCGCTATGGGAAATGCAAACGAACGGCGCAATGCGGCGAAAGCACAGTATAGAAAAAATAAAGGCGTTGACAGGGGGATACGGTGCGCTTGCTGTGCCTGAAATTCCGCCGATTTATACTAACTATGACGCACGGTTTCACATTGGATATAAAAGGTATATCGAGCCGTACAAAATCAACCCGTTTTTATTAGGGCTACCGAATAAAAACGTTCCAACGCAATACATTGCGCCTTACGGCGAGTTGCATATTACGGAAGGACAAGATTATTGGGATAGCAGAGAGAGTGCAACATTCCCGCGGTTTGTAAGCAAATGGTTTGAAACGCATCGACATTTCGGTCTTGATATTTATATCGATGTGCAACGGGCAAAGCTAATAGATTTGAATATCCGCAAGCTGGCAAATAAAATAATCGAAGTACAGCATATGGTGCTTGTGAAAGACGCTTATGGCAGATTGTTGCGAACAATGTGGTATTGCAAGGAATTCGCGTCGTCGGCAGACTATGAAATTTACGACAACGGCGGATACGTTCCGCATACCAATGTAAGGTACATTTACGACGGTAATATATTCGAGAATTTTAATTCGCGGTCCTGCGAGGCTGAATTTGTTCCTAAGAACGGAAAGAATTTCACATATTTAAAACAATTAAGCAGTAGTGAAATAGCGGCGTTGCCCGAAAATGAAAAAATATTTTATTCAACGGAAATGCCGAAAGGATACAGAACGAAAGCACTAATAGGAGAAAGTAATGGAAACGAGGACGGAAAATAACGGAATAGACGTAGTAGTAGGAAAAAGTGCGCCGATTGAAGTAATTGAAGGGAACAAGGACAAGCTACCTAAAATAGTGTTGCCGCGTGGAGAGCGGTTATACATAGGACTACAAGAGTTGCGCAGTATGCACGAGCAATATTACGTGGCGTTGTCTGAAATGAGAGAGGGGACAGCGTTTGCGTCTGCGGAGCTTAAATCTAAAATGGAAAGTGCGATAAGTATAGCGTACGATGAAGAAATTCAAAACACAAGACTGAAAAATCAGCTTGAAGCCGAGGTTGAGCGACAACGTCAAATATCTTTTAATACAGTATTAAAGCCGTCAACGTGGCGGAATTGGTGGTGGATATTTAAAGTGCACCGAAACGAAGCGCAAATACTGTTAGAGGAGCTTATAGGCAGGCAAGCAAGCGAATACTTACAAAATAAACAAAGAGAATTGCCTGACAGCAACAAAGAAGAAATAACGCCGTATGCAATACTTATAGCCCAATTAAGCGCATTATTGCCGAGAATGCGCAAAACAAAGCGCGAAGAGCTGGACGGCATAATAAACGAGCTTTCGGCAAGCTATGAAAGCAAATGCGCGGAAGCGAAGCAATGTGCAGAAGAATTAAAGACGGCTAAGGCAAAGTATGAAGAAGAAAAAGCGCGTGCGGACGAGCTTTCCGAAATGGTAGCGGAATTTATAGAAGAGAGCAAAGAAGCCAAAGAGGACGAAGAGGAAACGATTGAAGATATTGTTGCGGCGGAAAACGAGGAGCAGAAAGAAGAAAAGGCAGACGAAGTCGAAGGACTTGAAAACGAAGAATTGAGCGTGATAGAGGAGCAAAGCGAACCTGCCGACGAAGAAGAGGGCGACGGTCTGTATTACGACGAGTTGCTGGAAGGTGATAAGTAAGACAGCGGCGGCGAATTTTCATTTATCAGCTTTTGCCGCGCATTGCCGAAACGAAGATTGAAGGCGACGGGTGTGTCGGTCATATGGCGAGTGCGAGAACCGAAAGCGAAGCAGAGGTTTCGCCCGGCATTGTCCGACACCCTCGGTCGGAGACTGCGCGGCAAAGGCGTGTGGGGATATAAAATCCCCGCCGCCGCGAAGCGATAATGCGTCGGCAGTAAGGGGTGCAGCTCTGCGAAACCCCTTCCGCATAATTGAACGCGCTCCTGCGCGTTCGCGGGCATTTTTTAACGAGGTGAGAAATTGCAAGCTATAAATTTGAAACCCGTGTACGAGCGGCTGAGCAAAGATAGATTGGTGTTATTGTTAAAACACATATTGAAGGTGCAGGGTACGGAATTAAAACGGTTGAATTATCCTGCCGCGGCAAAGGAATTGGGCGTAGAACGCGCGCAAATTGCACGAGATTGCCGAGCATTAGAAAAGGCTAAGCTAATTATTATCGAGGGGGATAAACTACGCATTGCGCCCGACGTGGTGCGTTCGGAGTAAGAGGTAAATTATATGTACGGTTGCAGATATTGCAAAATGGATATGAAGAAAATGGAAGAGTATTGCACTTTGACGAAAAAGGCGACTAACGGTGCGGTAATGTGTGATTTTGAATGGGAAAATTGCGCGGAGTACAAAGCGGCGCAGGAGCCTATAAGAGAGCCTAAGGCGCGCACGGTAACGCCGCGGGCTAAACTTATGCAGACAAGCCTGTTCGGTGCGGCTGGCGAAAAGCCGTTCAGAGGTTGAGAGTGTGAACGATTGGACGGGGAACGCAGATTCAATATGGAAAACGCTTGGCGCGAGTAATCACGTTTCTGCGGAGCGTGCAGGTCAAGACTACTATGCGACAGACCCAATAGCCATAGATAAGCTGATGACCGTAGAAATGCCACGTAACCGTATTTGGGAATGTGCTTGCGGCGGCGGGCACTTGTCCGAACGTTTAACGGCGCGCGGGTATTACGTGTACAGTTCGGATATAGTAGACCGAGGATATAAGCGGCTCACGCGTACGCGCGATTTTCTAACAGCGGATACCGCGCCGTTTGCGGGCGAGTTTGATATAATTACAAACCCGCCATATAAGTACGCGAAAGAGTTTGTTTTAAAGGCATTGGAGCTTTTGCCGCACGGTTGCCGTAGCTATATGTTTTTAAAGCTCACTTTTTTAGAGGGTAAGGCGCGTTATAGCGAGTTGTTTTCCAAATATCCACCGAAAAGAATCTACGTATTTTCCGAGCGGATAATTTGTGCGAAGAACGGGGATTTTGCGGCATTAAAAGACAGTGGTGGCGGCGCGGTTGCCTATGCCTGGTTTGTTTGGGAAAAAGGCTATAACGGTACGCCCAGGATACAGTGGATATAGAAATGTCAGAACTTAAAGCAATATTAAAGTATCCCGGTGGAAAGTGGCGAATTGCGGAATGGATAATTTCACATTTTCCGCCGCACAAGGTATACTGTGAGCCGTTTTTCGGGTCGGGCGGAGTGTTTTTTAAAAAGCTTCCTTCTTATATTGAAACGATAAACGATATAAACGGTGAAATAGTAAACCTATTCAGAGTGTGCAGGGAGCACCCCTCGGAGCTTGCGGCCGCAATAGCTTTAACACCGTGGGCGCGCGATGAGTACATAGATTGTTATGCAATCGAGGGCGACGACATAGAACGCGCGCGGCGTGTGCTTGTCCGTCATCACCAATCTTTCGGAACGACAAACAGTAATTTAAATAGTTGGAAAAACAGTCAGACAAGCAATAGCCCGCGTTGTCCGACACAGTGGGCGGAGTTGCCAGAAACAATAATGCAGGTATGCGGAAGATTAAAGCAAGCGCAAATAGAGAACGTAGACGCGTTTACTCTGATAGAGCGATACAACGACCCGCAAACGCTGTTGTACTTAGACCCGCCGTATTTGCAGGGGCTACGTAAACGCGGAATATATAAATTTGAAATGACGGATGAAAAGCACGTGGAGCTTTTGGAGCTTATAAAGAGGAGTAAAAGCAAGGTGTGCTTGTCGGCGTACGACAGCGAGCTTTACAACGAGGAGCTTAAAGGTTGGTATACGGCGGAAAAGCCTACAATAGCGCAAATGGGCAAGCCGCGCATAGAAAAGCTTTATATGAATTATGCGCCCGACTTGTTGGCGTTTTAGAACGGGAAGAAGGGAATGAATAGGGAAACAGGAAAAACAATGCCGTACAGCTTAGAAGCGGAGCAATCGTTATTGGGCTGTATGCTAATTGATAACGAAACGGTGTCCGAGGTGTTTAATGCCTTGGGCAATAGCGGTTTTTATGTGGAAAGCCACGTAAAGATATACGAAGCCGTACGCGCTGTATACGCAGACAGAAAGGCGATAGACCTTGTAACGCTATCGGATAAATTGGACAGTTTAGGCAATTTGGAGCTTGTAGGCGGAATGGGCTATTTAATAGACCTAAACAACTCGGTGCCTTCGGCGGCAAATTATAAGTATTATCTTGAAATAGTAAAGCGTGATAGCCTTAACCGAAATATAATGCGCACGGCAGGCGAAATATCGGAGTATGCGCGGACAAGCGATAGCGCGACTAAAAGTATTCAATATGCCGAAAGTAAGCTATACGCGGTAACGGAAACGCGCGACGCGGCGGCATTGGAGGACTTGCGGGAAAGTGGGTTTAACGACGTGCTGATAAAGTTTAATGCGCTTGCTACAAACAAAGACGCGTACAAAGGCGTGCAGACGGGTTTTTTCAGGCTTGACAGACTAACAAACGGTTTACAGAAATCAGACCTAATAATCATAGCGGCGCGCCCAGGAATGGGGAAAACGTCGTTTGCAATGAATATAGTCGAACACGCGGCAGTTTATGACGGCAAAATTTGCGCGGTGTTTTCGTTAGAAATGTCGCGCACGCAGTTAAAGCAAAGACTGTTATGCAGTATGTCGGGCGTGAGTATGTCGGCGGCGTTGTCGGGAAAGCTGACAAACGAAGATTGGAAGAGATTGACGCAAGCGGAGCGTAAGCATAGCGAAGCGGCAATTTATATAGACGATACGGCGCAGATAACGCCGGCGGAAATATTATCAAAATGCCGAAGGATAAAGAGCAGGAACGGCGGGCGGCTCGATTTGATAATGATTGACTACATACAGCTAATGATAAGCGGGAAAAGCTCGGATACGAGGGCGCAAGAGGTCGCTTCGATAACGCGCGATTTAAAACTAATGGCAAAAGAGCTGGACGTGCCCGTTATAGCGTTATCGCAGTTAAAGAGGACTACGGACGCCAGCAAGCAACAGTTATCCGATTTGCGGGAATCGGGCGCAATAGAACAGGACGCAGACATAGTAATGTTTATCAATCGCCCCGACGTCGGCGCGACGGACGAGGAGCTTAAAAGCGGTAAAATCGTAAAAGGTACGGCGGAGCTGAAAATAGCAAAACACCGTAACGGTGAAACGGGGAAATTGCCTTTAAGGTTCAAAGGCGAAACGGTCAAATTTGTAGACGCGGAAAAAGAGGGCTAAGCAATGACGGGAACGGCGGCAAAACTGAATATGTATTTTATGAGTATGCCGCGTAAGCTCTGTGCTGATGGGGGTCGATTGTCTGTATCTACGCAGTTTTTTGTGGGGATATTAAGTACGCTTGCAAAGTTGACTAAGAGCGACGAAACCACATTAACGCGCAAGGAAATGCGCGAGGAGTGGGGAATAGCACCCGCGACGGCTACGCGCTCGATACGTGCGCTGACCGATTTGAAACAGTTGGAAAAGGACGGACAAAGCACGTTTAAACTTGTTGGCGGCGAAGAGAACGGCAAGCAGTGGCATTGTCCAACCGAGTTGTTTACGCGTACGTTTAAAATGAAAGATGATGACGGAAACGTATTTGAAAGAACGCTCACCCCCTGTACGCGGCTTGTGTATGCTTATATCTATACAAAGGGCGATATTGAAGCAACGTATGACGATATTGCAAACGAGCTGGGAATAGACGCAAGCACTGTATCCAATGCTACGAAATACCTGCGCTGGGCAAAGCTTATACGCTTTCCTAAATATTACGTTGGCAAAAATCGCTACGTCAAAAGCAAAATAAAGCTTATAACGCGTTGGGTTTGGTTTAAGGCGGAAAAGAAATACCGAAGCAGATTAAAGAACGGACAGATAACGGAAGAGCAGGAACAGGAAGAGCGCGAAGATTATTACCGTAAGTTACGGGACAAGGCGGAAAAAAGGGCGGAAAAAGCGCGCAGACGTGCAGAGCGGAATATAAAGTATAAAGAGGTTGCGGAAGAAATTACAAGCGTCAGGGCGTTATATTTTGAAGCGTGCGACAATCTGGCGAAACGCGCGGAGCTTGGCGAACAATTAAATGTATTGACCGCCGAAAGCGTTCAAATATTGGAAGATTTGGGGCTTTCGGAAGAAATGTTTGACGCCAGGTATTATGTCAAATGCAAGGCTTGCAACGATACGGGGCGGACGGATACGGGCGCGCAATGCAGTTGCTACAATAAACGAAAGCGCGGCTCTCCGCCAGGGAAAGCAAAAGAAGGTGTAGGCGAATTGAATAATTGATTTTAAAGCGTAGGCAAGCACTGCGCTTTTAGTCGTTAAGTAAATTGAATACTTTAATTGACCGCGACAAAATTGTCGGCGGTTTTTTGTTGCAAATTTTTAGCGTTGAAAAGTGATTATTTAGCGTGCGCATAATTCCAATAAAGGTAATCGAAATTCCGTTTTTCATTTCCTATTATATAATAAATAAAAAAGCAAGTAAGTAAATGCGGCAAAGATTAGCCGCGCCAAGGCGCGGGAAGCTATGCGGAAGCTTGCCGAAGGGGCGCGTTGGTTTAATCAGGCATTACGCCGCGGCAAGCTTGTAATTAAAAGGAAAGCGGCGCGATTGCGCCGCAAGTACAAAAAGGTGGGTGTTATAGTAAAACCCGCCGCCGCGCATAAAATAGTGCGGGTCAATGTACGTAGCCAAACGGCGCCGCCAAAGCCCAGGGTCAACGCGGAGGTCAATTTTCGATGTCAAACAGATTATAACCGCACCGTAGGTTGCGTGCATCGTGTTCCCTACGCCACCGAATGTTCGCGCCCGCCGTCGACCAAGGAAAAGCCCGCCGAGTTAGCGGCGGGAAATATGATTGACTTATTGCGTTTTTTGTCGTAAAATATAATTCCTGCCTTGGCAGGAGTACGACAGGGCGACCTGTGGCGGTTAGCACTTCCCTTATAAAGGAGGTGATTTTTATGAGTATCGGATACATATTGCTTTTAATCAGGCTCTTCGAGCTTGGGCGTGTGTCATCGATTTCCGTTTCTAAAAATACGGTAACTATTCGCATAAAAAAATAACTGCCCTCGGGTCCGATGTGAGGACAGTTATTTTAACTATCTAAACTAAGGCTAACCGTCCACTTAACCAACACACGGTTATCGCCCTTGTTCGTATTTTTATTATACGCCCGCAGTTAGAGTTTGTCAACTGTTATCTTAAATTTTTACGCTCTCACGCCGTATGAATGGTGGGGGAGCTTATTTTTTTGTTTGTTATAAAAAATTTAAGCCATAGATTGATTATTTTTCTGCGATTAAATAAGTGTACAATGTGCGTACAAGCAAAAAATTTCCCAAAATTGCGCGTTTTTTATATATTTTCTATGCTTTTTGCTTGTTTTAATATTCTCTTAATCAGTGGGCCCAGGGTTCGAGTCCCTGAAGGTGCACCAGCAAAAAACACAGGCGGAAGTTTGCCTGTGTTTTTTGTTTGATTTTATACTTGCTTGTTTGGTTATGTGTACATCTTTTTTAAATTAAAACTTGCGCTCGATTTGACGGCGGGGTATTGTTCCGCCCTTTGCAGTTTTATAAGCGGGGCGCGGGGGGGGATAAAAAAGTTGCGATAAAAAATTTATAAAACGGGTAAAAAACGGTAAATTGGTAATCGAAAAAGCCGAATTTTTACCATTTTTTGATATTTTTTGTATTATTTTTAAATTTCCGCAAAAAGTTGGGGAAATTTGTCGAAAATTATATTTTATAATTTAGTCATATTATCAGGTGGAATTATGACTAAGAGCGACGTAACTAAAATAATTTATAGGTACCCGTACATAGCCGCAGGCATTAAAGCCGATTCGCCGCAAATTCATTACTACAAGGGTAACAGAAAGGAAACAATAGTAATTACGGAAGAAATTAAAATTGTTTGCGCTATCATAACCGAAGTTTACGAAAGCGAGCCCGTAGATTACATAAGGTATATGATTAGAAGTATTTTGCGCGGCGTAAGCAACAAAAACATTATGATTGAAATGCCTATGGAGAAAAACGCCTACGAAGAACGCAAGAAAAACTTTATAAGAAAAGTTTTTATGCTGTGCGCAAAGGCAAACCTTGTTTCCCGCGAAGATATACTAAATACGCCAATTGAAAAGATTTAAAGCTTTTTAATTCGGTCGCCGCTTACGGTTAAATACCATAAACGAGTTTCGTTTAAATCGTTAAAGCTTTCAAGTAAAAAGCTTATCGTATATTTGCCGCTGTCAAAGCTAAGTTCTGCGGCGCATACCTCGGTTGTATTGCTTCGCCATTCGGTAACTTGCTTTGCCGTGGGCGTTTCCCGTTCGATTATTTCCGCGTTTTCAATTAAAAGGGGGCGGTGTACGCTGAAAAACATAAAAACGTTGCCGTCCGTTTCCTTTACGTCGCATAAAGCGTCTTGCTCGTAATTTTCAAGATTTATTTGTTGGTTCAGCTTGTTTTCTATTTCGTCGGCGCAGTTGTATGCATCGCCCCAAATATAGTCGCATTGCTCTTTTAATTTTAGGCAATGCTTTTTTATTGCGGAGATATTGTCCTCTGTGGCATATCCAAGCGCAAGCAGGCGCATATCGGCTATATTTTGTGTGATGGACTGCGGCAGACGGCTATAAAGGGATAGAAGCCACTGCAAGTATTGGTTGAATTGATATTCCGCCACGTTTTTTGGCGTTAGCGTAACCGTGTCCGATTTAGAATTACTTACAAATATGTTAAATTTTCTGTCGTATTGTTCTTTGTAAAATTCTTCGTCTTTACAGGCGGCTTGCTTGCAAGGTTTAAGCGAGTCGAACAAGTCTGCAAGCTGTTTGTTTAAATACCATTCTTTTGTTAAGTATTTCATTTTAGGTTCCTCTTTTTTAGTATGCTTTTAACAAATATTGTTATTCTACTTTGTTGGGTTTACGACCGTTCGCAAATATAATTCAAAAAATTTACCTATACTAATTTACGAACAATCGTAAAAATATAGGTGATATTTATGAGATTAAAAGATGCTCTTGCTTTAAGAGTTAAAGATTTGTGTCAACAACATAAATTGTCTGTTCACGCTTTAAGTTTAAAAACGGGTGTAGCTAATTCCACATTGGTAGATATTGTTAAAGCGAGAAACGAAAGTTTTCAAATAAAATTTATATATGAAATATGCGCAGGTTTAGGTATAAGCTTAAAAGAGTTTTTTGACGTCGCATATTTTGATAAACAAGATTTAGTAGATTAAATTATAATTTATTATTTAATTTTTGTCCAGCGTTTACGGCTCACCGTACAATTTCGAAGAATAAATTTTTTATTATATTTACGAGTAATCGTAAATAGTGTGTAAAAATGGAACTTAAAGACGCAGTTGCGAAAAGAGTTTTAGAGCTCTGTAAAGAATATAATATAAAACCTTCAAGATTGGGGAAAGAAGCGGGACTATCTAACGGCACAATGGAAGATATTGTACACGCAAGATATAGAACGACACAATTGATTAACATATATGAAATATGTGATTATTTGAAAATATCTTTAAAAGATTTTTTTTCTCCCGATTATTTTGTGCGTGAAAACGTAAACGATTAAGTTATAATAAATTAAGATTAAACACAGCAACTGATAGTAATATTGGGCGAAACTTATGAAAAACAACATAAACCAAGCCGTGGCTTTAAGAATTAAAGAACTATTGGAAAGTAAAAATATTACCCGTTACAGGCTTGCAATGGACGGCGGAATTTCTCATTCTACTTTAAGCAATATTATGGGGGATACCATAAACAATAACAAGCTTTATACCGTTATTTTAATTGCTGGCGGTTTTGGTATTTCGGTAAGTGAATTTTTAGATAGTCCGCTTTTTGATGAAGATATTTTAATTTTATAATTTCCACGTTTGTTTTTTTATGGCTATTTCTGAAAAGTTTAAAAACAGAATAAATGAATTGGTAGAAGAAAATACCGATAGGAAAGTTGTGCAAATGGCAGTTGAGATGAAACTTGACTACCGTACATTGTCTTATGCTATAAAATACGGTATAGTGCCTTCTACAAGAAAATTGATTACTGTTGCCGATTTCTTTAATGTATCGATACCGTATCTTTTGGGTGAAAGCGATAATTACTATTTTGAAATAGCTAACGAAAGAAAGACTTTTGCCCAACGATTGAAAGAAATATGCGAAGAGCGCGGGCAAAATACTTACCAATTAAGCGTAACAAGTTTGGGTAACGGTAATTATATTCAGCGTTGGATAGATAAAAATTATATAGCTTCGTTGAATTTAGTTGAAACTTTGGCTTCTCATTTGGATGTATCAATAGACTATTTACTTGGTAGAACAGACGAGAGGAAATATCAAAATATTGCGCTTTGGTGTAAACCTACAAAATAGGGGTATGCCTATATAGTGGGTTTAATGAAGACATAACATTATGGAAAAGTTTCACTTAATTTTTCAGCGGTTAATGAGCGATGAAAAAGTCAGTAAAAATCAATTATATAAAGCCACAAATATAGCAAGAAAATCAATCACTTATTATTTGCACGGAATATGCTTTCCGCGATATGATAACTTATTAAAAATTGCAGATTTTTTTGAGGTAAGCACAGATTATTTGCTTGGGTTGGTAGGTAATGACGGGCTTTGCTATAAAACTAATTGCCCAATAGAGCGTATACCCAATTATTTTATTGCTTACTTAAAACACCTTATGTTGTCAGAAAATTTGTCGCAAAATAAATTAGCTGATTTACTTAATGTTGAAGCAACAACGGTTTCTAAGTGGTTCAATATGAAAACTATGCCTGAAATGCCTTTGATAGTTAAATTGGCTGGTATTTTTAAGTGCAGAGTTGATTATTTATTAAACCGTGATGCGGTTCGGTAAAAGTCAAAAAAGTTAAAACAATATTTTAGTCGGCAGGAAAGATTTTTAATTATATAAAGTATGCCCGCGTAAGAGTTTACAAACTCTTACGCGGGCGTTTTTTTGGTGTAGCCGCGTTGGCGGCAAATTAAATAATAGGGTGAAAGCGCAGAATTTACGAATACGATTTAATCGTACGCGCAACGTTTATATAGTGGTCGGCAATACGCTCTACGTTGGTAGAAAGCGAAAGGTACTGCGTGCCAACTTCGGGCGTGCATAAACCTCCGCTTAAACGGCGTATGTGGTTTTCCGCCATTTTGCCCGTAACCTCGTCAATGGTTTCTTCAACCGCGTAAGCTTCCTTTAAAGCCTTTTTGTCGCAGTCGCGGTAGGCGTTCATAACGGCGCCGTAAAGCTTGTGTATAAGCATCTTCAAGTCGGTTATTTCGTTTATTGCCTCGTCGGAAAATTTTTCGTTTGCCTCTTTAAGTCTGTCGGCGTACTCAACAATATTTTCCGCATAGTCGCCCACACGCTCCAAGTCGGTTATACTGCGGATGGCGGTGGAAAGATAAACGCGGTCTTTCTCGCTTAAATCTTCCTTTAACAGCCTTACTATAAATTTAACCAATTCCTTATTTAAAAAGTTCAGTTGATTTTCGTTCTTTCTGAATTCCTCTATTTTTTCGTAGTTCAACGAACACACTATTCCGCAAGCCAAATCAAAGTTGACAATCGCCGTTTCCGCCATAGCAATAATTTCGTTTTTGGTCTGCTGTACGGCAATGGGGGGAGTGCGCAACATATGCTCGTCTACAAAATGCAGGTGCGGCTGACCGTCGGTCGGCTGTTTGCTCTTTTTTTCGGGCACAATAAGCGTTACGAGTTTAACAAGCAGATTGGTGAGCGGAAGCACTATAATTACGGTTACAACGTTGAATACGGTGTGGAACATAGAAAGTTGAATCTGCGGGGCGTTGGGGAACATTTTGCCGAAGATAAAACCGTAATCGATTTTGCCGATGCCCAAAAACAGACCTATTATAAGGAACAGCACAACGCCGCTCACGTTGAATATAAGGTGAATAAGCGCCGTTCTCTTGGCGTTTTTGGTGCTTGTAAGCCCCGCAATAAGCGCGGTTACGCAAGTGCCCACGTTGGAGCCCATAGTGATGTATATGCCCTGATTAAGCGATATCAAGCCGGTTACAACCATTGTAATCGCCATAGAGGTCATTACGGAAGAGCTTTGCACCACGGCTGTCAACAGCGCGCCTATAAGCACGAGGAGGAGGGGGTTGCGGAACATTGCAAGAAAGTTTTTTACGGCTTCGAGTTCGGAAAAATAGCCCATAGAGCCGCTCATCATCGAAAGCCCTACAAACAGCATACCGAAGCCCGCCATAATGCCGCCTATTTTCTGCGCGGCGTCTTTCTTTGCAAAGGCAAGCACAAACGCGCCAATGCCCGCAAACGCGGCGAAGATTGCCGAAGTGGAAACGGTATTGCCGCCGAAGAGTCCCAGCGCAACAATCTGCCCCGTAATGGTGGTGCCTATGTTGGCGCCGAAAATTACGGTAGCCGCCTGCGCAAGCGTCATAATTCCCGCGTTTACAAAGCCTATAACCATTACCGAGGTTGCGCTTGACGACTGTATCGCCGCGGTGGTGGCGGCGCCTACGCCCACGCCCAGCAGTTTGCTTTTAGATGCCTTGGCAAACAGCGATTTAAGTCTGCGGCTGCCCAGTGCCTCCAAGTTGGCGCTCATCATCGTGCAGGCTATTAAAAAAATTCCCACGCCCGCAAACAGCGATAAAACCGACGTTGCTATCTTTACGCCGTCCATTTAATATTCTCCTTAATAACGTATGTATTCTTGTTTATGTCTATTATAGCGCAACCGTTCCGCCTATAAACGCCCTAAAAAACACAAAAAGACCCTTACCGAACGTAAAATTCAGTAAAAGTCTCGAAATTTAAGCGTTACCGAGTACTATAAAAGTACTGTGATTGACGGTTAGCGCACGTTTTTTAAAACGCTTTCTACTCCCCTTTAAAGGCGGTGTTAAGTTTTGTAATTTAATTATATTATGGTTTACGCGCGCGTGTCAAGCGAATGAAAGCAATTTGTTTTTATATAAAAAAACGCGTTAGTCGGGGCATATTGCGGGGGCAATTGCAAAAACGCCCGCAAAACGGCGAAAAAAAACCTTTTTAACGACCTAAAATGCCCGCGGAACGCGCCTGCCCGCCGCGATAGCAGATAGCCGCGGCAATAGTACGCCGTAATAACTTACCACAATAGCACGCCGCGCCTGTTTTTTTAAAATAAAAGCGCCCGCGCGGGTTTCCGCGCGGGCGCAATATCTTTAATTGGGTGGGGTATATGGCTTAGGCAATCAACTTTGCAACTGCCGAAACGCCCTCTTCCGCCTGGGGAAGGAAGCCCGTGATAACGCCGTAGTAGAACGTAAAGCCTATAAGCGCCGCAATGAACAGACCTACAAGTATTACCAATATAAGGTTGGTGCGAAGCGCAGCCGAAAGGGCTATTACGCATACGAGAAGCACCGCGCCGAACTGAGAAACCCAGCCGAGAATTTTGCCGCCGATTTCAGGCATAAAACTGTAAAGTCCGTTTAAATAATTAAGCAATAAGGCTATAACAAGCAAAACGGCAAGGATTTGCCCGATAACGTTTAATACTTTTCCCAAAGCTTTCATTTTGTGTTTACCTCGTTGATTTTTTGTGGTTTTATTATATCATATGCCGCAATAAATAATCAAGCATTTTTTTTATTTTTGTGTCAATAATGGCGTGCTCAAAGTGAAATTTAGCTGAAATATAAGTTTATTGCCCAAACGGTTGGGCAACGCGCAGGCAATTGTAATATATTTTATTGACAATTGTTAAGCAAAATACCCATATCGTTTGACATATTTATGCAAAATTGTTATATTATTTATGTTGTGGCTTTTGCGGCGGAACGCCGCAAAAGCATAGCCGCGCGCAAGAATGCGCGCGGACAGGGTAGTTTATATGATAACTGTAAAACAAATATCCACCAAGAGAGATAAGAAAAAGTTTTTTAAATTCGTAATCGATTTATACAGAAATAACCCGCACGCGTGTTGCAATTTATACGCCGACGAGTTTGCCGAGTTCGACCCTAAAATAAACGACGCTTTCCGCTTTGCCGACTGCAAAATGTTTCTTGCCTACAAGGACGGAAAAATCGCGGGGCGCATAGCCGGCATATGGCACAGGGGAGTAAACGAAAAATTCGGCTACAAGCAACTGCGCTTTACACGCTTTGACGTAATAGACGACTTTGAGGTTACAAAGGCGCTGTTTGCCGAACTCTTTAAGTGGGCGAAAGAGCTGGGTATGACCGAAATAATAGGACCGATGAGCTTTTCCGACCTCAACGAGGAGGGAATGCTGATTGAGGGTTTCGACCGCGACAGCAACTATATCGAAATATACAACGCTCCCTATTACGTAGAACATATGCAGAAGCTGGGCGCATATAAAGTGGTTGACTGGAACTGTTACGTTATCAAAGCGCCCGATAAAGTCAACGAGCGTTTCAAGCGTTTGAGTCAGGCTGTAATGGACAGGCACGGGTACGAAATTTTAGACGTGCGTTATTATTTGAAGCACGACAAGAAGAAGTTAAAGGAATACATTATGCAGGCGCTGGACGTGCTCGACGAGGCGTTTGCCGAGCTGTACGGAACAAGCCCCATAAACGAAAAGCAGAAGAAGAGGGAAACGGACACGATTATGATGGTGCTTATTCCCGAACTCGCCACCGTCGTTTTAAAGGACGGCAAGGTGGTTGCTTACGGCTTTGTAATGCCGTCGATGAAAGAGGTGTTGCAAAATGGCAGGGGACATATTTTCCCCAACGGACTAATACCGTATATGAAGGCTATGAAGCACCCCGAAACGGCGGATATGCTCAGTATGGCAATCGCGCCCGCGCACAGGAACAAAGGCATTTCCGCCATAATAATCAATCACTGCCTCGAAGGCGTGGTGAATTTGGGCATTAAAAAGCTTGAAGCCGGTCCCGAGCTGGAAGAAAACCACCACATACAGAATTTGTGGAAGAGCTTCGACGCCGAGCTTGCAAAAAAGTGCAGGTGCTGGGGGCTTAAAGTAGAGTAACTAAAAGGTATAACCCTTGCAAGGTTATATATCGAATGCGGTTGCGGTATAATTAAACCGTACGTTATTTGCGGGGTGGGCGTGTGGACGATAAGAACACGGAAAACTTAAACGGCTTTAATTCTTGCCAAAATGCGCAACAAGCCCAAACGGCAAATCCGAAGGGGGAAACGCAGGTTTCCCAGCCCCAAGCTTTGCCGGAACCCGCCGTTGCCGCACAAACGACAGTTGCCGAAACAACCGTTGCCGAACCGTCTGTTGGCGAGCCTGCGCCCCCCAAAAAGCGGAAGCGCGGCGCAAATATTTTCCGGAATATTTTTCTGGTCATTATAATTGCGCTCGGCATACTGTCGCTGTTCGGCATAGTAAAGGAAATCGACCCGCAGTCTGGGGCAACGCTTGGCGAGGCGGTGCGCGGCGCAAGCCCACTGTTTTTCGCCGTGTTGCTATTGATAATATTGCTCGTTATGGCTTTGGACGTGTGCAAGTACTGCATAATTTCCAAAACGGTTACGGGCAAGGCGAGTTTGCTTACCTCGGCAAAGACCCACTTTATAGGCAAGTATTACGACGCGGTAACTCCGTTTGCCACGGGCGGTCAGCCTATGCAGATTTACTATCTAAACACCAAGGGCATAAGCGGCGGCAACTCCTCGGCAATGGTGCTTATCAGGTACTATTCCAGCGTGGTGTGTTGGATTATCTTAGGCGGCGCGCTTATGATTTACGGCGCGGCTAAGGGCGTTTTGGACGGCGTGAGCGGCGGCACGGTTTTAAAAGTTACGGGCTGGGTAGGCATTGCCGTCAACCTGATTATTCCCGTGTTCGTTACGTTGTTTCTCGTGCTTCCCAAGTTTATGAGCAAGCTGACTTACGGCGTGGTGTGGCTTGGGTTTAAGCTTAAAATCGTAAAGGATATTCCAAAGGCGACGGCGCGAGCAACAAAGATTGTAAGCGACTTTAAAACTTCTTTCGCGGTTATGGCTACAAGCCCTTTAAAACTCGTACTGCTGATATTGGTAAGCTTTGCGGAAGCGGCTTTAACCTTTGCAATACCTTTCTTCGTTATGAAGGCGTTTAACTGCAACGTCGACGGTATGGCGCTCACGGTTATGTCGTTAAACTCCTTTGCAACTTTCGGCGTTTCCTTTATTCCCACCCCAGGCAACTCGGGCGTGGTGGAGGGTATGGGCGCGCTGGCGTTCTCCGCGGCGGCGGGGGCAACGCTCGCCTGGTCGGTGCTCGTTTGGCGTTTGGCTGTGTTCTATCTGTACATCTTCGTCGGCATAGGTATAACCCTGTTCGATATAATCGTAAAGAACGTGAAATATAAAAAGAGCAAGAAAAAACCGCTCTAAGAGCGGTCGTCGGGAAGTTGCGGAAAGCGCGTTTTCAAAAGGGAGTAAATAAGGCGCGCGGTCTGTTCCGCGCCGTAGTTTTGCCTTTGCGCTTCGGCGGCTTGTTTAAGCGGCGCAAGCTTTTCGGGGCTTGCCGCAAATTCCTCTATTTTATTTACAACCTTTTCCGCGTTGAAAATTTTCAACGCGGTCTTTATTTTTTTAACGTAATATTCGCCGTTTAGCTTTTCAACTCCGCTGGCGTACTTGGTTACAATCTGCGGCACGCCGAAAAAGCAGGCTTCGGCAAAAACGTTTGCGCCGCTCTTGCCGCAAAACAGGTCGGCGGCAGCCAGATATTCGGGCAAAGCATCGGTATAGCCCACGGGGTGAAGCGAGCAGTTTTTACCGCTCTTCCAGGTTTGCATTCGGTTATACAGCTCTTCGTTTTTGCCGCACACGGGCACAAGCGTTACGGGTATATCCCGCTCCAAGGCGCGGCGGCAGATTTTAGTCATTTTACCTATTCCGTAACCGCCCTCCACAAGCACTACGGTAAACTTATCCGTTTCCAGCCCTAACTTTTCCCGCAGGGCGCGCTTATCTGCCGTTACGGAGAAAGCGTCGCCACGGATAAGCGCGGGCACGTATTTAAGATTTTCGGGGGTGTATCTGCGGCGGTATTTTTTTAGCGCCTCTTCGTATCCCGCCCGCGTGGGTATAAGCGCAAGGTCGCAGGGGTAGTTGAACAGGGGATATGTGCGGGCGTCGGGGCAGTACAGCGCCGTCAATGGGTTTGCCGCGCACTTCTTTGCAAAGTAGTTTGTAGACCAGTGCGTGCTCATAACAAGGTCGGGCGCAAGCTCTTCCATACGCTTTACGGCAAGCTTGCCTGCGCCGCGTTTAAGGCAGTTGGCGGAAGCCGCCGTTGCAATCTTCGCGCCCCAGAATTTCATATTAAAGCTCATAAAAAAGCCCAAAAGGCAGTTGCGGTTGGAATCTATTACCGACTTGCACATAAGCCTTTCGAACTCGGCGAGCACGGGGTTGCCGCCGTCGGTATAAAACTTTGTTTCAACGCACTCAACCAAGTCGCCGTAAAGTTGTTTGAAAGTTGTTGCAATCGCGCGCATAGGCGCTACGTGTCCCATTCCCGCTTCCACATAGGGGAACAGCACGACAGGTTTTTTCATATAAAATTACCCCGCTGAATATCGTCGTTAAGTATAGCAGAAACGGGCGTTGCCGTCAAGCCGTATACAATTTTACGCGCGCAAGGTTAAAAATATTGCATTGTTTTGTGAATTGTGTGTGTAATTTGTCTGCCACGGCAATATTTAATTTGATTGTTTGTTTTAATTTTGGTATTATGTTCTACGGAGAAAAAAGGCGTATGAGGGTTGTGGAAATCAAAGAGGCGAAAGCCGTTAAAAAATTTATAAATATGGCGGACGATATTTACCGCGGTGATAAATTCTACGTGCCGTATATGCGCCGAGATTTGTATAAAACGCTGTGCGCGCTCGTGCTGAAACATAAAACTTACACGGCGCTCGCCGTGGAGCGCAACGGTAAATTCATAGCCCGCGTTCTCTTTACCGTCGGCGCGGCGAAGAGAATAGAGGCGGACAGGTGCGGCTACTTTTCACACTTCGAATGCGTAAACGACGTAGAAGTTTGCAAACTGCTATTGGAGCATATGTGCAAAATGCTGAAAGAGCGGGGGATATCCCGCGTTGAAGGCACATATTTTCCGCACGACCAGGACAACCGCAGGGGCATTTTAGCCGAGGGGTTCGAGTATCCGCCTATGATTTTTACCTCCTACAATCCGCCCTATTATAACGAGCTTTTAACGGCTTGCGGGTTTAAAAAGGACTTCGATACCGTGGCTTACCGCTTCGATTTTACAAACGTAGATATGGACAGAATAGAGCGGCTTACAGAGCGGGTTAAAAAGCGTTGCGGGCTTGAACTTAATATTGTTAATTTTAATAATCTCGACAGCGAAATAGAGGCGTTTTACGGCGTTATGAAAAAGGCGACTACCGACGTTATATTTCAGGAAGCGCCGACTATGGAGGCGTTGCGCAGTATAGTAACCGAATGGAAAAACTATCTGTGGGCGGACCTCATTTATATAGTCAGGCGGACGGGCGACAACCTGCCCGTGGGCGTAATGCTTTCACTGCCCGATTACAACGGCGTTTTCCGCAAAATGAACGGCAGAATAAACCCCGTTTCCATAATTAAAATGCTGTATTATAAAAAAAGAATAAGCTCCGTGCGCCCCATATTGCAGTACGTTATACCCGAATACCATAACCTCGGAGTAAACTACGTTATGTATTACGAGTTTTTCAAAACGTGCAAGAGGTACGGCATAGAGAATATAGAGGCGGGCACCATTATGGAGGACAACCTTCCCTCGCGTATGAATTTGGAGCACGCTGGCGGATTTTTGAACAAGATTTTCAGAATTTACGGCAGGGAAATATGATAGACACAGTGTTGACGGTTATAGCCGTAATAGCTATATTTACTCTTCCCATATTCATTGTATGGCTTACGCGCAAATTCAAATTGTTGGGCGCGGTGGGCGCTATTGTCATATGCTATTTAGTCGGTTTCGCCTTTTCGGCAATAGGGCTTTCGGGGCACGATTACGACAAGGGGCTTACAACCACCATAGCGTACGTGCTGGTTGCGCTGTCTATTCCGCTCGTGCTTTTCAGCATAAATTTAAAGTCGGTTAAAACGCTTGCCAAGGGCACGGTTATAGGTTACTCGCTGTGTATCTTTTCGGCGGTGATAGTCGCCGTTGCTATGTTCTTTATTACGCGGCTGTTTATGGAGGGCACGGATAAACTTGCGGCAATGACGATAGGGCTGTACACGGGCGGGACGCCCAACCTTAACGCAATAGGCATTTCATTAAAAGCGGGCAGTGAAAACATATCTGCGGCAAACCTTTCCGACAGTATCGTCGGCGGACTGTATTTTCTGCTTATAATATCCGTAATGCCCAAGGTGTACGGCGCAATATTAAAGCGCAGGGTAAAGCGCGCGGGCGGCAAAAAAGGCGCTCGTAACGCCGCTGTCAGCGA
>CAJUHT010000012.1:30177-53587 GCA_910586035.1 uncultured Christensenella sp.
TCGGAACGGGAGCGATTCTCCTGACAGCGATATGCGCGTCCGCCGCGGCGGACGCAAACGCAATTAACGGTACGCGGGAGGCAAGCGCGGACGAGCAAGCCGTTACAGCGGAGAGCGCGCCCGTTGAGGAGCCTAAAAAAGACGATTACACTTTCGGCTTCTCCATAAAGGATAAAAAGAGCGTGCTAAAACTTATAGGCGCGTTTTTCCTCGCCGTCGCCTGCCTCGGTGTGGGCGCGCTTTTAGAGTTTTTAATCGAGGGCACGGTCGGCGAAAATCTTTTATATATTTTGATTTCCGTATCGGTAGGCGGCGTTGCGCTTTCGTTTATTACCCCCGTAAGGGAGATAAAGGGGCAGTATCCGCTGGGAATGTATCTTATACTGTTCTTCTCGATTGCGCTTGCGATGAGTATAGATTGGACGGTGTTCCTCACCGATATTTTACCCACGCTCGCGTTCTTTGCCGTCGCGCAGATAAGCGTTGTTTTGATACATCTTCTATTGTGCAAAATTTTCCGCATAGACGGCGACACGGCGCTTATAACTTCCACGGCGGGGGTATACGGTCCGCCGTTCATTGCGCCCGCCGCAAAGGCTTGCCGCCGCCCCGATTTAATCGCACCGGGGATAATCTGCGCCTCGTTGGGGCTGGCGATAGGTACGGTTCTGGGTTACGGCGTAGGTATGCTGTTTATGCTGGTATAGGTTCGGTATGCAAATTTTTATAACCGTTTTGGTAACGTTTATCGCCGGTGCGGGCGCGGGGCTCGGCACGGGTTTCGCGGGGATGAGCGCGGCGGCGGTAATCGTGCCACTGCTTACTACGTTTTTAGGCGTCGATTTCAATATGGCTGTGGGAATTGCCCTCGCCTCCGACGTGCTGGCAAGCGCCGTTTCCGCGGCAACTTACGGCAAAAACAAAAACTTGGATATAAAAAACGGACTTGTAATGATGGCGTTCGTGCTCGCCTTCACCGTATTGGGCAGTTACGTTTCGAGCTTGTTGCCTTCTACCGCAATGGGCGGGTTTTCGGTTATAATAACGCTCTTTCTCGGCATAAGATTTATAGTAAAGCCCGTTATGACTACTAAGGAGGCAATGCTTTCGGCGTCCAAAGCCAAGCGAATAACGGGGTCGGTTGTCGGCGGCGCGCTTATAGGTTTTGTCTGCGGCTTTGTGGGCGCGGGCGGCGGAATGATGATGTTGCTCGTTCTTACCGCGGTGCTCGGTTACGAGCTTAAAACCGCCGTGGGCACAAGCGTGTTCATAATGACGTTTACCGCCGTTACGGGCGCGGCTTCGCACTTTATTTTAGGCGGAACGCAACCCGATTGGCTGGTGCTGGGTTTATGCGTAGGGTTTACCTTTATGTGGGCGCAAATCGCGGCGGTAATTGCAAACAAGGTTAGCCCGCAAACGTTAAACCGCGTGCTCGGCTCCGTGCTTGCCGCGCTGGGCATAGTTATACTGACTTTCAATTTAATTAAATAATGCGTTTATTTTATCAAATTGCATTGCATATATAAAAAATGTGTGATATAATAGCGTCAGGTATGGAATATTGTGTTAATATTAACGCAAAATATAATTATATACCGTAAATTTATTCAAGAGGAGATTATGGACGACCCATCTAAGCGACGACAGTCAGGTCATTTAAGTCGCTTACAACTAACGCAAACGCCCGAAGGAACATTGCGGGCGCATTTTGAGTTGAACAGTATTCTTCTGCGGCTTTGAGAATTTAAAAACCGTGTAAATTTTCAGACGATTAAGGAGGATATATGTCGACGTTAGAAATAATTTTTTTAGTAGTAGTATTGGTGTGTATATTATTGTCGGGCTATTTTTCGGCAACCGAAACGGCTTTTACGGCAATAAACAAGATAAGGTTGAGGGCAAAAGCCGAGGACGGCGATAAGGGCGCAAAGCGCGTACTGAAACTCGCAGACAATTACGACAGGCTGCTAACCACAATACTTATAGGCAACAATATAGTAAATATTCTTGCTTCCTCGCTGTTCACGCTTCTTATGATTGCGCTGATACCCAAAAACGAGGGGCTTGCAACCACGCTTTCAACGGTAATTCTTACCGTGGTAATCTTGATTTTCGGCGAAATAACGCCCAAGGTACTCGCCAAAGAGTTCCCCGAAGGCTTTGCCAGGTTTTCCGCGCCATTTATAAACGTGCTGGCTTGGCTGTTGATTCCCTTTACGTTCCTTTTCGGACTGTGGAAAAAGCTTCTTTTAAAGATATTCAAACATAAAGAGGATAACGCCATAACCGACGACGAGCTTAAAATTTTGGTGGAAGAAGCCGAGCACGAGGGCGGCATCAACGCGCAGGAAAGCGACCTTATCCGCAGCGCAATCGAATTTAACGACCTCGAAGCCAAGGACATTCTTGTGCCGAGGGTGGACGTTATTGCAATAGACTGTCAGACGCCGCTTACCGAAGTGGATAAAATTTTTATGGAAACGCGCTATTCGCGTTTGCCCGTGTACAAGGATACGGTGGATAACATCATAGGTATCCTGCACGAAAAGGACTTTATAAAACAGCGGCTGGACGAAAATTTTTCGCTTGAAAAGGCTTCGAAGCCTGCTATATTCGTAGTATCCACAACCAAAATAAGCGCCGTTTTACAGCAACTCCAAAAGAGCAAGTCGCATATGGCGGTAGTATCGGGCGAGTTCGGCGATACGGTCGGTATTATTACTATGGAAGATATTTTGGAAGAGCTTGTCGGCGAAATCTGGGACGAGCACGACGAGGTTCTTTCGGACATAACGCAGGAAAGCGAAACGGAATACAAAGTTTTGGGCAGTACTTCGGTAAACGATTTGTGCGCGTATTTCGATTTGGGCAACGTTGAAAGCGACAGCGCAACCGTTGGCGGTTGGGTGATTGATATGCTCGGCAAAGTGCCCGACGAAGGCGACGAGCTTGTATATCAGAATTTACAGCTTACCGTTGCAAAGACGGAATTCAGAAGAATAACCGAGCTTAAAGTAGTTATTCTTTCGGAAACGGAAGAAAACAGGGACGACGATAATAAACGTTCCCAAAATAGGGAAGAATAATAATAAACAATAAATCAGGAGAAAAAATAATGGCAAAGATAACCAAGGATACTTTAATTGCGGACTGCCTCAGCATAAATCCCAAGAGCGCGGAAATATTGCAGGCGGTTGGTATGCACTGCATAGGTTGCGCTATGGCTCACGGCGAAACTATCGAGGAAGCCGTTTACGTTCACGGTAACGATTTGGAAAAGCTTTTGGCTAAGCTCAACGAGGGCGTTGCTGACTGATTAAATAGATAACACTACGGGAACGGCTTGCAAGCCGTTCCCTTTTTGCTGTAAGTATTTGCCTGTATTGGCAAAATCTTTGCATTGCGGGAACGTGCGTTTTATAGTATAATCAACTTACCAAAAAGGAGATTATTATGAAACGCAATCATAAATTGATATCGATAGCGGCATTGGTTTCCGCTATGGCGCTGTCGGGCTGGGTATTGCCTGCCTGCTCGGCAAAGAAGGACGGCAACGTTTTTAACGAAACGGACGTAACCGAGGGCGAAGGAAACAACAATACGGGCACGGGTTCGGAGGGTTCTTCTCAGGACGTAAGCAAACCCGAAACTCCCGAAATAGAGATGCCCCAGCCCCAGCCCGCTAAGGCGCAGTACGTAAGCGTAACCGCTTCGGGCGTTAATTTACGCTCGGGCGCGGGCACCAACTACTTTGCTATGGGCACGGCGGAAAAGAACACTCTGTACGCCATTTACGGACGGCAGGGCGATTGGTATATGACGTACTACAAAAACAAGCCCGTGTATATTAACGCCAATTATTGCACGGTTGTGCAGATGTCGAAGAACGCAAACGAAGATGTGGAAAAGGTTATAACCGAGGGCTACAAGTATATGGGCGTAACCTACGTTTACGGCGCAACGCGCTACCACGACGGAACGGGCAAAAAGCTTGCGGGCTTTACCACGTCGGCGTTCGACTGCTCGTCGTTGATGCAGTATATTTTTAAGATAGGAGCGGACGTAAACTTGCAGGTAACCACCCGCACTCAGGTTGTGCAGGGCAAGACGGTAAGTAAAAACGACTTGCAGCGCGGCGATTTGATGTTTTTTACCAATTCCACGCGCAAGGACAAGGTGGGCGTTGAAAGGATAGGGCACGTGGCGCTGTATCTCGGCAATAACTATATACTGCACACTGCTTCCGATTACGCCAAAATAGAACAGATTTCCTCAACCCGTTGGAGCTATTACATACAGTCGCAAAGAATGCTTTAAACGCGTTAGCCGCGGCATAGTATGGCTCGAATGTAATTAAATGCTTAAAAAAAGACGGCAGGCGCGAAATTTTTCGCGCCTGCCGCATTTTTCCAAAGGAAGATTTATTTACAGGTCGTCAACGTCCTGTACGGGGAGCTCGTTAATATCTTCGCAAGTACCCGTGTAGCTTCCGTTTGGGTCTTCCCAGCTGAAAAAGCAATTATTTGCAGTTTTTCGTGCTTTTGGAAGAGCCGCAGTTCTTAGACTGCTTGTTCTGCTTGTTTTCGGTGTTGTTAGCCTTCTTCATAATTCACTCCTTTCCGTAAGGAAGGTGCAGTGCGACAAAACCCTGACTCGATTTACACAACGGGCAAATTGTCCACGCCTCTTTCAAGGTGTGCATATGACCGCATTCCTTGCATACGTAGAGGATTGGGCTTTCGTTTTTGTAGAGATTGCCGCTCTCCATAGCCTCGTGAAGATACGTGAATATCTGTTCGTGGTGTTTTTCCACCGTGGCTATCAAAGTAAAGAGAGCGGAAACGTCTTTAAAACCTTCGTCAGCCGCAATCTTGGCAAAAGCGGGGTAAATTTTTTCGTGTTCGTTTCTTTCGTCCTCAGCCGCAAGCCTGAGCATTTCGCATAAGTTACCCGTATGATAGGGATAACCCGCGTCTATTACGATATTGTCCAACTTCTCGCCGCGCTTGGTAAGTTCTTCAAAAAACCTTCTCGCGTGCACGGTTTCGTTTTTGGCAAGTACCTTAATTTCGTCCGCAAGAGCAATATAGCCCTGCGCCGTTGCCTCCCTTGCAATAAGCTGATAACGCATTCCCGCCTGGCTTTCGCCTGCAAAACTGCGTGCAAGATTTAAATAAGTCTGTGTTTCGTCAAAATGCATAACCTTCCTCCGTGCAATTATCTTGTGCGCACGTCCGCCGCTTTATACACTGCCGTCGTTGGAAGAATTTAGTCGGCGGCGCATACGTTTCAAGCGGCTTGGGAGGAGGGGCGGTTGTTATTCTTTATTTGATTCCGTTGCGTCAATGTCTTTTTCGGGCGGAAGCTTTACAAAATATCCGTACTTCTTTCTAAGACACATAAAGAAGGTAAAGGTTATTAAAAGCGCGCTTAATTCGGCGAATACGTTTGCCGACCACACCCCGTCAAGCCCCCATAACAGCGGCAGGGTAAGCACGCTTACCACCTGCAACAGGAGAGTGCGCATAAAGGAGATAATTGCGGATACAAGCCCGTTGTTGAGCGCGGTGAAGAATGCCGAGCCGAATATGTTGAAGCCCATTATAAGGAAAATAAACGAGCATATGAAGAAGCCGCGCCGCGTCATCGCAAACAGGTCGGCGTCTTTGCCCACGAATATATACGGCAGGGGGTAATTTAGCGCCATTGACAAGCCAAACATAACCGCAGAGCAGACGGCGATTATAATAAGGCTCTTTTTAACCACCGCGGTAAGCTCCCGCTTATTGCCCGCGCCGTAATTATAGCCTATTACGGGCGTTACGCCTATCGAATAGCCTATGAAAATGGCGCAGAAAATAAAGCTTACGTACATAATAACGCCGTATGCCGAAACGCCGCTTCTGCCTGCTAAACTCATAAGCTGATAGTTGTAAAGTATGTTTACTATCGAAAGGGAAAGCTGGGTCATCATTTCCGAAGAGCCGTTTGCGCACGCCTTTAAAAAGGGCAGTATTTTTATGAGCGGTTTTCCGAGGAATAGCGTTCCCTTGCGGTTTACGGCAAAGTAGATAACGGGGGTAATCCCGCCGACGGCCTGTCCGCAAACGGTTGCAAGCGCCGCGCCGGTAAGCCCCAATTTAAAACCGGCTACGAATACCGCGTCCAATACGGCGTTGGTTACGCCCGCCGCAACTATTACGGCAAGCCCCAGTTTGGGTTTTTCAGCCAATGCGAAAAAGCTCTGAAATACGTTTTGCAACATAAACAGAGATATGCCGCACAGGTTGATTGTGCCGTACAGCACGCATTCCGATAAAATTCCTTCCTTTTCCGCCTTTAAGAGTATTGCGAGGGGGCGGACGGTAAAAATTCCCACAACGGTTAGAATCGCGCCTAAAATTATTGTGGCGTATACCAAAAGCGAAAATATAGCCCGCGCCCTCTTCACGTCGCCCTCGCCCAGAGTTTTGGATATAAGCGCGCTTCCGCCCGCGCCGAGCATAAAGCCTACTGAGGCGAAGCCCATCAGTACGGGCATTATAAGGTTTACCGCGGCAAAAGCCGTTTCTCCTGCAAAGTTCGATACGAATATGCCGTCCACCACGCTGTAAATGGAGGTGAACACCATCATTCCAACGGCGGGCAGTACGAATTTAATAAGTTTTTTAAAAGTAAAGTGTTGTGAAAGCGTCGTCATAATTTATGTCGTCGCCGACATCTCGCTGACGAGGTCGGACAGAGGTGAAATAATTTCGGGTATTTTCAGGCGCGAGGTGTTAATCATCAAGTCGTAACCTTCTCTTGCGCCCCAGGGCAGGGTGGCAAGCAAGTCGTGAAGTTTGGCTCTGCCCTTGTCTATTGTTTTAAAAGCCTTTAAAAGTTGTTTGTCGGTATAGTTTTCGCCTTCGGGCGCGCGCTCCCTGCAACGCTGTAATTTGGATTTGTCGTCCGCGTAGACGAACAGGCGCACCGGATTGTACGGCAGAGTGATTACGTCGGCGCAACGCCCTACTATTACGCAGTCGCCTTTTTCGGCAATCGTCTTTATTGTTTTCTGTTGAGCCACGAGCACGTCGGTAACCGAGTTGGGGGTGGAGGCGGTAAGCGGAATACTGTGGGCAAAGCTGAACGCAAAGTTGGAAAATCCGCCGTTTTCCAATACCTTTACAACGTAGTCTTCGTTAAGCGACGTCGTTTTGGAAATTTCGGCTATAAGTTCTCTGTCGTAATACTGCAACCCCAGCGCGTCGGCAAGGCGCTTGCCCAATTCTCTTCCGCCGCTTGCAAACTGCCTTGAAACGGTAATAATCATAAAAATATCCTCCTTTATAAAAACCGCCCGAGCAGTTATCTACCCGAGCGCACTCGACATCTTATCAACGGCGCGGTTGCGACCGCGCGTTCTCCGATGACATTGTATATTATATCATATTATAAAAAATTGTCAACGGCGTTCACTCTTTCGGGAATAAAGTTTTTAACATAGTGCCCAGATACAGCACGGGCACAATGCTTATCTTGTCGGCGTATTTAGCCACCGACTTCATATTTTTAGCGGGCAGAAGCACCCTCTTAAAGCCCATTTTAACGCACTCTTGAACGCGCTTTTCGGCGTACTGCACGGCGCGCACTTCACCCGTCAAACCCACTTCGCCGAATACGGCGGTAAATTTGTCTACGGGGCGGTCGAAGTAGGAGGAGGCAAGCGCGGCGCAGAGCGCCAAGTCGGTTGCCGGCTCGTTAAGTTTTATCCCGCCCATAACGTTTATATACACCTCCTGCGAAGAAAAGTGCAGGTTGCACCTCTTTTCCAGCACGGCAAGCAAAAGGGCAAGCTTGTTGTAGTCCACGCCCAGCGACATTCTTCTCGGCTGACCGTACGCCGCCTTGGTTATAAGCGCCTGAATTTCAACGTTCATACAGCGGTTGCCCGTCTGCGAGGGGGTAACCGTACAGCCCGCTTCCTCGCCGCGGCTTTCGGATAAAAATATGCCCGAATAGTCGTTTACGGCAATAATGCCCTCGCCCGTCATTTCGAATACGCCCACTTCCGAAACGTTGCCGAAGCGGTTTTTAACGGCGCGCAGAATACGGAAATTTTCGCGGTTTTCACCCTCGAAATACAGTACCGTATCCATAATGTGTTCGAGTACCTTAGGTCCCGCAAGCGCGCCCTCCTTGGTTACGTGCCCTATAATAAAAAAGGTGATGTTGCGGCTCTTGGCAATGCGCATAAGCTTGGTTGCGCACTCTCGTACCTGTCCAACCGAACCGGATGAAGAGGAAAGGTCGTCGGTGTAAACCGCCTGAATACTGTCTATTACGCAGAACTCCACGCCGTCGAGCTCGCTTTCGAGTCCGTCTATGCAGGTGCCGTTTAAAAGCAACATATTTTCGCCGCCTACGCCCAGCCTGTCGCAACGCATTTTAACCTGCGAACAGCTTTCTTCCGCCGAAAAATACAGCACCTTGCGGTCGCGCGAAAGGTGCGCGGCTATCTGCGTGAGAATCGTCGATTTGCCTATGCCGGGGTCGCCGCCCAGCAGAATAAGCGAACCGCCGACTATGCCGCCGCCAAGCACCGTGTCAAATTCGGATATGCCCGAGGGGGTGCGGTCGTGCCGCTCGTACGTTACCGCGGAAAGCGGGCGGGCGTTCGGCGCGGAGTAAACGCTCTTCTTTGTTTTTTCTGCGGCGGGCGCGCTCTTTATTATTTCTTCCGTCAAGGTGTTGTACTGCCCGCAGGAGGGGCAACGTCCAAGCCATCTGGGGCTGGTTGCGCCGCACTCGCCGCATACGAAAACCGTGCTTGCTGTCTTTGCCATAACTGTTACCTTTTTTACAATGTATGAATAATGCGTAGTTGAAACGTGTTACTTCCCGATGGGTGTTAGCGTAGCCGTGCAGTAGGCGCATATGCCGCGCCCTTCGCCTACAAAGCCCAGCCCCTCGCAGGTGCCCGCGGCAATCGCCACGCTTTGGCAATCTATTCCCGCAATTTGCGCGCTCCGCTCCTTCATTTTCTCGATGTAGGGGGACAGGCGGGGCTTTTCCGCCTGAACGGAAACCGACAGCCCGCTGACTTTAAGCCCGCGCTCGGCTATAATTTCTATTACTCTTTCAAACAGCTTTGCGCTGTCCGCGCCAAGGTAAGTTTGGTCGGTATCGGGGAAATAGTGCCCTATGTCGTTTAAGCCCGCCGCGGAAAGTACGGCGTCGCACACGGCGTGCAGGGCAACGTCGCCGTCGCTGTGCGCTACAAGCCCCGCGTCGCAGGGTATTTTAACGCCGCACAGCGTTACGTAATTTTGCTCCTTGCCGAAAGCGTGAACGTCCACCCCGAAGCCTACCCGTTCGCCGAAAGCGGCGGGAGGGGGGAATGCGTTTAGCCTTTCAAAGTCCTCTTTAAACGTCAGTTTGGCATTTGCCGCGGTGCCGCAGGGGCAAATGCGCGCGGGCGAAACGTAGCGGGAGTATACCGAGCCGTCGTCCGTGTAAACGTCGCCGTCGCCGACGGCTTTTCCGTATGCCCTTTTTATGTCCTCCGTCATAAAGCCCTGCGGCGTCTGAACGCTGAAAACGATGTTTCGCGCGGGGATATGCGCCACCCAACCGTCTTTTTCTATTGCAACGGTATCGGTGGACGACATTGCCGTAACCGCGCTTCCGAACTTCTTTACGCACTCCGCGCAACCCGAAAACTGTTTTGCGGAAGTGAACGGACGCGCCCCGTCGTGTATTAAAACCATATCGCCCGTTACGAGTTGTAGCGCGTTGTAAACGCTTTGGGTGCGAGTGTTTCCGCCCTCCGTAATTTTTGCGCCGAAAGGTTGGCAAATTGCTGTTATTTCCGCCATATCACGGGGGGAAGCGGATACAATCAACTCCCAAAGTAAATCGCCGCTTTCGTTAAAAAGCGGCTCCGCGGCTTTTACCGCCGAAAGGGTATGAAAGAGTACGGGCGCGCCGTAGAGGGGCGCAAGTAGCTTGTTTTTATTAAAACCCGCCCTTGTGCCCGAACCTGCCGCGCATACTATTAAGCTTATCTTCATTGCGCGCCGTCCGTGTTTTCGGGCGCGCCTGCCGTTTCATTGGTCGGTTGCGCAGTCGCGGGTTGGGCGGAGGGGGAGGCTATGCCCACAACGTCGTTCACGGGCATAGAAAAAGCGATACCCTGACCTGCGGTCTTTAAACCCGCGTCGCGGTAAAGCGCGTGCAAAACCGCGTCCTTAATGTCGGAGGGCACCAAAATCATAACTATTTCCTTGTCGGGCTGAATGGTTATCTGGAAAAACTGTTCGGCTTCCTTGTTCGCCGTTCCCCTTGCGTGGATAACCGTGCCGCCGCGCGCGCCGACTTCTCTCGCCGCGTCCATAACTATATCGGAGTATCCCGCATTTACTATGCAAAAAACCGCCTCGTAATCAGACATTTATCTGTCCTCCTTTACAACCGTTCTGTTGTTGCTTAAAAACCCGAATAACAGCGTGCCTATAACGCTTGTAAGCGGAATAGTAAACGCAATGCCCTTGCCGCCCTTAACCGTCTTGAATTTTTCGTCGAGGGCGTTAAGCGCGTCGGGTAGTCTGTTTTCCTGTACAACGCTGAATATAACCGCCTTTTCCGTGTCGGTCAAGCCGAGGTAACGCATAGTTTTTGCGTCGGCTGTGCCGTCGGCAAGCGCAATAGCCTGCAAGTTGACTTCGAACGACTGAATAAGGTCGGCGTAATATTCCGCCTTGTTGCGGTTGACAACCGTTATCAGTGTTACAAGCTTGTTTGAAGTTACGGTATTGCCGCCGCCCTTTATTTTGGAAACGGCGTTTTTAACGGCTTTCTTTTTTTGCACCGCCGCCTGTTTTACCTTTGTCTTTATTTCGTTTAGCTTTTCTGCCATATTTTTACCTTATAGATATAGAGATTATTTGAAGTATATAATCTGTTCGTCGTCGGCGGCGAGTATGCGGCGCATAGTGATTTTTGCGCGTACCTTAGACGACATTACCGCCTTAAAGCCCAAAAGCTGAATGGTGATGAGGGGGGTCATTGCGACCATTGCCACAACGCCGAAAGCCAGACTGTAAACGTTTGCGTTGCCCGCCGCCGCGTCGCACGCGCCTATTGCGAGGGGGAGAATAAAGCTCGAAGTCAACGGACCCGACGCAACTCCGCCCGAGTCGAACGCAATCGCCGTATATATTTTGGGCACGAAGAACGACAGTCCCAACGATATTATGTAACCGGGAATAAGGTAATAGAGTATAGAGAATTTGAAAATCATTCTCAAAAGCGAAAGCCCTATGGATATGCCTACTGCAACCGAGAGGGCTACCAGCATCTCTATTTTTTTAACGCCGCCGTTGGTTATTTGCTCTACCTGCTTGTTTAAGACGTGTACGGCGGGCTCGGCAAGTACTACAACCATACCGAGGACGAAGCCCAGCACAACCAATAGTGGCTGGTTGAACTCGGCGATTTGTTTGCCTATTTTAAAGCCGATAGGCATAAAGCCGACTTCCACCGCTACTAGGAAAATTACAAGCCCGAAAAAGGTGTAACCTATGCCAATGGCAATCTGTATAAGCTTTTGTTTGGGCAGTTTTAAAATGGCGAACTGCAATATCAAAAAGAATCCTACAATAAGTCCGAGCGCGATTGCCACGTCTTTCAGTTTGTCTAAAATGAGAAAGCCGAAATGCGCGCCGAGATAGTTTTCTATCGCGTATTGGCTTACGTCGTAAGTGCCCAAGTCGCCCTTGCTCATAAGCGAGAGCGCCATAACGGCGATGATTGGACCTACCGAGCAAAGGGCAATCAAGCCGAAGCTGTTTTCGTTTGAGTCGCGCCCACCTACGGTTGCGGAAATGCCTACGCCCAGCGCCATTATAAAGGGTACGGTTATGGGACCCGTGGTAACCCCGCCGGAATCGAACGAGAGGGGCAGAAGCCCGAACTTGCCGTTTTCCGCCAAAATTGCGCACAGCGCAAACAGCATAAGGTAGAAAAACATTACGAGCGACGACAGGTCTTTATGAAAAATTATTTTCAGTACGGCTATTACGAGGAAAACTCCCACGCCGACGCCTACGGTTATTATAAGCAGCCACTTGCCCGCCGTTGCGCCGCCGGGCATAATGTCCTTGACCTGATTTGCAAGTACGGAGAGGTCGGGCTCGGCTATGGTTATAAGCAAGCCCATTACAAAACAGACGGAAAGTAGTATAAATACTTTTTTGGACTTGGTAAGTCCCGAACCCACGTGTCCGCCCATAGGGGTCATTGCAAGGTCGGCGCCCAGATTGAACAGGGCTATGCCTATTATAAGCCCTACCGCCGACACGGCAAAGGCAACCGTTTCCGTAACGGAAAGGTTTACGAGCGGGGTAAAGGATATAACGAGTACGATTACCGTTACGGGCAGTACCGATATAAGCGCTTCTTTCATTTTGGAGAGAAGTATTTTAAACATTTTCAAGCTTCCTGCAAAATAGAATATGGTTTATAATACAAGCAAAAACCCGCTTGCGGGGGCGCGCCGCGTTCAGCTTTAAACGCGTTTTCCGCAATGGGAAAGGGCACGCGGGCGCGGGGCAAAACGACTTTGATTTTTTGCGTTACTTTATTATAATATCATAAAAAAGTTTCCGTTGCAACCGTGGCGGAAACGTTTGCGCCAAAATAATCGCGCTTTTAAGTGATAATTTCGTAAAGGGAGGCGGCTTCGTCCTTTTTTACAGTTTCTTTAACTTCCAAAATTTTAAATTTAAGCACTCCCGAAGCGTAGTCTATTTCCACGGTGTCGCCAACCTTAATCCGGTGCGAGGGTTTGGCGTCTTTGCCGTTTACGATAACTTTGCCGCCGTCGCACGCTTCGCGCGCTACGGTGCGCCTTTTCAATATTCTCGAAACTTTTAAAAATTTGTCTATTCTCATAATAATTTACGTTCCCACGATTTTTCGGCGGCTTTTGACAATTTTACCGCGTTGCCGCCTTTGTAAGTAAAGCCGCAAGGCTTTTCTTAGCGTTAAAGCTGTTAAATTTATTTTAAAATTCTTAAAAAAGAAATTTGCGAGCCGTTTTGCTTGACACCCTTTTCTAATAGTTTTATAATACTATTCTGTATTAGAATGCGCTTAATGCCCTTATTTACTTTTTTTTGTCAATAATCATATGCGGCAGGGGTGCAAAAAGGTGTCGGAATTTAACGATTTACGCAGTAAATTATACACTATAATATTAAATATGTAAAGGGTACGAAACAATTTCTTTAAAGCGGAAAAAAATTTTTTGCGGCGGAATTTGTCAAGAGGTTTGAAAAAAATTTTTAAACCGCCCTCAAAGTCGGAATTGCAGCGTCAGATTTTTTGCGGTGAAAAGATATATACGCATAATCGCCAATCGCGTGATATAAAAATTTAAGGAGTAAGTATTTTAATGAATTTACCCGTTCACAGGTATGGCAAAACAGAAAGAAGAAAGTTCGGCAAAATCAACGAAGTCATCGAAATTCCCGACCTCGTTGAAATTCAGAAATCGAGCTATCAGACTTTCATCAGCGAAGGAATAGGAGAAGTTTTTGAAGATTTTTCGCCGATTACGGACTACTCGGACCACTATGAGCTTTATTTTTTAAACCATTGGTTCGACGAAAAGCCCAAGTACGACGAAAAGGAATGCCGCAACCGCGACGCAACGTACGCCCTTCCCCTGCACGTTAAGGTAAGGCTTGTAAACAAGCTCAAAGAGGAAGTTATCGACCAGGACGTATTTATGGGGGAATTCCCCCTTATGACGGACAGCGGTTCGTTTATTATCAACGGCGCGGAGCGCGTTATAGTTTCCCAGCTCGTCCGTTCGCCCGGCTCCTACAACGCAATGGAGAGGGACAAGACGGGTAAGGAGATGTACGGCACAACCGTAATTCCCAACCGCGGCGCGTGGCTGGAATTCGAGCAGGACGCTCAGGGCGTGCAGTGGGTGCACGTAGACAGAAAGCGTAAAATTTGTTCCACCGTGCTTTTAAGGGCGTTGGGCTTCGGCTCCGACAGGGCTATTTTAGACCTGTTTGCCGACGATAAAATGATTGAGAACACCATTGCCAAGGACGCGACCAAGTCCGAGAGCGACGGTCTTATCGAGCTGTACAGACGTCTGCGCCCCGGCGAAGTGCCTACGGAAGCTTCCGTTAGGCAGCACCTCAACAACCTTTTCTTCGACCAGAGAAGATACGACGTGGTAAAGGTGGGCAGATACAAATTCAATAAAAAGCTCAACCTCGCTTACCGCCTGCACGGCTGTAAGCTTGCCGAGGACGTGTTCAACCCCGAAACGGGCGAAAAGCTTGCAAGCGCGGGCGAAATAGTTTCCGAAGAGAAGGCGGTTGAAATTCAGGACTGCGGCATTAACGAGATTTTCGTGCTTGTAAACGACGCCGAGCAGGGCGAAATCAGGCACAAACTCATTGCCAACAACACGGTCAATTTCAAGGCGTTAAGTAGCGCTAACCCCAAGACGTTCGGGCTTCTTCCCACTATTTATTACCCCAACTTCGCGTTTATGAAGTTGATTGCCGAAGAATGCAAAACGGCGCGTTGCGAAGAAGTGGCGAACAAGTATCTCGATAAAATCAACGCGCTGTACTATACGGTGGAAGTGGAGGAAACCGAGGACGAAAAGCCCGAAGAGAAGAAGAACCGCGAAAAGAGGGGCGAACAGCGCGTAAGATTCGTTGAAGCGTGCAAGCTGTTCAACCACCTGCTCGAAAGCGGCAAAACGGCGCTCGACGCCGAAGAAAAGAAGACGATTAAGCCCGTGATTGAAAAGCTCAACCACAAGCACATCACGGTCGACGACATCGTTGCTGCGATTTCTTCCAATATCGATTTACAGTACGGCATAGGCACGATTGACAACATCGACCACCTCGGCAACCGCCGCGTGCGCTCGGTCGGCGAATTGCTTACAAACCAGCTTCGCATAGGCATATCCCGCCTCGAAAAGCTGATTAAGGAGCGTATGGCAACGCAGGATTCTATGGAAGTTACGCCTTCCGGTCTTGTAAACGTGCGCCCCGTGTCCGCCGTTATAAGGGAGTTTTTCGGCTCCTCACAGCTTTCGCAGTTTATGGACCAGACCAACCCCGCCGCAGAGCTTACCCACAAGCGTAAGCTTTCCGCGCTCGGTCCCGGCGGTTTGAACCGCGACAGAGCTACTTTCGAAGTGCGCGACGTTCACCACTCGCACTACGGCAGACTGTGTCCCATAGAAACGCCCGAAGGTCAGAACATAGGTCTTATTTCCTCGCTTGCAACCTTCTCCAAAGTAAACGAATACGGCTTTATTATGAGCCCGTACAGAAAGGTTATAAAGGACGGCGACGGCGTTGCCACGGTAACCGACCAAGTCGATTACCTCACCGCCGACGAAGAGGACAAGTATATAGTAGCTCAGGCAAACGAGCCACTTGACGAAAACAACCACTTTAAAAACGCGCACGTAGGTTGCCGTCATCAGGATTTAATTACCCAGCTTACGCCCGACCATATGGACTATATGGACGTGTCGCCCAAGCAGCTTGTATCGGTTGCCACCGCGCTTATTCCTTTCCTTGAAAACGACGATACCAACCGTGCGTTGATGGGCTCGAATATGCAACGTCAGGCAGTTCCCCTTATGAAGACGGAAAGCGCCATTGTCGCAACGGGTATCGAGGCGGCTATTGCGCGCGACAGCGGCGTTATCGTCCGCGCAAAGGAAGCGGGCGTAGTAGTCGGTTGCGCTTCGGATATGATTAAAATACGCGAGGACAACGGGCTTGTATGCGAATACAAGTTGAAGAAGTTCGAGCGTTCCAATCAGAACACCTGCCTTAACCAGCGCCCCATAGTCAACACGGGCGACCGCGTTGAAAAGGGCGAGATAATTGCCGACGGTCCCGCAACAAACAACGGCGAGCTTGCGCTCGGCAAAAACATACTTATAGGTTATATGGAGTGGGAGGGCTACAACTACGAGGACGCTATCCTCATAAGCGAAAAGCTTGTTCAGGACGACGTGTTCACCTCCATCCATATAGAAGAACACGAAACCGAGGCGAGGGACACCAAGCTCGGCGAAGAGGAAATTACGCGCGATATTCCCAACGTCGGCGAGGACGCGCTTAAAGATTTGGACGAGAACGGCATCGTGCGCATCGGCGCGGAAGTTCAGCCCGGCGACATACTCGTAGGTAAGGTAACGCCCAAGGGCGAAACGGAGCTTACCCCCGAAGAGAGATTGCTTCGCGCAATCTTCGGCGAAAAGGCGAGGGAAGTCAGGGATACGTCCCTTAAAGTGCCCCACGGCGAGGGCGGCATAGTCGTAGACGTAAAGGTGTTCACCAGGGAAAACAAGGACGAGCTTTCGCCCGGCGTTTCCAAATTGGTGCGCGTATATATAGCGCAGAAGCGTAAGGTACAGGTCGGCGACAAGATGGCTGGTCGCCACGGTAACAAGGGCGTTATTTCCCGCGTGCTTCCCCAGGCGGATATGCCTTTCCTTGCGGACGGCACTCCCCTGCAAATCGTGCTTAATCCCCTCGGCGTTCCTTCGCGTATGAATATCGGACAGGTTTTGGAAGTGCATCTCGGTTTGGTGTGCAAACAGCTCGGCTGGAAGATTGCCACGCCCGTATTCGACGGCGCAACCGAGAGCGACATAAAAGAGCTGTTCAAGGAAAACAACATCCTCAACCCCGAAGGCAAGGTTGACGGTAAAATACAGGTATACGACGGCAGAACGGGCGAACCTTTCGAAAACAGGGTTACGGTAGGCGTTCAGTATATGATTAAACTTATCCACCTTGTAGACGACAAAATCCACGCGCGTTCGATAGGACCTTACAGTCTGGTAACGCAACAGCCCCTCGGCGGTAAAGCGCAGTTCGGCGGTCAGCGTTTCGGCGAAATGGAAGTGTGGGCGCTGGAAGCTTACGGCGCGGCGCACGTGTTGCAGGAAATTCTTACCGTCAAGTCGGACGATATCGTAGGGCGCGTAAAGACTTACGAGAGCATTGTCAAGGGAAACAACATTTCCGAGCCGGGTATTCCCGAAGCGTTTAAGGTATTGCTTAAAGAGTTGCAGTCGCTTGCGCTCGACGTAAAGGTGCTTACCGAGAACAACGAGGAACTTATAATTCACGAGCTGGACGAGGACGACGAAGCTATTCCCAACGCCAAGGTGCGCGAAGCCGAGGACAGGGAAAGGGAATTGCCCGAAGAGGAACTGGACATCGTTCCCGAAGCAGAGGACGAGGACGAAGAACTCGACGATATCTCGCTGTTTGAAAACGACGACGATGAGGACGGCTTCATTTCCAAGGAGCTGTTCACCGACGAGGATATGGACGATTTCGGCGACGATGACGAGCTCGGCGACAAGTTTACGCTTTTCGACGACGAAGACGGCGGAGACGAGGAGTAAGCGGGAGGTATATATATGTTCGAATTAAACGATTTTTGCTCAATTAAAATTAGCGTAGCTTCTCCCGAAAAAATCAGGGAACTTTCCAAGGGCGAGGTAACCAAGCCCGAAACTATAAATTACAGAACGCAAAAACCCGAGAGAGACGGTCTTTTCTGCGAAAGAATTTTCGGACCTATGAAGGACTGGGAATGTCATTGCGGAAAGTACAAGCGTATCCGCTATAAGGGTATCGTCTGCGAAAAGTGCGGCGTTGAAGTAACCCGCGCCAAGGTAAGGCGCGAAAGAATGGGACATATCGAGCTTGCCGCTCCCGTATCCCATATATGGTATTTCCGCGGCGTTCCTTCGAGAATAGGTCTTATGCTGGATATGAGCCCTAAGGCGTTGGAGCAGGTTATATACTTCGCTTCGTACGTAGTGCTCGACCCCGGCAACGTGCCCACGCTGGAATATAAGCAGGTTATAAACGATAAAGAACTGCGCGAAATAGAGGAAAAGTACGGCGAAAGCTCGGTAACGGGTCTTAAAGTGGGAATGGGCGCGGAAGCTATCCGCGAGTTGTTGATGGCTGTCGACCTCGAAAAGGAATGCAAGCAGACGAGGGATATAATCGAAAACAGCACGGCAAGCCAGAAAAAGCTTAAAGCCGTTAAGCGCATCGAAATTCTCGAAAGCTTTAAAAAGAGCGGCAACAAGCCCGAGTGGATGGTGCTTACCGTACTGCCCGTGCTTCCCCCCGAATTGCGCCCTATGGTGCAGTTGGACGGCGGCAGGTTTGCTTCCTCCGACCTCAACGATTTGTACAGACGCGTAATCAACCGCAACAACAGGTTGAAGAGAATGATGGAGCTCGGCGCTCCCGATATGATTGTAAAGAACGAAAAGCGTATGTTGCAGGAAGCCGTCGACGCGCTGATTGATAACGGCAGGCGCGGCAGGGCGCTCTCCGGTCCCTCCAACCGCGAACTTAAATCGCTTTCGGGTATGCTCCGCGGCAAGCAGGGTCGTTTCCGTCAAAACCTTCTCGGCAAGCGCGTAGACTATTCCGGTCGTTCGGTTATCGTTGTCGGTCCCGAACTCAAACTCTACCAGTGCGGTCTGCCCAAGGAAATGGCAATCGAGCTCTTCAAGCCATTCGTAATGAAAAAGCTTGTAGAAAGCGGTCAGTGCCAGAATATCAAGAGCGCAAAACGTACTGTTGAAAAGGCTAAGCCGCTCGTATGGGACGTTTTGGAAGAGGTAATTAAGGAGCACCCCGTTCTTTTGAACCGTGCGCCCACCCTTCACAGACTTTCCATTCAGGCGTTCGAACCCGTTTTGATTGAGGGCAGAGCCATTAAGATTCACCCGCTTGTATGTACGGCTTTCAACGCCGACTTCGACGGCGACCAGATGGCTGTGCACGTGCCCCTTTCAATCGAGGCGCAGACGGAAGCAAGATTTTTAATGCTTTCTTCCAACAATATATTAAAGCTTTCCGACGGCAAGCCCGTTATGCAACCCTCGCAGGATATGGTTATGGGCGCGTATTACCTTACGATTATCCGCAGGGAAGAGGGCAAATTCTACCGCTGGACGGGCGACAGATACGCCGAGTGCGCGGAGGGCGAAGAGGGCGCGGAGAAATACGTTGCCAACGCCTATATTTCCGAAGACGAAGTTATGATGGCGTATCAGACCAAGTTTGTGCATATGCAGGACGAGGTTTACGTTCGCCGTACGGTTAAAATCGCCGACGAAGCTTCGCCTTACTACGGCGAAACGGTTACGGGCTCGGTTAAGACTACGGTGGGAAGAATTATCTTCAACAACCAGATGCCCCAGGACCTCGGCTTTGTAAAGCGCGAAAAGCCCGAAGATTATTTAAAGTACGAAATTTCTTACGAATTCCTCGGCGGCAACGTCGCCGTCGGCAAGAAACAGCTCGGCAAGATTGTAGAGCGTTGCTTCAAGACGGGCGGCGCGCCCAGGGCGGCTGACGTTCTCGACAAGATTAAAACGCTCGGCTACAAGTATTCCACCGTCGGCGCAATAACGACTTCCGTATTCGATATGCACATTCCCGACGCCAAGAAGGCAATCGTGGAAGAAACCGAACAGAAAGTTTTGCAAATCGAGCGCAAGTACCAGCGCGGACTTCTGCGCGAGGAAGAGCGTTACAACGCCGTGATTAACGCGTGGGATTCGGCTACCGACGCGGTTACCGCCGAACTTAAAAAGTCGCTCGACAAGTTTAATCCCATATGGATGATGGCTAACTCGGGCGCCCGCGGCTCTATCGACCAGATGAAACAGCTTTCGGGTATGCGCGGACTGATGGTAAATCCCCAGGGTAAGAAAATTGAAGTACCCGTTAAATCGTGCTTCCGTCAGGGCTTGTCCGTTCTGGAATACTTCATTTCCTCGCACGGCGGTCGTAAAGGTCTTGCCGATACGGCGTTAAAGACGGCTGACTCCGGTTACCTTACGCGTAGGCTTGTAGACGTTTCGCAGGACGTTATAGTCAGGGAAGACGACTGTATGGCGGGCAGTAAAAAGCCTCGCGGTATGGTTGTAAGGGCTATTATAGGACCCAACGGCGAAGTTATCGAAGGGCTCGAAGACAGAATTCAGGGTCGTTTCGTTTCCGAGGACGTGGTAGATAAAAACGGCAACGTCATTGTTGCGCAGAACCAGTTTGTAACCGACGAGATTGCCAAGGAAATCATTGCGGCTGGCATAGAGGCGGTTTCAATACGTTCGGTATTCACCTGCAACTCCCGCTACGGCGTGTGCGCAAAGTGCTACGGCAAGAATATGGCTACCAACACCCCCGTAATGGCGGGCGAGGCGGTAGGCGTAATCGCCGCGCAGTCAATCGGCGAACCCGGCACACAGCTTACAATGCGTACCTTCCATACGGGCGGTATAGCGGCAACGGGCGATATTACGCAGGGTCTTCCCCGTGTAGAAGAGCTTTTCGAGGCGCGTAAACCCAAGGGTTGCGCAACGCTTTGCGAAGTTTCGGGCAAGGTAAAAATAGACGATTCCGACAACTTGAAGCACGTAATTGTAGTCGACCCCGTAACGGGCGAAGTTAAAAAGGACTACGCGCTTCCCTTCAATGCGGAGTTAAAGGTAAAGGCGGGCGATATAGTTACGCCGGGCACCGTATTAAATACGGGTTCTATTTATCCTCAGGATATTTTAAGGGTACAGGGCGTAAAGGGCGTTCAGGACTATATCCTCGAACAGATTCAGTCCGTTTACCGTTCGCAGGGCGTTGATATCAACGACAAGCACGTTGAAATAATCGTACGCCAGATGCTTAAAAAGGTAAGAATTGAAAATTCCGGCTCTACCGACCTGCTTCCCGGCGAAACCGTTGATATGTTTACGGTTGAAGAGGAAAACACCAAAGCCATTGAAAACGGCGGCGCGCCCGCACTGCAAAAGCGCGTGCTTCTGGGCATAACCAAGGCGGCGCTGTCTACCGAAAGCTTCCTCTCGGCGGCTTCCTTCCAGGAAACGGCAAGAGTGCTTACGGACGCGGCAATCAAAAATAAGGTTGACCCGCTTATGGGCTTGAAGGAAAACGTTATTATCGGTAAGCTTATTCCCGCGGGTACGGGCGTTAAGGAGTACAAGAGTATGTCCCCCATAATCAACCCCAACTACGGTAAAGACGAAACCGAAAGCATTTAAAAAAATAAAAGGCGCGGCGGGAAATTTTTCCCGCCGCGGTTTATATTTGCAAACCCGCCGTTGCTGATTTTACGGCTTAAAATAGCAAATAATTTACGCAGTATTTAAGTAGGTAAAAATGATTGATTTTGAAGATTTGGCGCTTTGCGATTTATTAAATAAGGTAGAAAAGCGCGCGGCGGAAATTGCGCAGGCGCGCAACGCTTCGCAGTTTAAACAGCTTGGCGCGGAGATACAGGCTGTGTATAATTTTGTGCTTACGGCAAAAAAGGACTACGAGGAGCAACAGCCTATGCTTAAAACTTTGTTTTCGTCGTTCAATTATGCCGCAGTTATAATAAACGATGCAATCAAGAGCAAACAGCCCGATAAGGACGCGGGCACGCTACTTAGCGAGTGCCTCGAAATTATTTCCGCCTGCTGTAAAAATATTAAAAACAGTTTGGGCGTTAAGTGATAGGGCTTATTTTTACAGCTCTTTAAAGTTTATAGTCTGTAAGTATTGGTCAAGTGATATCCACATATTTCTCAATGATTTTTCAATAGTTGTTTTAAGTTGTTCCTTTTCCTCCGCCAGAAAATATTCGCAGGCGTCGGAAGAGGAAACGTTTTTCAAATAATATTTTCTTTGACTTTCGCAAATATAGTGCCCGAGGTGTATAGGGTAAAAATTGCCGTCGCTGTTTATATAGTATCTGATAAAAAATTTACAGTTTTTGCAGTTATTACAGTTTTTACATTTTCCCCCTTTGTTATGGGGAAGGCAAGGTTTAAAGTAAGCAAGTTTAAGAAACGCATTATTCGTCCTTTACTAATGGGGAAGACAAGGATAGGGTAGGGTTTTGTTAAGCGTGCGGCGCGTTTCTAATCAAAGGAGGAAAGCAAGAAGAGCGGCGGTAAGATGAAATAGAAAATGCCGCGACTATTGCCGTAGCGCGCATAAGGAAATAAAGTAATATTCAACGTTAAGAATTCAGTTTATAGCAAAGCTACTGATTTAACGGTTTTTCCGTTAAATCGTGTACAATTAAAGACAGATGTACTATCTGCTGTTCCGTAAGCCCTTCAACGCACAAAAATTGCCGTTCGTCTAACCCGAGTAAATAATCGGTTGTAACTTTAAAAAAACTCGACAGTTTTATCAGCATTTCTATCGAGGGCTGAATATTGTCGTTTTCCCAATTGGAAACGCATTGCTTTGTTACGCCCAAAACGTTTGCCAATTCAATTTGGCTTATGCCTCGGGCGGTACGTAATGATTTGATTTTTTCGTTTAACATTGTGCAATAACTTCTATATGTAAAATATTACTTTACTATTGTATATAAAATGATTGACATAAATAAAAATACTATTGTATACTAATTATGGACTTAATAGTAGCGAGGTATACAAATGAAGTGTTTTATTCATATCAACGACGAAGCGATATCGGTTTGCAAACAATGCGGCAAAGCAATGTGTATGAAGTGCTCGGCATATTCAGACCACAGCGGCATTTGCCCCGAGTGCAGGCGCGAGGGGTTTATTGCAGAATGCGGTAATTTAAACCGACTGTTAAATTCCAATAAGAACTCGATAATATTGAATATAGTTTTTGCCGTACTCTTGGTAATATTGTCAATAGTAACTTCCGTATTAGTGGGGATATATATGTTGGCTTTGTTGGTAGTTTCCGTGGCTCTGGCGATAAGGGTTGTGTTTTTATTCAATAAGAGAAAGCCTTGGCAACAAAGAGTAAATTACTTATCGGCGGAAATAAGCAAACTTACAAATATTTTGAAGCATAGAGGCACCGCAGTAATTTAATATCATATAAAAACAACCCCGCGCAACTTTCGTTGCGCGGGGTGTAATTTATTCCTAAGTTCTTGCTTTCTCCAATTATTATGTGAATGGCTCCGCGTGCACTATCCACCTTACTTTCTTCTTTTTATTAAGGGTAAAGTAAGGGTTTACTGTCCTAACCTCTTGCTTTCTCCTTTTGTTAAAGTGTACGCCATACCTTGCTCTACCCCTTCTGTAATAAGGGGGAGAGTGTCGCCGCAGGCGACGAGAGGGGAATAAGGGAAATTGTAACATATGAAAGTTGCGGTTGAAAATTGAAAAGTGTTTGTATATTTAACAAGGTATAAAGATACACATACCTCATCTGTTGCAAACAGACATCTTTTCTCAACAACGGTAAGGGCAACAGTTGTTTCGGGCACCGTTCGCGCTGGACGTATGCGCTCACTCACCTCGCAATGCCAAAAC
>CAJUHT010000013.1 GCA_910586035.1 uncultured Christensenella sp.
TTATTGCAAACCGTGCAACGCTTGCCGTCTGATAAGCCCGTCTGCGTGCAGGTAGCGGGAGTGCCCTGTATGATTTCCTCGGTATGCGGTAAAGCTTCTATAACCGTGTCGGCGGCGGCAATTTCTTCCAGCATAAGCTCGTCTTTAAAGCGCAAGCCGCACTCTCTGCAACGCCAATGTTCAATATTTCCCTCAACGGCGCAGGTGGGAGCGGCGGCGGGAACAAATTCCGCAACGTGCTCGTGGTTTTCTCTGTTTAGTATTACGCCGCCCGAAATGCAAAGGGCAAGGCAGATTACCGAGAGTATGTAAAACAATACCTGCGGGATTCTCCTTTTCATATCCGCCCTCCTTTAAAAAGCCGTACGGCGCCTATATTAAGGCGCCGTACCGAAGAATTTATAATAAATTATTCTAAATATTTGCTTTTCATAATTTGTATATCTTCGTCGGTAACGCCCAAAACCTGTTTACAGTATCGGGTAACGCTTCCGTACTTTTCGCTTACGCAGTGCATAGCGTTTACAAGATAGTGGGGTTTTGCCGCCATCATTCCGTAAAGAATCTTTTTCATTCTTATCGAGCAGGGGGCAATCACCAGCCCGACCTTGTTCCAGAAAAATTTAAGCCGTTGGAAGCGCAACGAAGCCACGTAATCGGCAATGATTACTTCTTCCGAAACGCCCAAAAGGCTTTCAACCAGCATTGCCACAACGCCCGCGCGGTCCTTTCCGCCGCTGCAATGCCATAAAATACAGCCCTCGTTTTCAATAATCAGCCGCAAAGTTTCTTTAAGCTGTTGTTGCGGCTCCTCGTTTAGAAGTATCGAGCGGTACATCTCCGCCATATAGTTGTCGGCGGAACCGAACTCCTTTTTTATCCGCTTGGATTCCAAAGCCATAGTGCGCCGCATACTCTTTTCGCGGGTGATTCCCGGCGTTGCGGTGCATAAAACGGGAAGATGGCGGTAGTCAACGCCCTCCCAAAGCGTGTCGGGCGCTTCCTCTTTTTCGGTAAAAATGCGTAAATCTATAACGGTGCATACGCCGTAATCTTTGAGCGCGTCCACCGTTTTCTGCGGTAATTTATAAAGTTTTCCGCTTCGTATAAGCTTGCCGTGTTTTATTTTGCGCCCGTCGGCGGTGGGAATTCCCCCTAAATCGCGGGTGTTGAAAAGTTTTTTCAACGGCATTCTCTTGATATGCACGTGCATAGCGCAAGTATAGCACATAATTTTTTTACCGTCAAGCGCTGTCTTAAAGGCAAAATAGGCTAAAAATAAAAAATACGATAAAAAAATCGTGCTAAAAATGTTTAAGGCGGGCAAAGAAGCTTTATATAAATATTGTAAACAAAAAATTCACACAATATTTTACGGGTGGGCAATGTCGAAGAAAGAAGAAAAAGTTTTAAACGAAGAGCGGGAAGCGGAGGAGTGCGCAACGACCGAACAGGAAGAAAAGGCTGAACTTTCCGAGCTGGATAAAGCTTTGGCGGCGGCGGAAGAGTACAAGCGCAAGTGGTACGCCGTAAGCGCGGAGTACGACAACTACCGCAAGCGCACGCAGGCGCAGTCGAGTGCGGCGTATCAGGACGGCAAGGCGGAAGCTGTTTTAAAGCTGTTGCCCGTAGCCGACACGTTCGGGTATGCCTACGACGGCGCGAGCGACGAAAAGACAAAGACGGGAATAGACAAAATCATAAAAAATTTCAACAATATTTTGCAGTCTATGGGCGTTGAAGAAATTCCTCTTTCAGTCGGCGATAAATTCGACGAAAGCGTTGCCGAAGCCGTGTTGAATATGCCCGCCGAAGAGGGCGAGGAGCAGAATATAGTTAAAACCGTTTTGAAAAAGGGCTACAAGTCCAACGGCAAAGTTATCCGTTACGCGCAGGTTGCGGTTACGGTGTAAAAAATCAAATTCGTAAGACAATAAAAAATAAAAATAAATGCGTTAAGCAAAACGTAGCTTTTGCGGGCGTCGGGCGGGTTAAAAACCTGTCGGCGGCGCGGACGGAAGAGTTTTGCAATAAAGGAGATATAAAATGGGAAAGGTAATAGGAATCGATTTGGGAACAACTAACTCGTGCGTTGCGGTTATGGAAGGCGGCGAACCCGTCGTTATAGCCAACAGCGAGGGAAGCAGAACTACCCCCTCGGTAGTGTCGTTTAAGGCGGACGGCTCGCGCATTGTCGGTCAGGCGGCAAAGAGGCTTGCGGTTGCCCAGCCCGACAAAACCGTAATATCAATCAAAAGACATATGGGCGAGGCGTACAAAGTAAATATAGAAAAGGGCTATTCCCCGCAGGAAATTTCTGCTATGGTGCTCGCTAAGCTTAAAGCCGACGCGGAGAGCTATCTCGGAGGCAAGGTAACCGACGCGGTGATTACCTGCCCCGCATACTTTAACGACAGCCAGCGTCAGGCAACCAAGGACGCGGGCAAAATTGCCGGTTTAAACGTTTTGCGTATAATAAACGAGCCTACGGCGGCGGCTCTCGCTTACGGTCTGGATAAGCAGGAAGGAACGCAGAAGGTTATGATTTACGACCTCGGCGGCGGCACTTTCGACGTATCTATTCTCGAAATAGGCGACGGCGTTTTCGAAGTGCTTGCAACCAACGGCGACACTCACCTCGGCGGCGACGACTTCGACAACAAGATTATCGACTTCCTCGTAGAAACTTTCAGGCGCGATACGGGCGTAGACCTCTCCAAGGATAAAATGGCTATGCAGAGGTTGAAGGAAGCGGCTGAAAAGGCTAAAATAGAGCTTTCGGGTATGAGCAGCACAAACGTCAACCTGCCCTTCATAACGGTAGTGGACGGCGCGCCCCAGCACCTCGATATAGACCTTTCCAAGCAGAAGTTCGACAGCCTTACCGCCGACCTTGTAGAGAGGACGGTGGAGCCTATGAAGAAGGCGATGCAGGACGCGGGTCTTTCCTATTCGGATATAACCAAAGTAATATTGGTTGGCGGTTCCACGCGTATCCCCGCCGTTTACGACAAGGTGCAAAAGGTCAGCGGCAAAGAGCCTTTCAAGGGCATCAACCCCGACGAGTGCGTGGCAATAGGCGCGGCTATACAGGGCGGCGTGCTCTCCGGCGAGGTTAAAGACGTGCTCCTTCTCGACGTTATGCCCCTTACCCTCGGCATAGAAACGCTCGGCGGCGTATCCACTCCCTTAATCGAGAGGAACACCACCATACCCGTAAAGAAGAGTCAGGTTTTCTCCACCGCGGCGGACAATCAGCCGGGCGTTGAAATCAACGTTTTGCAGGGCGAAAGAAAGTTTGCTCGCGACAACAAGTCGCTTGGCAAGTTTATGCTCAACGACATTCCTCCCGCACCCCGCGGCGTGCCCCAGATTGAGGTTACTTTCGACGTGGACGCCAACGGCATAGTCAATGTAACGGCTAAGGATTTGGGCACGGGCAAGAGCCAGAATATAACAATCACCGCTTCTACCAATCTTTCCGACGAGGAAATCGATAAGGCTGTAAAGGACGCCGAGAGATACGCCGAAGAGGACAAGAAGCGCAAGGAAGAAATAGACAACAAAAACAACCTCGAAGGTATGATTGACAGCCTTGAAAAGACGGTTAAGGAAGCGGGTGATAAGCTTTCGGACGAGGATAAAAAGACGATAGAGGACGCAATTTCCCGCGCCAAGGAAGAGCTGGCAAGCGGCGACAACGACAGGGTTAAGGCGGCTTTGGATAAGCTTCAACAGGACGTTCAGCCTGTAATCGCCAAGATGTACCAGCAGGCTCAGGGGCAGAATCCCAACGGCGCAAACGGGGGCGGCAACGGCGACGACACGGAGTTCCGCCAGCATTGATTGCGGCATATATAGGGGTTAATTAAAAAATTTGTTTGCAGCGCGCGGTATTCGCGCGCTGCAATATTAGATTTTAAAAACAAATAAACGTAGCAAGCAAAACCACGCTTTTGTGCAGCGCAACCCAATTTGCGAAAACTTTCGCCTGTCCCGCCAAAAGGCGGCGCGTAGCAGTAGGTGAAGCCGTACGGTTTCTGATAATCGAGGGCTAAAATCTATCGTGCGGCGAGGGCAACGCCCTTAAAATCGCAGAAAATATCGCGCGCCGCAAGCGTGAGATTTTTGCGAGAGAGAAAATTATGGCAGATAAAAAGAATTATTACGACGTGCTCGGCGTGCCCAGAAACGCCACGCCCGACCAAATCAAATCGGCTTACAGAAAGCTTGCAAAGCAGTATCACCCCGACTTTCACCCCAACGACGCCGCGGCGGCGGAAAAGTTTAAGGAAATCAACGAAGCCAACGAAACGCTCTCCGACGACGGAAAGCGCAAACAGTACGATTTCGAGCTCGACCACCCCGGTATGGGGAATATAGGCGGAATGGGCGGCTCGGGAGGTATGGGCGGCTTCGAGGATATAATTTCCTCTATGTTCGGCGGCTTCGGCGGTTTCGGCGGCAGACAGAGCGCGCCCCAGCGTTCGCGCGGGGCGGACATAGAGCAGACCATACGCCTTTCGTTTCTTGACGCAATCAAGGGCTGTTCCAAGGAAATAAGCTATTTCCGCAACGAGCCGTGCAAGTCCTGTTCCGGCACGGGCGCAAAGAACGGCACGGCGTTTACCTCCTGCTCAAAGTGCGGCGGCTCGGGTAGGGTCAAGTACCAGCAGGACACTATTTTCGGGCGCACGATTCAGGTGGGCGCGTGCCCCGACTGCAATGGCACGGGTAAAAAAATCACCGAGCGTTGCCCCGACTGCAAGGGTGCGGGATATACCCGCAAGCAGACGGTGTTTACCGTAAACATTCCCGCGGGCGTGGACAACGACAGCTCGCTTAGAAAGCGCGGATACGGTCAGGCTTCCCCCAACGGCGGGGAGTGCGGCGATTTGTACGTTTACTTCCGCATAGAGCCGCATAAACTGCTCGTTCGCAAGGATAAAGATTTGTACGTTACCGTTCCCATAAGCTACCGCACGGCTTGCGTCGGCGGCAAAATTTTAGTGCCCGCAATCGACGATATGGTAGAGCTGACAATACCCGCGGGCACGGCGAGCGGCACGCAGTTCAGTTTGCGCGGCAAAGGTGTTAAAACGGTAAACGGCACGGGCAGTCTGTACGTAAAGGTGGAAATAGACATTCCCGCAAGGCTGAGCAGGGAGCAGGTTAAAAAGATTGACGACTTCGAGGATACCGTCGCGTTGAAATCTTGCTACAATATGCAGAGGTTCGCGGGCGACGTTTCTTCGCTGTACGGAGTTAAGATAGACAAACAGTAATTGCAAATAATTTACGGCGTTAAGCGCCGCGCGTTACAGCGCGGCGCTTATTATTTTGCTTAATAAGACATATCGTAAGATTGTAAAATATAGGGTAAATATGTAGAATTTACAATTTTAAACTCTTGCGTATAAGGTCGAAGTGTGATACAATTATTATAATTATAATAATAAAGTGTCGAAAACTGTGTTTGTTGGTTGATTATGGCAAAAATTCTTTCAATAGGTATAGACCTCGGGCGGGACACGTTAAAGCTAAGCTACGCGTTTGAAAAGTCCGGAAGCGTCGTGTACGGAAAAATTGAAAAAAAGGAGAGCGTGCGCCGCGTTGCGGTGCCTGCCGTTGCGTATTACGACGCTTCGGCGGGCTGGATATTCGGGTGCGACGTTGAAAAGGGCGGCGAAAAGCCCTTTATAAACGTAGTCAAAATAAAGACGCTTCTTTCGCTGTTGTATCCGCAAACCGAAAAGGGCAAAATCGTAAAGGGCAAGGGCGGGGAAGTTTACCCCAACAGCGACTATTACTATAAACACGAGCATTTCCCCAAATTCTTTTTCCCCGACAGGCAAAAGACGTTGGGCGATTTTTCTTCGCTCGTCGCGGGCGAGCGCACTTTCACGGCGAAAGGGTTTACTCCCCAAAGGGTGTGCAAACTGTTTTTCGCGTACGCGCGCGAAATAGTTATGCAGGGCATAGCCGACTTGGAAAAGAAGGTTAAAATTCATTTCGACGAAGTGCGTCTTTCGTTGGTGCATCCCTCGCAGGTGGGCAAACTGTACGTGGAGGAGCTAACCGCCCTCGTAAAAACGGCGTTCGGCAAGGCGCCGCAAAAGGTTATGAACAGCGGCAGGGCGCTGAGTATGTTCGCGCAGGAGCGCGGCGCGGTGAGAAGCGACGACGAAATTCTGATATTCGATATGGGCGAGGACACCCTTTCGGTGTTGAAGTGCTTTATAAACGACGACGGAAACGTAGTAGTGGAGCCCGCCGCCGACCACTCCCCGCCAATAAATATAGGCGGCAACGACGTAGATTTTTGCATTGCCGAATACATAGAAAATTCTATTATCCGCCGCGAAACGGTGGGTTCGCCTCCGTTCGGGGAGGAGGGGCACATACACGAGGAAGGGTTGCAGACCAAGCAATATCTTTTTTTGAAAGAAATTAAAAAGGCGAAATTGCTTCTAAGCATACCCGCGTTCGACGAAGTTTTTAAAAACGGCGTGCCCGTGTCCTTGCACAGGGACTTGTATTTGCAACTCACTCTCACCAAAAAGGATTTGGCGCGCAGTATAGGCATAGAGGGGGACGGCGGCATCGCCCGCAAAATTTTGGACTATATTCTCGCCGAGCTTAAACTCGCGGTCAATTGCGACGTTAAAAAGATTTTTTTGACGGGCGGGCTGGTTGAAACCTGCGGACTTTTAAAATACATAAAGGCGGGGGTGAAAAATAGCGGAAGCGCGGTAACGGTGCGCACGTTCGAAGACCATATGGAAAACGACGACGGTCTTATAATTCAGACGTACGAAGATTCCGTTTACGCACCCTCCGTAGGCGCGGCAATCGTCGCTTTGAAAAACTACGACGTAAGCGCGGGGCTTACTTACAGCTACGGCACCTGGATGAGCGTGCAGGGCACTAAGATACTCGTTATTTTGGTGGGGCGCGGGCACATATTTGACGAAAGCGCGTCGGAAAAACTGTACGCAAGCTGTAATTTGCAGGGCACGCTTCCCGAAGAGATTTTTTGCGTGCGGCTAAGTAAAAACACCGTCGCGGCGCGAAAGCACGAGGGGGAGCTTAGCTATATCACCGCGGGCGGCGACACATATTTGTGCATAGGCGAGCCGGGGTCTTCGCAGAGGAAAAAGGTGGAGCGGCGGTTTCAGCTTAAAAATATCTCCGGTCCGAAAGCCCGCATAGTCTGCACGTATAACGGCAGGGTAATCGAGCGGTGCGAGCCGAGGATACTTATGATAGAGGGAGTAAAGACCCGCCCCGATTCCAACGTTATGACGCCGTTTGTAGAAAAGAGCGGCGACGGCAGGCGGCGCATTTCCGTTAAATATGCCGACGGCGGTATGGGTACGGTAATCGAAAAGAATATTGAAATCAGCCTCGAAGGCGTTAAGGTCATCGAGGGAGAAACGGGCTGATAGCGCAAAGGCGTTAAAGGTAGGCAGGTTATGAACCGACAGGATAAAGACAACAATACGGAAATAGAGGAATTCAGACTGGATATTCCGCCCACGGCGTTCAATATGGACAGCAACCGAAGCTCGCTCAATACCCGTCCCGCGCGCTACAACCGCGAGCTGGCGGAGCTGAGTTGCGCCGTAGAAGAGCTTGACAGGCACGACGATTTTTCGGCGCTGAGGATAAGCGCGGAAAAATACCGCAGGGGCGCAAACGGCGAGTACGGAATAGAATTCGACCCGTCCGTACACAGGGGCGGCGCGGTAATACAGCCCCATCAGCGCAGGGCGGCGCAGGACTTTTTAAAGCGTCTGCGCGGCTTCGGTATGCTTGCCGACGTGGTGGGCAGCGGTAAAACTTTCGAGGCGTGCGTAGTTTTAAGCGAGCTTGCCGTAAGGGGCGTGGTAAAATCTATGCTCATAGTCGTGCCCGAACAGGTGTACGACGCCTGGAAGGAAGCGCTTGAAATATTTTTCGGTATGGGAAAAGGCGCGCTGTTGGAAGTGGAAAATCTCTCCGATAAGCGCATAGAGTATACTTTCGACGGCAAGGGCAGGCGCAGTCCGCAACGCCCGCTGTTGGTCAAGTGGAGCGCGTTTACGGGTTGGAACGAGGACGACGTTTCCAACGCGCTGTTCGACGTAATAGTAGTGGACGAGGCGCACCATCTTTGCGACCAGACGGGCGAGGACGCCAACGCTATGAAGCTTATGTCGCTTATGATGCAGTGCAAGAAGGACGCCAACAAGGAATATTGCCTGCTTCTTTCGGCAACCCCGCACGACGGCAATCTGGAAAATATGTTCCCGCTGTGGTACTTTATAGACAGCAAGGGCGGGCTTCCCTCCGACTTTGGCAGAAATATGGCGGACTCCGCGCGTTCGGCGCTGTACAGAAGAAGCAAACAGAGGTACATAAGCTATATCTGCCATAACTCCACTACGGTTATGGAGTTTATTAACCGCGTAAAATACGAGGAAGTAAAAAAACAGTGTCTTGCGCAGTTTGAAAAGTACGTGCTTGCGCAGTTTAATGACGGCGGCGACAACGCGGGCAAGTTAAAGAGGTTTTACGCGCTCTCCGGCGGCGAACAGCACGCCTACGTGCAAAAATTTTTGGACGAGGACGAAAATCAAGAGTTGAGGAAGCGGGTCAACAAAAACGTTGCGCTCGCCTATCACGAAGGTATTCTCCGTCAGATTATGATTCGCCAGCCCAACACCTTCCAGAACAAGAAAAAGCTGATAAGGAATTACTATTTTTATCCCGTAGCCAACTATGCGGGCAAAGTCGATTTGCTCGTGCTCGACAAAAAAATTACCGTCGATTGCGCGGCGCTCGACGGCGACAAGGCTATAATAACCGCCGACGGCTCGCGCTGTTCGGTAGCGGCGTTTATAACGGCTTGCACTAAAAACAGGTACGGCGGCTGCTATTCGGAGTATCAGGGACAGTTCGAGTTCATAGGCGCGCTTATGAAAAAGCTGGGCGGTTGCAGGGAGGACTGCGGCTACCGCAGGGGGTCGGAAAAGTACTATCTCGAACAGTTTCTCGAACTTACCAATTATACGGGCAGGTACGATATAGAGGACTACGTAACGCCCGTGTCGGCTACGGAGGGGGGCTTTGCCCGCAAATTTTCCAAGGCGGTGGAAATTTTAAGGCGGCACAAGGGCGAGCGCGTGCTCGTTTTCTTCGATTACGACAAGGAGCGCGACAGAAATTTAAAGGGCGACTACGGCTATACGTTCGCGCAGAGCGAAATCAACCTTTGTCTTGCCGATAAATTTACCGAGGAGCTTAAAAAACTGCCCGAGTTTGCGGGACGCATACTCGACGCGGACGGGATAATCGACTTTACCGGCGACGCGCTCGAAAGGGTGTTCAACGGCAGGAAGGACGCCATACTCATAGTCAACTCGGCAAGCCTTACCGAGGGCTCCAACCTGCAATCTTGCAGCGTTATAATAAACTTTCAAATCACGCCCGACCCGCTGTCAATGGACCAGCGCATAGGTCGAGTGTTCAGAATCAAGCAGGAAAACGACGTTTGCATATACTCGCTTGCCGATATGAACGCGCTGGAAGGCTACGTGCTCGCCTACTTTACAAGAATAGGACTTATGACGAGCAACAGCGGCGACGCAACCATAATTTCGGGCAGTAATAACGAGCATATGGTAACCGTGCGCTGTAAAAACTGTAAAAAGGTGCGCCTTTTCACGCAGGACGATTACAATCATTTCAAGGAAAACGGCGGCGACGAATTGAAGTGCCGCGATACCGACGCCTGCCGCAACGAAGAGGGCGGCTATACGCTGATGCGCGAAATGAACGTGCACGACTTCCAGTGCGGCACCTGTAAAACCACTTTCTCCCGCTCTATGGAAACGGAGGGGTACAAGTGCGTTTACGACAGCGGAAGCAGTATGTGCAGTACGGGCAGGCAGGACGACAGGGACGTTTACTGCCGCAAAATTTGCGCAATGAGCCATTGCCCCAAGTTCGAAAGGGGAGGGGCGCTTGCCGCCTGCCCCGCGCTTGCCGCTTACAGGGAAAACGGCAACATAGGCGACCAGGACCTTATGGTAAAGTGTGCCGAATGCAAGTTAAAGGATAAATGCCCCGAAAAGTGCAGGGTGGGGCAATTTGCGGATGCGGTTAAGCCGTGCGTAAGCTGTTCGGAGCGCAAGCGCGCCCGCCTTACGCTGTGCCGTCCGCATATTTTGAAGTTTAACGAACAATGGGAAGCCGAATGCCCCCGTTGCGACGCTGAAAAGAGAAACGGCAAAATACGCCCCATAATCGCGCGCACGTTCGCGGCTTTTATAAGAGGGCTGTGGGCTTATTCCCACAAGAGAGAGGACGATAATTTCTGCGAGATACTTTCGGGAGAGTCGGCTAAGGTCGCCGAAATTCAGGATATACTCGCAATGGATAAGACCGAGGACGAGGATTAAATTATGCCCGAAGTAAAAAAGAGAATTTCAATAGGCTCGGAATACAGGGACACCTATGCCAATCTTGTCAAAATTTTGCGCTCGGGCGAGCTTGAAAGCGCGGGCGCGCATTTGGAAACGGACGCAAAGGGCGAAAGCTTTATTTGTACCGACGGCGCGGAATACGTATACGAAGAGAAGGCGGGCGTTGCCGCCGCCGGCGGCGCGGCGCTTGCAATGGGCAAGGACGGCGCTTCCTGGTTTGCCACGGTTAGGCGCGGAAAGGCGTTCGACGACGGCACTTCGGAATGGAAGCAACTCATTTACAAGGTTGCGCGCGCCTTTCACGATAAATTTTCGATAATAGAATACAAGCGTTGCGACGGCTCGGGCAATACCGACGCCGCGGAAGTAGAGGAGCGGCTGAATAAAATCATACGCCGACTTTTCGGCAGAACGGACGCGGTAATAATAAAGGGCAACGACAGGGAAAAGGGCTCGGAGGATATTTACGGCGCGTCCGTAAAGCTGGAAATAAGCGGCACGGGTCAGTCGCACTACGTGGTAATGTGCAAAATCTTTTTCCGCCGTTCGGCAAACGGCATATTCCCGCTTGCGGCGGCGGAGGCGGCGCAAATCAACGCGCGGCTGGAAGAAGCGCCCGACAATAACGACCCTATCAGTATAGGCGCGGATGAAAGCGCAAACATAAACAATATAACGGTAAACGCGGTAAGGGAGCTTGTAAACGGCAGTTACCCCGTAAGCTTTAAAGAAAGTTTGTGTTTCAGCCAAAGGCAGGTAGTAAACCCCGAAACCAAAAAGTTGGAGGACAACTACGATTTAAAGACGTACAAGTATTTGGCTATGCGCGCCCGTGCAAACGACGCACCCGTTACGTGCAATTCGGTACAAGTGCTCGGCATTTCACACGTGGAGTGGATAAACGACTACTACGAAATAGCGCTTGGCGGCAAACTTGCGTTGCAGGCGGTAATAGGCTTCGGCGGCAGTATAACGCTGAGGTGCTTAAACTGCAATGGCGCAAACCTTATAACTTCCAACGCAATTACTTATAAAGTTACCGACGACAACGGGCTTACCCGCACCGTAAACGTCGCGCTCGACTATTCTTCGGAAGATTTGGGCGTGGACGGGGCGGCGTTGGAGGAAATAAAGCTTCACAGCGAATTTGCCAACCACCTTATGTCGATAGGTTGCTTCAACAACAGGCTGGGCAAAAACTGTCTTTCCTGCGTGTGCCGCAGTCAGACAATTTTCGTCGACGGCGAAATGAAGTGCGCCGACTGCCCATATCCCGAAGTCGTATATACCGACTATTCGGGCGAGCGCCCCGTGCGCTACCTTACAAGCAAGCTTACGTTTGTAAACGACAGGCTTGCAATGACGCTTGAAGAAAACGCGGGCAAATGTTCGCGTTGCGGCAGAAGTTTTTCAAACGAGGCGCTTGTAAACGGCAAGTGCGGGCTGTGTTCGGGCATAGACGGGCTGTCCGCGGCGGAAAGCGAAAGTGCGCGCAAGCTCTATTTAAAGTACCGCAACGTATTTTCGCACTCGGTCAGATTTAAGCATCTATTCGACAAAAAATACTGTCTCGAAGACGAAACCGCGCTGGTGTTCGCGCTCGGCGGCGAAACATTCGTGTTGGGCAAAGCGGATATGCTAAACGGCAAGGGCTATATCGCCCAGCCCGTAAAAATCAATTGAACGGCGGCTAAATATTTTACCGCATTAAATATCTAAGGTAAGTACAATGGTTATTAAGACGGCGGAAATGGCGTATACGTCAAAACAATTAAAGAGTACTAAGTGGCTTCTTCTGCTGTGCGCGGCGTGCGCGGCGGCGGTGGATACCGCTATTATCGCCCTGCTATTTGCGGGCGGACTTAAAGAGGCTAAATACTTTGTATGTCCGTTCGCTTTGCTGATATTGGACGTAATTTATTTTATCGTAAGTCTGTTTTTTACAAACTTCCGTTTCAAATATTCGCTAATCGTTTGGCTGAGTTACATAATCTGCTATACGCTGGGCATTGCTCTCGGCTCCGCCCTGTTGTTCGGTGATAGCGGCACCGTGCTTTCAAGCGCCGCCTCGGGTATATGGGCTTGCGTACATATCTTCGGCATAATCTGCGCGGTAATAGTCGCGCTTTCCGCTTCGAGGCTGATTAAAAAATTCTGGGTTGCCCTCAGCGTTGCCGCCGTTTTCTTTGTCGGTTGTGCGGGGTACGTGGGCTTTATGTGCGCAAACGGCTTTTTCGGTCAGGGTACAAAGGGGCGCACGCTTGTGTACACGGTTGCGGACGACGGCAATTACCGCGTAAGCGGAGTGCTTTCGGGAAGCAGCCGCAAGGTGGAAATACCCGAAGAATTCAACGGCAGAAAGGTAACGGCAATCGACTGCAACGTGTTCGCCGCTTCGGGGGTTACGGAATACGTTTTAAATACAAGGCTGGAACTTAGCGGAACTTACGGGCTTGCGCGCAATTTCAATTTCGGCGGCAGGAGCGTAAAGGTAAATAAAGCCGACGTAAATTATTTCAGGGATAAGTTGCGCTCTTTCGTTTTGGGTGCAAACGACGAGATTTTGGAAAATAACGCCGCCACGCTTGCCAACGCGGTATTGCCCGCAGAGCTTGGCGATGGCGAAAACTTCGTTGCGTTGAATTATAATGCCGAAGCGGTTAAAGCCTGCCGCGGGAAAACGGTGCCCGTATACGTGGGCAGTTTGTCAAACTATAACTTTGCGGAGGTTACTTCGAATTACGAGTATATAGTCCGCCGCGAAAACGGCTCGGTGGAAAATTACGATTGGGCTTATAAATACAACAACAGATTCATACTTTCCGATATCATTGGCGAAAACGGCTCGGTATTCGACGGAATAAGCGGCAATACGGTAGCCCAAGTCAAGTTTGAAAGCGTGTATAGGGTGTACGTGGAGAACGGCAACGACCGTAAATATTTTGAAAAAGAGGAACAGCCCGATTTCTGTTCGGACCGTATCGACGGCGTGGCTACGGGCTTTAAATACTTGACAAAGCCCAAGGCAAACGCATATTTAAAAACTTTTGAAGAGAGAAAGGGCTTTACCTACGAGTGGAAGCGGGTAGATTTAAATCCTAACGAAGTTTTTACCGACCTTGCCGCCCAATTCGATAACGCCTCCTCGGGAAATACGGTTCGGATAAGCCCCGAGTGGAAACTGAATGCGCCGCAACTTAACGTTTCATCTTCCGTACCGTCGGGCGTGCTGACTTACGGAACGGACTTAACGCTTACGGCAAACGCGTCGGTTGAAGCGGAAGGCGTGCGGTTAATTTACGCCTGGACGGACGAGGACGGAATTGTGGGTGCGCAGTCGCAACTCAACCTCATTGCCCCGCGCGTTGAAAAGAGCGGCGGCTATATGGTTACGGTAGCCGTAGACGGCGGCGAAGTTACTTCGCTTACCGCGCAGAGCTATCAGAGGCTGGACGTACAGATTAAGCCCAAGGAAGTTTCGTTTAATTGGAAGCTTACCGACGAAAACGGCGCGGAGATTGTCGGCGATTTAGTATACGACGGCAAGGAAAAGTTTGTAGTAGCCGAGTTTGACGAAAGTCAGTACGTAGGAAGCGACAAAATAAATTACACCGTTTATGCAAACGTGGGTACCGACGACAACGTAATTGACGCGGGCGACTATATTTTCCTCGTTTCGCAGTCGGGTTATTGCCTTAACGACTACGATATTAAAAACACGAGTTACCAATTTTCCGTAAGCAAACGGGAGGTTGAAGTAACTTGGAGCGGCGCGGACGACCTTGTGTACAACGGTTTGGCGCAGGCGCCCTCCGCCTCGGCATTGGGCGTTGACGGAAGCCAATTGATTGCGCAGGTTTCAGGCGGTCAAAGGAACGCGGGCGCAGATTATAAGGCGTACGCCCGCACGGATAACGGCAACTATCAGTTAAAGGGCGCGGAAAAGGTATTTTCCATAGCCAAAAGGCCGCTTACGGTAAGCGTGGGCGACGCTCGGTGCGAGTACGGAAGCCAGCCGCAGACAAGCGGAATTGCAATAACGTACAACGGGTTTGTCGCGGGCGAAAGCTCCTCGGTGCTGAGCGGGACGGCTCATTTCGAATTTACTCCCGTTGCGGGCGACGCAAACTATAAGGCGGGCAGTTACGAAAACGGCGTAAAGCTTTCGGGCTATACTTCGGATAATTACGAAATAAGCTACGAATACGGTCGGCTTACGGTAAGCAAACGCGCCGTGCAGTTTAGATGGATTGCGTACACAAACCTTATTTACGACGCCGCGCCCAAAAACGTGCGCGCCGTAATAGACAATAAATTTGCCGACGACTCGGTGGAAGTTACCGTAACGGGCGGCAACGAAGTCGCGGCGGGCAACAACTATACTGCGCAGGCAACGGGGCTGAGCGGCGACGACGCGGAAAACTATGCGCTTCCCGCAGATATCAACGCGCGTATGCGCGAGTACGCTATTATGCGCGCAAGCGTAAACATTGTAATCAAAGATAAATCTACCGTTTACGGCGACGCCTTGGCGCCCCTTAACGCATTGGTTGAGGGCAATATATATAACGATGAAATTGCCTATAAACTTGTAAAAAGCGAGGGAGATGGCGCGGGCGAATACGCGATTAGCGGCGTTATTACAAAGGACAACGCCAACTATGAGGTTACTTTTAAAGAGGGCATATATACCATAAGAAAGCGCGAAATTATGGTAAGCTGGCGCGACTTGAATTGCGAATACAACGGCGCCGAACAGCAGTGCGTTTCCTGTACTTATAACGGGATATTGCCCGCCGACGCGGGATATGCGAAAGTAGAGGGAGATACCGCTACCAACGCAGGCGATTATACCGCGAGGTTTGTTTTGGACGGTGCGGTTGCAGGCAACTATACGGTAGTAAACGCGCAATACAATTATCGGTTAAGAAAGGCGAGAGTTGAGGTTGCGTTTTACATAAACGGCGAAGTTATATCCGTGGAAGAAGGAGTAGTAACCGTTACCTTGGGCGACGAATTAACCTGGCGTTTTATAACCGAGGAGCTCGAAGCAAGCATATACTTCGACGAAACGGCTTTACCCGCGGGCGTCAAGCAATATACTTTCGAAAAGGCGGGTCAAACGCAGTTATCGTTTTATGCGCGTTCGGACAATTACGAAGTGTTTTTAAAAAATATAACTTTCTTCGTTGGGGAAACTCCCGAAGTGTGAGGTGTTAAGTGATTAGCAATGTAAGTTTAAACACCTTCGAGGTGTTGGAGCTGTACGACGGACAGATGGCGCAGCTCTCCAATAAAAAACTCATTTCCGATATCGTTCCGCCGTTGAAGTATTCCGCGCGTGGCAAAGAGCTGTACGCCCTTTCGGAAAGTTTTTATTGTCAGTGGCTTATGCGCGGGGATAATCCCGCGCTTGTAGAGCAGGCGATAGAGCTTTGCCGTCAAGCCGTGGCGGAAGGGTATCCCCACGCGGTTGTTAAAATGGCGTTCTATTACGATAAGGACTACGTCGCCCTCGACCGTACGGAGGAATTCCGTTGCCGCGTCGCCTGCGACTATTACTGCAAAATAGCCTACTGCGACGAAACGCCAAAGTTTGCCGACGCAGTATCGCCCGAAATAGAGTGGCAGGCTTTACAGCGGCAGGCGGCGGGAATGCTCTTGGATATGCTTGCGGGCGCGCAGAAATCGCTTGCGGGGTATGCCAGCGACAAGTACTCTTACGAAGAAAATTTAAAACGGCTCAAAGCGCGGTACGGCATTTCTTCAGACAGCGCAAATTTGCCTTTACGCGCAGAGCGCAACCGCGAGCAGTTTGCCGTAACCGTGTTGGACTCCTGCAAACACAACAGGGCGCGCGCGCCGCTTTTCGGCGTTATGTGCTTGAATTCGGAGGAAGTCAAGAGCCTGTTTGCGCCTAAGAGCACGGCTATGAAGCTGTGCGGCGATATAAATATTTGGGTGAACGGCGGCAAGCTTGTAAGGGCAAACAACACTTCGGCGTTCAATAAGGCTTTAAAGGAGCTAAGCGGCGAAGCGGTGTGGGTATACTTCTTCAACAACAATCTCGGCGGGCACAAATATCTATCGGGCAAACAGCGCAAAGACCTGTGCGAACTTATGATGAAGGACAATTACGCGCGTTTTTCCCGCCTGAAAGACAGCGCGGAGGAGCGCGGAAGAAGCGAATATCTTTTCAGCGACGACGACGTGAGATTTTTTATTTCCAACAGGCTCACCCCGCTGAAAAGCGCGTTGGACGGGTTAATCGACAGGGTGGTAAGCGACAAGGATTGGTACAGCGTATGACAAAGGAACAACTTTTTAAAATTTTAAACGATAACGGCGTTAGGTACGACAGGGACGTGGAAAAGGAGAGTACGGAGGGGTTTGTAAGCGACGAGTGCGCGTCGTATGCCGAAAGCGTGTACGGCGACGTGTTCAAACTTGCCGTGTACGGCGTGCAGAACGGCTTTTCCAAGTGCGAGGACGACATAAAGGACCTGACCAAAATTATAGCTTCGCTCATTGCGGGCACAAGCAGAAAGGCGGTAAACCTATCCAAGCTGGAAGCAAAGCGGAGTCAAATAATAAAAGGGGCTACTTATTTAAGGAAGGAAATCGATATGGATATGGTAAACCAGCTTACGGGCAATATAAACGACTGCATAAAGGCGGCGGAAGCGATAATTATTATAAGAAAGGACAACCAGCCGCTCTGCGCAAAACTTGCGGAAAGCAAGGCGGTGCTCGAAGAGCTTAAAGAAACGCTTTCGCACGCGGCGGACGTAACTTCCAAAAACGCCGCCGAATATCAGGTGAAAATATTCGAAGCGCTTATGGATTGGCGCGACGCCGTTTCCAGATACAACTGCTATTCCGATACGGTGGACGGGTTAAAGGCGGCTTTGGAGGCGGCTAAGGAATGGCAAAAACTTACTTCCACCGTCCGCAAAAACGCCAAGCGCAACGTAGACTACTACGAGTATAAGGACGGTTGCGACGACGTCGGTTTTATAATCAACGCCGCAAGGTTTGCCGAACGCACGGACGGTATGCGCGAGCATCTTTCCGATTTCAGAACGCAGACTACGCTTTTATACAGCGTGGAGGCGTTGCAGGGCGAGCTGGAACGTTCGCAGACGGAATATCTTAACGAACGCAACCAAATCAACGCCCGCCTCGGCGAAATAAAGACGGAAACGGACGGCGTGCTGTTTTCCTATCAGAACGGGCAAACGGACGCGGTGGAAGCCGATATGAAGGTTGCCGACCTCGACGACGAGGCGGCGGAGCTGGAAGAGCGGCTTGCCAACTTGCAGGAGGACTTCGAGTACGAAAGTCGCGATTTGAAATTGCAAATTAAGGACGCGCAGGACGGAAGCAGGGTAAGGGATAAAATCGCCAAAAACTTCGAGGACTTCGTAAAGAAAATAGAGGCGTACAGAAGCACCGACCCCGCTATGTTCGTTATTCTGTGCGAGAGGATAGATTTCAACGGCGTATACGATACCCTTACGGGCAGGCTGGGCGACAGCGAAATCGACGAGGTGTATATCTCCGTAGAAACGGTAATACGCGAAGCCGAAGAGGATATAAAGAGGCAGAGGAAAAACCTTACGGGCTTCAACAAAATCAACGACAAAATGCGCGAAAAGCGCCGTCAGGAGGAGCGTATCCTCCGCGAGCAGGAGGCGGCGCGCAGACAGCGTTTGCAGAGCCGTCAGCCCGCTTCGGAGCGCGTGCAGGCGAGCAACTCGGAGGACGAGGCGAAAAAGAGGCTGGAAAGCAGGCTTGCCCGCAGAATGTCGGGCTTAGCCGCGCCCGCCGAAGAGGGCGAAAAGAATGCGGAAGGCTCGCTCAATATCCGCAACGACGACAAGTAATTTTTACGTTTTGCAGGGGAAAGGAGGTGCCGCGTGCCTACGGTTATAGAAATTATAAATTCGGCTTACGGCGTGTATTTAAGCTCGCGCGACGGGGCGGAGCTTGCGCGCGCGGCTGAAAGTCTTTCGGCTATGCTTGCGGATAAGAGCGTAAGTAAAATAATAAGCCCCGAAAACCGCGAAAACGCCGAGTTTTTGAATATCAAACTACAATTAAAGGCGCACTGTTGCGCGTATTTTTGCGAGGGGTACGATAACGCCGACTTTCTCGCGCTTAAAAGCTATGCCGAGAGCGCCGTGGAAAAGTGCGCCAAGCAGGGATTTAAAAAGACGGGCGCGCTGTGCGCGAGCGTGCTTGCCTGCGCCGACGCCGTAGACGCGATTATGTTCGACGCGGTTGCGTTAAAGGCGCGCATATGCGACGGCGAGGGGCTGTGCGTGGCTACCGACGCGGACGAGTGCCGCTCCGTTTCCTTAGAGCTTTCAAAAAAAACAGAGCGGGCGGAAGCCTTGAACGTACCGCAAAACATTTTCACCGACGGGGCAAAATTCCCCGACGTGAAAAAGCAGATTATAGAGGACCTGCGCGAGCTTCGCGCCGTCGCCGACAATATGGCAAAGGCGCTGTGCGCGGCGCAAATTAAGGACGTTATGCGTACTGGCGCGGAGGATATCACCGCGCTTTTAAAGGGGTGCGGTTACGAATTTTTTCCCGAGGTCGACCTGTCCAAATTTGCGCGCGCCGTGGTGTTGTTTACTCCCTTTCCCGAAGAGGCGGAAATGCTTGCGTATTCATACGCGCAGGGGGCTAACGTTTACAGGGTGCAGGCGCTCGCGTTCGAGGGCGTGGACGGCGGCGGGCTTGCGGCGGCTTTCGAAGAGTTTGCCGCCCGTTCGGCGCATCTGGTAATTTACGGCGCGCCGAGGTACCGAGCCAAGAACAAGGGCGATTTTCTGCGCGCCGTAATGCGCTACTGCAAGGCGGGCGGACGCGCTTACATAGTCGCGGACGACGGCACGCGCGCCGTCTACGACGAAGCAATCAAATGCGCCTCGGGCGAAGTTACCTCGCTGGATATAAGTTTTATGTATCTTACGCTTCCCGACTTTGTGCAGACGGTGGAGCTTATGCAGGGGCTTAAAATGCTGTCCGACGGCGGGGACATCGATTTTGTAAGAAAGAATATGCCGTTTGTCGGCTTTACGGGCTTGGACGAGGTTGTAAAGGCGTTCCGCGCAGGCGCGGATTGGAAAAAAATCGCCGCCGAACGCTCGCAGGATAATTTTCTTGCCGCTTCGAAATATATGCTAAGGTTGCCGCGGCAGGCGCTGTTTATAGACGGCGGCTGGGGAAACTATCACGAGGATATAGTAGTAAACAGGTCTAAGACTTTCGATTACGACGACGTGCGCATAGTAAATCCCGACAATATCCGCAAGATTATGGACGGCAATTTCACGCTGTTTCAGAAGTGCGGAATGATTAGTACGTACTGCCTTTTGTGCGGGGCTTCCGCCGCCGATTGGGCGGGTTTTTCGCCCGAGGTTAAGTCGGAAAGGCTTACCGAAGCTTCAAAGCTCGTAATGCGCGCGCTGGGCGTAAACATAGTGCCCAAGGTAGAAGTGCTGGAAAACGTAGGCTCCAAGGGCGCGGGCGGCACCTGCTACGACGGCGGCAAGCGCATAGTTTATAAAAATAGTTGCGTAAAGGACTTCGATTGGACGTCTAAGGCGGTTTGCCACGAGTGTTTCCACGCGTTTCAGCACCGCGCGATTTCCGAAGGCTGGCAGGATTGGTTTGAAACCGAGTTGCATTTAACTCCGGGGCGCATAGACCAGTGGAGCTACAACTTCGGCAAATACCGCAATATCGACAAGGACTACGACGGATATATGATACAGATTGTGGAGAGCGACGCGCGCGCTTTCGAAAACGACTGCCTCGGCAAAAACGAGAGTATGGGGCAGATACTCAATCTTATCGATTTGGACTGATTTAACGAAAGAAATTTTAAGGAGCGGGAATGGATACACAGTACATCGACGGGTTTATAGGCGAGCTGTTGCACATAAACGAAGTTGCCGACAATAAGCTTATCGATTTAAACGCGTGCGGCGGAACGGGCACGTACTTTCTTTCGCACACCTGCGCCGACCAAAGCGCATACGCGCTGGCTACCGTTGGCGAGCGTTTGGGCAAGACGGGCACTACTATTCTTTTAAACAGCGCTCTTGCGGGCGGCGAACAGCGGGTAAACAGAAAACTTAACACCTTCGAGTGGCGCGCGGCGGCGGGCGGAAGCGACGTTAAATCGCTTCACGCTTTTATTGCGGGCGCGCGCAAAGATTTAATAGCCCGCGGCAACAATCCGCTGTTTTTAAGCGTGGGCGCGCTCAAATGGCGGGTAATCGTAAAGGAGCAGGGCAGGGAAACGCTTAAAGACGTGCTTTCGCCCTTGCTTATATTCCCCGTAAAGCTAATTGTTACAAGCAATTCCGCGCCCGTGGCGATTGAGTTTATAGACGACGACGTTTACGTAAACCCCTGCCTTACAGCCAAGCTTGCGCAGATTTTCGGAAACGAGGTGGCGGAAGGGTTGCCAGCCGTTGGCGGCGGCGATATAGCTTTGCCCTTGGATTTAAGCGTTTTAGGCGACGGCGTAGAGTATTTCAACGCCGTGGCAAAGTACGTAGAGGAGTGCAACCACACCGACGGCGCGGACAGCACCCTGTTCGAGTTCGATAAAGACTGTATTGCCGTCGCTCAGTACAAGCACGACGAGCTGTGCACCTATTACGACATAAGGCGGAACAAGGAAAAGATATATTCCCACCCGCTTGTGGAACGGCTGTTTTCCAAGTCCTCTCCGGAGGGCAAGAGGGCGGGCGATACGGTTTTGCCCGACTACGTTTTGCAGAGGGACAGCGTTCAGGAAAGCATAATAACCCGCGTGGTCAACGGCGAAAGCCTTATAATAAAGGGACCGCCGGGTACGGGCAAAACGGTTACAATCGCCAATATGCTCGCAAGCCTGCTGGCGCAGAACAAAAAGGTGCTCTTTGCTTCCAAAAAGATTTCCGCGCTTACCGAAGTGTATGCGAAACTTCCCGAAAATTTAAGAAAGTTTACTATGCTTTTGGAGAGCGAAACGGAGAGCGCGGCGGCTAAAATACGCCCCGACGAGGTCAAGCAGGACTTTAAAAGACTGCTTGCCGAAAGCAAACAGTACCGTGAGCCGGCTTCGCTCGACGCGGACGTAAAGCAGACCGCCGCCGAAAGAGCCAAGGTTATGCGCGCCCTTTCGGCTTACATAGAATTGCTCTTCAACGACAAGTGCATTGCCGAGGATAATTTTTATAACGCGCTGGATATCATCTGTAAAAACGATATGCCCGTAATAGAGTTTGCCGAAAGTCAGGCTTTGAAAAAGGTTTCAAGGGTGCAGTACAACCATATGCTTTCGCAGGCGGGCGAGGCGCAAAAAGCTTTCGATGTGCTCGGCGGCAACGGCGCCCACCCTGTGTATAAATGCCCTTGGTTCGGGCTGGATTTGGCTTGCGACAGCGAGGGAGCCCTTGCGGCAAGCGAGGAAACGGGCAAGCTCGCAACGGAAATATCCGCCCGCATAGAGGGGGGCTTGAAGGAGTGCGGGCTAAATTTAAACGATTTGACTCTCGCGCAGGTGTACGGCGCGGCAACGTGCGGGCTTGGCGGCGGGCAAATCGAAACGATTGCTTCCGACAAGAATTGCGCGGAAATTTTAAGCGAAACGGAAAAGAGATTAAACGATTACCTGTCTTTGCCCGCGGGCGAGGAGATAAAAGTTCAATTGCCCAAGGAAGAGCGGGCGGAAGCGCGGGTTATAAAACTCGGCGCGCTGAAATGCGACAAGTCTTTAACCCTCGCTCAGATAAAGCTTATAAAACAAAACGAGGCAATCTCCGCCGAGGGCGGCGGGCTTTCAGGAAAGGAGGCGTTTGCCGCCGTAGTAAAGCTAACTGAGGGCATAGCCAAGGCGGAAGCGGAGCGCGCGGCTCATCTTTCGCGCAGTTGCGAAGCGTTTAAAAACGACCTGACGGCGGAACAGGCGCAAGAGGTTATTTCCTCGCGCGAGAGCCTTTTAAAATATTTTGAAAATTGCCCCGAAAAGCCCAATGGTTTGGACTTCAAGGCTAAAAAGGCATACGCAAAACTTTGCGGTTTAAGTTTTCTTCCTTCGCCTTCGTTCAGGGATATCGTGGGGGCAACCGAACAGTTTTGCCTTGCTTACGACTGTCTGCGCACCGCCGAGGAAATTGTTGCAAGTATGTATAAGCTGTTCCACAGACAGCTTAGCGCGGACGAAGTGGCGTGCGTAAGACTGGTAGCAGAAAAGTGCGCCGACGGCAATATATCGCCGCGCGAATACGTGCGGTCGGTTGTAAACGCTTTCGAATTTATCTGCGATTGCTATTCTTTCGCCGCGGGCGACTGTCAGGGCGCAACTTTGGGCGCGCTGTGCCAAGGTTTCGAAAGGGCGTACAGGTTGCAATTACTCATAGGCGAGCTTGAAAAGCTTAACGAAACCGTAGCCGTTTACGGCGAAGCCGAGGCGGGCAGGGAAATCGAAATTGCCGGCGGCTTGGTTGCGGCGGGCGCGTTTATTCAAGCCTGCAAGCGGCAGGGCGTTGCGGCGGAAAATATAGCCGCGGCGGCGGAATATCTGCGCGGAGAAAGCGCGGCGATTGCCGACAGGGCGCAGGGCGTTACAGACGGGCTTAAAGAATTCGGCGTTAAATATTTTAAAAACTACTATTCGATAAACGGCGATGACAGTACTTTCGGCGATTTTAAAATTCTTGCCGCGCAGGCGGGCGACAGGGAAGTAATTGCCGCCGCGGCTTCGTACACGGCGCTTAAAAACAGCCCCTCCAACGCCCTCGATTTGGGCGCGTTCCTCTATTGGTTCGAGAAGGGGGGTAAGCTGAAAGACGGACTAACGTTCAAAGACGCGTTCGAACACTCTTTCTTTTCCCTTGCCGTCCGCGCGAGGGATAGCGAGCTGGGCATAATGCGCAACGGCTTGGGCGCGTATGCGCAAAACAATTTGGATAAACTTGCCGCCGCGGACGAAAAACTGTGCGAGCTTAACGCAAAAATTACTGAGGGCAAGTGCCTTTCACGCATTAAACCCGACGACGGGGACTACATTTTCGTTCAGGACAGAAACCCCAACGAAAATTTGCGCCTTATGTTCAAGCGCCATCCCGAGGCGGTGTTAAAACTTAAACGCTGTTTAATTCTTTCTCCCTATACGGCAAGCCTGCTGTTTAACGGAGAGGAGTACGAGGACTTCGACGTTTTAATAATAGACGAGGCAAGCCAGCTCGAACCGGCGCTTGCGCTCCCCGTACTCTTCCGCTCTAAGCAGTGCGTAATAGTCGGGGACGAATGGCAGATGCCGCCAATCAAGCATTTTGCCGCGCTCTCGCCCGTGCAGGGGGACGGCACGGAAGGGTATGCTGGTCTGGAAAGCGAAATTTCCGTTTTGGGGCTTGCGCTCAGAAACGAGGGCTTCTCCGTTTCCGAACTTATCTGCCACTACCGCAGTAAGACGGAGGCGCTTATAAAGTACTCGCAGGAAGCGTTTTATCCCAATATGCGCACGTTTCCGTCGCCCGTGCCCGCTGTTAAAGCCGAAAAGGGCGTAAAGGGGCTGGGCTTTAAGGACGTGTACGTTCCCGAAGGCTTCGTTACCGCAGGCAAGAATGCCGCCGAAGCTGAAAAAGTGTTGGAAGAGTTAAGGCTTCACTTCGATAATTATTACGACGAAAAGACCAAAACGCTGTCTATGTCGGTGGGCGTGGTTGCGTTCGGCGAAGCGCAGTGCTCGGCGATAGAGGCAAAGGTAAAGGCGGACGCAAAGCTTTGGGCAAAGATACAGCGCGCGCTTGAAAATTTTGACGACCTGCCCGAAAAACTGCTGTTCTTCAAGACGATAGAAACGGTGCAGGGACAGGAAACGGAACACCTTATTCTTTCCATAACCCACGGCAAGCGGGAGAGCGGACTGCATATGCATTTCGGTCAGCTCAATCAGGGCAAACTGGGCAGGTGCATTTTCAACGTGGCGGTTACGCGCGCGCAGAGCCTCGTTACGGTGGTGCACTCCGTGCGCGCCGCTGAAATAACGGGCGACAGCGTGTCGTACATACGCGACTATCTGTATACGGTAGAGAGGTTTTCGCGCGAGGGCGAAGGCGGATTTTTAACCGACGCAACGGAGAGCGGGTTTGTAAAACAGGTTGCGGAATTTGTCCGCTCCTGCGGGGTGCCGAAAGAGCGCGTAATCGTCAACTACGGCGTAACCGAGGGGTCGGTCAGAATTCCCGTGGCGGTGCTTGACAAAGGGCTTAAAAGGGCTGTTTTCGGCGTCTGGTGCGAAAAGCCCGTAGGCGGCAAGTACGACTTTATCGATTACAATATGCGGTACGCGGCAACGCTTAAAAATTGCGGCTGGCGGTTGCATACGGTATATATTCACGATTGGACGGACAATAAACAAAACGAACAAAGGGCGCTTGCTGACGAGCTTGCGCGAATAATCAACGAAGAGGAGAATAATTAAAATGGCAAAGACACAGCTAAGAGATTACAGCAGTTCGAGAGGACGGGTTGTAGAGGACAGAATGAACGAAGTGGAGATGCAGGCGCGCCGCGAAAATCAGACGGCGGCTATGGACGAGAAGATTAAAACGCTCGCGGAAAAAGCCATAGAATTTTACGATTTGTACGGCGCGGAGGACTACCGCTATCAGATGATGGTAACATTCCTCGACGTTGCTTTTCAGATGAAGGACGCAATCACGCTCATATCCTCCGTGCAGGTGGCTACTTCCTACCTTTCCACGGCGATAGAATTTATAGACGATTCCATACTCTACGAAGATAAGTTTAACGAACAGCTTCTCTCCCGCAGTTACGGTCCCTTCGCGCGGTTGAAGCGGCGCATTATGATGAGAAGGGCTTCTAAGAATAACCGCAAGCGCTTGGAAACGGCTATAAAGAATATGACGGCGCGCGTTGAAATGGCGCACGAAATTACCGATTCTTTGAGAATAGGGTTTGAAAAAATGCGCGACTCTATGGCGCGCGCGGATATCAAACGCCGCAAAAAGGAAGCCAAGCGCGCGGCTAAGGGCGGCGCGCCCGCACCCGACCAGGGTAGGGCTTTGAAATATATAGAGGAAGTAAGGGGCGGCAAACCCGCTTCGTCTTCAACTTCTCCCGCACCCGCGCCCGCGCCGCAGGGCGACGGCGGAGCAACCCGCGATATAGACGACATTTTGTAATTGACGGGGGTATATTATGGCGGGAATAGGTAAAAACAGTTCGGGCGCGGGCGCAAAGCAGGACAGCATAGAGGAGCTGAAAAAGCAGTTTGACGTAGCGCACGACAAAATAGCAAAGATAAAGAACAACAGAAAGGATAAAAACGATTTATCGCGCGAGGAGCAGTCGGAGTTGCGGCGCGAGTATTTAAGAATGGCGCAGATTGCCAAGACTCTTTCAACGCGTTTGAACGACGAGGACGAGGCTAAGAGGTTTGCGGGCTTCGTTCCGCAGTTGACCGAGCGCGCGCAACAGTACGGCTCATCCGTAAGCAGTACCGTACCCAAGACTACGTTCGACGACGTAAAGGGGTTGGAAAACGTTAAAAAGCTTGTCAAGAGCTTTACTTATATGGCGCAAAACCCCGAAGTGCTTAAATATTATAAGCTGGAAGGCGGGCTGGGAATGCTTATGTACGGCGCGCCCGGCACGGGAAAAACTATGTTTGCCGAAGCCATTGCAAACGCAATGAATCTGCCGCTCTTCATCGTTACTCCCGCAGACATCTTCAAGTCGTACGTGGGCGAATCGGAACAGGCGGTAAAACAGCTGTTTCAGGAACTTGACGCCTGCCCCGACGGCGCGATATTGTTTGTAGACGAATGCGAGAGCATATTTTCCAAGCGCACGCAGGACACAAAGGACTACAAGGCGGCGGTTACTACCGAGCTTTTACAGCGCATAAACGGCTTTGGCGTAAACGGCGCCAAGAGGATAATGGTAGCCGCCACAAACCGCCCCGATGTCATCGACCCGGCGTATTTGAGGTATAAACGTTTTTCGCACTTAATTCACGTAACTCCGCCCGACAAGGAGGCAAAACGCGCAATAATAGAGGGCAAGTTGAGCGGCATTGCGCTTTCGGGCGTAACGGTGGAGGATATTTTGGAAATGACCGAGCGCAATAAGGTGGTAAACGACCCCAACGTCGGGGTGTACGCCGAGTGCGCGGGCTACTATTCGGCGGCGGATATATGCGGAATAATAGAAGAAGCGTGCCGCCAAGCGCTTGAAAGTATGCAGGAGCAGGGCATAAGCACGCCCTTGCCGCTCACGCGCGAAATGTTTGAAAAGGCGTTTAAGAAAACTCCGCCGAGTATCTCGCAAGAGCTTTTGGACAGTTACGACCGTTTCCGCGAGGACAGGGACTAAATAAATAATTTACAATAGGAAAAAAGAGATTGGATAATGCTTTACATAATAATTGGTTCGGTTGCGGCAGCCCTTGTTCTGGGCGGCGCAATCGCTTTGGTTGTAATAAAGAGTAAAAGGGGAAAGTCGGCGCCCGCGCCGCGCGCGGAGCAGGATGTTGCCGCCGGGCAAGTTGCCGAGGACAAGCCCGAAGAGGACGTGAAAACTGTTGCGGAGATAGCCGAGGAAGAGCCTGCGCAGACAGCTAAGGACAGTGCGGAAGATAAGTCGGCTGAAATATCGCAGGACAATGCGGAAGAGCCGACCGAAGAGGTTGAGGAAGAAAAGCCGACGGCGGAGGAAGAGGAAGGTAACGAAGAAGAGGACGAAGCGGAAGACAACGAGGGCGATGAAGTCGGCGAGCTTGCAATGGTGGAAGAGAACGGCAAAGTCCGCTACATAATAATCAAGTACAGTAAAAGCTTTCAGGCAAAACTCATTCAATCGGACGGCGAAACAAAAAATTATTATTCCCGCATAAAAAACTGCTTGTTGTCGTACGGGGGCGTTAAAAGCCGTATCAGCTGGAAGTGGGAAGCGTTCCGCATCGGCAGGAAAACGGTTGCAAAACTGCGTATGCGCGGTAAAACTCTGTCTGTCGCGCTCGCGTTAGACCCCGCTCGGTACGAGGACACGAAGTATATTGTGGAAAGTTTGGCGGATGTTAAATCTTATGCTGAAACGCCCTGCCTTTATAAAATAAAGAACGACAGACGTTTGAAGTATTGCGCGGAGCTAATCGACGTAGTTATGGCTGAAAACGGGCTTACTGCGGGCTTGGCTATGCAGGACGAGGACTACGCCGCTCAGTTCCCTTTCGAAACTACCGAAGCGCTTATAGAGCGTAAATTGATTAAGGTGCTTACCGACGGCGAGGCGCAGAGCGGCACGCAATTTATGCCCGCGCAGGTACGAAGAAGCGTAACAGTGCAGGAAGCGGACAACCTTATGGGCGACGAAGTTGCCGAACTGCTGGTTGAAAAGGCGGGCGGCGTATCCGACCGGACAAGGACGGGCATTGTAAATATCGATACTCTGTCGCGCTACTTTACCGACGGCGAAACCGTAACGCTGGAAGAAGTTAAAAAGCGCGTTCCCAATTTCAGCAACAAGGTAACCTATTTAAAAGTGTTGGGGCGCGGCACGTTGGATAAAAAATTGACTGTCGAGGCGGACAATTTCTCGTTGCAGGCTGTAAAGATGATAGTCATTACGGGCGGCAAAGCGGTAAAAAAATAAAACTTAAAAAACGGAGGGGTAGTGTCCCTCCGTTTATAATTTGTAGAATGTAAAATATTTTTAAGGAACAAAACATTTGAATTTTGTGGGTCGGAGTTATGAAAAATTTATTCGATTACGCTAAAAAGGAGCTGTCGCAAGACGCGGTGCTGCTTTGGATTTTTGACAATTATCAGGACGAAATAATCGGTTGCGTGGCAAGAGAACTATTAACAGAGTTTTGTAAATTGAAAGCGGACGAAATTATTGAAGAACTGTCCGTTTATGCGCAGTGGAAAAGAATAGACGTTTCGGTTTTTATAAAAACAAATTTACGTAACGTGGGTTTGTTTATAGAAGACAAAACATTTACTAACGAACACAATCAACTCAGTGTTTACGATAAGGCTATTTCACAATACGAAATAAAGTATGGTAAGGAAAACATTTATAAAGTATTTTATAAAACCTCGGTTATAGACAATACGGATACTGATAATATTCAATCGATAAATCAAGCGAACTTACAAAATAACGGAAGCGAATGGGTAATATACGATATTAAAAGCATTTTTAAGCTTTTCGAAAATTACTCGAATTGTGGCAATCTTATATTAGAGCAATATATTGATTATTTAAAAAAAATATTTGACTTGGTTAATAACTGTGAGTTGCCGCGCAACAGTAAAACCCAAGAAGATTTTATTTCGTGGAAAGTATTTTTCAATAATGCCGTTATACCAAAACTCGGTATTCCTGACGTAAATTACTCCGTTAAAGTGTACAGAGGTAAGTTTACGTATTTGCAAGCGTTTAAAGACGGATATGACAAACTTCCCTATTTGGAATTCAGAAGTTGCGATTTGGTAAACGGAAAAGTTAAAGCGCGGTTGCTTTGTTATGGCGTGGAAGACAATCAGACAACCGTAATGTGGCAGAAAAAAACGATAGAAGCAATAAAGCAAGATAAAATTTTTGACAGCAAAAGAATTGTAACAAAGAGAAACGGCAAGGATATATTGCCAAAGCAAATAGCCGTATCTCCCCAAAACGTATCTTATGAAACTGTTGACGATTTAGTAAACTGTATGAGAGATTATGCGGAATACTATTTAAAACTTATGAAAAGCTTGCGTAAGTAACACGCGGACACCGTAGGATTAGTTACGCTTTCAACAGGGATATGTGAAAGACGGCGCCGCCGCGCTCGCTTGAATAGGTAAGCTCGCCGTTCATACTCTCTATAATATTTTTGCAGATATAGAGCCCAACGCCGTTTGTTTCCGCGCTGTTTTCGGACACGTACGGGGCAAACACGTCTAAGTCGGAGGAAATACCTTTGCCGTTGTCGGCAACGCTTAAAACTATTCTGTTTTTTTCCGCCCTTGCGTAAACGGTTATGCAATTGCAATCGGAGTGTTCAACCGCATTTAAAATAATATTGGAAACGGCGTTTTCAAGCCCTTGCTTCTTTGCAAAAACCTTAAAATTTTTGTCGGCAAAATTCTTTAAAACAATGCCGTTCGCTATGCAGTCGGGGGTGTGAAACTCGTATAAACTTGCGCACAGCTCCCTTAAATCAACCACTTGCGAAGGCTCGGCAATGTAGTTAAATCTTGCAAAGTTGCCTATTTCGGAAAGATTGGTAACAACGCGCCCCGTGTTTTGCTTTATAATGTTTAACGCCTTAACCTGCTCGGCGTCCTTTTCCCTCTCTATCAAAGTTTCCAAAAGAGAAGCGGAGGACACGAGCGGTTTTTTCATATCGTGTGAAACGAACCGCAAAAGATTGTCGCGCTCGGTTATCACCGCTTTAATGTCATTTACCTGCCGCTCAACCTCCTTATGAAGATTGGCTGTGAGGTACGCGTTTGCCTTTTCCGTCTGATTAAACAGAATAAATACGCTTATAAACGTAACCAACGCCGTTATGGCGCACAGCCAAAACATAGGGTTGTATTGCGCGGGGAATATTTGCGGCAGAAACAGCGAAGCGCAGAACGCAACGGCGATAACCGCCGCGCACACCGTGTGCAACACGTCGCTTTTTCGGTTTTTGCGAAAGGTTTCTATTCCTATAAAGGTCAACAACGCAACCGTGCCCGCCGCCCGTAAAACTGTGCAAACTATGCGCATACTTTCCGCCGCGGTAAACGGTATATAGGGGCAGATAAACGCCAACAGCGCGCCAACCGCCATAACGGCGGGGCACAGGTATTTTAAAGGGAACCTGCCAACGTTTACGCCCGCGGACAACAGCGCGCCGCCCAAAATAAAGAACGGCGCGGCAAGGGAACACGCCGCCCACAGGAGGGGAAATGCGGTTACTCCGTTTGCAAGGAAGCGCGTTAAAAGCATTACGGTTATGCCGAATATCCATATTATGGAGGGGATAAATTTTGCCGTGTGTTTTAAAACGGACAGCACCGAGAATACGGCGAAAACCACGGCGGTTAAAATGGCGGCGGCAATAAGCAGATTTTGCGAAGCGGAAATTGCGCCCGTAACCGCGCTTTGTTCGCCGATTAGCGGCGCGTTTTTAACGCCCGAAAAAGCCGTGCCCTTAGATTGGTAGTGTATTGTAATAACCTGCGCCGCCGCAAATTCGTCGTCCATAGCCTGACGGCGGGTATAAAACTGTAAATCCAAATTTACGCCCGCGGTCTGCGCTTTAAAATTTTCCGTGCGCTTATCGTAGCTTGTGTTAAAGTTTATAAAGTCGTAATCTTCTATTTCTCCGTTGCGCGCTACAAGTTTAGATTTTAAATAAACGTTCGAAGCGCAGTATATCTTAGGCAATTCGAACGTGAAGTGCCAATAGTCGCCCGCCTTATATTTATTAAGCGCTTCAACTTGCTCGCGGTAGTCCTCGCTGTCGGGTTTAAGATTTAAAATTATAAAGACAAGCGTGCCCTTTTCGGCAAAATCGAAGCTCTTGGTTAAGTCTACTATCTGATAATTTTGCAACAGGCTGTTTGGGAATACAAATTCGTCGGGGATATAGTTTACTTTGGTAATTTGTTGCAGGTCGGCAAGGTCGGTTATTCTTACCGCCGTAACGCCGCGCCCCATAACTGCGGTGTTTTCGTCGTTTGACAGCGTTCCCAAAGCTTCGGGCGCAACGGCAACGGCTGGCGCGCAGAAGCGCATAATTATTATAAATACAGCCGACAGTACGGCGCAGGATATAATGGAAATAATTCTCTTTAAGTAACTATTCATTGTTGTCGCCCGTAAAGGCATAGCCTTTTCCGAATTCCGTCAAAATAAGCTCGGCACAGCTCTTAGAGGCGGCAAGCATTTTTTTGCGCAGGTTGGAAAGGTGCGCCTTGATGGTGGTGGTGTTCAGGTAGGGCATCTTCCATACCTGTTCGTAAATTTCCGCCGCGGTAAAAAATTTGCCCGCATTCTGCATTAAAAACATTAAAATGTTAAACTCGCTCGACGTCAAATCGAGCTGTCTTTTATTGTACAGCGCAGTGCGCTTGGCTAAGTCCAATACAAGCCCGTAAGAGCTTATCTGCGCGTTGACGCGCGGCAACAGCCTCAAACTCATTCTCGCCTCTATTATTTGCGGGGAAGAAGGTTTTACTACGTAGTCGGCGGCTCCCGCGGAAAAGCCCTCTAAAACGTTTCCGTCCGAACCCAAATCGGAAAGTATTATTACGGGCGTATCGCCCGCGCGTTCAAGCAGTTTAAGTCCGCTTCCGTCGGGAAGAATAACGTCTAAAAGCACAACGTCGAAATTTTCTTTGTCTATCGTTTCCAGCGCGCTTTTCAGCGTTCCGCAGGCGGTAACCGTGTTGGCTACGGAAAAATAGGCGCACAGTTCTTCGCGCAGTGCGCTATCGTCTTCAACTATCAAAATGCTTTTGTATTCAACTTTTTTCATTTACATTATTATATATCATTTAACAAAAACAATCAACGGCAAAGGGTTAAGATTTGTCAAGAATGCTGTTTTGCCCGCTTTCACCGTTTCAATCGCCGCCGTATTTTGATAAAATATATACGTAATAAAATTGCCGCCCCGCGGGGCGGCTGTGCGTTTTCCTTTCGGAAACCGCACATATACGCGAGGTGTACTATGCTTTCAAGAACAAAAAATACTTTTATCTGCGCGCTCGTTTTATTATGCGCTATATTATTTGCGGCGCTTAGTGCGTCCGGCTATAAGCAAAGCGGTAAGACGGCGTATGCGATTTCGACTAATACCCAAACGATAGATTTCGGGAGCGACGGCATAACTTTCGCCGACGCCGCAGCGGTAAACGAGCTTATAGCCTTGCTCGGCGGTTCGTCCTACGACGATTTGAGCGCAAATCTCACCGCGCCCAAAACCGCGTCGGAATTTGCGGACGCAAAAACGGTAACGCTCGGCGGTGTTGCGTTTAATATTATGTACGTTTCCAAAGCGGACTACACGGCGAACGGCACGCAGGCGGGCGACGTTATCGTAACGCTATGGCAGGCGGACACCGAGAAAGGCGAGGATTACGATTTACAGTACAATGTATGGTATGCAAAAAAAACCGATTACGACTTTCCGCCGACGGTATACGGTTCAAGCCTTGTCAGAAGCGCGTTGATGGATAAAAACGACGCGGAAAGAAAGTATGTTAAAACCGAAGGCGCAAGCGAACTTACGGCTTATAATTCTTCCGACGAAAATTATAATGCTCAACTTGAAATGCGCTGGGCACCTTTCAAGGATACGGACGGCGCGTTTAACGGCTATCTTGCCACGCCCGCGAATATGGCTTGGCAGGAATGCCAGTTTAGTTCAGATTTTTCGTCTTCTTATTGTCCTAACGACGCTTGGGATGCAAGCAAATTATCGGGCGGACAGTGGAGAGAGGGTTATAATCTTTCGTCTAAAATGACGTATTCGGATTGGAAAAACGATAAAATATGGCTTCCTTCTATGCCCGAAACAGGCGATGGCAAAAATGCGTTAGGCTTGTGGGAAACAACTACTTCACAGCGTACTAATTCTGCATTCAAATACCCTTGGGTTCGTACCGGTGATTTCAGCAGCGCTTACTACGTCTTTTGTATGGATGATATGGGTCGTCGCAACGGCAACTATTGTACGGCGTCTCTCACTGTTCGTCCCGCGCTTCATCTTAATTTGAGAACCGTCTTTGACAAGGCGACGAAATCGTATGATGTTACGATAGGTGCAACGACGACAAAATATGCAACCATAGAGGAAGCGTGGGCGGCGGCAAACGAGGCGGACACGGCAACCGTGAAAATGCTTGGCGACGCAGTGATAAGCGCTCCGCTGAAAGTCGATTACACAACTATAACGTTCGACTTGAACGGACACAGTTTGTCCGGTTCAGACAGTTTAACTTCCAACGTATTTCACATTCCGTTAGGCGCTACGCTCACACTAAAAGATAGTGATACAAGCGGTACGGGCAAGATAATAAGTAACAAAGCCAAAGGCGTTATGGTGTATGGTACTTTCGTTATGGAGGGCGGCATAATAAGCGGCGGAACGAATGGCGGCGTATGGTTGGATAACGTACTCGGTTCGTTCAATATGAACGGCGGCAAAATAAGCGGCAACACCCTTAGCTCAGATTATGGCGCAGGCGTTAACATAGCTAACGGCAGGTTTATTATGAACGGCGGCGAAATATCGGATAATACCTGTGCATATAGCGGCGGCGGCGTATATTTGTCTGGCAACAGCAGCACGTTTACTATGAACAACGGAAGCATTACTGACAACAAAGCCAATGGAGCCAACGGCGGCGGAGGCGTTTATATGGACGCCGGACTAAACACGTTCAATATGAACGGCGGAAGTATTACCGGCAATAGCGCGCAGGGCGTCGGCGGCGGTTTGAGAATGTTGGGCGGAACTTTCAATTTAAAAGGTAAGGTAAATATTTCGGGTAACACCAACAACGGCGTTGCCAATAATATCTACTTTGATAACTCTACATATATAACCGTTGCAGGCGCGCTTGAAGACGGCAGTACAATCTGTATTAACGGTTGTAGGCGCGACGGCGAGTACGTTATAGGAAATTACGACAAAACGGAACAAGGCGCGGAGCTTACAAAGTTTTTCAGGACGGATAAAGAAAACAACTGTCTTACGCTTTTGTCAAGTAAATATATTCGGTTCGGTAAACATACCGCAACTACGTCTTGGTCGGTTGATGCGGACAAAGGCACGCACTATCATCTTTGCCAAAACAAATGCGAAGCAAGGTTTGACGAAGGCGAGCATACAATCGAAGATGACGATAAGGACTGCACCACGGCTGAATATTGTTCGGTTTGTAATAACATAATAAACGAGCCCGCAACAACGCATAATTTGCAGTATGTTGCCGAAGCTGACGGCAAGCACCGTCAAGTATGCCAAAACGACGGTTGCGACCACGCAACCGAACCTGAAAATTGCACTTTCGGCGTTTGGAGCGGTAATGAGGAAGGTCATATAAGAAGATGCAACTATAATTGCGGCAATGTGCAAAATGAAGCGCATATCGCGGGAGAGCCGAAACGGCAAAATGAGGTTGCCGCAAGCTGTTCGCAAAAGGGTTCCTACGATGAAGTGTTGTGCTGTGTAGCGTGTGATTACGAAATAAGCAGAACAAAAAAGTATATTGAAACGACTGCGCATACCTACGGCGAATGGGAAACTACGCTTTTTCCTACCTGTTCGGCAGTCGGCAGTAAAAAACATACCTGTGCGGTTTGCAATCACGAAGAAGCGGAAGAAATTGCCGCGCTAAAACACGATTATGAAACCGAATTTACTGTGGATAAGGCGGCAACCTGCACCGAAAAGGGAAGTAAGTCGCGTAAGTGCAAGTTGTGCGGCGACCCGCTCGAAACGGTTGAAGTGGAGGCGTTGGGGCACGAGTTTGGCGAATGGAAGGTTACCGCAAATGCAACCTGTACGGCAAACGGCGAAGAGGAGCGCGTTTGCGGGCGCGACGGCGGGCATAAGGAAACGCGCGTAATTCAAAAGGTTAAGCATAAGCTGACTCACGTGGAGGCAAACGCGGCAACCGAAAGCAAAAAGGGAAATAAGGAATATTGGGCTTGCAACGACTGCGAGGAGTATTTTGCCGACGCGGAAGGCAAGGTTGAAATAGAGGACAAAAGCTCGGTAGAGTTACCTGTGCTTACACCGCAAAAACCCGAAGCGCCCGCCAAAAAATCTTATCTGTGGCTACTGTGGCTGTTATTACCCGTGGCAATTTTGGCGGCAAGCGCAGCGTTCGGCATATATCTCTATAAAAGGACGAAAAACTAAAATATTCAGGCTAATTATAAGCGCCCGCAACTTGCGTTGCGGGCGCTTGGCTTTTTATAAGGTGTTAAATTTAGTATCAGTTGGGAGTGGTTTTAATCATTTCATAGTTTTTCAATTTAACGTTCAGCCTTTCAACTTCCTGTTCTTTTATTACCTTGTATCCGCGCTTTTCAAAAAAAGGTTTTGCCGTTACCGACGCGTACGTCTTAATTAGGAAGAAGCCTTTTTCCAGCTCGTTACAAAGGGCGGTAGCAATTTTTTGCCTTTGAAAATCTTTATGTACGTAAAGAAAGTCCAAACAGCCCGATTTGTCTATGCTGGCAACCCCTGCAATTTCTCCGTCAATTTCCGCGATTAAAGCGTATTGTTTAAGTAAATCCGCCCGTCGGTTTTGCAATTGCGCTTCGTCTTTCGCCCAGGCAAAAAGTTGCTCCGTTGTATAATCTTTTGCGTTGATTGCGTGTACAGTATCGTAAAACAATTGCGAAACGGCTTGGCAGTCCGCGTCGTTGTATTCCCTGATTTTCATATGTGAATTATAGCAAATAAAGCCGTTTTGCGCAAGTGTAGCCGCGCGCTCGTTTATTCAAGCACCCGCCACAGTGCCATTACCCTTTTTTACACTGTTGTATAGTTGAAAATAATGTTCGTTTGTGCTATAATGATTGTACGATAAACAGTAATTTGGCGGAGAGAAAAATGAACGATATATTGGTATTTTCGGAAAGAGCGGAATTCCGAAATTGGCTAACTGAAAATTGTCTTTCTACCGATGGCGTTTGGCTTTTGTTTGGTAAGCACGGCAATCCGAAAACGATTAAAGCAGACGAAGCATTGGAAGAAGCCCTTTGCTTTGGTTGGATTGACGGACAAATGCAAAGCATTGATAACAATACCTATAAAAAGTATTTTTCTATGCGCCGAGTGAACTGCAAGTGGTCGGAGAAAAACAAGACTTTGGTAAAAGTTCTCGAAGAACGGGGACTTATGACTGACTTCGGCAGAAAGAAAATCGAGGAAGCAAAACAAAACGGACAATGGTATGCCCCGAAACCTGCGGCGGTTACGGAAGAACAAATTGCCGCGCTTGCCGAAATTTTGAAAGCCTATGAGCCTGCTTATACAAATTTTTCGGCAATGTCATTATCGGTAAAGAAAACGTATGTAAAAGCATATTTAGATGCCAAAACGGACACGGGGCGCGAAAAGAGAATTGCGTGGATGGTAGAACGGCTTAATAAAAATCTAAAACCGATGTAAGATAAATTTCAATTTATCGTAGAATAGTCGAACTACTTTTACAGTATGTTTGGCTTTTTTATACAAAGAAAAACGCAACCTTACCCGACAGTATTCGAATAAGGTTGCGTTTGGTGCACCGTAAGGAATTCGAATCCCTAGCCTTTGGTTCCGTAGACCAACGCTCTATCCAGTTGAGCTAACGGTGCATAAAAATATTCGGTTGTAAACAGCTTTAATATTGTACTAAAAATATTTTTTATTGTCAAACACTTTTAAATCTTTTAATAAAATTAAAATAAAGTTTACCGCCCCGTGGCTTGTGCCGCGGGGCGGTTTTTACGGTTAAGTATTAAGTTATTTAAAAATTACTACCGAATCTATATTGGCTTCGCCTAAACACTTTATAACAACCGTGTGTTCTTTGTCTTCAAACAGTTCCGATATAAAACTTGCGCCGTAATCGCCCGTTACCTCTTTTAACTGTAATGAAGTAACTTTCTTTCCGTCAATCGTTATTTCAAAATTTTTGCCGAACGCTTTGGAGGAGAGGAGCCCAAGCCTTGTGCCGTTAAATTTAAACGCCATAGTAGCATTTGCCCCGCCAACGTAAACGTGTCCGAAAGTCGACTGCGTTTGTTTTATCTGCCAGTTGCCGCCATAGGTAAACGCGCCGTTATCGGGCGTAAGTTGTGTGCCGTTGGCTATTTCAAACACATTCCACATTTCAACTTCGCGGATAATGATGTAACCTCCTGTCGATTTTGTAATTTCAAATTTGTAATAACGCATTTCGGTTTCGTCGAAATCAATCGACAGCTTGTTTCCCGAATGCTGCAAGTCTGTATAATTACCGATAAGAGTGAAATTTTCTCCGTCTATGCTTGCGTAAAGGTTCATCGCGCTGGGGAATTGCGGGTCTGGTCTTCCGCCCTGACTGTACAGAACAAAGCGGTTTGCCGTGCTTACTTCGCCAAGGTCGATAACAAACGTAAAAGGTCTTGCTTCGGAAGGGCTACCCGACGAATGAAGTTGCATTTTATTGCCCGAATCCGTTACTCCGTCTAAAATAACCGCGAGATTATCCAAACCTGCACCCCAACTTGTATTAAGGCTCATATTGCTGGCGCCAACGATGCGTTGTTCAGCAGTTCCCAGTTTGTGATTGTCCGTATAGTTATACTTATATACCCTATTATAGAAATAATCGCTTTCAAAACTGGAATTGTCGGGGAATTCGTAATCTTTTCTATAAGCGTTCACATACGTCGCCGACGTGGGCGCAATAAGTTTTGATTCTGTTAACTCCGATACTTCTTCCGCGGTAGAAGCAACGTAATTGTTTCCTACCTTTTTATAGTATTGTGTTTCCTCGCTGTCTTTATCCTTTTTAGTATAAGCTACTTCGTTGCCCTGATAATCTCTGTAAATTGTTTTGGTGTATGCGTAACCTTCTTCGTCGGGACTTTCAACTACCGAGTTATCCGCCTTATGGTAAGTTTCCTCCATAGTAAACATTGTTTGCGTCCATTGCTTCATACCGAGACCTATGTAGGAAATCATAGGAGAAGACTGAACAATCATAACTTCTTTTACATACAGCCAGTTGAATATTTCTTTCTTTGAGTTAGGTGTAAGCTTATAGGTATATTCCTTAGGCTCCGCCCCTTCGCAGTATACTGTAACGGTTACATTGCCTTCGTTGAAATGTACGTCGAAATATGTGTTGGCGTTTGTCGTATAAAAGCCTGACCCGCTTCCGTTTGTTACTTTTGCGCCAATTTTGTATTCCTGTCCGTCCAATGAGAAGTAGACCGCGCAATTTACTCTTCCGCGCAAATAAATGCGGTATTTGCCGTCGCTTTCAAAATACAGTTTTCCGTCGATTACGTCAACCTTGTTTTTAGAAGCAAAATGATGCTCGGGCGAAGTGGGGTGGTCTTTGTGGCTTTGCTCGTTGTCGGGATAAGCCCATATATCGGTATTGGCGTTCTGCACGGGGTTGGAGTGGTCGTATTCCTTTTTATCCGTGTAGCCGGTAAATTTGCTGTCAAACGCCGTTTGCGCATCGGTATATGCAGTTTCTTCCGTATAGGTGTAAGTCGTTCTTTCAAGCGTCATTTTGTTGGTTTCGTGCGATTGTTCAAACTCTAATACCAAATCAACGTCGTCAACCTTAAAAGCACCGCTTTTTTCTACTATTTCAAGAGTTACGATAATCTGTCCCGAAAGCTTGTTTGTATCGGGCTTAAATTTTAAATTGTAATTGTCTACAACTTCAATCGTGCCGTGTTCGGGTTTAGTAACGCTCTTAATTCTGTATTTAAAGTTATCGGGTATTACAATACTTCCGCTTGCGTACTGTCCGTTAGGCGCAGTATACTCGCTCAGGTCTATGTTGAAATCTGTCCCGTAAGGAATAACATAGGGTTGCATAGTCTGGAAGTACTTTTTCTCGCCGTCGTACAAATAGCTTCTTCCGGTTTGATACACGCAGGAAACGGGTACGAACATAGAGGTGTACTCGGGATTGTGCCATTTATTGGCAACTTCCGAGTTAAGTCCCTTTAATACGTCTTTAAAGTAGTAAGACATATTGTTGTGGGTTACAGCTTCCCAAGCCCTGAAATAACCTGCATACGACTGACCGTAGCCGCCCTTTTGCTGTGTATATTTTGCCTGTATGTAATTGTTTGCGCCAAAATTATGAAGAAGTACGGAGTATAGCGTAAGTCCCCGGTCGCCGTTAGAGGGATGACCGCCGCGTCGTAAACTTAGTATATCGTTTAAAGCCCAGGTTGCGCTTGTGTAGTTATTCCAGCCGCCCAAACCCTGTCCGCCGAAGCTTCCTATGCCGCGCTTTGCCGATATTTTTGTAAACAACGCGTAAGAAACAAGCGTCATACCGTTATTTGTAACTTCGCCGCCGTTACCTACTCCGTAGCCCTGGAAGTTGTGGTGATACTCGTGGAAGTTACCCCAGCCGCCCGAACTTACTATTGTGTTGTAGTTGAGGGAGTTGCTCATCCAGCCTGTGGGGCAGTTTACCGAACTTCTGCCGGGGAATGCAACCGCCGCGCCCGCCGCAACGAAGGGGTCGTAAAGGAACACTATTCCCTGATTGCTACCCGTTGTGGTTACGCTTGAAACTTTTTCCCATAAAACAGCCGCTTTATAAATATCGTCGTAAGAGAAGTTTTGCGCGTACATTTTAGGACCTGAGTGAAGTACGCCGTAGTTCCAAACTTCCAAATCAAAGTAGGGGGTGGTGGACTGTTTATTTTCTTCGTATTCTTCTTTGGTTGTGTATCCCAAAATAAAGTGAGAATATCTTACGCCGCCGGAAATTGTTGCCGTAAACGTTGCGTTTGTATTACGTATATATAAAGGACCGCCAATAAACGAACCAACGTAGGCAGTGTAAACGCCGTCTTTTAACGTGGCTGTACTTTTGTTTACAACCATTGTGTTTAAAATGTTGGGAAGGCGTTGCATCTGTCCTTTGGCAACCCAAATATTATTGGACTGACCGTTGTACAGCGCCTGACCGATATGTATTGTGATTCCGCCGGTGGCGTTCATATCGGCTTCGCTCATTTCAATTTTAATTACTTCGCCTGCCGGCGCGTATACGCCCGTAACAGAATAGCTACCGTAACCGCGGGGGCGTATGGTTACTTGCTTAACAATGCCGGGCTCGTCGTCTGCAATGTCGGGGTTAGCTGCGTTGATGCCGCCGAAATACATTCCGTCCGCAGAGGAGTGCTTATAAAGCTGCCTGGGCGAATCGTCGAAATTTTTTGCCTGTATGGTTTCGCCGTTATTGACAAAGTACAGATAACCGTCTTTGTCCATCATATTATATGTACCTTTACCGTTATTGCCGTTGCCGGAATTGTTGCGCGTTCCGTAAGCGGCAAGGTAATCCGATTCGTTTATAAGCGCCGCTCTCGCTGCATCGCTTTTTAAAACGCTACTCATAGTATAGCCGTATTTGGGGTATCTTACAGAGCCTTCGGGAATGTCTATTCCAAGGGGGAAATTGTCGCGCTCGTCCATCGTTTCGGAAACCGGTTTAACTCTGGGTATAGTGTCTAAAACTTTACCCGAAAAACCTACCGCCGATGTGGAAGAATATTCAAAATCGTATTCATCGCCGACGTCAACGTTCTTTACGGGCGCAACCAAAGGTCTGCTCGACGCGCTTTCGGCAATTATTGGATTGTCGTTTGATACTTTGTCGGCGGGCAAAATGGAGGGCGCGCCGTTGTTGCTGAATCCGGGCTCTTTGTTGCACGATTTAGTGCCCACAACAATGCCTATAATAAGCGCAAGTATCAAAACAAACGCAACCGCCGCCATAATAATAAAACGTATTTTTTTGTTTTTAACTGCGGCGGCAGTTTCGCCGTTACTGCCCGATGATTTAACAGGTTTTTGTTGCTTTTCGGGTTTTTCCGTCTTTGCCATAGCGGCAGGCTTCACCTTTTTGGCTGTTGACGCGCCTTTGGGCGCGTCAACAGCTGCCGCAGCTACGGGTTTATTTACTTGTGCCGCAGAATTTTCCTCGGGCTTTGTTGCCGCTGTTTTCGTTGCAGGTTTAGCCGCAGGAGCGGTTTTCGCCGCGGGCTTAACCGTTTCTTCGGGTTTTGCCGCCGTCTGCTTAGCCGCCGCGCTTGTAGCGTTACCCGAAGTTTTGGGCGCGCTTGTTGTTTTAGAAGTAGCGGGCGCGGCTTTTTTAGTTTCCGCTTTTTTGGGTTCCTCCGCGGGCTTGGTAGCCGCGGGCTTCGCCGTAGCGGCAGGTTTAGCCGCAGGCTTGGTCGTTGAAGCGGTAGGCTTCGCCGTAGACGCAGGTTTAGCAGTGGCGGCGGGTTTAGCGGCAGGCTTTGCAGTAGAGGTGCTTGTCGCTTTCGTCTGCGCCGCAGTTTTAGCCGCAGGCTTAGTCGTTGTGGCGGCAGGCTTCGCCGTTGCCGCAGGTTTTACGGTAGCGGCAGGTTTCGCCGCACCTTTGGGTGCGGCAGCCGACGGCGCGCCGTCGGGCTTTACCGTCTTTTTGGGTTTGGAATCTTTTTCTGCCATAAAAATCTCCTTGGATTGTTTTTGGTTTGTAGATTGTTGTTTTCGTTTTCCCCGTTATCTTAATATGTATATTATTACAATATTATATAATAATCAAGCAAATTATAGCATTGACTTGTGCGCTTGTCAACTTAAAGCCGCCAAGCCTGAAATTGACGGCGTGCGCGCTCAGCGGTAAATTTCGTCCTTTAAAACGCCTATGCAGGGTAGATTTCTGTACTTTTGCGCATAGTCCAAGCCGTACCCGACGATAAACTCGTCGCCCACGGTAAAGCAACGGTAGTCGGCGTTTACGTCCGTTTCCCTGCGCGACGGCTTGTCGGCGAGGACTACGCAGGCAACCGATTTGGCTCCGCGCGAGAACAACAGCCGTTTAAGCCCCGCAAGGGTGCGCCCCGTGTCCACTATGTCCTCTATAATAATTACGTCCCTGCCGTCTACGCTCGCGGCGAGGTCGGATACGATTTTTATTTTCCCCGAACTTACCGTGCCGTTGCCGTAGGAGGAAATGGTCATAAAGTCAAGCTGAACGGGCGTGCGCATTGCCCGCACAAGGTCGCAAAAGAAAAATACGCTGCCTTTAAGCACGCAAACGGCAAGCGGCATAGACTGCGCGGCGGAGTATTTTTTATCCAGCCAATCAGCCGCGCCTTTTACCTTCTCGGTTATTTCCTCGGCGGTAAAAAGTATTTTTTCCAAGTCGTTATACATTTTTATTCTCCTGCATTTTAATGCGTGCGCATATGCTTAAAAGAGCACAGCTCCGCAAAAGAATTATATCACATTTAATTTGTAAGCGCAAGTTTACGCGCCGTCAAACATAGGATGCGGGCGGTGCGTCTATTGACAATTTACGGAAAGTAAAATATAATATAAACGGAGGTGTGTATGGAAGATTTTAAAGATTTGCGGATAGTTGACAACTTTTATCAGACGTCGGCGTTTTTCCCTATGCCGACTATTCTTGTGGGAACGGTATCGCCCGAAGGCAAAACCAATCTCGGCGCGTACTCGCTGTGCTTCCCCTATTACGTTGCGGGTAAGGACTACTACGCAATGCTCTTGGAGTGCCGCAACAGTTCCAACACAGCGCAGAATCTTTTGCGTTCGAAGAAGTGTTCTTTAAACTTTATCACGGACGAGCGCAAGTATTTTAAGGAGGCGGTGAGGCTGGGCTTCCCCGGCGAAACCACGCAGGAAAAGATGAAAAACTGCCTTTTCACCTTGCGTAACAGCGCTTTGGGAAAGGACAGACCGCAAATCATATCCGAAGCCTTTCAGGTTTTCGAGTGCACCTGGGACGACAGTCTGGAAAAGGCGTTTAAGGATAAAGCGGGGCTGTTGGAGGGCTATCCGCCCCCTTACAGAAATTTTAACGGCATAACGAGCCAGTTCGGCGCGCACTTCATTTTAAAGATTGACAAAATTTTGATTAAGCCCAGATATTACGACGCGATAGTAAACGGCGTTAAGGCGAACGGCTTCCCCGCCGTGCCCGTCGACTACGGCTACCGCGACAGCACAAACTTCTGGTATTCGCGGTTTAAAAAGCCCGTGCCCGAAAAGGTGCAGGTTAAAGAGGGGGACGTAAACAGCGTAATTTACGCGGCAAAGCGCATAGACCCCGCCGTAAAATTTACCGACGGAGCCTGCGCAAAGCTTACTAAAATACCGAGGATATTCCTCAAAGCGGCGCTTACGCAGATGGTGCAAATTGCGAAAGAGGAGGGAATATCCCTAATCGACGAGGCGGCGCTGGAAATAATAAACGATAAACGCCGCAAGGAAAAAAAGAAATAATTTAAAGCGCGGGCGCAATTTTGCACCCGCGCTTACGCTTTAATAAACTGCGCATTTTTGCGCAGAATAAATATAAAAACATAGCGGAGGTTGCGCATATGTGCACGGCTGTAACTTTTAAATCGGGCGATTTCTATTTCGGAAGAACGCTTGACAACGACTTTTCTTACGGTGAGGAAATAGCTTTTACTCCAAGAAACTTCCCCCTGCCTTTCAGGAACGGGCGGGTAATAAAAAAGCACTACGCAATCATAGGCACGGCGCACACGGAAAACGGATTGCCCCTGTACTATGACGCGTTAAACGAAAAAGGACTGTGCGCGGCGGGGCTGAATTTTGTGGGCAACGCGGTATACAACGGCGTTGTGGAGGGCGCGGACAACATCGCGCATTTCGAAATAATTCCGTGGTTGCTTTCACAGTGCGACAGTGTGGACGGCGCGCGCAAGCTGTTGGAAAAAATGAATATAACAGACGAGGCGTTTTCAAAAGAGCTTCCGCCCGCGCAGTTGCATTGGATATTGGCGGACGAAAGGCGGTGCCTTGTAATAGAGGCTGTTAAAGACGGTTTAAAAATTCACGAAAACCCGTACGGAGTGCTCGCCAACAATCCGCCTTTCGAAATGCAGGCGTTCAATTTAAGCAACTATATGGGGCTGTCCGCCAAGCCTCCCGTCAATTCGTTTGCGGCGGGGCTGAATTTCCGGCCGCACAGCAAGGGTATGGGCGCGCTGGGTTTGCCGGGCGATTTGTCTTCGCCCTCGCGCTTCGTGCGCGCCGCGTTTACCAAAAACAACTCCGTCTGCGGAAATTCGGAGGAGGAGAGAGTGGGGCAGTTTTTCCATATTCTTTCAAGCGTGTGGCAGACGCGCGGCTGTTGCGCCGTGGGAGATAGCGGATACGAAATAACCGTTTACGCTTCCTGCTGTAACGCAAGCAAAGGCGTTTACTATTACACGACTTACGGCAACAGACAGATTACGGCGGTGGATATGCGCAGGGAGGACGCGGAAGGCGAAGAGGTGGTTTTTTATCCCTTTATAACCGAGCAAAATATAAAGCGGCAGAATTGACCGCCGCTTCATTTTAAATTTCTTTGGCGGGAACTTCTTGTTCCCGCTCTTCTTTTTCGTCCGCTTCGGCTCTCTGCCGTTTCAGCTCCTCTTCGCGCCTTTTGAAAACTTTCGGAAAGGTTGTAAATATTACAGCCGCGGTAATGGCGCCCGCAATAAAATCTGCTATTCCCTCCGACATATACACGCCCTTAAAGCCCAAAAGGTGGGTAAGGGTGAAGCATAGGGGAATTAAAATTATCACCTTTCGTAGCACGGCAAGCAACAGCGCCGACTTCGCCTGTCCGAGCGCAACGTTTACGTTTTGCAGAGTCATCTGCACGAAGAACATCACCGAGCCCATAAGAAATAGCGGCGTGTACGTCTTTACTATGTCCCTTACCGAACCGCTTGCCGAGAATATAAACGCGTATACCTGCGGCACCGCCATAGACACCGCCCATATCGAAGAGCCGAAGATAAACGCAATTATCGTTATATACTTAATTCCCTTTTTAAGCCGTTCCGCGTTGCCCTTGCCGTAGTTGTAGCTTACGAACGGTTGCATACCGTAACCCAGCCCGTTCAGCGGCAGGGATATGAGTTGCAGGGCGCTTAGCATTATGGTAAGCGCGGCGGTATAGTCCTTGTTGCCGCCCGTAGCCGCGTTAAGATTTACGTTGAACACGATTTGTATGGCGCATTCCGTAAGCGTCATAATAAATGGGGATACGCCGAGGGAGAGTATGCCCGCAATTCTCTTGGCTTTTAATTTCATATCCTTAAAGCGCAGTTTAAACTTGCTTTTTTTTGTGAAGAAAAACGCCGTTATCCATATAAAGGAAATGCCTTGGGAAATTACCGTTGCAAGGCTTGCGCCCTTAACGCCTAAATCGCAGACGAAAATCAGCAAAGGGTCTAACCCTATGTTGGTTATCGCGCCTATAAGCACCGAAGCCATTGCCATAAAGGAGTAGCCCTGAGCCGTGATAAAGGGATTTAACCCCTGCGCAAGCAGTACGAAGAGAGTGCCGAAAGAGTAGACTTTTAGGTATGAAGTTGCAAACTCCACAGCGGAGGGCGGGCAGCCGAACAGCACGACTATGGGGCGGGCAAGAAACAGGGTCAACGCGCTTATTACAACGCCCGTTACCGTAAGCAGTACGAAAGCCGTGTTAAAAATTTTATTCGCCTCGCCGTCGTCGCCCTCTCCGAGTTTTATGCTTGCGCGCGGCGCGCCGCCTATTCCTATAAGGCTGGCAAACGCCTGTATTATTAAAGTGATTGGCAAAACTATTCCCAGCGCGGCAAGCGCGTCCATACCGCCCTCGCCAATCTTTGCAACAAACATTCTGTCTACAATGTTGTATAAAAAGGTTATAAGCTGGGCTATCACCGCGGGAATAGTAAGTTTAAATATAAGCGGCAGGATTTTTCCGTTTCCGAGTTGTTCCGTAGAGTTTGCCATATTTCTCCGTATATTTATATTGTGTATATATTTTGCCTAAAATTTACAGGTTTTCGCGCAAACGTTTTAAAAATATTTCCGCGCACTTGGGAAACACCTGATACTTCTTCCAGGCAATATCGAGGTGCGAAATGAGTTCGGGATAGAGCGGGCGGAAACACAAATCAGAATTTCCCGTGGTGTTAATAAGTTTGTCAAGCGTAACGGCGTAGCCCAGCCCTTCCTCCACAAGCAGCGACATATTGTACAAAAGATTGCCCGTGGCGACTACGTTAAGCTCCTCCGTGCTCTTTTCAAACCAATCGCTTATTTTGTTTTTGCCCATTGACTGCCGCGAGCGTATAAGCGGCTTGTCCCACAGGTCCTGCGGGGTAATGCGTTCCTTTTCGGCAAGCGGGCTGTCCGTGCGCATAAGCACGCCCCAGGTATCGTATAGGGGCAGGCGTAAATGGTCGTATTTGGATAAATCGAACGGCTCGATAAAAATACCGAAATCTATAAGACCTTTATCGAGCCTTTCGGAAATCGTGCCGCTGTCCCCGCTGAATAAATGGAATTTAACATTCGGATAATCGCATTGGACAGAGCGCGCCGCTTTGGCTATAAGCCCCATAACGTAACTTTCGCCGCCGCCGATATAAATGTCGCCGCTTATTTCGGTAATGGGCGTATGCAGTTCGGCTTCCGTTTGATTATACAGTTCAATAATTTCTTCCGCGCGCTTGCGAAGCAGTTGCCCCGCTTCGGTAAGCGTAATTTTTTTCGTTCCGCGAATGAACAGTTGTTGTCCTATTTCCTTTTCAAGATTTTGCATCTGTCGGGATAAATTCGGTTGCGTTATATAAAGCGCTTCCGCCGCTTTGGAAATGCTTTGTTCGCGCGTAACCGCCAAAAAATATTTAAGTTCCCGCAGTTCCATATTTACACCGTCCTTTTGTATAGTTTAGCATATTGTTAATATGCGTGTCAATTATGGCATCGGCATAAAATATAAGCATTTGACATAAATGCGTTTACACAATAAAATAATTGCAAGTGGCGGTTATGTTATGAAAAAACTTATTTTGTTATGCATAGTTTTATTTTCGGCGTTTTCCTTAGCGGGGTGTGCCTCGGCTAAAAGCGGCGGAGATGGCGGGAAACGAACGGACGGGGGAAAGGTTGTTGAAATAATGTATATCTATATTAACGGCAATAAATTAAAAGCCGAACTTGAAGATAATTCTTCGGCTTCGGCGCTTACCGCCGTGCTTAAAGAGAAAGACATAGTTTATATCGCCGACGATTACGGCAGGTTTGAAAAGGTCGGGAATTTGGGCTTTAATCTGCCGACTAACGACAAACCGACGTCAACTACGGCGGGCGACGTGGTTTTGTATCAGGGCAACAGTTTGTGCCTGTACTACGGCGAAAACAGTTGGACTTTTACAAGGATAGGCAGAATAGTAGGCTACTCTTCGTCCGAAATAAATACGTTGCTCGGAGCGGGTAACGGCAGTCAGACCGTAACGCTCAGCTTAAAATAAAAAAGGAGATAGATATGTTAGGAAATTTTACTTACTGCAATCCCACAAAACTGTACTTCGGCAAGGACGCGCTTGACGGCTTGAACGAAGAGTTGCCCAAATACGGCAAAAACGTTTTGCTTGTTTACGGCGGCGGTTCGATTAAAAGCAACGGCGTTTACGACAAAGTTATAAAAATTTTGAAAGACAACGGTAAAAACGTTTTCGAGGACGCGGGCGTTATGCCCAACCCCACAAGCGAAAAACTAAACGAGGGGCTCGCGCGCGCCAAAGCGGCGAAAGCCGATTTGATTTTGGCTGTGGGCGGCGGCTCGGTTTGCGACTACGCGAAAGCCGTGTCCGTTTCCGTAAACTGCAACGACGACCCTTGGGATAAATATTTTATCCGCTTCGAAGAACCCGCTTGCAAAATTATACCCGTAGGTTGCGTGCTTACTATGGTGGGAACGGGCAGTGAAATGAACGGCGGCTCGGTTATAACCAACCGCGAACAAAAGCTGAAAATAGGGCACGTTTTTGGGGAAAACGTATTTCCCAAATTTTCGGTTTTAAATCCCGAATTTACTTTTACCGTGCCCAAGGAACAGATGGTTTCGGGAATATACGATATTATGTCGCACATCCTCGAACAGTATTTTTCGGGTATGGACGACAATACGAGCGACTACATAATGGAAGGGCTTTTGCGTTCGCTTATCCACAGCGCAAATATCGCCGTAGAAAACCCGACCGACTACGAGGCGCGCAGTAATATTATGTGGACGGCTACCTGGGCGTTGAATACGCTTGTTGCAAAGGGCAAAACCACCGATTGGATGGTGCATATGCTTGGGCAGGCGGTTGCCGCGCACACCGACGCAACGCACGGTATGACGCTTGCCGCCGTGTCTATACCCTATTATCGCCGCATATTGCCGTACGGATTGAAAAAATTCGCCCGTTATGCCGTAAACGTTTGGGGCGTAAATCCCGAAGGCAAAACTCAAATTAAGGTTGCCGAAGAGGGGCTATTGGCAATGGAAGAGTGGATGAAAAAGATTGGGCTTACAATGAATTTAACCGCGCTGGGCGCAACTGAGCAAATGCTTGACGGCATAGTAAAAAGTACTCTGATTATGGACGGTGGTTACAAGGTTCTGGACGAAAACGACGTGCGCGCAGTATTAAAGGCAAGTTTTTAAGGGTAAGATAAAATTTAACGAATAAAACGCATAAAACGCATAGCTTTACATTGCGCTATGCGTTTTTTTGAAACGCCTATTTGTAAAACGTAAATAATTCTATTGCAATTTGCGCGCGTTTGTGATAGATTGTCTGCTTAAAGATACAAAGCTTTTTCGGCAACGGAAAATAAATCGGAGCGTATATATGGATAACTTAACGGTTGAAACGGCAATGGGCGGCGAAACGGTTGAATACGGCGCGCGTTGGAAAAGCGGAGCAAGCTCGCCCCGAGCTTGAACGCGTAATTCGGAAAGACGGGGTAATATCCTTGTGGAAAACGCAATTTAAACCTAACGTGGGAGGCGGCGACGGCGGGGACGCTTTCGACGGAATAGATTTGTTTTCTCCTCTGTTTGTAACCGACGCGCTGGGAAATACTTTCCGCAGGTTCGGTAGATTTTACGTGGGCGAGCAGACATTAGAAAATTATGAATATATATGGGTTTGCAAAACGCTCTCAACTCCTTTCTACCGTGTACAAATTAAGAATTTCCCTCAATCTGCGTTTTAAACGAGTACGGATATGCAACGGCTCTAAACATTCGCATTTGTCGCCAAAGCTTAAAAGCATATCGTAATAGTAATCGTTTTCTATAAAGGGGAAGCTGACCGTATACCGTCCGTCGCCGTCGGGCGCAACGTCTTTGTAAGAGCAAAAGTCAAGCACCCTGTCCAATACCGATTGCTCTACGCGTAGCTTTATTCTTGTCTGCAACGCAGTCAAAATATCGTTAAATTCCAACTGCGGGCTTTTATATTCCCGCGGGGTAAAGGTTTCGTTTACCGTTTGCAAATGTAAAATGCGGCATAGCCTGAACAGGCGGAAGTCGTTTCTCGTGCGGCAAAAGCCTTGAAAGTACCAACGGTTGCCCTTCAATATAAGTTGATAGGGCTCGGCTATCCGCGCGGTTACGGTTCCGTACCTGTCGGCATAATCGAAGGATAGCAGTCTGTTTTCCTGCAAAGCCGTCTTTATTGTCGTTAAATACTTTTCAACGTCCGCGTTTCCTAACCACGGGCTTAAATCTATTTTTATCTGATTTGCCTTTAACTCTATTTCTTTTGCCCTGTCGGCGGGAATAAAGCTTTTAACTTTGGCAAGTACGTTTTGTAATTGGTCGGCGCGCACCGCGTCGGTAAGGCTGTACAGACCCGTCAATATAGCCGAAAGGTCGGCGGCGGTAAAAACGTTTTTGTCTATTTTGTAGTTTTCTAAAATTTCAAAGCCTCCGCCAACGCCCGAAGTAGAGCGTACGGGAATACCCGCCATATTTATGGCGTCTACGTCGCGGTAAATCGTGCGCGGCGAAACTTCGAACATATCCGCTAATTCCTGCGCGCCGATACGCTTTTTATCCAGCAGTACCATAATAATGCTTACAAGTCGGTCAATTTTCACTCGGGTTTCCTTAAAAAGTTCTTTGACTTATTATAAATTGTTGCCATAACGATGTCAACAATTAAGCGTTAAAATGATTGGGTAAATAAATTTAAGGAGAAGCGCAATGCGAAACACGGCTTTGGTGGTAATCGACCTTCAAAACGACATAACAAAAAATTATAAGGATATTATAGACAACGTAAACGGCGCCATAGATTGGGCGGTTAAAAATGACCTGACCGTCGTCTATATCAGGCACGAAAACCTGTCCGCGGGAACGAGAACGTTTAAGACGGGCACGCGCGGCGCGGAGTTGGTTGACGATTTAAAGATAGTTTCAAACAATATTTTTACCAAGTATAAGGGTAGCGCGTTGAGCAGTGAGGAGTTTGCGGAATTTATAAGTAAAAACGGCATAAGCGATTTTTACGTGGCGGGGGCGGACGCCGTTGCCTGCGTTAAGTGTACTTGCTATAATCTGCGCAAAGCAAATTACGGCGTATACGTTATATCCGACTGCGTTACAAGCTACAATAAAAACAAAATTCCCGAAATGCTGGAATATTACGAAAGCAAAGGTTGCCGCATAATGGGGCTTAAAGATTTAAGTAATATGCGGTAAAAAAATTTGTGGCGCAATGCGGTTGATTAAGTTGTACGGTTTTGATAAAATGAAATTATGGAGCTTACAAATTTATTGGACGCGAAAAACCGCAACCAATTGCGGTTATGGCTTAACGACAATTACAGTACCCAAAAGGAATGTTGGGTTGTAGTAAAGCGCGGCAGACCGCAAAACGACGGTACTTTTTGGTACGTCGACGCAGTTGAAGAAGCTTTGTGCTTCGGTTGGATAGACAGCACGGAGAAGAAGCTCGACAACGGCGTAACCGCTCAGAGACTGGCGCCGCGCAAAAAAAATTCGTTGTGGAGCGAGTTGAATAAAGAGCGTTGCCGAAGATTGGAAAAGTTGGGACTTATGACCGAAGCGGGAAGGGGCGTTTTGCCTGATATGTCCCCCGACGGCTTTGTAATCGACCGTCAAATTTTAAACGCGTTACAAGTGGACGAAGAAGTATGGAATAATTTTTTAAATTTTCCGCCCCTTTATCGGCGCGTGAGAATAGATACTATACAAATAAAGAAAAAGTAGTCCGAACTTTTTCAAAGCCGTTTGCAAAAATTTATTAAAAACACAAAAAACGGAGTAATGTACGGGGAATGGAACGACAACGGACGGCTGCTGAATTATTGAAACGTTTAAAATTTTAAAGGGCGAGCGCGTTTAAACGCGCTCGCCTTAAATTTAATTATATGTCGTCGCTGAAATGTTCGGGTATCTCTATTTTAAAATCTTCAAACGTAAATACGTAAGAACATTCCATAAAAGTATTTACAACGTTTTTAAATTCCACGCATTTCAATTCTCCTTTTTCAAAGCTTACATAAATATTTTCTGCGGTGCCAAATTCCTCGTCAATTTTAAAGGTGTCGCAAACGTATTTTTTGCTTGCTTCATCGTAATCGAATTGCGAAAACTTATCGTTTAACAAGTTGATATAGCCGTAATATTCGTTTTTTCTGTTAAACATAAAACCGGTGTCCGAATCTATTGTATAACTGCCCCTTACCCATTCCGTCATATTACCGGATATGGCGTAATTATAGCCTTTATTGTTTCCTTCGTCGGTATATATCTCCTGAAATTCCGTTTCGTCCTCGGAATAAGCCATATAAAAATATTTATTTACAAAATCAAATTTATATATGACGGAAGGTCCGTCCTCACCGTTTTCTTCCTTTACCGTATAAGATAATGCAAATTTATCATAGGTTTTGCTGAAAACGTTTGACCATTGCGTTTCGTTTACGGTTTTGGTTTCGGCAGATTGGTTTTTGTCGCACGCAGAAAGCGCAAAAACACAGGTGAGGGCACAGGCGCTTGCCAAAAGCGAGCAACACAATTTTTTCTTCATATAATTCTCCTTATTATAGCGTTTTGTTGCGTAGTAAACGTGTACTTTTACTACTCTTAAACGCTTGCTTTAAAATGGTTTTTATTATATAATTATCAAGTAAAATAAAGTCAATTTTTGGTAAAAAAGTAATTTTTTTAACGTTGTAGTAAAAGTACACTTTTTTTAAAGTTTTTCTGTTTTCGGGGTAAGTTTCGTTAATCAAACGCCCCGATTTTTGCTATCCTTTAAAATAATTTTACTTTTTTTTAAGGGGGTACCGCTTATGATTACATACGGTTACGCAAGGGTTTCGGCAAAAGACCAGAATTTACAACGGCAGATTGCCTCGTTTATCGAGTTCGGCATAGAAAAATGCCGCATATTCTCGGATAAGAAAAGCGGCAAAGATTTTGAACGTAAAGAATATAAAAAGCTTGTCAAAAAGCTGAAAAGCGGCGACTTGCTCGTTATAAAGTCCATTGACAGATTGGGGCGCAACTACGACCAAATAATAGCCGAATGGGCGCACATTACAAGCGACTTGGGGGCGGATATTTTAGTTTTGGATATGCCTCTGCTCGATACTCGCACAAAAACGGAAACGCTTGTGGGCAAATTTATATCGGATATCGTTTTGCAGGTTCTTTCGTTTGTGGCGCAAAACGAGCGCGAGAATATAAAGCAACGGCAGGCGGACGGTATACGCATTGCGCGGCAAAACGGCGTTAAGTTCGGCAGACCGCGCAAAAAGTACACCGACGAATTTATTTCCATTGCAACCGACTACATACAAAAGCGTATTTCTTTAAAAACGGCTTTAAATTTATCGGGAGCAAAGCAGGATAATTTTTTTTATCACATAAGAAAAATAAAGAGCGGAAAAATTTAAAATTGGCTTTCTCTATCAAAATGCGGGGCGTACACAAGTACGCCCCGCATTTTGGCGGAGTAATAAAGTTAGAGTTTGTACACTTTTTACGGTGTTCAAACTCTATCGCTCTTGGCGGAGAGAGAGGGATTCGAACCCCCGGATAGTTGCCCATCAACGGTTTTCAAGACCGC